>DJGH01000072.1:36063-73295 GCA_002431635.1 Petrotoga sp. UBA5851
AAATTTTTTATAAACGATATTCCCGAAAAAAATATAGAAGCCGGAACCAAAGGGATAAAGTTCAATATGTTCTAGGAGGAAAAACTTTGGAAAACATAAAAGAAAGAGACTTTAACCTTATAAAGGAAAAAATTGAAAACTGCCAAAAATGTCCGCTTGCACTTACCCGCAATAAAACTGTGTGTGGGGAAGGCAATATTGATTCTCCGGTAATCTTTATAGGAGAAGGACCCGGAGCTGAAGAGGATGCAAGCGGAAGGCCTTTTGTAGGAAGAGCCGGTCAACTGCTGGAAAAAATGATCCTGATGTATGCCAAAAGAAAACGCGAGGACTTCTTTATAGGAAATATAGTAAAATGCAGGCCTCCCCAAAACCGTGTACCTTCTGAAGAAGAGGTTCGTTCATGTACACAATTTCTTGAAGCACAGCTGCTGGTTATAAAACCAAAAATTATAGTAACCCTAGGGGCAACATCAGCAAGGTTCTTTTTGGGAAGAGATGTACAGATAACCAAGGAACGCGGGTCTTTTTTTGACTGGTACGGAAATGTAAAAATATTTACTACTTTTCATCCAAGCTATCTATTAAGAAATCAATCGAAAGAAAAATTTTCTCCTTTTTGGTATGCAGCTTTGGATATGACACTTATTGGCATAATGCATCAGCAGCTTTCTGAAAACAGGCCGGTAGATGAGGTTATAAATGAAATAAGTATAAAGCTGAAAGGAAGTACAGGAGAGTAATTTGAAGCTTATTTCCCTTGAAATCAACGGATTTAAAAGCTTTGCAAATAATACTGCACTTGATATAAGTAAAAATATAATAGCCATAGTCGGACCCAACGGATCCGGAAAGTCCAATATAGTAGATGCTATCCGTTGGCTGCTGGGAGAACAGTCTTCAAGGCAGATAAGAATATCTGAAAAAACAGATGTTATCTTTAACGGTACAGATGAGCAGAAACCATCTTCAAAAGCCAGTGTTTTTCTGAGTATGACCGATACACAGGATAAAAAAATTTCGGTCGGGAGAATCCTTGAAAGGAACGGCTCTTCAGTTTATTACATAAACAACAAGCCTTCTTTGCTTAAAGATATATACAGGGTTTTTGAAAACAGGGGCGTAGGCAAGCAGTTTTATTCTATAATAAGCCAGGGACAGGTAAGTGAAATAGTTAACTCCTCTCCGGAAGCTATTATGAGGATAGTGCTTGATGCTGCAGAAATAGGCGAGTATATTGAAAAGAAAAACAGTTCCCTTCTTCTCTTGTCAAAAACATCTGAAAACCTTGAAAGACTTAATGATGTCCTCTTTGAGATGGACAAAAGGATAAAGTCTCTTTCTAACAGGGCCTCTAGGGCACAAAAATATCTCAAATACAAACAAGAATTAAATCTATACGCAAAAGAATTTCTCGGCTCTAAAAAAATTCAGCTTATTGAACAAAAAGAAATAACAGCTAAGGAAATAAAAGACATTGAGCTAAAGCTTAACTCCTTTCTTTCACAGCTTTTTGAGACAGAAAGAAAGTACCGCACACTTAAAGAGGAAATCGAAAGCACCGATAAAGAGCTTTCAAAACACGGAGAACTCATTGAAACTTACAGAACAAGACTTTCAAGTCTGGAAGAACAAAAAAACACCCTGAATCAAAAAAAATATGAGATCAATTCGGATATAATGAACTTAACCATGAAAATAGAAGTTTTAGATGAACAGATAAAAAACAGTTCTGAAAAGGCCGAGGTACTTTCCCGTCAGGAAAAGGTTGTCCAAGACGAACTGGAAGTACTTATATCAGAGCTTGCTTCTCTGCAGACCCATGCCGATGAAACAGAAAAAAAACTACAAGAGGATGAAAGACACCTTAATGAAGTTATTTCAAAACATGAGGAGCTTAAAGCAACTATAAACGCTGACGAACAGAGTATAAACACTTCATCTGTAAGGCTAAGCAGTCTTCATGAACGCATGTCCATACTTTCACGTGAAAAGGAAAGCACAGTCCTACTCATAGAAAAGATGGAAGAGTACCTACATGAGATAGAAAATACCGTGCATAAGGATAATAAAGAGGAACTCGCCGCAAGAAACGCGATATCTGAGAAGGAAACAGAGACCGACAAGATCTCCGTCGAGCTTTCTAATGTAAACAGAACTCTTTACGAACTCATGAAAGACTCTGAAAATGTAAAGTATAAAATAGAGCTTATAAAAAATCAAATTTCTGACTACGATGGTTACATGCCTGCGGTCAAAAGCTTTATAAAAGCCTTCAGAAATGACGAAAATGTTGTTGATGTCGCAGCCAATCTCTTTGAAATAGATCAGGCTTTTGAGCAGGCCGTTTCCTCATCTGTGGGAGGAAAGCTTCAAAATGTCATCATCAAGAGCTCTTCAAAATCTCAGGAGTATGTCGATTATATAAAAAAGATAGGTGAGGGAAAGATCACATTCCTGCCTCTTGACCTTATCAATGCCAAAGTATCATATAAACGTTCGGTTACCAACGAACCTGGAGTTTTGGGATATATGATAGACTTGTGCCGCTATGATCAGAAGTACAAAAAGATAATGGAGTATCTTTTTCTCAATACTTTGGTGGTTGATGATATAAAAACAGCTATAAAAATATCAAAAACAGATTTTTCAAGCTCTATTGTGACTTTGGGCGGAGAAGTTATTTCAGGATACGGAAGCATAACGGCGGGAAAAATCAAAAACGATTACTCCTCAACAATTCTCAAAAGGAAAAGGGAGCTTGAACAGTTGTTGCTTAAAGAACAGGAGTTATCCCTGAACATCGAACATTATGTTCAGCTTCAGAAAAGTACTACAGAAGCTTTTTCCAAGGCAGAAAACGAAAAAAAACAGCTTCGGGAAAAATTAACCAAAATAATTATGGAAAAGGAAATAAACAATTCCAACTATAAAAAGACCCTCAATGATTATGATCAAAAAAAAGAACAACTAAAAATAACCATGCAAAGCATTGATTCAATAAGAAAAGAATCCGCAGATCTCAACGAACAGATCAATTTATTAAGCATCAAACTTTCCGATATGAAACAAGAGCTTTCAAAAACTATAAGTATACTTGAATCAGAAAGCTTAGGGTGCGGACAAAAAAAAGAAGAGCTTAGAAGCATCAGTTCGTTTATTTATCAGAAAAAACTGGAAAAATCATCGCTAGACAAACGGTATTCCGATTTGAGAAATGCCGGTGCTTCAGCCTATAAAGAAAAGGAAGACGCACAGGACAAAAAATTTGATCTTCAGCAAAGCATAAGCACTCTTTCAAAAGAAAAACAAAAAACAGAGGATCAGTACAAGGATATTTTACAGAACTACGATACTCTCAATAATGAAATTTCAAAACTGCTTGAAATATCAAAGCAGAGCAGACTCGGAAAAAGCGGCAAGGCTATGGAACTGGACTGCATTGAAAAAGAAAGAAATCAAAAAAAGGAAGAACTCTCACTTCTAAGAGAGGAAAAGCAAAAAAAAGAGTTTGATATAAAATCTCTTGAAATGCAGCTTGACATACTTTCTCAAAAGGCTTATTCTTTTGATATAAAGGATGAGGAGCTTATTCTCTCCAAAAAATCCGACAGTGATATTCAGGCTCTGGAAAACAAGATCAACGATCTGGAAAAAGCAGTCAAAAACCTAGGCAGCGTTGATACCAGCGTATTACAGGAGTTTGACGAGGCAAGCAGGGACTATGATGAAAAATCAGTGGAGAAGAAAGATATTGTAACCTCAATAAGCATGCTTAAAGAAAGTATTCAACAGATTGATGCTCTTGCACAGGATAAGTTTGATTCTTTTTTTCTTAGTCTGAACAGTCAGTTTTCAACATTCATCCAAAAGTTATTCATAAACGGCTACGGCGAGCTTAAACTCATCGGAGAAGGTAAATCTTTTGAAAAGAATATTGAAATTTCTGTAAGAAAGTCAGGAAGAACATTTCAAAAACTTTCACTTTTTTCGGGTGGAGAAAAAGCGCTTATTGCAATTGCATTTTTATTTTCTCTCATGAATCTCAATCCCAGTCCTTTTTATATTCTTGATGAAGTGGATGCGCCGCTCGATGATATAAATGCAGCAAAGCTCTCTGAGCTTATTCGTGAAAATGCTGCCAAATCACAGTTTCTTGTAATAACCCACAATAAAATTCTTATGGAAAGCGCAGAGTTATTTCATGGTATTACCATGAAAAAAGGAATTACGCGGGTAATACCGGTTGATTTTAAAGAGTTTGCATAAGTACATGGATTATGTATTTCTATTACTATTATCATATAGAAGAGGTGCATTATGAGTAAAAGGCTTAATCCAAGCATATTCAAAGTCCCGATAGACAAAATCAGAACGGGATATTATGCTGATAAGTACTTCACACGTTTTGTAGAGGTACTTAAGAAAGACGGACTGAAAAGGAATGCGTTATATCAGTTTTTCCCGCGCAAGGATTCTGTCATCGTCGGTATAGATGAAGCTCTTTCCATTCTTAAGTTCTGTACCGGATACTATAAGGATGAACCTAAAGCCATGGAGCTTTTTGAAAAGATACAGATGCTTGAAAAAAAACTTCAGGAAGCTGCTCACAGGATGGATAAGGCGGAACTACTGGCTATAACATCACAAAAATGGGATTATAGAATGCTTCTAAATGAACTTTGGGTAAATAAATCTTCTGAGATTGATGTTCATGCTCTTTTTGATGGTGAAGAGGCCAGAGATATGGAGCCTGTTCTCACTATACAGGGAAATCCGGCATACTTTGGTCATCTGGAAACGGTTCTTCTTGGAGTTCTTGCAAGGGCTTCAAGCACCGCTACAAGTGTTAAAAAGGTTGTAAAAGCCTCCAGGGGAAAACCTATACTTTTTTTCAGTGCCAGATTCGATCACTACTGGGTTCAGGCCACAGATGGATATGCTGCTCTTAAAGCAGGAGCATTCGGCGTTTCTACTGACGCAAATGCGGACTACTGGGGTGCAGAATCAGCTGGAACGATTCCGCACGCACTTATAGCTTGCTATAACGGCAGTACATCTGAAGCCGCTATTGCTTTTGACAAGTATATTGATGGATCTGTGAACAGAATGGTACTGGTTGACTGGGATAATGATGTTATAGGCACTACTTTTAAAGTAGTGGAGGATTTTTACAGACACATAAAATCAGAAAAATTTAATTGGACAAGAGAAGAAGCCGACTCAATAATCGGCCCAGGAAAAAATAAAATATGGGGTGTACGGTTTGATACCTCCGGAACCTTAAGAGACCTATCGGTAATACCCAAGGACAGGTCATCGCTGGGCGTAAATCCTGAACTTGTATGGACTGCACGAAAAGAGTTTGACAAAAGAAATCTCAATAATCTGAAGATAGTTGTAACAGGTGGATTTGACGAAGAAAAGATAAACCTCTTTGAAACGCTTAATGTTCCGGTTGATGTCTACGGTGTTGGGGCAAAACTATTAAGGGAAAAAGTTGATTTTACTGCGGATATCGTGGAAGTAGATTCACAGCCCTGTGCAAAAGTTGGAAGAGGAAAAGGTGATCTTTCCAGACTGCAGGAAGTATCGTCTTCTTACTGGCTTTAATAACTCTAAAATAATCTTAGCAAATCTTATACGCCTTACAACATCTATGATATAATAGTAATGGTTTGATTACATTGCTTACGGGAGGGGATTTGATGAGCAGTATATACTCTGTTTATATTAATTTAGAAAACTCCGAGCTTAAAGAAAAGATTGACTCTCTTTTAATTAAAAATGAGATTGAAGTTGAAACTGAGGATATTTTTANNTTCTGACTTTGCCATAGTCCGTGAACCTTTGAGGTTTTCTTTTCCACACATCCTTATAACTAAGTCCATATCTAATATAGACTATAAAAATATAATCAAGAATGAGTTGATTGATTTCATACTTGAAGATTATCCACAGGAGCTGGCAGAACTCAAAATACAGAATGCAACTTACTTTGTTATGGCCCGGGGAAGCCGTGGCGCATTCAAACAGAGGATAATCCAGGAATGTGAAAAACTGAAAAGAGCTGGCGGAACTTTTTCACTCGCTCTCATCTCGGTAATGAACTTTTACAAACTGGAAAACTCTTTTTCTACTGTTGCCATAGATGAAATATCAAAAGAACTTCTGACCATGATGAGACTTTCGGTACGAAAATCTGATGAGGCTATGAAAATATCGCGAAGAGAGTACGGGGTCATCCTCCCATTCACAGAACTTAGAAATGCTGAAATCGCATGTGAAAGGGTTAAAAGAAGAACCAATAAAATAGGTAACTATCCGGATATAGACTTAGCGTTTGGAATAACAGAAGTAAGCAATCCAAACGAAGATATTATTAAGATACTTGAAAGGTTAAAAAGAGCACTTTATATTTCAGAAGCCAATAACGGCGAAATTTCATTCCAATAGCAGGTGATAGTATGTTTTCGTTAAATCTTTTCCTTGGACATTTTATAGGAGAACACGCTTTTTCAAATGTTTATTCTGAAGCTTTTACCAACAAAAAAGGGTACTACAAACATCTGATATGGATTGTTCTATTATTTTTGGCCCTTACTTTTGATTCTTTGCTTTCAGTAGGCGCAATTTTCATAGTAGCGGCTGTGGTTATGCATATTGGAGTGGATCTGCTTCGCATGAAGAAAAAATCTTCACCGTTGCTTGAGTTTACTTCTCTGATAGCGTTCCTGTTGATATCCTTTGCTAGTACATCATTTATGAAAGAGTCCTACATATCATGGGAGTTTCAGCTTTACCTTTGTGGTATGATGATTTCTACAAGTTTCGGAAGCTATCTATTCAGGATGTTTGGTCTTATTGATCGTGAAAAGAAAGATACAACAGGAGCTACAGAACGGCTGGTAATCTTTATTTTTATGCTTGCCCATCAGTATTTATGGGTTTTTTTAAGTGCTTTAATTGCTGTTGGTTATAAACTTATAATAGAAAAACGAAAAGACAAGGAGCTTTTGCTTTCTCCTGTTTATGGAATTTTGACATCGCTTATATGGATGTTTATAATGTAAACTTATAATTTTAAGGCTTGAATCTTTTCAAGCCTTTTTTAATAGGAGGCTTCATGGAAAATATCATCATAACTCACAGTGAAGAAAAAAATGGACTTTTCCTTTCATATATTGAAAATTCTCCCTTCTACCCTGACGGCAAGGGTGGACAGCTTGGAGATAGGGGAATGATTGATAATACATCTGTTTTAGCCTGTTATGAAAATTATGTCCAGACTGAAAGGTTTGTAGAGCCGGGTGAACATAAATACTCAATATCTTCTCAAAGAAAAGAGGACATAGCCCAGCAGCATACAGCTCAGCATATTATTTCGGCTGCCTTTGAAAATGTGCATAATATACAGACGGTAGGCTTTCGTATGGATGAAAAGTATTCGACAATAGACCTTGATGTTCCTGTTATTACACAGGAACTTACAGATGAAATGGAAGAACTTTCCAACAAAATTGTCAGCGATGCTGTTCAAGTACAGGAAATCATAACAGATATTGAAGGTTCTAAAAACTTTAGCCTAAGAAAGCCTCTGAGTGAAAAGATAAAAGGCAGTGTAAGGCTTATCCGAATAGGGGATTTTGATATATGTGCCTGTGCAGGCTACCATGTCTTCGATACTTCAAAGATAGGCCTTATAAAGATCATTGATAAGGAAAAGATAAAAGGAAATCTCACAAGAATCTACTATGTAGCAGGTAAAAGGGCCTTCAGGGACTACAGGGATAAAAATCTTATCTTGAAAAGTCTTTCTTCGATTCTGACCACATCACATGACACAATTGAAAAAAGAGTGTCAGATATGATAAAAGAACTTAAAGATGAAAAAACTCTTGTAAAAAGAATTTCTGAAGAGTATGCTGCTCTTTATGCTGCCGCCATGACAGAAAAACCGTTAAAATGCGGTAAGTACAGTGTGCTGTTATACTCTAAAAATGATGTTGTTAGCGGGTTTCTCGGGAAATATATAGATGGAGGAAAGTATACTTTAGTTATTGGAGAGAACGAAGATTACAGCATATCCACATCCCTTTTTGATTGTAAAGAGTTTTTCTCCGCTTTACAGAAAAAATATGGACTGCGTGGAGGAGGAAACAGTTCAAAGGTAAATTTCAAGGGTACAATAACCGTTGAAGATATCTTAAAGGAGATCTCAATTATTTAGCCGGAGGCTTTGATGGACCTTTTCATAGGAATAGCAGCTGCTGTTTTTCTTCTTATACTGAGCGTGGTAAAAAACATTTACCTTGTCTATCCGCTCATTCTTATAGACCTAATTTTTATCGGTATTTTTCTTCGACGCGGTTTCAAGCTAAAGTACCTGCTTTCTCAGGCTTTTAAAGGAGGAAAGAAGGCCTTTGTGGTTCTCCAGATTTTTGTACTAATCGGTGCAATAACTGCTGTCTGGATGTCAAGCGGAACTGTTCCGGCAATAGTTTTCTACGGAATGCGGCTTTTAAATCCTTACATATTTATTTTTTCATGCTTTGTTCTGAGTGCTTTCGTTTCAATGCTTATAGGAACATCCTTTGGAACAGCCAGTACTATAGGTATTGCCTTGATAATAATGGCTAGGAGCGGCGGAATAAGTCCCGAACTTGCTGCAGGAGCTATAATTTCTGGAGCTCTATACGGCGACAGATGCTCACCGATGTCTTCCAGCGCCAATCTCGTTGCAACTCTAACGGGAACAGATTTATTCAGGAATATTAAAAATATGTTCAGGACTGCTTGGCTTGCAACTTTTATCACTCTAGGCATTTATATGATCTTCTCGGTTTTCAATCCTTTAAATACCTCGGACAGCACCATTGTTTTTCATATAGCAAAAACTTTTAGAACCGATCTGTGGGTATTGATACCGGCACTTATAATTATTGTCCTTTCTTTTTTTAAAGTAAATGTAAAGCTTTCAATGCTTGTAAGTATAATCGCAGGATTTTTAATAAGTATATTTTTTCAGGGATACTCTTTTTTTAAGGTGCTTGAGTTTTCTATCGGTGGTTTCTTCCTTGCAAAGGATAATCCCCTTTATAATATTATTTCCGGCGGCGGTATACTTTCAATGCTTAAAGTAGCTCTCATAGTGTTTTTTTCATCAACGCTCACAGGATTGTTTGAAGGAACTGATGCTTTTTCTTTTATCGACAAATATATGGAAAGAGTCAAAACAAGGAGCGGAACTCTTTTTTCAACTGTAATTGTTAGTATTGTTTCTGCTGTGTTTGGATGCACTCAGGTTATGGCTATAATCTTGACAGAACAGATTGTAAAAAAAACTTACAAAAAGAAGAATCTTGATAGTTACGAACTTGCCGTAGATATTGAAAATACTGCTGTTGTTTTGTCTCCGCTTATTCCGTGGAATATAGCAGGTCTGGTCCCGGCAACCACTTTAGGAGTCACAAGCGGTTTTATACCTTTTGCATTTTATCTTTTGGTTCTTCCGGTGGTTTATTATCTAAAACTATGGAAAAAAGACAGAAATATAGCATAAATGTATATTTTAACCTCAAATGTGATAAAATATTTTTAAGATGGTTATTTTTTCCTTGACAGCAGTTCGGACGTTCATTGCAAACCTCTCCGAATATGGAAGCATTCTTAAATGGGGGTAAGATTGGTTATGGATTCCAATATTTTTTGTGACAGATGCAACAAGTATGTTGAAGCAATAAAAAAAGAGGAAACTATTCCGATGACTATAAAAGGGGAGATTATTCTTTTTAATGGTATACGTACCTTCTGTCCAGTATGCAAATCCAATCTTTATGTTGAAAGTATTCATTCTGAAAACATGGAAAAGGGATTGCAGCTCTACAGAAAAAAACATGATCTTGTATCTCCTTTGGAAATCAAGGAAGTACGTAAGCTTTATGATATTTCTCAATCACTTTTTTCAAAAATACTCGGAATAGGTGAAGCTACTATACGGCGTTATGAAACTGGTATGATTCCTTCCAAAATAAACTCTGATACCATAAAGCAGGCAAGATCACCCAAAGCTTTCATGAACTTTGTCGAGCAGAATAAAGAAAATATTTCTCCGGAGGATTACGAAAAAGTCTCTGCAGCGGTTAAAAATCTTTTGTCTGATATGGACAACAAGAAACAAAAATCTGAGATTCTGCAAATACATAAAAGTTACGATATGCAGAAGATTTTTTATATAATCCATTATATAATAGGTTTTTCTTCAGAGAATGATTTTATTAAAATACTTAAGCTTATGTGGCTTATTGACTACTTTTACTACAAAAAAAATTACAGATATTTTTTTAGCTCACAGCCCGAAGAAAAGCTTCCTTATAAACATATTTTTGAAGAAAAACTTTTGTTCATAGTGGCTTTTTTGGGTCAGAACAAGGAGTTTGAAGTAAAGATGCTTGAAAATGATGACGCAGCATTAAAAATATTTATCAAATCAACTGATGCAGATAGTAACTACAGAATTTTTGAAGGGGATCTTTCTTTCATAAACCAGATTCTTTCCGAGTATTCAGGCAAAAGCAATCCAGAGCTTAAAAGGATCATGACGGACCTAATAAATCAGGGAGGGGTGATAAGATGAGGAAAGATATAAAAGGCGATACAGTAAGGGTTTATCTCGAAGGTTCACTTGATATTTCCAATTCCAAGGCATTGGAAGCAGAGCTGAATGAGATTAAGACCAAAAACTATAAAAAAGTCATCTTCGACATGATTGGCCTTAATTATGTTGACAGCAGTGGAATAGGAAAGATTTTTTATTTTTTTACAAGTTATAAAAAAACTGGCGGTGAAGTGGAGATTCAAAACGTTAAAAGCCCCAAGGTCAGAGAAGTAATAGAACTTATAAAAATGGATAAAATAATAAAAATTTCATAACGGAGAGTGATTACTCTCCGTTATTTTTATGAAAATAGCTTTGAGGATATATCCTGATTAGATGGGAAGTCTTTTTTTACATCCCCTGCAAAAACTGGTTTTACCTCGCTGACACCTTTAAAAGTGCCCAAAACATTTATCTTCAGTTCACTCAGATACTTTTTTGTGATCTGATACTCTATTGACGATTCCTCCGGGAAAAATATCGTAAGCCTACCTTCTGAAATATCGTAAGACTTGTCTCTCAGTGCAAAGAAAAGTCCAAGATTCATTTTTGAGCTGTCATTAGCAAGCTTTTGAAGCATGATATGGTAATCTCCTTCACAGACTTGTTCTGAATCCTCAGTAAAAAAGCCTTCTTCAATAGAATTAACTACCTGGCTTATCACATTGCTTTCATAGTGGATATCTAATTTTTTATATCCATATGCAAGTGATGTAACATATATTTCAAAGACTGCCTTTTTATTCTCACTATACTTAAGATCTTTGTTTACTTCATTCAGCTCACGTACAAGCTTTACAAGAGCATAGTTCTTATCGTTTTTTATCTTTATAAAAAGCTTTTCGATACTCTGTTCTATAAGTGCTTCCGGTTCTTTACCGCTTTCAAAAAGATCGGATGAGAGTTTCAAAAGGTTATCAACATCACCGGAGATCAAAAAGCTTATAAACTCTTCAACCATGTTATCATCAAAAAGTCCTAAAATACTCAATGTTTCAGATGAAGTGACTTCCTTTGAACAAAATTTCATTACCTGTTCAAAAAGCGAAAGGGCATCTCGTGCTCCTCCCTTTGCTCTTTTAGAGATAATACTTAAGGATTTTTCATCAATTGTAACTCCTTCTTGAGCACTTACTCTTTTTAGAAGCATAACAATATCTTTTTCACGAATATTTTTGAAATTTATAAGCTGCGCCCTGGAGATTATTGTCTGAGGAACTTTTTCCAGATTGGTTGTGGCTAATATGAAAATTACATGCTCCGGAGGTTCTTCAAGGGTTTTCAACAGTGCGTTAAAGGCTTCTTTAGTAAGCATATGAAATTCATCTATTATATATACCTTATATTTTCCGTGAACAGGACGGTAATTTGTAGAATCCCTAATTTCTCTTATCTCATCAATCCCCCTGTTTGAAGCTGCATCCAGTTCAATTACATCCATAAACGAACCTTCATCGATTGCTCTACAGTTATCACAGTTGTTACAGGGATTATATCCATCAGGATCGCAGCAGTTAAGGACTTTTGCAAGAAGCCTTGCTGTACTGGTTTTCCCGGTTCCCCTAGGACCGGTAAAGATATAAGCATGTGAAATTTCTTTTCTGTCAAGAGCGTTTGCAAAGTATCTTCTGACATGATCCTGTCCGATAAGCTCATCAAACGTTTTGGATCTGTACTTTCTGTATAGGCTCACCATAAATTATTCCTCCGCTTCTTCTTCCCCTAGATATTCAAGATCGAATACCTTAGTGTTAAGAACAGATAAAATTTTTTCAAGCGAATCTTCTTTTATAAGAATATCTGCATGTATGCTATCTAAAAATTTTTTTTGCTTAAATGCCCAGTCTTTTTCCCTTTTGAGAATTTTTTCAAGCTGTGCAAAGCTGGAATAATCTGTTTTAAACGAGTAGAGAAAGAATTTTTTGAAAAGTACCACTCCCGCCAGATCTATAGCCGACTGTGCCGATTGGGCATATGCCTGGATAAGTCCTCTTACACCAAGCTTCACTCCTCCAAAGTACCTTGTCACAACAACTGCTACATTTATGATACCGTTTTTTTCAATTGCTCCTAAAATTGGCCTTCCAGCTGTTCCGGAAGGTTCCCTGTCATCTGAAAAATCAGACTGGAAACTGTTATTTTCAATTATCTTATATGCCCAGCAGTTATGCGTCGCATCATTATAATGCCTTGATATTTCTTTTATGAAGTCTTTTGCCTGCTGACATGAAGATACTTTTACTGCAGACGCGATAAAAATTGAACGTTCTATATTCAATTTGACGCTGCTCTGCTTTTTTAATGAATAATAACCCATTATTTTTTCTCAACTCTTGTCATTATAATATTGCTTAGCAGATATGAAACAACTCCAAAGATAATCAGAATAAGGATCTCATATGAAACTTCAGGCAAGGAGTACCCAAGAACCGAGACCTTTCTCCAAGCATCAACAGAATACTTTATAGGCATGAAATTTACTATATTTTTTATAATGCTTCCCTGTGGAATAGGAATAAGTATATCTCCAAAAAGCATCATACAGCCTGTTAAAGCTGTTAAGAGCAGTCCGGAGGATTTTGATGTTTTTGTAAACGAAGAGAAAAGTATACCGAAAGCCGTAAAACTGAATGAAGTGACAATAATAAGAAATATTATTTCAAACTCTCCCGCCATGGAATGAACACCAAAAAGCCTGTATATATACCATGAAAAAAGACTTGCCACTAGTCCAACCACAAAGTAAGCAATAAATTTAAAGTTAATGAACTGATATACTTTTAATCCATTGGATCTGTAGATGTCAAATAAGCCGCTTTCTTTGGTATGGGCAATTGAATTTCCTACTCCTATCATACAGAAAATCATTATCATTATTACAGCCACACTTGGAGCAAATATATCTTCAAATCCTATATCGGCTTTAATTTCAGATCTGATGCTCCCGGTTTTCATGTTAGGGACAAGTATCTCAATATCTGGCGCTTTACGCTGGGTATCAACTCCAATTCCTCCCGACATAAGGAACTGTAGAGTGGAACCGCTTTCAAGATCTGGTATTCCTGCAAGCTCTCTGAAAAGTGCTTTAAAAACCGTATAAACCGCAAGACTATCCTGAATTTTCTGAGGATTAGGAATAAGATTGAGCTTGGTAGGCTTATACTCCTTAAGATCACTCATAAAACCTTTGGGAATAATGATTATCGAATCGTAGTCTCCACTTTTTATAGTAGTACTCAATGCCTNNATTTTTGATTTCAATAGCATTTTCCCACTTGAAAAACTGTTTCAGAAATATAAAACCAAACTGTCCGAGCCACGTTTTATCTTCATTATAAATAGCTATCTTATAGTTGGCAAGTATGTTTTCAGGATAAAATACCGAGCCAAGATATGCTATTATAACTGGAAGGATTATTATCAGCGAAATTACTCCGGAGTTCCTGAAAAATTTTTTTAGTTCGAATATGCTTAATCTTAGGCTTTTCGTATGTATCCCCCCATTATTTTTTTTCTTTTAACCTTTTAATTGCAGTTTCAAGCTTTTGGAGTACTTTTGGTTCTTCATAAAATGACAACCTTTCGTCGGCAGTATCTATATACAGTCCATATGTTTCCACTTCCGGCTTATGAAGTGTCCTCAGCCTTTTGGCAGGTAGAAACATTTCACTTATCTTGGTATAGTATATCGGGCTTTGCTTTTTGGCAAGCCGGAACACTCCATAATCAATTATATCATCAAGCATTATAGTCCTGCTTATAGTGCTTTTAGGCATTGGAACCGTAAACGCAGCTCTTCCATCGCCTATAAAAACAACTGTTGTCTTCAATCCTGAAAGAGATTCGAGATCATTTATCTCTCCCATACCGAAAAAGCAAAGTTCAAACACTCCTTCTTTTGTCTTTACACCTGCTTGATTGAGCTCTTTTCTGAGATTATCAATAACTTTTTCATCTGAAGCAGCTACCAGAAATAAGGCCGATGCAATTGCCATATAGACAAACAAAGGAATGTTTGATACACCGTTCATAAAAACAGCTGTCTGGCTTGCAATAAGAACAAGTGCATACACTACAAAGTTCAGAGAAGAGTTTTTTCTTATAATAAAGTACGACAGTATCATAAGAATCAGAGATACTCCAAAAAAAATCCATCCTCCAAGGAAAAACTGAATAAACGGAATCAATCCAAAAAATATAGAAATAATTCGTTTTTTCAAATCATCCACTCCTTTCATTTATTTTCCTACACAAAAATTACTGAATATACTTTCAAGAAGATCCTGTGTATAGTCTGCCCCCATAAGCTCATTAACAGCCTGAACGGCTTTTTTTATATCTATCATAATCACATCGGATGTGTATCCCTGCATGTATGAGCTTTTTGCAGCCAGCATTGCTTCGTGGGCATTCAAAAGCGCCTGCTTCTGCCTCTGGTTTGTAAGAACAGGCTCATTTATTTCTACTTTATCACACAGCATACCGTACATAATTTTTTCAAGTTCAGAAATATCGTTTTTCAATGCAGAAACCTCAACTGTTTTCCATGTTATATAAGATGGAACTTCCCATTTCACGAAAGAAGCACTGTCTTTTTTATTAATTACAAGAATTACATTATCTTTTTCCTGTGAAGCCACAAAATCATAAAGATCTTTGTCTTCCTGTACAAAACCTGTTTCACCGTCAATAACAAAAATAACCATCTCTGATTGTTCTATCGCTTTTTTTGAACGTTCTATGCCAAGGCTTTCAATCTCGTCATCTGTCTGCCTTATTCCTGCGGTATCGATAAGTCTAAGGTTTATACCAAAAAGACTTATATTCTCCTCAATAGTATCCCTTGTAGTTCCTGCGAGTGGTGACACAATTGCCCTTTCGGTTTTTAAAAGCGCGTTTAAAAGCGTACTTTTCCCGGAGTTCGGTTTTCCTACGATACAGGTTTTTATACCTTGAACAGCAGCTATACCATTTTGAGCACTTTTTAAAATGCTTTCTGTTTTAGAAATAATTCGATTCAGATTGGATATTTTCTCACTACTGTCATCCTGTTCAAAATCTTCCGGATAATCAAGCTCTACCTCTATGGCTGCGGCAAAGTACATTAGCATATCTTTTATCTCTTTAATCTGAATAGAAATCCCATTATTGAGATTTGCTGACGCAACTTTAAGAGCGTTATCGGTTTTGGCGGTTATCATATCGTTTATGCTCTCCGCTTTTATGAGATCCATCTTGCCGTTAAGAACAGCCCTAAACGAAAACTCTCCGGGTAGTGCCTGTCTTGCACCTGATTTAATAATTGTTTCAAAAACCTTTTGGGTAATAAGCCTTCCTCCATGGCAAAACACTTCAAGCATATCTTCTCCGGTAAAACTGAAGGGATTCTGATGAAAAACCCATGTTACTTCATCTATCAAAGCTGCCCCTTCATAAAGCATTCCATAGTACATATGCTTAACGGTGGGATTCTTTTTAACAAAAATTTTTTCAGCTATATTCCGGCTTTCACTTCCGCTTACTCTCACAACAGCTACTGCTCCCTGACCCAGGGGAGATGAAACTGCGGCTATTGTATCAAAGATCATAAAATCACTCTCCGAGAATTTCTTTAAGAAACTTCACTTCATCAAAGTTACCGTATACTATATACTCTTCATTCTTTTTATCCTGAAAACTTTTCTTCGAAAACTTGCGGATCTTAATTGGATCAGGCTCAAAGCTTTCTACATACTTCATCTTTATATAAGCATCCCCTATTTCTATCTCTCTGATATTTTTCAATGCTGCCATTACTTTTATCCTTGCATACTCGATAAGTCTTTCTGTTTCACAAGGCATACGGCCGAATCTGTCTGCTATCTCACTGTAGAGCTCATCAACCTCACTTATATTTCTTGCTACGGATATCCGCCTGTATATCCGCATTCTCTCTATGGGATTTTCAATATACTCCTCAGGAATGATTATAGAGCCTTTTATACCTTTTATCTCCGTAATAAAATCGCTATCCCTCACTACATCCTTATCGTTGTAAAGCTGACTTAAAACTCTGTCAAGAATACTTTTGTAAAGTTGAAGTCCAACAGAGTTGATATGCCCTTTTTGGTCAAGCCCGAGAATATCTCCGTATCCGCGTATTTCCAGATCTCTTAACGCAAGTCTGAGGCCGCTTCCTGGTTCATTGAACTCCTTAATGGCTTCCAACCTTTTCCTTGCATCATGATTAAGAACAGAACTGGTATGCATAAAATAAGCAAAGGCTCTTTTGTTTGACCTTCCGACCCTTCCCTTTATCTGATAAAGCTGCGATATTCCGTATCTTTGAGAATCGTCCACAATGAGGGTATTAGCATTAGGAATATCTATACCGTTTTCAACTATGGTTGTCGCAACAAGCATATCAAGCTTACCGGAATAGAACTCCTGAAGTATTCTAGAAAAATCGCTCTTTTTCATTCTTCCGTGTGCGCAGGATATACTTACTTCAGGTATCGTTTCCTTAAGCTTCTTGTATATTTTATCTATATCCTGAACTCTATTATGCACATAAAGTATCTGTCCGCCCCTAAGTTTTTCTCTGAGTACAGCCGTTCTTACTATCCGTTCGGAGTAGTTTCCGACAAAAGTTTGAACCGGAAGTCTGCCGATCGGAGGGGTACTTATGGTCGAAATATCGCGTAATCCGCTTACAGACATGTACAATGTACGCGGAATAGGCGTTGCGCTCATGAGCAAGAAGTTTACTCCTTCGGAAATGCTTTTGAACCTCTCTTTCTGAAGCACCCCGAACCTTTGCTCTTCATCTATTATGACCAGTCCGAGTTTTTTGAAAATAAGTTTTTTTGAAAATAGTGCATGTGTGCCTATAACTATATCAACAGCTCCATTGCTTACCTGCTTATAAATTTCTTCTTTTTCGCGCTGGGTTTTATACCTGTCAAGAAGCTCTATCCTTACCCCAAACTCATTCATACGTTCACAGAAACTATCAAAATGCTGTTTGGCTAAGATAGTGGTCGGTGCCAACATAAGCACCTGATAATCAGAAAGTACCGTTTTAAATGCCGCTCTCATGGCAACTTCGGTTTTTCCAAACCCTGCATCTCCAACTAAAAGTCTGTCCATTGTTTTTTCTGAGATGAGATCACTTTCAATCTGTTCAATTGCCCTTTCCTGATCTGTGGTTTCAATATACGGAAAGGTCTCTCTGAACTTTCTTTCGGTTTCACTATCTCCGTTTATAATCAAGCCTTTCTGCTCCTGGCGGATCGCATATATTTTTACCAGTTCATTTATCCTTTCCCTTATGTTTTCCTCAACTTTTTTCTTGGTATTCTTCCATCTTGCTCCCCCGGGAGTTGATATTTTTACGCTCTGAGCATCGCCTATATACTTGGAAAGCTTGTCTATACGTTCGGCCGGAATGAGAGTTTTGGTAGAACTTTCATACTCCAGAATTATGTATTCACGTACTCCCAGTGCGGTTTTCTTTTTTTCAAATCCTCTGTATATACCTATCCCAAAATCTTCATGTACAATAAGATCACCTGATGAGATATCTTCCCAGTCAATAAGCGGAATAGTTGTTATATCCTGTTGGGCATCCAACTCTTTTGTATAATACTTAGTTGGAACATCTACATTTATTTCAATGCTCTTAAATAAAGAAAGAATCTCCAACCCACTTCCACTATAACGCCTATATATATCCCTTGCAGCAGAAAAACTGCACATTTCAAGATTTTCACGTTCTTTTTCCGCAAAGCTGCTCATCACTTTTTCTTTGTTTACTATGTATATCTGAAGCCTTTCCTTATCCAAATAGTCAAGAATGGTTTTTTTATCCTTAAAAAGGATACCAGGCAAGGCATTTATCATATCAACCGTTATTGCCTCTTTTTCCCCGCTTATGGAAAGTGCCCTTTCCACTCTTTTTTCAAAAAAACTTATATTTTCAGGACTTTTAAACGATTCGCTGCCTGCCACCATTATAAACTCTTCAATCTCAGAAACAGATTTCTGGGTATTCGGGTCAAAAAAACTGATTCTTTCAATCTGATTATCAAAAAGTTCAAGTCTTAAAGGATTGTCGTATATCGGTATAAATATATCCCTTATAAATCCTCTTCTGGCATACTCTCCATGACTGTGAACAGCACTTACAGTACTTCTGAACGAAGATTGGTATCCTATATCGTAAAGATTTTCTTCGAAAGAATCTCCTATTCTGTACTTTCTGAAATAAAAATTTTCTTTGGGAATGGAAAATCTTGTTAGTGCATGCAAAGAAGTAAGAATAGTAACCTTGGACGAGGTTGCTGCGGAAAAAAGGGTCCTGAGCCTCAGGCTCTTGACTTTTGAAGATATATCCATTTCTTCAAATGGAAATATATCGAAATCTGGAAATATCTCTGCATTTTCTATTTTGATATCAAAGTTCGAATACTCAGGAAGTACAAAAATAGTTGAGCCCTTATTTTCCAGGCTCTTTTCTTTAATTATATTGACAAGCTCATGATTGATTTCTTTTACCACTTTTTTCCTCCGTTACCGGATCTCTTATAAATTTAAGATATCTTTCATTTCGTCTGGAGTTATAAAAACCGGCTGCATTCATATAGACCTTAGGCATGCTGTCAGACTCACAGTAAAGTTTCTTTCCAGCCCAAGAATATCTTACATCTCTAGCCACCGGAACCTGCGGATAAAAGCCTGAAAATGCAAGATCTGATATTAGCACGTTGTGTTCCTTAACAATAACTTCTATCATCTGCAGTATCTGTTTTTTCTCTATGGAAATTTTCAGTTCCTTCACAGGATTTTTTACTACAAAACATTTTACTTTCTTTTCTTTAATAACTGTACGTATGCCAGAAAATGAGTTTATCGAGACTTCCGGCCCAACATGGACAAGTATATCAGGACATCTTAGACTTTCTTCATGCTTTACCCGGCTTTGAACACCAAGAACAGCGTTTTTTACCGTGGTATCATCAAAAGTACAGCCTTCATTAATATCTGAAGAAAAAATATCCGTCTGTGCAATGACTGTTGCACTCTCGTCATCTTCAAATCCAGCATCAATAAGATTGATACTTAATTCTTCAGACCTGTCGATAAAAACAAAAAACGGACTCACATCTCTAATGTCCGCAAAGCTTATATTATCAAACTTTAGTGTGTTAAGCCTGGAATATACTTCCAGATCAATTTCTTTTACCGTTAACTGTCTTCTGAAGAGCATACGAATGAAAGTGCCTCATTTAACCTTCCAAAAGGCTCCAGTATATCAAATATTTCTGCAAGATCGGATATCTTTTTAAACAACTCCTGGCTTACTTCATAGGAAAAGGATATTTTAGCCGAATAGTTCTGCCCCAGTGTAATAATACCTTCTTTGCCGTTAAAGCTGCTGCTTTCCGATAAAGCTTTGCTGCTTACAAGTTGAGCTACAGGTTTATCTGTGCTTAAAAAATCCAGCGTTTCATTTTCCTGAACAAGTAGTACTTCAGCATCTTTTGCAATCTCGCTGATTTTCTTACCTATTATTTCTGAGGCTATATAGCTTTTCAAATTATTACCGTATATGATTTTTTGTATTTTGGTGGGCTTTATGGGAGATGTATACTTAAAAGAGACAGGCATTCCTTTTTCATTTATAATGAGTACCCCGCCCGAATATTTTTCATCCCCAGACTTATAAACACTGAAATATCCAAGCATTCTTTACCCTCCTCATTCAGTATCTTATATCTAATATTTTGCCTCTGTAATCATCAAAGTCCGATTTCTCAGTCATAGTTTTTTCCGGTTCTTTTTTTGCACTAACAGAAATGTTGGCAGGCATACTGCCATTATGACCATCCTTGCTTACTTTTTCTTCCTTAGTGTTATCTTTAACTTTTTTCATCCTGTTCTCAAACTCTTGAACCTGTTTCACAAGTTCTACCATACGCCCGGAATTTGAAGCTGAGTTTACAGCCTGAATGCTGTTTGATACATCTACACCTTTGACCACAACAACCTGAAGATCGTGGATAGGAGGCATATTTATTCATCTCCCTTCAAAGATCTTTTTAGCCGTGCTATTATCGCCGTGTGTATCTGAGAAATTCTAGATTCGCTTACTCCTATCACTTCACCTATTTCTCTGAAAGTAAGTCCTTTCTCATAATAAAGCGAAAGTATCAACTGATCCTTTTCACTGAGTTCCTCAACAGCCTCTTTCAGTTTTTCATTAAGAATCTCTTTGTAGGCATTTACCTCCGGATCATCAGCATCATCAGCTATTGCTCTTTCCATTCCTTCTTCATAACTTTTATCGGTAAGGTAGGCATCAAGTTCAAGAATCTGGCTTTTTCTCACCGAAAATTTGAGCTTTTCAAAATCATCATGACTTATTTTAAGATTATCCATTATCTCTTCATCTGTAAAATGCTTATCCGGGTTGTCTGCCATGAAATTCTCGTATCCCTTTATAAGATGCCTCAGTTCTTTTGGCAACCAATCAATTCTCCTCAGATAATCAAGCATTGCACCACGTATTCTATTCATGCCATAAGTATAGAAATTAGCCCCCATTGAAGGATCATACCTGTCATAAGCCTGAAGAAGACCTATAAGTCCCTCCTGTATCAGATCATCAAGTTCCACACTTTTTGGAAGAGTACTGAGAAGATTCAGAGCTATGATCTTTATCTTAGGCAGAAAGTTTTTTATTATCTGATCTTTGTTCAATGAGTATTTCATATATACCACCCTTTAAAATAAAACTATATATTATAGAGTTCTACTTTTTCACCACCACCCACTTTTTTTACCATAAGTTCTCCTGTAGCTATGTTAAATTCTATACTTCTGGCCCTGTTGCCACCTACATCTTCAGCGATAATCCTTACTCCCTTTTGCTTGAGCTTAAGCTTGACAGCCTCTATATTTCTTTTCCCAATATCCATGGTTTGGCTAGAAGTGCCAAACATTGCGGCTCCTCCTGCAATTTTAGCCTCAAGGTTAGACGCTGATGCGCCGATTTTCAAAAGTTCGCTGTAGATCAAGTCTATACCTGAATCAGCATACTTACCGGGTTTTGGCCCTGTATTCCCAGAACTGTCAGGCAACATCACATGAACCATAGCCCCAATGTTTTTGGTTTTATCACGAACACACACACCTACACAGGAGCCTAACCCCAGGGTAACAATGACTATGGGATTATTATCCAATGCGTATTCGCCTATTCCGATTATTTTTTTATTCATTATCTATCCCCAACCCTATTTTTTTAAGAATCTTCTTAAGACTTTCGTTATCGGGAATGTAGATTATATAACCCGAAATGTCTCCGATATCCTCCCCTACGTTCATACTGGTCTCAATAAAAATTATAAAATCTTCTCCTTCAGTATTCATAAGGGATACTTCCGAAACAATGGCCGTAAGCATATCAACTACTACACCCGGAGGCATTGAAAATATATTTAATCCGGTAAATGTTGACAAGGACACTATATAAGAACTGCACATTATATTCCCTAGCTCACCTATTGCAGATCTAGTCATCTCATCAAGCTGTGTAAGGTCATCCGGCTTAGGAAGCATCATGAGTTCAAGCATCTTTTTTATAGAGTCGGTTCCCATAAGGAAAAGTATTGATCCGTTCAATTCGCCGCCAATGCCGATATTTGCTCCAGCTACAATTTCTTCGGGGTCTTTGAATCTCTGCCAAATGTGTTCTATGGGCACAATTTTCACATCAGGCACACTTATTTCCACTTTTCTGTCCAGCATTATGGATATTGAGGTAGCGGCGTTGCCGGTTCCTATGTTCCCCAGTTCTTTTAACGCATCTAGTCTGGTATTATCAATATCGTCGTATAAAGACACTTTCTTCAGCCTCCCATTACCTTCTGTTTTTCTTGGTGGATTCTATTTCATACCTGAAAACAAACTTAACTAAATCTTTTTCCATGACAGGATCCAGATTTTTGAACCTTACTCCGTAAATGCTCTCTCCAAAGGCTGTTTTCCCTATAAGTCTCACCGTTTCGGAAAGAAAATTATCCAGCGAAAGTTCATCCCATACTTTAAAATTTATAAGAATCTCGGTTCCGGCAGGTACGTCCTTCTTCGTTACCACAGACATTCCTCCGGCACTGAAATCTTTAGATATAAACTTATATTTTGGTACAACATCTAATGTATCGTATTCCTGTTTTAAGTAAAAAAAACCTTCCACTGCAATTGGCACCCTTACATACTGCCTTCTCTGAACCTTGAAAACAATCTCGGGAACATTAATGGAAAGATACTTTATATTTCCCTCTTCCCCTACAGAAATAACCGAGCTGTTAAAAAGATATACAGCCATCTTTGAATAGACTCTTATCTTTATCGGAAGTTCAGGCGGGAGCTTTATATATGCACTTTTATATATCGGAATTCCGACGTGTGCCACACCTGTCTGAGCATTATAATCATGAATTACACTTTTGTACCTGCCGCGGTGCATCTTTTCTTCTACTTCAATTTCCATTGGGAGATTAGCTGAAATACTGGAACTCGCATATACTTTTTCTATAAAATCAGACATACCATCTCCCCCTTAAGTCTTAAAATAATCTACAATCGTTTGAAAAACAGACTGCACTTTGGAGTTTTCTTCAGACTCCTCAAACTGTATTATATATCTTTCAAGATTAAAAATCTCATCTCTTTTACTTATTATTTTCCCTGATATCATTATATCATTTTTGCCCATAAATTTTAGCTTAATACTTTCCCCTCTCAGTTTAAGATTTGAATAGGCCACAACCGCCACAAGCCTGTCTACGTTGAAATCCACAAGAGTACCTCTGAACTGTCCATCTATTATAACAGGGAAAAATACAGGAATACGAAAATTTTTTCTTTTTGTTGTATACTGAACATCATTCTTGACTTCCAGTGTAATATACTTTTCATCGACTGCCGTACATCTTCCGAGTATTTTATAGTTGCCGTTGTAAAACAACTCTATATTTACAATATCTTCTAATTGTACTTCCTGTCTGGGAAGTGTAAGAATAATTTTTGACTCATGATAATCTATAATTTTTACGGTTTCAGTAACTCCTTTTAAAGTAATTTTTATACTGTTTCCCCTGTAAAGAGCCATTTTAAGCGCTAGAAAAAGAAAGCTTTTATCCATTTCTCACCTTACGAAAATCGAGAGCAGACGTTCTTTAAAGCCATATTTTTTGGGCGCAAGATTGGAATCTATACCTTCGACTATGCTCTGTATAGACTTTGAGAACTTGGCATTCTCTTTATAATAGACCAAAGGAGTCTGACGCTTGACGCTTTCGTGAATCTGTTCGTCATAGAATATAGTATAAAACTCTTTTATATCTCTGTTCAAAAAAGATTTAACCGTTTTTCTCAGTACGGATTCAACCGAGTTTACTTCCGACCTGTCCCTTACCATATTCAGTATTATTTCAAGATCGGCTGTGACTCCTATTATTGAAAGGGCTTTTATCAGAGTATAAGCATTTACTATAGCGGTAGGTTCCGGGACAGTCACCATGAGTATGTCATTAGCTGCAAGATAAAAAGGTTTTATGGTTTCTGAATAGCCTGCCCCGATATCGACAATTACATAATCGTTATCTTTGGAAAGCAGGAAAAGATCTTCAACCATCTTGGGTGAAAAGCTACTCTGATAAATTTTCCAATCTTTAAAATCAAAACCAGTGCTTATTACATTTACTCCGTACTCTGTCTTCTGAATACACTTTTCAAGCGGAAGATTGTTGTTTATGTAATCAGAAAGCGTGTTTTTGAGAGTTTTGCCCAATAGTATAGAAGCATTTGCAAAACCGGCATCAGAATCGAATATCAGAACGCTTTTCCCTCTCTTGGCAATCTCAACAGCAATGTTTACAGAAATGAGAGACTTACCAACACCGCCTTTTCCACCTGAAATACATATAATCTTAGTCTCCTTGGCAGAGAAATCATTTCTCAATCTTTCAGCTTGATCCGCAAGCTTAGGAGTCATCGGAATACCTCCTCTGATGCCTTCCTGGCAAAGTATTCTGGTTCAATTACATTAATATCATCAGGTACTTTCTGTCCTGTGGTTATATAACTAATTGCGAGATCTGTTTTTTTCGCAACCGAGAAAATCTGACCATAAAAAGATGTTTCATCAATTTTGGTAAATATGAGCGAACTTGGTTTTGCAATTCCAAAATTTTCTACAATATTTATCAAATCCTGCGTACGTGTATTTGCTGCCATAATAAGCACCCTTTCCTCGGGATTCGCTGTATCTATATATACCTTCAGCTCTCCGAGATGAAGGTCATTTTTATGACTGCGCCCCGCAGTGTCTATAAGCACGGCATCATACCCCAAAAGAGTCTGAAGCGTGCTCCTAAGGTCTCCAGGAGTATAGCATATAAAAGCAGGCACTCCCATTATATCCGCATAGATCTTGAGCTGATCTGCCGCTGCTATCCTGTACGTATCAACCGTAACGATAGCTATCTTTTTCCCCTGCTTTTTAAGTATTGCCGATATCTTAGCCAGCGTTGTCGTTTTCCCCACACCTGTCGGTCCGACAAGGATTATCTTATCTTTAAACTGCTGCTTATCTTTTTTTATTATTGCTGCCAAATACTTTGTAAATGCTTCTCTGAGTTGAACATTACTCTTCCAGTCTTCTTTTATGTTTCCAGTCTGCTGAGATAAGAATTCATCAATGATTTCATCTGAAAAATCGCTTTTCAAAAGTGCCTGTCTGAAATCATTTATATATTCAGATTCACCGGATACTTTTTTATTAAGCTCGCTCAACATTTTTTTTATCTCACTGACAGAATCGTTGTTAACTTGAGAAGCTTTTTCAGCTGCGGCACCAGCAAATGTTTCTGGTATAACCTGATTCCTTGTGTATGTATCGTACTTTATATTCTTTACCGGACGTTCAGCCGTAACATTCTGCTGTTCATAAAAATCCTTAGCTGAATTGTCCATGCTTTTAGAAAGCTCACGCTGCTGTTTTATAAGTTCAATAAAATCCTTGTTATACTCTTTTTCCGTATTCTGAACCTCATATTCCTGTGGAATATCACGCTGAGCCGCCATGCTTTCCTGTTTTATTCTTTTTTCAAGACGTTTGTTATTACTTATCACACTCTTCATATCGTAAAGATCGCTTTCAAAGGTATCTGCTTTTTCTTTATTTCCGTTGGACACCTGGTTTCTGGCTTTTTCTTCTTCTTTTTCACTCAGTACCGTAACTTCGAGAAACTTTTTACCTCCAAATCCTATGAATCCACCTTTTTTTATCTTTTTCGTTTCCAATATATACGCATCGTCGCCGAAATCATCCTTGATTTTTGTCATAGCCTCCGCAAGATCATTCACTATATACTTTTTTACCTTCATAAGTTACCTCCCCTTTAGAATTTTACTATTCCTTCAACGCTGAGAGCGACGTCAGAAGGTACTTCTTCATAGGCAACTATATTTATATTCTGTATGAACCTGAGCACCAGCTTGGCAAGCTGGTACCGTATAGACTTGGAACATATCAGAACCGGATTATATCCTTTCATCATTATCTCTTCAAGTCCCTTAGATACCCTTTCTATGAGAAGATTGGCATATTCAGGTTCAAGAATCAGCAACCGCCCGTTGTCTCCGTCGGTAAAGCTGTCTAGAATTTTTCTTTCTATGGAAGCATCAAGTGCTATGACATGAAACTGCCCGTCTGATGATTTAAGTGATTCGCATATCTGTCTGCCCAGTGCAACTCTTACATCTTCTACAAGTTTTTCCTGATCTTTTCCGTTTTTATCTGATGTTTCTATGAGCTGTTCAAATATCATGGGCATATTCCTTATGGATATTCTTTCATAAAGAAGATCCTGTATGACCTTTCTAAGCTCATGGAGTTTAAGAAGTGCAGGTATGAGAGTATCGGCAAGAGTTGCGTTTTTAACTCTGAGACCATCAATAAGCATCTCAAGCTCTTTCATACCAACTATTTCATGTGCATAACGCTTTATTAGTTCTGAAAGGTGGGTAGCAAAAACACTGGGTGCATCAACAACGGTGTACCCCATGCTTATGGCATCATCTTTCAGACCTTCATCTATCCAATACGCCGCAAGCCCAAAAGCAGGTTCCTTAGACTGAACCCCTGCAAGCGCCATGTTAGCCATTCCCGAATTTATTGCCAATAATCTGTTTGGAATAAGCTCATATCTTCCGATTTCTACTCCTCTGAGTTTTATTATGTACTCGTTTGAACTGAGCAGGACACTATCTCTTATCCTTACCGGGGCAATAACCACACCAAGTTCATAAGCTATCTGCTTTCGTACCATTGTAACCCTGTCAAGTAAATCTCCACCCTGTGTCGGATCAGCTAGCGGAATAAGACCGTAGCCTATATCAACTTCGATTGTATCGCTCTGTATAACTTCTGAAACTTCATCGGCAGAAGTCAGCGGCGGTGCTGATTTTACAGGCTTGGACGGTGCACTTTGACCACCACCCGCTTCATTTTGCTGTGAAAGAATGTTTTTGGACTGCATACCTGCCCCTGCTGCCTGGTAGGCAAGTTTTTTCTTCTGACCTGCCGTTGCAGAGTAGGCCACGAAAAGCATAACTCCCCCTATGACCAAAGAAGGCGCTGTAGGAAGCGGTGTAAAAATGCCTATAGCTACAAGCATAAAACCCGTTATTGAAAGAATCTTTTTTTCTGAAGTAAGTTCTTTTATTATGTTGGAACCAAAACTTTCCTTGGAAGCCGCCCTTGAAACAACCATACCTGATGCTGTAGATATCAAAAGTGACGGTATCTGTGCAACAAGTCCATCTCCGACTGTCAGAAGGGTATAAAGTCCGGCCGCTTCCTGTATACTTATTCCCTGCTGCAGTATACCTATTAGGATACCGCCCAGTATATTTACGATTGTAATTATCAGACCGGCAATGGAATCTCCTCTTACAAACTTACTGGCTCCATCCATAGCCCCGTAGAAGTCAGCTTCCCTTCTTATATCTTCTCTTCTGGTCTTGGCTTCATCCTCTGTTATAAGCCCTGAAGATAGATCGGCATCGATACTCATCTGCTTGCCGGGCATAGCATCAAGCGTAAATCTTGCAGCTACTTCGGATATTCTTTCAGATCCTTTTGTAATAACAATAAACTGTATTATTACCAGGATAAGGAATATTACTATACCGACTATGTAATTACCCCCAACCACAAAATCTCCGAATGCTCGTATTACCTTTCCGTCGAATTTTGGTCCCTGAAGAAGTATTAATCGTGTTGAAGAAACGTTCAGGGCCAGACGGAAAAGTGTCGTTATAAGAAGTAAGCTTGGAAAAGACGATATGTCAAGAGCCCTTCTGACATAAAGAGTCGACAATAAGATTATTATAGACAGGGCTATATTAAATAGCTGCAAAAAGTCCAGTAAAAATGTAGGTATAGGAAGAACCATCAATAGAACCATTACTACTATGAGAACAGAAAAAACCACATCAAGGTTTTTTATTAAATTCATCCATTCCTCCTAAACATTCTTATTTGAAAGTTTATAAATATAAGCAAGAACTTCCGCTACAGCTTTGTATAGATCCTGTGGAACCTCTTCATCTAATTCGACTTTCGCATAAAGCTCCCTTGCAAGTGAAGGCTTCTGTACTATAGGAACACCGTTTTCGGAAGCTACCTTACGTATTCTCATCGCCATTTCATCAACACCCTTTGCAACTACCTTGGGAGCGTTCATACCTTTGCTTTCATATTTTATTGCAACTGAATAATGTGTTGGATTGGTAACTACGACATCGGCCGTAGGAACTTGCTGCATCATCCTGGAAAAAACTATTTTGGTCATAAACTCACGCTGTTTTCTTTTTATTTCGGGATTTCCTTCTATATCCTTCATTTCTTCCTTTACTTCCTGCTTGGTCATCTTGAGATCCTGCCTATACTGAAATTTTTGAAACCAGTAATCGACAAGAGAGAGTATAAGAAGGGAAAGTCCCAGTTTATACATAAGCTCAAGCATCATATTTACAATGAACTTAACTGATGCGGCTATTTCAGATCCGGCCAGATTGGTTATATCATTCATCTTACCGGATATTATTGAATAAGCAACCCATCCGATTATAATTATTTTCAAAATTGCTTTAAACAGCTCAAAAAGCGATCGCATTGAAAAAATACGTTTGAACCCTTTTATAGGATTTATTTTTGAAAGATCAAACTTAAGAGCTTTAGGCGCAATCATAAATCTGGTCTGAATAAATCCCAGCGCCAAAGTTACCGCCATTCCCATTGCAAAAAATAGTGCAATAAATACATAAAGCTTAGAATGGGTGCTCAGAGAGTAAATAAAAAAAGATGGATTTAAAAGATCAGTATTCATGTCAAAATAATCATAAAAAAGTTTTTCAAGTTCTTTGGCTATCGGTCCACCTAAAAATGAAAGAATACCGGCAAGCGCAAGGAAACTTATACCTGTGGTAAACTCTCTTGATACAGGAACATTTCCTTCTTCTCTTGCTTTTTCAAGTTTACGCTGCGTAGGCTCTTCCGTCTTGGACGGATCGGCAAAAAACTGAAGATCTATTTTGCAAACATGGTTATCGTATTCTGAAGCCAGGTATAAATCTGAAAGAAAAGTCTCGTAAAATTTTCTTCCCAAGTGTATATCACCACCGTAAATATAAGAAACCCAATAATTATGTTAAGAGGAAGCCCAATCATGAAAACATTCAGCTGCGGCATAAGTCTTGAAGCTATACCAAGTGATATGTTGGTTAAAAGCATAAATGCCGTTATAGGCAAAGCAAACTCCACACCTATTATCATTACATCCCCTAATTTCTGTGAAAGAACCATGAAAACATCTTGGTTAAGTGAAAAGATAACGGGAAGTTTCTTAAAAGATTCAATTATTAATGTATAAAGCCAGATATGACCTTTAAAGATGAAAAAAATCATAGTGGTAAGAAGGAAGGTCAGTTCTGAAAAAAGTGAAACTTCCTCCTCATATACCGGATTGAGGACTTCGGCCAGTGCAAAACCCATCTGTATGCCAAAAAAATCTCCGGCAAACTGCACGGCAGAAAAGATGATCTGAGTTATTATCCCGATACTTATTCCCACTGTAAAATTAAGCAAAAGATAAAAGACTATTGTAAGAGCATCTGTATTTAATGGCATTGTCTGCGTTGACATGGGCAGACAGATATAACTTACGAAAACAACCAAGAAAACTTTGACCGGCGTTGGTAAAAGCCCTGTTGAAAAAAAAGGTATAAAAAAGGATACACCAACTATTCTTATGAGAATAAAAAAATATATCCATAGCTGATAATCATAAAAATACATTTATATCATTCCCATGTATATCGTGAAAAGACGGTAAGCATAATCACCTATCTGCTGTATTATCCAGCCGAACATAAGAGCCAGAGCAAGAAAAGTTACTATTATTTTGGGAGCAAAGGTGAGAGTCTGCTCTTGTATTGAGGTCACCGTCTGGAATATACTTATGATTAAACCTACCCCAAGACTGACAAGCAAAATAGGACTTATTGTTACTAAAAAAATTCTTATTCCCTCTATGAAAACTTCTATGAATACCTCTTCGCTCATCATCAGCCTCCGCTAAAACTTCTTACAAGACTCCCTATAAGAAGATCCCATCCGTTAATCAATACAAACAGCAAAATTTTAAATGGCATAGAAATCATAACAGGAGGAATCATCATCATTCCCATAGATAAAAGAATGCTTGCTACCACCATGTCAACAATTATAAAAGGCAGATATATGAGAATTCCCATTTTAAAGGATATCTCAAGCTCACTGAGGGCAAATGCCGGTATCAAAACCTGAAAAGGTGTATCGTTAATATCTTTTATTTCTATATTGGTGCTTTGTGCAAGCATATATATATTATCCTGATTTTTATGATTCACTATCTCACGGAGCATAAAGGTCTTGAACTCATTCCAAGTTCTCTCCACAGCCTTCTCGTATCCTATAGTTCCGGAATTATACGGAACTATGGCTTTATTGTACACATTAGAAAAAACTGGAAACATAATCAGTATAGTCAGAAAAAGTGCTAAGGCCACAACAACCTGGTTAGGAGGAGCCTGCCTGGCACCTATTGCCTGTTTTACAAAACTAAGCACTACCGCAATTCTTGTAAAGGAGGTCATAAGCATTAAAAAACTCGGCGCAAGTGAAAGAACAGTTATTATGAGAAAAATTGTGATTGCCGGTGTAAGATTCTGCTCAGAACTGCCTACTTTTATATCTATGTTCGGAAGTGTCAGTCCAAGATCAGCCGGAGCGGATGAAATGCTGGTACTAAATGCCAGAACCATCAAAGTAAGAAGTATGATCTTACTACTTAGTCTTAGTCTCATTTTCTTCCGACCCCTTTTTTAATATACCGGCAAAAGTTTTAAAAAAAGTCTGCTTTTCGCCGATTATTTCCAAAGCTTCTTCATAAGTAAGTTTTTTAAGAAGTTCCGAAGAGTTGCTACTGAAAAGAATAAGATAGTACTCATCAAAAAGCTTTAATAAACCAACATAAAAGTTCCTATCGATGTAAAACCTTTTCATTACCCTTATCTGCGGATTATTCTTGGTTCCTTTGGTATATTTTGCAAGAAACATATAGAGCAGCCATAAAAGAACCACAAACAGTACAAGTGTCAATATCCATACTAATATAAAACTTCCCCCACTGGCTGTCGGAGCAACAGTGGAGGTTGGAATATATGTTGTAGAGTCCGTAGGAATCATCCCTGCTCTAACTTCTGGATGGCTTCAATAACTCTGTTAGGCTGAAAGGGCTTTACTATAAAGTCCCTTGCACCCGACTGGATAGCTTCAATAACCATGGCCTGCTGACCCATAGCGCTGCAGACTATTACTCTTGAATTGGGATCGATAGTCTTTATCTGCTTTATCGCCTGAATACCGTCCATAACAGGCATAGTTATATCCATCGTGACAAAATCAGGCTTGAGCTCTTTATACTTGTCTATTGCCTCCTGACCATTCTGGGCTTCTCCGGCAAGTTCATAACCCGCTTTTGTGATTATATCTTTAAGTATCATTCTCATGAAAGCGGCATCGTCAACTATAAGAATTCTTTTTCCCATTTATAAAACACCTCCCGAATTTTTATCATTCTTCCATACCTAAAACTGCCCTTATATCAAGAAAAACAATCAACCGGTTGTCCTTTTTAATTACACCGTTGACCTTACCAGCATAAAACTCATTCCTAGACTGCAGATTCTCAAGTTTTGTCTCATCTATGGAAAGGACATTATTCACCAAGTCAACCAGAATACCTATCTCCTCTTCATCCACCTTGAGAACCAAAATATTTCGGTACACATGATCAGAAGGCAGATTGAGTCTCAGGATATCTGTTATGTCAACTATGGGAACTATACGACCTCTGAGATTTATTACACCTTTAATGCTCTGGCGTGAATTAGGTATAGGAGTAATATCGGCCATATCGCTTACTATCTCGATGAGATCAACTTCAACAGCAAACTCCTGGTTATGGATCTGAAAAGACAATACATCTTTCATTTCAACCACCTCTTAATTACATTAATGAAGAAACATCAAGAATAAGGGCAATTCTTCCATCACCCAGTATTGCTCCGCCGCTAAATTCCTTTACATCCGAGAGCATGCTTCCGAGAGATTTTATTACTATATCGTCCTGACCTAATAGTTTGTCCACAATGACTCCATACTTTTTATTTCCAACTTTTATTATAACTATGTTCTCTTGCTTAAGATTTTCAGTCCTGCTGTAGCCAAAAAGCTCCCTAAGCCTTATAACAGGTATTACTTCTCCTCTTAGCATGAAAACTTCCCTGTCCTGGACAACTTTGATTTCCCCGTCGGCAATTTTCTGCGTCGTATCTATATTAGCTATAGGTATGGCATAAACATAATCTTTAACTGTTACAAGAAGTGCTTCAATTATAGCCAGTGTCAGAGGCATTCTTATTCTTACAATTGTTCCTCTGCCTTTTTCGCTTTCAAGAGTAACAGTTCCTTTGAGAGATTCAACTGTAGATTTTACAACATCCATCCCCACACCTCTTCCTGAAAGTTCTGTAGCCTTATCCTTAGTAGAAAGACCCGGAAGGAAAGAGAGCGCAAGAATTTCTTCGTCTTTCATTGAAGACGCGGTGGTTTGGTCTACAAGTCCTTTTTCCAAAGCTTTTTTAAGTATTTTTTCTTTGTCCATGCCCTTACCGTCATCTTCGACCTCTATTATTACACCGTTGCCTTCATGTCTGGCTGAAAGCCTTATTGTACCTATTTTTGGTTTCCCTTTTGCTATTCTTTCCTCGGGTGACTCTATACCATGATCAAGAGAGTTTCTGAGAAGGTGTATCAAAGGATCTCCTATCTCATCAACAACAGTTCTATCAAGCTCTGTCTCTTCACCCTGCATAATAAAGTTTATCTCTTTTCCAAGCTCCTTGGCAATATCTCTGGTGAGTCTTGGGAATCTGTTAAAAACAAAGGAAACAGGCACCATTCTGACTTTCATAACTACATTCTGAAGATCCAGCGTAATTCTTGAAAGTTGCGACAGACTTTCATCAACTTCTTTTATGCTGAATTTTTTAAGTGTTTCGGCTATTCTGCTTCTGGCTATTACAAGTTCAGCCATCAGATTCATAAGTTCATCAAGCTTATTTATATCAACCCTTATTGACTGGGAAAGCTTTAATTTCTTCTTTGTAGGCTGTGCCGGGTTATCGTCCTTGTGTTCGCTTTCTTCAGATAGCTCAGCATTCTGAGAATCAACATGTTTTTCTGAAGCTGCTCCATCAGCATCGTCTGTAACAACAGCTTTTTTATTTACACTTGTAAAGAAATCATCTATCTGTATTTTCTCTACTTCTGATATAGATTTAAGATTTTCAGCCAAGAATTTCGGGTCAACAGAAGTAACTATACCGAAAACAAGCTCCCTGTCAAATTTTTCGCTTTCTATATCCTCTGTGGAAGGATCTGAATAAACAACCTCACAACCCATCTCATCAAACTTATGCTGTATCATGAAAGCTCTTGCAAGCTTAAGTTGAACCCCTTCTGAAAGGGTAACTTTTATAAAATAGAAGTTAAGTCCTCTTTCTTTAGCTTTATCGTAAACGTTTTTAAGTATGACCTTGGTAGAGTCTTCTATAAAAAAAGCTGAATCAACTGAGCTTACAGTTTTTTCCTGAATAGGTTCTTCTTTAACTTGGGCTTGCTTAAACGGTTCTACCTTCTGTTCTGATTTTTGCCCTTTAAGAATAGATTCAAACCCATCTTTAAGAGTTTTAACTGCCTGTGTATCTCCGTTTCCTCCTGAAGCTATATCATCCAAAGACTCCCCTAGAGTATCAAGACCTTTGAAAAGAAGATCAATTATATCTTCATTAACGGTCATCTGATGATTCCTTATCTTGTCAAAAGTGTTCTCCATAGTATGACAAAGTTTTGCAAGTCCGTCAAAACCAAGCGTGCCAGCCATCCCTTTTAGTGTATGCATTATTCTGAATATTTCATTTACCTTTTCAAGGTTTTTCATATCGCTTTCCAAACCCAAAAGTGCATCATTAAGATTCTGAAGATTTTCTCTCGCTTCGTCCAGGAACACGCTTAGATAGACATCCATTTCTCCCATCTTCATCCCTCCTTAAAAGCTTTCATCATATCTGTCATAACCGTTATTGCGTAATATGATGCGCTTTTCCTTATTTCTTGTCTGTTGCCTGAAAAAAATTTCTTTTCTGTTTTTCTTCTATTATCAACAATAAAACAGAACCACACCGTTCCTACAGGCTTTTCAGCTGATCCTCCTCCAGGCCCGGCAATTCCGCTTACTGAAACCGCACAATCAACATTCATCAAATCTATAAGACCATCGGCCATCTGCTCAACACATTCCCGGCTAACCGCTCCGTAAAGATCTATCGTATGGCTGTCAACTTTGAGCAAACAGTTTTTTATGCTGTTTGAATACGATACTACCGATCCATAAAAATACTCAGAAATACCAGGTATCTCTGTTACCAGGGAAGATATCATACCGCCGGTGCATGACTCTGCAAATCCGAAAGTCAGCCTTTTTTGAGACAGGACAGCAGACAGATCATTCAAAATTTTATCCATACTCCGTCACACCTTTCACCAGATTAATTATATCAAATAAACGGTATAAAATCATCATCTATTTTAAAAATCTTTATTTTTTATATGTTTGGGTATAAAATTATAATGAATACTTTTGGGAGGAAAAAAATGAAAAATATAAATGAACAAGCACAGATAATAATACAAAACAGCAGTTACGACTTCAACCACGAGAAGGATCCTTTTGTAGTGCTTATAAAAACCATTATCTCTCAACGTAACCGGGATGAGGTCACAGAAAAAGTTTCAAACATCTTTTTTTTAAAGTTCAAAAACGTTGCGGAAGTCTCCCGCGCCGATACCGCAGAAGTTGAATCTGTCCTTAAAGTAAGCGGCATGTATAGGCAGAAAAGTGCAAGAATCATACAGATAAGTAAAATATTAATTGAAAAGTATAACGGAAAAGTTCCAGACTCCCTTGAAAAGCTTTTAGAACTGCCGGGAGTAGGTAGAAAAACCGCCAACATAGTACTGTATAACTCATTCAATATCCCTGCCCTGGCCGTGGATACCCACGTACACAGGATATCAAACAGACTTGGATGGGTAAGTACCAAAACACCGGAAAAAACTGAAGAAGCTTTGACAAAACTTCTCAAAAAAGAATTTTGGGGTCCGGTAAACGAAGCTATGGTTTACTTTGGAAAAACCATATGCAGACCGCTATCTCCAAAATGTGTTTCATGTTTTCTTAAGCAGTCATGTCCGTCAGCAAAACTGCCTTAATTGCTATAAACCACTTTCCCGGTTTTTATGACTGTTTTTACACGGTACTCTTTATCCAAAACAACCAGATCAGCAAGCTTTCCACAGGCAATACTGCCTCTGTCTTTAAGTCCTATATTCCTTGCCGGATTAGAGGTATACAGTCTGATGGCTTTTTCTACGGAAGTTCCTGTAAATTTAAGCACATTCCTTAGCGAACTATCCATGGTAAGAGTACTACCTGCTATAGTTCCGTTTTCCAATGTGGCTTTGCCATCAGAAACATTCACCTGAAGACCGCCTAAATCATAGGTGCCGTTTTTAAGTCCGGTAGCTCTCATAGAATCGGTTATACCTATTATTCTTGAATTGGAGAAGACTTTATAAAAAAGTTTTACCGCGTCTGGCGAAAGATGATATCCGTCGGCAATTATCTCTATTATTGTGTCATCAAAAAGCATCGCAGCACCTACTGCCCCTATTTCGCGGTGATGAAGTCCATTCATGGCATTACAGTAATGTGTAAACCTTTTGATCCCGCTTTCATGTGCTCTTTGTATCATCTGTGCATCAGCGTTGGTATGGCCTATGGATGGAACTATTCCTAGCTTTTTCAGTTGAGCCGAAAACTCAAAATTTATGTCGGTTTCAGGCGCAAATGTGATAAGTTTAATTCTTCCTTCGGCTAAACGCTGGAGCTCTTTTATCTCAGCTATGTCAGGTTTCCTTATATATTTTTCATTCTGGGCACCTTTTTTCAAAGGATTTATATATGGGCCTTCCAAATGGATAAGAACTTCAAAATCACATTTCTTACTTTCTTCAACAACCTTTTTAAGGTCATTATAACTCGCAGAAAGAGTTGTATAAACCGGAGTTGTTACACCACGGGAAAAACAGAACTCACGTATGGTTTCAAAGCTTTTGCTGCTCATATCCATCACATCGCTTCCGTTGCATCCGTGAATATGAGAGTCTATAAAGCCAGGAACAACAATATCGTTTCCAAAATCCAACTCTGCTTTGCTCTCAGAAAAAGAAGAAATTCGTCCTTTTTCTATCTCAACTGTTCTTTTTTCAAACTTCCCTTTATAATATATATTTCCTCTTATCTTCATACTTTTCCCTCCAATATCTTTAAATAATAGTTCATATGTCAAAAGTCTATTATATGGCAATTATATCAGAGTTTATTACTTTTTCGGCAGGATCATCAAAAAATTTGTATTTTAGGCAAATCTGATATATAATATATTGTATATACTGTATATACATAGGAGGAAAAAATGACTCTTGATAATTTTATTGAACAGAATGTTTCAAGGAAAAAACGACTCTTTCTTCTCATCATCTCCTCTATAGGCTGGGCACTTGTGGCAGCAGGAGTTATGGTAACTTCCCTTACCATAAACGATATTGTGGCTTATTGGAAGCTTTCAAAAGTATTCTCAGCGGTCATGGCAAGCTCGACATTTTTTGGAATGATCGCTGGAGCAGTCTCTTCGGGCCTTATTTCCGATACTTTCGGCCGAAAGAATTCCTGTGTGATCTTTTCTTCTATATTTACTTTATTTTCTTTTTCGGGAGGGATAGCGTCCACTCCTG
>DJGH01000072.1:73304-114488 GCA_002431635.1 Petrotoga sp. UBA5851
TGAAATGTTCCTTGCTTTTAGAATTATTGCCGGTTTTGGAATGGGCGGACTTCTTCCTGCATTGAATACATATCTGGCAGAGTTCCTTAATATTTCCATAAGGGGTATGTATCTTGTTCTGCTTGAAGCCAGTTGGGCAGTCGGAAGTATTATTCTGGGAGTTTTTCATCTGTTGTTTAAAAATACTCTTACCTGGAGGGGAGATTATCTTTTTTTCATATCAGGATTAATTCCTCTTATATTCATAATGTTTATGCATGAATCTCCAAAATATCTTTTAATAAAAAAAAGGTATGATAAGATCCAAAAACTTTACAATACTGATGGTTCAGATATAATACTCCCAGTAAATTCAAAAAAATACCGAGTGTCTGACCTTTTCAGAGACAACCATATGAAGATAACTTTGAATGTCTGGCTTTTGTGGTTCACAATGAGCATAGGGTATTACGGTATATTCGTATGGATAAAGTCGATTCTCATTTCAAAAAACATATCTGTCTTATCTGCAGATTGGTATACTTTTTATATGTTTGTTGCTCAGTTACCGGGCTATCTTCTGGCTGCCCTCCTGATAGAAAAAGTAGGCAGGAGAAAGAGCCTATTGTTTTTCATGATCGGAACAGGAGTATCTTCACTGGCTTTCGCTTTTGTGTCTACACAGATTCAGGTACTCATATTCAGCCTTATAGTATCTGTCTTTTGCCTTGGAGCATGGGGCATCACTTATGCCTATACTCCGGAGCTTTACCCTACTCACATACGCGGCATAGGAAACGGTTCCGCCAGCGCTATCACAAGGTTTGCTGGATTTCTTGCTCCTTACTATACTTCTTTTTTTCTTGAACATTCAATAACAGTAGGTCTTGTCGGAATCGCAATCCTTTTTGTCATTACCGGTATTCTAAACTTTTTATTTCTTCCTGAAACAATGAATAAGGAGGTTAACTGATGGAAAAAACCCTGCGGCAGAAAAAAGTACTTGAGTCGATATCCTCAAGTACAGATCCGGTATCAGGCAGTGAGCTTGCACTGAAGTTTGGTGTGACAAGACAGATCATAGTGAGGGATGTTATGATTTTAAAAGCCCAGGGGGAGGATATAAGATCAAATTCCAGAGGATACTATATAAACAGTGAAAAGAAACATATAAAAACCGTGGCTGTAAGGCATAGCATGAGTGAAATACGTGATGAACTTCTCATAATGGTAAACAACAATGCCACGGTTGTTGATATCGTAGTTGAACATCCGGTTTATGGTGAGATAACAGGAGCCATAGGTATATCCACTGTCGATGATGTCCAAGCCTTTTGTGCACGCATAAAAAACTCTAAGCCTCTTTCTTCAATCAATAAAGGAGTACATATTCATCATATTATTGTCGAAAAAGAGTCAGACTTTCAGAATATTATTGAACAGCTTGAAAAGCATAAGATTCTTCTTAAATAATAAAAACCGGCATATGCCGGTTTTNNTTTTTATTATTTAAGAAAGAATTATTCCACCTTTACCTTGTTTATTCTGGGTCTTTTTAGCTGCATCAAGCCTGTTAAGAAGATCTGGTGGAGCAACTGATATATCGGCAGAGCCTTTTTCCTTTGCCATCATATCTTCAACCTGTTTTTGATACTCTTCGACTTTTTTCTTCATCGCATCAAGATCGTTATCAACCCATTGTATTATGCTTTTGGCAACTTCATCAACTTTTTCCTGGGGAACTTCGACTTTTTTACCTTCAATCTCTACCATTGCTGTAAACTCATCTTTTATGGATGCTTTGAGCTCTTCATCAGTTAATGCCCCTGATTTTCTGAGAACTCTAAGGGCAATGTTGGTTCTGAACTTTAAATCTTCAAGAGACATTTCGACATTCTCAAGTTTTGCTAACATAATCTGTATTATCTGATCCAGACTAAATTCCATTTCGCTACCTCCTATTTATTTTTACTATATATTTTACTTAAAATAATTTGCCTTTTTATATCAGCAAAGTTATGAGTTTTCAAACTGAAGTCTGTAAAGATCAAAGTATATACCTTTTTTTGCCATAAGTTCATCGTGCGAGCCTTCCTCCGCAACTCTTCCCTTATGAACAACTATTATCCTCTTTGAACCCTTGACCGTGGAAAGCCTGTGTGCAATGGAAATTATGGTTTTGTCGGCAGATAGATCATTAAGGGCCTTCTGAATAAGATATTCTGTTTCAACATCAATATTGGCAGTGGCTTCATCAAGTATAATGATCTTGGCATCAAAAAGAACCGCTCTTGCCAGGGCTATAAGCTGGCGTTCACCTGAGGAAAGAGTGCTACCTCTTTCAAGCAGTTCGCTGTCGTAAGCCTGCGGTAACTTTTTTATTACTTCATCAGCATAAACTTTTTTTGCGGCCTGTTCAACCTGTTCTTTGGTTATGTTTTCATTGAAAAGACGTATATTGTTGGTTATATTTCCGGAGAAGAGAAAAACATCCTGCGGAACTACCGCTATGCGCCTTCTGAGATTGGAGACATCATAATCAAAAAGTGGTTTTCCGTCAAGCAGTATATCTCCTTTTTGGAACTTATATAGACCGTTAATAAGATTAACGGTAGTAGTCTTCCCAGAACCAGTCTCACCGACTATGGCTACTCTTTCGCTTTCTTTTATTGTAAAAGAAGCTCCCTTAAGAACATACTCATGATCTTTGTCCTCAATATGATCACTGGAATAAGAAAACCAGACATCCTTAAAAGTTACTGATCCCTTCTCAATATCCTTATAAAGGCATTTACCAGGTTCCTCCTCCTCTTGCTTTAAAAGTTTATATATCTTGGCAGCAGAGGCAAATGCTCCCTGCATTATATCATACTTTTCAGCAATATCGAAAAGAGGGTTGAAAAACATATCTATATATGCGGTAAATGCATAAAGTACTCCGAAAGACACAAAGCCATCTCTTACTCCTTTTGAACCGAACCATAAGAGTATACAAAGAGTAATGTAATACAAAAGAGTCATTATAGGTCTGAACACAGCAAAAACAAACATCTGTTCAAGTTTTGACCTGTAAAGCTTAAAGTTTATATCGTTAAATTCATCTTTTTTTCTTTTTTCCTGGTTAAAAAGTTTAGTAACCGTACTTCCGGATATATTTTCAGCAAGGTAGGCATTCATTGCAGCCACCCTTGTCCTGAGCTTATTGTAAGCTTTACGGTCAAACCTTCTGAATATGTAGGTCGCAATAAGGACTATTGGAAAGGTTATTACAACATAACCGGAAAGCTTTATATTGAGTCTGAACATAAGTATTACAACACCTGTAAGTATCGCAATATCCTTGGTTAGACTTGTCAGGACTTCCGTAAAAAATTCAGAGATATTCTGAGTATCGTTGACAATTCTGGTTGTTATCTTTCCTGATGGATTCTTGGTGAAAAAATCATATTTAATCTTTTCAACATGTCCAAAAAGCTCAGATCTTATATCGTATATAACCTTTTGCCCCAAAAGATTTGAGAAAAAAACCTGTCCGTAATTAAAAAGAAGCTGAACCATAAGCAGACAAAGAAATAAAACGGCGAAAGAGTCGATTTTTGATATTGATTTGCTTGATGCATCCTTGTAATATGAGTCCGGTACAGTTGTTTTTTCACCATCCTTAACCATGTAATAAACATGATCTTCAATCACAGCAGTATACTCACCATTTTCTGAGTATACAAAATTTTCACCCACAAGATTAAATTTATACTGTACATTCAAAAGGTTATCTATTCCGTAACGTATTATATTTGGAACCGAAAGGTCAACAGCTGTTGTAAGACCAAGCGAAATAAACGCTATGGCAAGTATAGCAGCATATTTTTTTATGTACTTCCACAACCATTTAAATAAAAGCACATCTCCAAGATCTTTTTCTCTTTCTTCTTCAAAAATCTGTTCGTATGCAGAAGCCATTTTCAAACCTCCTTGAGCTTTTCTTCTATAAGCTGCTTCTCGTACATGGAATTATAAAGACCTTTCTTACGTAAAAGCTCATTATGGGTACCGGATTCAATTATGCTTCCATTATCAAAAACAAATATCTGGTCGGCATTCTTGACCGCTTTTAGTCTATGTGAAACAATAACAACTGTCTTTCCCATGGTTTCTTTGCGAAGACTTTTTATTATGGCCTCTTCTGTTTCGGTATCTACTGCAGAAAGACAGTCATCCAGAATTATTACTCGTGAGTCTTTAGCAAGTGCCCTGGCTATAGTTACACGTTGCTTCTGTCCTCCGGAAAGTGTGACTCCCCTTTCTCCGACAACGGTTTCATAGCCCTGTGCAAGTCTCTTGATATCTTCGTCTACACTAGCCATAGCGGCATACTCTCCAACCCTGTTTTCAATTTTTTTGTCACTGAAAGCTATATTTTCTCTTATAGTCATAGAGAAAAGAAAGGATTCCTGAGGAACATATGAAACATTTTCTCTTATATACTTTCCGTCAACATCGTTTATATCATGAGAGTCCAGATAAAGCATACCGTTATCAACAGGATAAAGCTTGGCCATCAGCTTGGCCAGAGTTGACTTACCTGAACCGACCTTGCCGACAAGAGCTATCATCTGACCTGGTTCTATCGTTATGTTTATATCTTTCAGCACTATTCGTTCGGTATTGGGATAGCTGAATGAGAAATTTTTGAAGCTGTATAAACCTGAAAATCCATCTTTTATAGAGTCATTTTTCTCGACAATGCTTTTTTGCTGGTTAAGAACCTCTTTAATACGTTTGAGGGAAGCCCTTCCGCTCTGGAGTATGTTCATAAGCCATCCAAAAGCCATCATAGGCCATATAAGCATCCCAACATATGAGTTGGTCATAACAAAGTTTCCGAGAGTTATCTCACCGTTCACCACCATCTTGCCGCCAAAGAAAAAAACAAGCAGACTTGAAAAGGCTCCGAGAAAGTTTATTAGTGGGAACATAAGCCCCCACACCCTGGTAAGTGAAACCTGGGAATCGTAGAATTTTTTTGACCTGGCGTTAAAAATATCCTTCATGGTACTCTGATTTGAAAAAACCTTTACTACCTGTATGCCAGAAACACTCTCCTCCGTAATATTTGAGAGCTCTGAAGTGCATTCCTGAAGCTTGGTAAAACGCTTATGAATAATTCTTCCGAAAAAAACCGATACTATCGCTATAAAAGGTATAGGTATGATTGAAAGCAATGTCAGCTTCCAGCTCACAAACTCTCCCATTGCAAGAACTGTCATTACGGTAACGACCAGTGTATCTACCAGCATTATTACTCCAAAACCCAGCATTCGCATTACGGTTTGAGTATCTGAAGTAAACCTGGTCATAAGGTCTCCAGTGCGCCATCTGTCATAAAAATCCTGGTCAAGATCCATTATATGAAAAAACATCTTATTGATTGTCTTAAACTCAAAAAGTCTCGCAACTCCTATTATTGTAACTCTCCACAGGAATCTTCCCAATGAAAGACCTAAGGCTAAAAAAATAACCCCAGTCACAATAGTTAAGATCAGTTGAAGATCGGGAGAAGGTGTTTTTAGGATATCCACTATTTCACCGACTTTTTTGGGGATAATGATCTGTATCAAATCCACTGCGACAAGGAAGAGTACACCTATGGAGTACCTCCACCAGTACTTCTTTAAAAAGTCTTTTAAAAGCATTAAATCACCCCGTTGGTTGGTTTGTTTTATTAACTGAAAAAATTATACCATCTATTTAAGGATATGTAAATAATTTTGTAGAAAAATAACATGAATACAAATAATAGAGAGGTCGATGAAATGTACGAAAAATCCGGAAAGATAAACATTTTTTGGTTTGAAAATGGAGCAAGCAATATCTGCGGTCTTGAACTGGACGATGAGATTGTGATATTCGATTCTTCTCTTTACAGCAAAAAATTTGAAGAGGCAATCGATATTCTACAGGATAAGTACAACAAAAAAGTTAAAAAAGTATTTCTTACTCATTACCACCCGGATCATTCCTTCGGAGTTATTTTTTCTAAAAAAAACCTCGAACTGTTTATGAATATGGAAACTTTTTACTGTCTTAACTCAATTAAAAAAGAAAGTCTGAAAAGCCTTTCTGATAACTCAGGATCAGACTTTATGAATCTTCAGCAGCTGCTTACGAAAAAAAAAGTGGAACTTTTCAACGGAAATATTCTTAAATCCTTTAGAAACACTATATTAAATGGCATCTCAGTAGGCGGCCATTCTAAAGACAGTACCATATATATCATAAAGCCTGATAATATACTTATCTCCGGCGATCTTGTCTTTTCTAAAGTACACGCCGAAACTCAGGGAGCAAATATTGACATATGGAAGGATCTGCTTTGCAAACTGGATACTTACGATATAGCTTATGTGGTTCCCGGACATGGAACCCCTTCTGGAAAGGAACTGTTGAAGGTTCAGTTTCAATATCTGCAGGATTATTCCAATAAAGAGAAGCTTAAAAAACTTTACTCAACCTACTTACTTTCAGATCTGCTCAAAGATTTTGAAAAATAACTTTCCAATATTTTTGAAGCCTGCGTCTCATCAGGATAGTCAATCTTGTTTATGCTTATCTTTATGTTCTTGGTATCATCAGAATTCAGAACATAGAAACTGTCAAAAACATACACTCCTTTATACGGAGAAAAAAACTGAGCCTTAAACTTTACATAATCCACACGTGCAAACAGCTGTAAAAAGTTTTTAGATTTGGGTTCAAAATAAAAGTTAAGAAAATTATCTTCGATTTTCTCATAAAAATTGAATTTATCCGGCTGAAAGGCTATAAGTATGCTGTTTAGAATATTCGGTATGCTGGCCGTTATGATGCTTATTTCCTCATAAGCATCAACTTCTTCGTTGTTTTTGGTATAAAAAACACCGTTGTATATATCGTATACGTAAAAAATGCCAGAAAAAATTTCTGGCTCTTTTAGCTCATACACAATATACTTTGAATTTACCATATACAGATCGGCCGTTATTGACCTGGGAACTTGTTTTATGTTAAACATAACAGAAATATCTGCATGTATACAGGATTTACCGGAGTAGTTTGAAAGATATTCTATAAAAACATTCTGATAAGAGCCCATGCAGATATTACAAAGAACCGCCAAACAAACAAATATGAATGCCTTTTGCTTCATTTTATAGTTCTTATCCTCTCTTCAAGAGAAACAATCTCAATTATCCTTATACCAAATGATTCTTCTATTACAACAACTTCACCCCTTGCAATAAGCCTTCCATTGATATAGACATCCAGAGGCTCTCCTGCAAGTTTGTCCAACTGAACCATTGATCCTTCATAAAGCTGAAGTATCTCTCTCAATGACATTTTCACTCTTCCCAGTTCAACTGTCAGTTCAAGTGGAACATCCATCAAAAGTTGAAGCTTTGATAAATCTATACTCTCTGTTGCAGGGGAGGGTTGACCCGTTAAAGGACCAAAATTTACTGGATTCACCTTTACCTCACTTCCTTGCATAATGTTTGGATTTGAAAAACCTTGCGGCACCTGATACATAGGCTGCTGAACCGGAACATTGTAATACTGCGGTTGTGGCTGATACTGTTGCTGCGGCTGTTGAACAGGTATCTGCTGCACGGGCTGTTGAACGGGTATCTGCTGTGTTTTTGCCGGTGGCGGCTGAACTGCCGGTGTTTCCGGACCTTTCATCAAACTTTCTATGTGTTTGGCAAAATGCATTGGTATAAACTGCCACACGGTAGTCGTTGCAATTTCTTTTATTTCCATGCTGAACTTTATGCATATTATCTCAGCTTCATCATTTGATTCAATAGGAGGAAATTTTGTATCTCCATTATCAAAGTCAAGTATGCTTACAGTCGGCGGAGTGATATCGACTGGTGTTTTTATAAATTCAGCCATTGCAGTTGCTGCTGAACCCATCATCTGATTCATGGCTTCGCCAGCTGCACTCATTCCCAGCTCATCAAGCTGAACCTCAGCAGGAAGATCCCCATTGCCGCCCATCATAAGGTCAGCAATAATCTGAGCTATTCTTGCAGGCATAACAAAAGTATTCAAACCTTCAAGACCTTTTTTATAGTTTATAGTTATAACCAGCTGCTGGCCTGAAAATTTTGTCTTTATATCTTTAAATTTTATTATGCTTGCATCCGGAGAAGTGATATTAACTTTTTTTCTAAGAAGAGTGGACATAGTTGTTGAACCGGCTCCCATAGCTATGTTACCAATCTCGCCCATCATATCCAGCAATGGATTGTTGTCAGGCTGTTTCACCTCATCAGAATTAAGCCCGTTAAGCAAAGAGTTCAGTTCATCCTGGGTTAAAAATTCATCTCCTAACATAATCACATACCCCCTTTGTCCGAACCGCCTTCACGGGGTTTATCGGTCTTGAATTTTTCATTCAATACTTTTGTAAGAAATGTCTTTTCAAGTAACTGTTTATTTTCTTTTTCTATCTGTACTGCATAAAAACCTTTGTTAGTTCCTACTTTTGACTTAAAAATGGATACTCCCTGAACATCAAAATCTATAGGATCCTGGTAGAAAGAATCAAGCCTCACTACATCACCTATCTGTAGTTTGAGCATATCAGAGATACAGATATCTGTTTTTCCAAGGACTGCAGTAAGGTCAAGCTTTGAAAGCATAAGCATATTCTTTAGCTTTTCCTGTACCTCAGGAGATTTTTTAGCTGTCTGTGTCCACATTCTGGTTGAAAGCTTATCACTTATAGGCTCAAGTGTAGAAGAAGGAAAACAAATATTCATAAAACCCTGAACATCCCTGATTGTTATTGATAAGGTAACAAGTATGGTCATTTCGTTTGGAGGAGCTATCTGTATAAATTGAGGATTGGTTTCAATTTTTTCGAGACTTACTTCAAAAGGTTCTATAGTGCTCCATGCCTTTGAAAGAGCTCTGAGCATTACGGAAGATTCTTTTCTTAGTATAGCCGTCTCAACATCGGTAGGAGTTCTTATCTCTTCAAGAGTGCTGCCCGGTCCGCCAAGAAGTCTGTCTATCATAGCATAACCTATATCCAGGCCAACCTGAAGTATCGCATTGCCGGCAAGAGAGGATGTCGAAAAAACTGCAATATATGTAGGGGAAGTTAAAGATTGCTGAAACTCTGAAAAAGTTATCTGATCGATGCTTGCATAATTTATATCTACAAATGTTCTGCACCTTCCTGAGAGATATGTTGAAAGCTCCCGGGCAAAATTTTCATGAACAAGCTGCAGAGTACGCTGCTGTTCTCTGGAAAACTTAACAGGGCGTCTGAAATTATATTCTCTTACTTTTTTTTCTTCAAAAGGTTTTTCAGAACCTTCACTTTCACCCTCAGGTGCTGTCATGTTCTTTAACAGCTTATCAATTTCATCCTGGGATAGCTTGTCGCCTTCGACCATATAGGCACCTCTCTATTGATTCTGGGAGATTGTAAGAATTATAAGAATAACACTCAGAACCCCTATTTTTTCTCTTTCTCCTGTATATCCGGTTATCTCATTCACGGCATCTTTTATCTGCTTTTTTATAAGTTCCTGGCCTGTCGGGTTCGTAACCTCCGAAGAAGTTTTATTAAGGAAGATCGTCCTTACGGCATCAAGTATCTCCAGTTTGTTTGTACCTATTGAAGAACGGCATTCTTCGCTTCCCACTTTATAGTAGAGCGCATCAACTATTGCAACATCTTTTCCACCTTTGAGCATTACGGGATACCGTGATCCTTCCCTGATCATCTCGGCCTGAACTACCAAACCTGTAGTCCCTGTAGTTCCGGTAGAAGCTGCAGCATCTGCAGCTTTTTGTACATTCTGCCCCAAAAGTGTTATTATAAGAAATGATGTCCCCGCAGAAACAACCAGAGTAACTACGACCACTATTATTATCATCAGCAAAAAATTATTTCCGCCTTTTTTCTTGCCCTCTTCCGGTACCGGATTTTCCTGAGCCATAATCAATCCTCCTATCTTACTCTTTGTCTAAGTATAAGTAAGTCTACTCTTCTATAATCTTCTCTTAATTTTTCTTTTGCACTTTCATACTCTTTATCGATGGAAGCAAGCTTATCCTTTAACTCCTGTGCTGTCATGGAACCTTTCTGAAAATCAAGACTAAGAATATCACGAAGGTTATCGTTGGCAACTTTAAGCTCATCCATCTCTTTGAGAATGTCAGCATCTCCCCTTCCTATAGGAAAAAACCTTGTCGGTTCATAAAAGTAGTTAATATCAAACTGTCCGCTTTTGATCTGACCCACAAGTTCAACCAGACGCCTGTCCTTAAGCTCTCCTGTTATAAAATAAGCTACACTGGCGGCGCGGGCATTCGAAAGATGCCAGTTTGAAGGATATATGCTAGTCGATAAAACTGGTCTTTCATCGGTATATCCATATACTTCTATATCGTTCGAAGTATGTTCAAGTATGATTGTACTTATAAGATACAGCAACTCTTTTGCTTTTTTTGTAAGCTGTGCGCTACCTGTCTCAAAAAACGCATAATCCTTTATATGTATTATGGTACCCCTGTCGGTCTCTTCTATGGTTATCATACCTTTAAAATTTTCATCCATCTGAATCTTAAGAAGGTTTTCCTTTACACCCGGATTCGAAGTGATAAGCGGCTCTTCGCTAATCGTTTTACCGCCGACAAGCACTCCCATTGGCTGACCGTTAAACGCACTCGCCAAACTTGATGCAGCCTGCTGAAACTTACCGGGAGATATAGTGGCCATAGAAAAAAGAGCTATAAACATGGTTGTCAAAAGATTATTCAGATCACTGAAAGTTGTTAGCCACACAGGAGCCGGTGGCGGGCAGTTGCATTTGTCCTTCCCCATTTTTTACCTCCAGCTCAGGCCTGTGCTTCGCCTTTTCCTTTTTCATATGTCGCCCTATCCTGCGCAGATAAAAACGCCTTTAATTTCTCTTCCATAAGACGGGGATTTTCGCCCTGAACTATCGAAAGTATTCCTTCTGTGGTCATTCTCTTCATGCTAATCATTTTGCCAGTTCTCTTTTTGAGCTTATCAGCAACAGGTGTCGCCAGAATATTTGCAATCAATGCTCCGTAAAGGGTTGTGATAAGAGCAACCGACATATACGGACCTATCGCTGTCGGATCGTTAAGCTGTCCCAAAAGGAGTATAAGTCCTATAAGAGTACCGATCATACCAAAAGCAGGCCCATATGCCCCCCATGACTCCATTACAGCAATATTGCCACCTTGGTCATCCTCATAAAGCTCCATCTTTATCTCCAGTATCTTACGGATCTCTTCTGGATCGGTACCATCAACAGCTGCTCGAAGACCGTCTCTCATAAACTCATCATCAATCTTACCTATATCCTCTTCAAGAGAAATCATGCCGTCTCTTCTGGCTTTTTCAGCAAAGGTGTAAAGAGTTCTGAGTGTACCTAGCATATCTATCTTCTGTTCTTTAAGTGCCATCATTATATAAGATACAAATTTGAAAGCCTTTTCTTTCGGATTTGAAATGAACATAGAGCCTATTGATCCTACTATAGTAACTATCATTGACGGAACATCGATCATTGCCGACAGTCCGCTGAAACTGTAGCCGGCAGATGAATACACTCCGAAAACAAAAGCTATGATTCCAAGAGCCAAACCTAAAAGACTTGAAATATCCATTATTGTTTCACTCCTTTTGCGGGCCTATAAATATACTCTTCTTATATTCTATCACTTTTTTAATGACTTCTTCAACCTTTTCCTTGACAATATAGACGTGTCCGTTCAAAAGAGTTATCGTTGTATCAGGCTTGGCTTCAAGTTTTTCTATAAGTTCGCCGTTTATCACAAATCCTTCGTTATTTAGTCTTGTCACACTAATCATATGTCACCTCCAAAAACTTCATACTACCTCTTTATGTTGACCAGTTCGTTTAGTATCTGATCAGCTGTGGTAATTATTCTTGATGTGGCCTGGAATCCTCGCTGGGCTATGATCATGTTGGTAAACTCTTCTGCAAGGTCAACATTGGACATCTCCAGAGTTCCTGGAAGCAATGTTCCGCGTCCTCCCACCCCGCAGGTTCCTATCTGAGGAATTCCGCTGTTAGAGCTTTGCGCGTAAAGAGAGTTTCCAAGTTCAAGCAGACCAGCCGGGTTATTGAAAACAGCAAGGGCAACCTGACCTAAAGCATCCGACTTCCCGTTGGTAAAAGTTCCTATTATCTGTCCGACTTCATTTATAGCAAAAGAATCAAGAGTACCTTCAGAATTTCCATCTTGTTCAGTAACCGCTATCGAATGCGGAGAAGCAAACTGCGTCAACTCTTGAAACTTTACTTGTGCCATCACAGGTCCGGCTGCTGAGATCGAACTGGGATTATAGGTAGGATTAGGTGCCGCTCCTGGTTTAGCTGGATCAAACCAGAATCCTAGTGAACCGTTATTGTTATCTGTGGTATTGGTATCTATTGTTCCGTCTTCCCTTAGCCTCCAATTAGTGCTCATAATACCGCCATTGCCGTCAAAAGCTATTACACCGTCGGCAAAGCTTGTCATATCTCTTGTACCGTCTTCATTAAGCTTGTAAAGAGGTGTTCCGTCCTCCATCTGAGCTTTCCAGAACCATGTATTTTCATTTATTTTTGTAAAATTAAGATATACGTTATAAGCCTGTCCAAGCGAATCATATACGAGGGTGGATGCTGCAACTGTAGGAGCCTTATATCCAGCCACAACAAAGTTCTGAGGATTATTGACATCTACAAACTTAGGTGATCCTCCGGAAGGCGGCTGTATAATGTTTTTTACCGATGCAAACGTAACTCCTGTAGCAGCCGTTGCCGTAAGTTCATCAGTATCCTGCCCATTGCTTAGGCTGAGACCGGTTATCCTAAGGTTGCCGTTCTTTACGCCATCGCTGAAGGCTTCGTTAAACTGCTGGTAAGAAACGTTCTTTCCAACTCCTGCATCTACCGTTCCGTTTATTGTAAAGTTCTTTACACCATCCTTTGTGGTGAGAGAAACCGTAACACTTCCGGGTATAGCTCCGGCAGCATTGGTAACTGTAACTTTGACATTTTTCGGATCATAGTAAATATCCTGGCCTTTAACAGTATCTGTGAGTTTTATACCGCCAGCGAGTGAAAAATCTCTGGCCGTTCCGCCAGAAGTTCCGGCAAGAGTCCCGTCAACCATGGTAGGCCATGTGATGGAGTTTATGTTTACCCTGTCTGTTGCGGCTCCGCTTATAAGGGCGGCAGCTTTAAGCTGTTTGCCGTTTATTATAAGAGTTTTGCCTCCTACATCAGTACCCCCGTTAAAGAATGCGTTTATAGTTGAAACCTGGTTGTCGGCAAGTTCGTAAGTATCGGAGTACTCTTTTCCTTCTTCTACTACCGTAACTTTAACTTTGGTATTGGTTGCTGATCCGTCAAATTCAAATTTCACAGCTTGTTTGGAAGCATCCAGACCAGCTGGTGTAGCAGCAGAGGCTACATCATAAGTAACGGTGGAAAAATCTATCTCCATACCTGCCGATGAACCATCAACAGCTTCGTTGCTTCTGTTGATCCTAAGGTTTCCGGATACGTCATATATCGAAAGCTTGGAATCTGTATCTACACCCATAGTCTCCATTCCGTTCTTAAATGTGCTCCATTTAACGACATTACCGGCATTATCAAGTTCCACGGAACCTTTAAGGGTTTTATCGTAGTTTGATTTGGCAAATTCATATGATGGAGAACCCGTATTCACAAGCTCACTTTCCCACGTATAAACATTTCTCTCCTTGTACTCGGCACGCATATCCCTGACAAACTTGAACTTAATTGGAAGCTCTTTTCCAAGTGTGCTTTTTACTATCATAGTAGTTTCCTGAACTCCGACATCTGCGTTAAGATTATGAGCAAGATTGACAAAGGAAGTCTGTTTTGCCGGCATAACAAGTCCTGCTGCTATTTTTACATCCCCTATGGGTTCATTGGTATCAACATATCTCTGACCGTTAGTGCCTATCTTCGCACTCCATCCCTGGAGTTTCAGACCGGACGAAGGGTTTACAAGAAACCCGGAAGAGTCCAGAGTAAAGTTGCCTGCTCTGCTGAAGTAATTTCCCTGTGAGTCGGAAAGAACAAAAAAACCGTCCCCCTGTATGGCAAGATCCGTTTTTTTGCCTGTGTTCTGAAAAGAACCCTGACTGAATATCTTATCAACCGATGAAATTTTTGATCCCAACCCGACCTGCATGGGGTTAGTTCCTCCATACTGGTTTTCCGGTGATTTTCCTGCTTTAAGGGTCTGCAGGAGGGTTGTTTCAAAAGTTACTCTTGAAGCCTTGAAGCCTGTAGTATTAACGTTTGCTATATTATTTCCGACCACATCCATCTGAAGCTGAAAATTTTTAAGACCGGTAATTCCGGAATACATTGCTCTCATCATAGTTCTATTCCTCCCGTTATGCTATGTTTGAAATTTCTTTTATACTTTTCACAGGATATCTTTTTCCGTCTATGAGAACATAAAATTCCTTATCAATAAACTGCACAGCTTCAACTTTTCCGCCTCTAAGCCCGCCTACTTCGGTTTTTTTACCGTTTTCATAGCTGTAGAGCTTTACTTCATACTCGCCATCGGGCATATTGGTACCTGAATTATCCCTTCCATTCCAAAGGTATGTGCTTACGCCTTTTTTTACTGCTCCCAAATTTTCGGAATAAACTGTTTTGCCGTCAGCATTCTGTATCTCTATGCTTATTACCGAATCCTTTTCAAGATTGTAGGTAAAATTTTCTGATACTCCCTGTGTAAGCTGAACCGTATTGGCTTCAACCACTGCGCTTTTTCCTATAAGTGACGATGCCTGCATCTTTTGGAGCGAAATCTGTGAATCAACCATGCCCTGGAATGATTTGCTCATATTCATTATCTGTTCAGTTGTAGAGAGCTGTGACATCTGTGCAATCAATTCTTTATTATCTAGGGGAGAAGTAGGATCCTGATACTTTAACTGGGTAACAAGAAGCTGTAAAAAAGCATCCTTATCCAACTCTTTTTTTATGGTTTTATTTCTTGCTGCTTCGCTTGTGCTGAGATATAAATTATTTTTTTCTATTCCGTTAAACATTCTCCTCACCTCTCAATATCTTTTCAAACTCCTGTGAATCATCTTTTTTCTGTTCCTGCTGGTCTTTATAATTAGGCTGTTTTTGCTGATTATCCTGCATGAGATCGTTTTTATTTTCTGATTTTATATTAACCTGAACGGGATTGTATCCTTCGTTCCTTAATGTCCCAACCAAGTTTTGGAGATTCCTCGAAATGCTTTCCCTCGAGCTCTCCGTTTCAGTAATTACATTAATGCTTATGGCCATGCCTGTTTTTATGAGTTCGAGGTTTACCTTTCCCAGATTGGGAGGACTTATCTGAAGATCCATGCTTTCTGTGAAAACCCTTTGAGTAAGCTTCTGTTCAATTATTCGGTGAAGATCTGTATTAAGCCTTTCGAGAGGGACATTCTGAACAGGAGTATTTCTAATAGTTCCCGAACCAGAAGCTGCTGGTGTCCTCGATGTTGATGTGCTGTCTGAGATAACTGTATTCCCGGATTTGCTTTCTGTCTGAGTAGCCTGCGTCTGTATGCGCTCATACATATCTTCAAAAGTAGTCTCAACCGTCATTTCTTTTTGGATATCTTCATTAGTGGTTTGTCTTTCTGTCAACTCACTTCTTTTTTCTGTGGGCTTTTCATTTTTCGGTTGTTCTTTGATACTCTGTATTTTTTGCGGTAACTCTTTATCGTTTTCTTTTACTTTCTCAACTGTCATCTCGCCGTCTTTAATGTTTTCTTTTTGCTGGGGGATATACGAACTTTCTTTTCTTATATCAGAAAGCGGTATAAAAGGCATCTCTGATTTAATGTTAAGAAAATCGTTTGTTCTCTCCTGCGTCCTTAAAGGAACCCAGTTTTTTTCACCAATGCTTTTGCTTTCAGTAAAAATCTGTTTTCTTTCAAAGTTTTTATTAATACTTGCATTAAATAGTACCTGAGAAATACTTTCTGTTTTTTTGGTTTCATTATTTTTTAGTGCCTGACTGGCAAAAGAAAGTATCTTATTTATATTTTCAGCTTTAACAGATATCTTTGGACTTTCCTGTTTGCTTGTTTCCATCTCTCTTGGAATAATGACCGTTACTTTCTTTGTTTCCATAGGGGATTCCCTGATTTCTCTTCTGTTTGGTTTTTCTGAACTCGCAATTTTGGTCTGAACCAAAGAGATGTCTTCGGATTTTTTCTCTGCAGATACAATCTTATTTTTTAAAGAAGCTTTTGATTGCTGTGTTTCTTTGGTTTTGATTTCACTCTCTTTGCTGACTGCAACCGCTTTTTTCATACTTACTTTGGGAATCACAACCGACTGATTCATGTTCTTGTCTGTTACCAAAAGCATACCCAGAGAACTTTTGTTAACATCCTTTACCTTTATTCCTATCTCTGCAGCTTTCTGGACAAGCTGCTTAAAAACCTGAGTTTGCTGTGCTTTGTTTTCTGTATTGCCATTATTTATCAGTTGTGTTATAAGTACGCATACCTTGTTTACCTTTTCTTTTTCTTTCTCACTGTCGCTCTTTTTGTTATTAAGAGTCAGAATCTGGTTAATAAGCTTTTTAAGTATCTTCTGGATACCATCTTCTTCAGTTGCAGCCGTTTCCTGCGATTCTTTCGTACTGGTATCGGGTACCACCTTTTGACTTACATACTTTTCTTCGGTTTTTGTTAGTTCGTTCTTTTTTATTGTTTCTAAAGCATCATGCTTATTTTTATTGTCATCCTTGTTCTCTGAAACTTCTCTTTCTTTTGCCGATGATGAATAGTCTTGGAACTTCTGCATTACTTTTTCAAACTCTTTGTTGCTTGTCTGAAGATCAGCTTTTTCAGAAGTTTTGATCTCAACATTCAGCTTAAGTCTGTTCAGAAGGTTTCCGAGTAAAATTTCCTCGCTCAACTCACTCACCTCACCTTTGTTTTTCACCCAACTTTGCTATGATCTGTGCTGCCTTCTGCGGGTTTACATTAGAAAGAGCCGTAAGAATATCAGATGCCGAATCTGACCTTAAACGGTACAAAGCATCCACCAACAGATCAATTCCTACCTCATCTCTGGAAAGAGCCACTGCTATCTGCTGGGGAGTTGCTTCTCCAAACCATGAGGCAAGCTTCTGAACTCTTGTTTCATAATCTGCCAGTATACTCTCTCTCTGAGTTAATTCGGTATTCTTTTTTTCCAATTCCTGTTTCTGTATGGCAAGCGAACTGGCCTGCGCAGAAATATCAGTCATCATCTTCTGAAGATCGGAGTTTTTGACTGAAACTTCATCAGACTGTTCCTTTATCGCCTGCAGCCTCATACTCACAATCTCATTCTGTACGTAAAGAGGATCTCCAATTTCAAGATATTTGTATTTTATAAAATTATTCAGAAAAGGTATCTTTCCTGTTATATATGAAAGGTAACTTCTCCAATCGTTAGCCAGACTCATATTCATATATGAAAGTCTGTTAAATTCAAATCCTATATAGCCAAAAGTTAATAAAAATACTGCTATAATAATACCGACAAAGAAAAATATAAGAACCGTTTTAAAACTTCTTTTTTTCTTGGGTTTTTTTTCAGCCATACTGTACCTCCTCACATTTTATATTTCTATTTGATTATAAACTATTCCTAAAAAAGTTGAGGTGTTCCCCTGATGAAGTACTTGCTGTTTGGAACTCATAACCACCAGCCACACGGAAATTTCACTCATGTGCTTGAATACGCTTATGAAAAGAGTTACAAACCTTTTATAGAAACATTGTACAGCTGTCCAAATTTTAAAGCAGTCATACATTTTACCGGCGAACTGCTTGACTGGATTGAGCAAAAGGATAGCTCTTTCATAGAAAAACTTTCATCGCTTATAAACCGTAATCAGGTTGAAATAATCTCGGGAGGATTTTTTGAACCAATCTTGCCGTTTATACCAAATTGTGACCGTGTTTCCCAGCTTATTATGCTTAACAATAGAATTAAAGAGCTCTTTGGAATTTCACCCAAGGGAGCGTGGATTGCCGAAAGAGTCTGGAACTCTGAAATCGCAGATGACCTGGTAAAATGCGGTATAAAGTACATCTTTCTCGACGACTTCCAATTTGAGTACTCAGGATGCAACTCTTCCTCAATAACAAACATCCAGTTACATCAGGATAGCTGTTTAAAAATAATTCCTATAAGTCAGCCCCTTCGTTACTCCGTCCTGAACGAATCCCCCAAGAAAGTAACAGAACTTATAGAAAATTTCCCCGGTAGATTTGTAGTTTTCATGGATGACGGAGAACGTTTCGGCATGTGGGGATCAAGCTATTCGTACTGCTACTCTGAAAAATATCTTATGAATCTTTTTAACTTGATATCAGAGAGTCCAAATATAAAATCCGTCCTTGCCAATGAACTTGTAGAGTTGCTTGAGGGTTCAGATGGTGAAATTCAGCCTTCTTCATATCCCGAAATGATGATTTGGTCTATGGATACAGATTTAAGAACCCGTTTTGAAAATTCTGCTCCGGATATGAAAACCTTGAAGTCAAATAGTATAGAATGGAGTAATTTCATAAAAAAATATCCCTTGGTTAATGTCCTTTATTCAAAAATGTTGATGCTTTCACATGAATATGACAGTAACTATCTTCACGGCACAGATGAATATCGATCCCTTCTGGCGGCTCAGGCAAACGATGCATACTGGCACGGAATGTTTGGAGGCTGTTATCTGCCAAATCTCAGGGATGCGCTTTTCTCAGCCGTTATAAAAGCAGAATCTGCTTTAAACGATTCATCCAGAATGATCGCCTCATACCGCGGAAAGCTCTTTTACATAAAACATTCCGAAATATCTGTCATGGTAGACCCTAATGATGGTGGAAAGATTGTGGATCTGTCTTACCTACCCTCCTGTTTTTGTCTCAGTAATGTCCTCACAAGGCAGGAAGAACCTTATCATAAGAAGATGAAACAGATTAATCCAGATCTTAACAACAAGATAGTGCTTGATTGGTATAACAAGGGACTTTTTATTGATCATTTCCCTGCTTTAGAAACAGATGCTCATAGCTGGCAGACAAATGATACCAGAGAAAAAGGTGATTTTGCTAATCAGCCTTATGTACTTACTGCCGGGGAAAAATCTTTTACTCTTGAAAGAACCGGACATGTCTGGGTAAACAGTGATTGGCCAGAAGTAAAAATACGAAAGGTTTTCTGCATATCTGAAAACCGGCTATGGGCGGATTATTTTATTTCATCAGAATATGTGTTCGAAACAGATTTTTCTGTAGAAATAAATATGAACTTTCTGGCTCAGGACTCACCGGACAGGTTCGTTACTATAAACAAAGAGAACTTTCCTGTAAATCTCAAGGGAAAGTTCTCTACAGATACTCTTTTGATCACTGATCTTTATAAAAAAGTTAAAGTATCGCTTCATGGCAGCTCTGATAATGTAATTCTTTTTCCTTTATATACCTTTTCATGCTCTGATCTGGGAAATGACAGAATATATCAAGGATCAAGTATTATCTTTACTAAAAAGATACATATATCTCCTCAGACTACTAATCTCAGTTACTCTATAGATTTTCTCTGAACCAATTTAATATTTCATTATATCTTTTCACTCTATTGAAAGGTTTTCCCGATCTTGAAAGCTCGTGGTTTTCTCCTTTGAAAATCACGAGCTTGGATTTTACACCCAAAACCCTTAATGACGTAAAGAACTGCATTGCTTCTACTACCCAACATCTGTAATCTTCAAATGAATGTATAAGAAGCAGTGGAGTTTTTACATTTTTTACCTGAAAAAGCGGGGATTTTTCTATATACTCTTCTTTGTTCTCCCACGGTTCGAATCCTATCTGATCTCGTGTAAAAAAGTAACCTATATCAGATGTTCCGTACATACTGAACCAATTTGATATCGAACGTTGCGTTACAGCAGCTTTGAACCTGTCAGTTCTTGTTACTATGTAATTGGTCATAAAACCGCCGTAGGAGCCTCCTGTCACACCTGTTCTTTTACTGTCTATAGCATAATTTTTTTCATAAAAATCCATAACAGACATCAGATCATCATAATCAATTGTTCCGTATTTCTTTCTTATATCGCAGAACTCTTCACCATATCCATCACTTCCACGTGGATTAGAAAATATAACAGCATATCCCTGTGCCGCAAGTATCTGGAATTCAAGCATAAAAGAGTTGCCATATGCGGTCTTGGGGCCTCCATGTATTTCAAGTATGGCCGGAATCTTTTCCCCGCTGGAATCGGGCATTACTATCCATGATTCAATTTCGGAAGACTCTGTTTTTACAGTATTTTTTTGATATGGGAGTATACGGTACTCATTTGTTATTTTCTTATTTATTGATGTAAGTCTTGTTACTTTTTGGTTTTTCAGGATATAAGCTTCCTGAGGCACTGTAAAATTATCATATGTATAGATAATTTCTCCGTTATTGTTTACATCATACGCAGAATAAGAGCCATGCTCCGTACTTTCTATTTTAAGATTCTTTTTATCATCAATGCTGTATATTGCATTTGAATCTTTATCAAGTATTGTAAAGTATATCCTGTCTTTTTTCCAACGCATTTTCATATTCTTGCTTGAAAATACATCAGAATTAACGGCTGAACAGATAGTTAAAGTTTTTTCGAATTTTTTACTTATACACTCATCCTTCATTTTTGCAAAATCGTATATATAAAGCTTCGAGTTCCCGTCAAGTCCGAGTTCTTCGTTTTCCCCAAGATATGCCATCTTTGAAGAGTCATCTTTCCAACAGAGGTTAAAAGCTGAGGTTGCTTTGATACTAATCTTCTTTGCACTTTTCTCTTTTGTGTTATATATAAGAATGGATGATTTGTAAGGGAACTTTTCCGGTTCCTCACATACTGTAAAAGCTATCATTTCATTATCCGGAGAAAGTGAAAATTCGTTTATTCTAATTTTTTTATTGTTCTGTTTATTTAAAACTTGAGCGAAAATTTTTTTTAAAGGTATTTCACTTTTCTTACCGTTCAGATTGATATAATAAAAGAAAAATTCCGTATCGTTGGTGAAAGTACCCCCGTTTGTCCAAAAAGGAACTTCATTTATTTCAACGGCATCATCTTTTTTATCCTTCTGGACTATCTGTTTGACAGTGAGAAGAAAAAGACCCTTAGACTGCTTATCCCATTGCTTTATTCTTATGAACTCTTTTTCAAGCTTACATAAAAGTACTGCTTCTCCTCCGTCGCGCTCTATCGTATACAGTTCCGACCCTCTGAAATCTTTTTCTCTTGATGAGCTGAAAGCTATATGCTTTCCATCGGGACTGTACGCAGGAGAACAACTGTTGCCACCGGCAATTTTCAAGGGAGTTCTGCTTTTTCTGCCCAGAAATACTTCTTTTGTATACGCGTTATCTTTTTTATTTAATGAGTTAAGTACATACAGATACTCTTTACCGTCAGGGGAAAACTCCAGTTCAGAAATAAATCTGAAGTCAAACAAAGATTCTGCTGAAAACTCTTTTTTGTTCATTTTTGGTCCCTCCCTATATAATTTTTAATATGCACGTAAACTATCGAAAGTATAAGATTATATATCTGTATTGCAAAGGCGTATAACAAAAAGAGCAGGAAACTCAAGGAGAGTCTGGTTGTAAAAACTGGCGGAAGAAGAAATGAAAAGAAAATATACATAGTCCAGAATCCCAGACTGCCTGCAAAAATAATTAAAAAAACTTTTACCTTCTTTTTATCAGAAAATCTACCGAAAGCAACTGGGAGAAGCAGGAGAAGGAAGAGACCGGCTGCTGGACTTAAAAATCCGCTTGCTGTTAGGAGCAGAAAAAAAACCAGAGAAAAAAGCAAAGCGTACCTTCCTTTCAGAAAAAAAAGGGCAAGAGGTAAGGTAAGAGGTATTATATTTGGTGCTACTCTAAATATCTGTGAAAAATAATATACTAAATATGAACCTGCAAGTATAATTCCTGTCAAAGCAAGATCACGGGCAGGGTTTTTCACAACATCACACTTCCGTCAAATAAAAATTAAGAGCCCTTAGGCTCTTTATATACATCTGCAAAGATCCCCGCCTGAACATTCGCACAGAGTATCGGCACAGGCCAATCCTCCGAAACACGCAAGACAATCCATACAGTCATTTCTTCTGTAATTGTAATAACCTTGTCTGAACTCATCCATCTTTTGCTTTAACTCGGTTTTTTCCTTATATTCACCGAAAAGCCTCTTAAAATCACCTTTTTTTACAAGCTCTTCTGTTGTTTTCATCTTTTTCCCCCTTAAAAATTTTTATTACTCTATTTCTGTGATAAGTGAAGGAGTAGCTTAAAAGTTTATGTACCAACTGATTATTTTTAAACTCTATAGTGTTTAAAGACTCATATATACTTTTTACACAGATATCGTACGTAAAAATAAGTCTTTCAAAGTCTTTTGCATTTATCCTTGTAATATCAGTAATTCCAAAGCTTTTTGCTATACCGTTAAATGCCGATTTTTTAACATCAGTTTTAAAATCATAGACTGCATCTATCAGATAGACAAGAGTCCCGCAAGCCTTTGAAAAAAGTTCAACATCAAACTCCATGCCATTAAATTCTTTTTGAGCAATAAAATACATTATTTCGGAAGACGGTCTGGCAAAATCATCAAAATCATTCTTTTCTTTTTCCGCCTCAGTCTGTGAATAAATAAGCTGCTCATACTTGCTGATAAAAGGATCAGAAAAATAGAGAGAAAGCTTATTTCTTAACTTTGAAATCAGAATTTGAGGTATCTTTTTGCCTTCGTTAACATTATCCTTTAATTTGCCGTAAACTATCAGGGAGTTTATATACGCATAATGCTTAAAATCCTGAGTATTTTCCGGTCTGTTTTTTTCTTTGAATAGGACATAGGGGCATTTAAAATATTTTCTTGACTGAACCTGCTGCTGCATTATTTCAAAAAGAACAACTTCTTTTATTATGGTCAGTCTGTAAGGCTCTGAAAAATACTTTTTCAGGCTGTGGCAAAGACCGCAATAATAATATTGATATAACTGTTTTTCCTGCTGTGTAGGTTCAAAATAAAGTGATATATATCCGTACATTTATATTATTCAACCACCTGCAACTTTATACTCTTATTAAGATAAGTATTTTGAATTTTGACTGAAACCTTTATTTCATAATTTCCAATTCTCTCAAGCCGTATTTCTTTAAAATCAGCAATATCAAATATCTTTTTCACGACCATCGGAGATATGAATACTCTTTGAGGAGTATCGTTATTATATTCAAAAATTACTTTTTCATCATTCTTAAGCTGCACAAAAACCTGATCAACCTGTAAGTATCTTTGATTCTTAATCTTGTTTTCCAAACTTAACTGGAGAAAAAGCAGCTCTCCTTTACTATAATAGCTCATATTAGTTACACCAAGCAGAAGCTGTGAACCGTCTTTTTCTTTTTCTTTTGCAACCATTAGTCCGGTTGAATACGTTTTTTCAAAAGAAGGAGAATTAAACTCTATCATATACTGTCCAAATGGAATATCTTCCTGTATCTGATATGTCAGCTCAAGGATCTCCATTGGATTAAGATTCAAGCTTCCGAAAGTAATCTGTTTTTTTATGATTATCTTGTCAGAACTCTTTACTGAAATATCTCCAAAGAACTCTTTAGTCACCTTGCTGTCTGTCATATTTGAAAGGATAAACTTTACAACAGGTTTTTCACCCTGTACATAAAACTCTTCCTGAGTATATACATTCATTATCAGTTCATGGTTATAACGGAAAAATTTTTTTAACACTATGTTCTTTCCGTTAATCGTCATATTAGCTCTTATTTCATAATCGCCATTTGGAATACGTGAAACTTCAGCTTCCTTCTCAAGATTAAAAAGTACTTTCGATGATATGCCCGAAAAATCAGTTTCAATCTTCTGCGGATAAACAAAATTATAAACAGTTTCAGCAGTTACAGTATTAACTATAATAAAAGAAAAATTATCTATAGCTAATTTTTTTGAGGTCTTTGATATATTAGTTACTGTTATCTTTATGTCGCTCAAAGCTTTAGGAAAATCATAATCCTCCTCGGCCAAAAGATTCATATTCATTCCTGAAAAAGAAACAGAGTTTGGAAGCCTTTGACCAATATTGTTACCAAATATCATAAAAAGAATAGCAGTAACAGCAATTGCTATAAGTAAAAGATTGGTATACCTCTTGATTCTTCTGTGAGAGAGGCTATTTCTTTCTTTTTCAACTTTTTTCTTCTGATCGTAATCATTCCATTCTTCCGGACTTTTGGAAAAGTACTTCATATCCCACCTCAAAAAGAACACTTTAACTCATCATACGTTTTTTTGTCAATCAACTTATGATCAAAGTAATACTGTAGCTTTATATCAGGGTTCAGATAGTTTAATGTATTCTTGTATTTGTTCTTCAACTCCATATCGTTCATCCCTAAGGTTACATCACTTTTAAATTCTTCACTGGCATGTAGTACTTCAAAAAGATTTAGATACCCACTGTAACCGGTACCATAACATTCCGTGCATCCTATGCCATCGCAGAGCGGACATACTCGAGGTATAAGACGCTGGTTGAGCATTATATCAACACATGAAGAAATATTACTGTCAGATACACCAAGACTTCGTAGCCGGCTTACTATTTCAAAAACATTACTGCAATGAAGGGAAGTAAAAACACTATTTCCGCTTACCGAAGAATCAAAAAGCAGTTTGGCAAATGCGGATGAACGGAGTTCGCCTACCACTATTATTTCCGGATCCTGCCTGAGGATATATTTGAACTTTTCCATAGGATCCTCTTCTTTGCTTATTTGTATTTGTATAGTGCCGGGAATTTTAAATTCAACCGGATTCTCAATCGTATGAACCTTGTACCTATCTTTAAGTTTTCCTGTTATATAGGACATCGTTGTGCTTTTTCCCGAGCCTGTAGGACCTGAAAAAATAATAACCTTTGTTCTGCTTCCTATAAGTCCGGAAATATTATCCAGCAATCCTTCCGGCAAATCAACAAAAATCTGCGATATATCCCGGAGCCTTCTTATTACACAACTTACTCCTCTTAAGGACTCTATAAAAGATACTCTGTAACTCACTTTTGCATATTCAAAAGATCCATCAGCATTATAATGATTCATAACCACATCTAATCCGCATAGAACAAGCAGTCTGTTGACTATGACCTTATACTCGTCAATAGGAAGTTCATATGAATCAATGAGTTTTCCGCAGTACCTTATCCTTATCTTGACCTCTTCACCGGGTTCAAAATGTATATCCGTTATTCTCGGATCTTCAAATTTTTTGAGTATATCTCCTATAACATCCCCTGAAGCATCTTGGTCTTCATTTTTTCCAAGATGGTACGAATATAAGTTAAACTTACTCTTTCTCTTCATTTTCCTCTCTGTGTTCATTAAGATACGAGTTAAGCCTGGTTATCTCTTCGGTAACTATGCTCTTGCTGAACATCCTGTATACTGCGGGGATTTCATAAACATCGTTCGAATCTTCTTCAGGGATATTATCGTATCCGGAGGCAACAACCGTTACCTTTAACATATCGTCCGGAACATCTATACAGCTTACCCCCATTTTCGATTTTTCACTGTCAATCGACTTTTGACTCAAAAATTCATTAACCACCTTTATATCAAGTAAAGTTGGATTTTTACCGCTTATATTAACCAGTGTGGCTGTGGCATTTTTTATTTGGTCTTCAAGAAATCTGCTGTTAAGAGCCATTTTTACGGCTTCTTCAGCTCTGTTCTTACCCTTGGCAATTCCTATACCAAGCATAGCAGAACCTTTCACTCTAAGAACGGCTGCCACATCTGCAAAATCAACATTTACAAGACCAGGCTTGGTTATGAGATCGGAAATACCCGTAATTGCCTGATACAACACATCATCCGCTTTCTCAAAACCTTCATCAACAGTCACATTTTCGTCTTCTAGCAACTTATCGTTTGCAATTTTTATAAGGCTGTCCACATTTTCCTTAAGGTTTACCAGCCCTTCCAAAGCTATTTTCTGCCTTCCCGCGCCTTCAAAGTGAAACGGTGTAGTAACAATGGCGACAGTAAGGATTCCAAGCTCTTTTGATATTTTTGCTATTATCGGTGCGGCTCCGGTTCCTGTTCCTCCGCCAAAACCGGCAACTATGAAAAGAAGGTCGGATCCTTTTATAAGATCCTTTACTTCTTCTACACTTTCTATGGCCGATTCACGTCCAATTTTCGGATCTCCGCCGGCTCCAAGACCTCTTGTCAGAGTTTTGCCCAACTGAATCTTTATCGGAGCGTCATTTCTTTCGAGAACCTGGACATCAGTATTCGCGGCTATAAGTTCAACATCATGAACACCTTTTTTAGTCATTCTCTGAACAGCATTATTGCCGGCTCCCCCGACTCCAATAACCTTTATGCGGTATATTGACTTTTTGGTAAATATCTTTTCTGTTTCGTTCATCTCAAGCTCAAATGGCATCGTCATCCCCTCCTGCTATCTTATCGATAAGTTTGTTGAAGAAACCGCCTTTAGCCTGTTTCTGAGGCTTACTTGACTTAACAGGCGCTTGTTCACGATTCCCTATTTCTGCCTTATCGAATCTGTATCTGTCTACAATTCCAAAAACTCCCAGCAGGTCCGGGTCATCCATATATTTTTCTGCAAGGTTAACAAACATATTTGAAGAAAGTTTCCCCGAACGGAAATTATCTCCTACAAGCTCCCTCAGGACAGCATCAATATTTTTTATCTTTGCGCCGCCTCCCGTATAGACTATTCCGCCGGAAAGAGCTCCCACTTCCTGCGCCTTTTCATATGAAAACTTTGCTATTTCTCCGTTAAGCCGGTTAAGTATCTCCCGTGTCCTTGCATAAACAATTTTGTTAAGCAAATTCTGCGATGTATATGACACTGCTCCACCGGAGATCAATCTTATATCAACTTTCTTAACGGTTTTGGTATCTTTCAGGCAAAGAGCCTGCTCGCATAAAAGTCTGTTTGCCTCATTTTCCGGAACCTTAAGCACATTAGAAATATCCTTGAGAACATACTTTATGCCATATGGAAATGAGTAAAAAAGCTTGGGCATACCGTTTTTAAAGGTTATTATCCTTGACTGGTAATATCCCAGATCAAGAACTGCTACCCCTACATTTCTGTCGTTTGATGATGTTGCAGTATAACATAAGCCCAATGTCGTGTCGTATATCGGAAACTGCGAATCATCAACTATATCCTTAAAAACATTTTTCAGCAGGGCAAAGGCATTTTCATTGACCCAGACTATGTTAAGGGTCACATTCAATGAATTTGTAACATAAAAGGAAACAGGGTTTTTAACAACTTTGCCATCCACGATGAACTTCATGAAACTTATGTCAAGAACCATTTTGCCTTCTTCATTGTACTTGTTGACAATATTCTTTTTTATCTTATGGAGATCTTCTTCTTTTATTTCTGTACGGCTTGTAAATTCAACAGCCTGTACTTCCTGAGAAATATTGAGGTTATTCGTTGAATAGCCTACAACAATTTCTGATTCTTTGCGTTTTCCTAGCTTTTCGCTAAAATTGGCTATAACAGACTTTATAGTCTTGTTTAGCGCTGAAATATCCTGAATCTCACCGTTTACTATACCATCCGTTATTTTCTTATCCGAAGCAATAGGTATATAACTGCCATCGGGACTAACTTCAAAAAGAATGGATTTGGTATAGTAGCTCCCTATGTCAATACCTATTAGATAATTCTTTGCCATAGACACCCTCCTCAGCCCTATTTCCCAGAAAATATCTGATTATTTATTATAGTGTACTCACCAGGATTTACTATATTAAGGTAATTGTAATTCTTAGCCAGATAAAAAAAATTGTCGTAGTCATAAAATTTTATACTAACTTTATTATAACAGATTACCGACATTTTTTGAAAGTCTATGCATAAAAAATTGTTAAGGGCTTTAAGGCTTTTCAAAATCGTTACTTCCTCGTTCCTGTACTTAGAAAAAATTACTTCCGGAGCCCCTGGAATATGCATATCTGAAATAAATGATGCAATACCCTCAGAATCATAGTAAAAATATCTTTTATTCTGGTTGACACAGTAGTGAAGATCTTCTGATGTTATTAACGTATCATCGCCTGATCTATAACAAATTTTCCCCTGAGATCCTCCGGGGAAAATTATTAAGACTATGGTTACAACGTAGAGAAAAAAAAGAGCGGTTCTGAACACCATAAATGGCTTCATCAAATATCCAGTTCCTTTATCTTATGTGCGTTCGTTTCTATAAAAAAACGCCTGGCCTGAGGATCTTCCCCCATAAGTATATCTATCACAGCATTGGCACTTTCAAAATCTTCGGCTTTTATCTGAATGAGTTTCCTGTTTTCTTTATCCATGGTGGTTTCCCAAAGCTGCTGGGCGCTCATTTCACCAAGACCCTTATATCTTTGTATAGAATACTTTTTATCTTTATACTGCTCTTTAAGAGTTTCCAGCTCTTTTTCAGTAAAGAGATAGAAATACTGTTTGCCTGTTTCAAAACGGTAAAGTGGCGGCTGCGCCACATATATGTTTCCGTTCTCGACAAGTTTTTTCATATATCTGTAAAACAATGTAAGCAAGAGTGTTCTTATATGAGCACCGTCAACATCGGCATCGGTCATGATAATTATTTTCCCGTAACGAAGGTTTTCGTCGCTGAAATGATCAGATATACCTGTGCCTATGGCAGCTATTATATTCAAAATCATTTCACTTTTGAGAAGTTTTTCCACATCTGTCTTTTCTACATTCAGAATCTTTCCCCTGAGAGGAAGTATAGCCTGATAGTTTCTGTCTCTTGCCTGCTTGGCGTTTCCTCCAGCAGAATCTCCTTCTACTATAAATATCTCAGATATCGCACGGTCCTTGGATATACAGTCGGCAAGCTTACCGGGAAGAGAACCACTTTCGAAAACTGATTTCCTTTTGACATTCTCTCTGGCACGCTTGGCGGCGAGTCTTTTTCTTGTTGCTTCCTGAACTCTTTCAATCATAACCTTGCACTCTTTCTGATGACTGTCAAAGTAAAGCTGAAGTTTTTCAGAAATTATCTGGTTTATGCCTTCTCTGGCATACTTAGAACCGAGTTTCCCTTTGGTCTGCCCTTCGAATGTCGGATTGGCAAGCTTTACATGAATGATTGCATTAAGCCCCTCACGGACATCTTCACCAGTAAAGTTCTCATCCTTTTCCTTAAGCATACCAAGCTTCCTGGCATAATCATTCATCACCCTGGTAATAGCGGTTTTGAAACCTACCTCATGCTCTCCTCCGTCAATGGTTCTTATATTGTTTACATAAGACATCAGGTCATTTTCGTCCGAGTCAGTATAAACAAACTCTATATCAGCATACATATCGGGCTCATCGTTTTTATATGTATAGAAACCGTTTATGTAAATCATGCTGCTTACTTTATTTCTCTTTTTCTTTTTAAGCTCATACTCCAAAAACTCTTCCAGTCCACCGGAAAAATGATATACTTCCTTTTTCCCTATCTTTTCATCAGAAAATTCTATAGTAAGCGGAGGATTGAGATACGCAATCTCCTTAAGCCTGTTCTCTACTGTATAAGTTTCAACTTCTATATCTCCGTCTTCAAATATTTGATAATCAGGTTTAAATCTTACTTTTGTGCCTGTGAGCATCGACTGGTCTATTATTTTAACTGGTTCGACCGGTATACCACGCTGATACTTCTGGTAATATACATCACTTCCGGTATAGACTGTCACTTCCATAAATTCCGAAAGCGCATTTACAACAGATGCACCTACTCCGTGAAGCCCTCCGGACACTTTATATGCTCTTTTATCAAACTTTCCACCTGCATGCAGAACAGTCATAACAACCTCCAGAGTGCTTTTGCCCTCTGTCGGATGCATATCCACAGGAATGCCTCTGCCGTTGTCAATAACTTCGATGACATCGTCTTTGAGTATACTTACCTTTATATTGTCGCAGTAGCCGTTGATATACTCATCAATGGAATTATCTACTATTTCATATACAAGATGGTTAAGTCCGGCTTTTGAAGTTGACCCAACATACATTCCAGGTCTAAGCCTGACGGGCTCAAGACCCTTAAGAACTTTTATTTCATTTCCATTATACTCTTTGTCAAGCATTAATCTTTCCCTCTCCTTTTTACTGCTCTAACTTCGCAGATGAGACTTGCATTCAATATTTTATTCGATTCTTCCGAAATATTATGCTTATTGAGGGTTACCTCCTGCATTTCATAGTTATTTGAACATCCTATTATAAGTGTCCTGCTTTTAGGTTCATAGTCCTGAACCCAAGTATCATGAAGCATTGTGTCTTTTATAACATCAGACCAGTTTCCCCGCAGCTGCGAAAGAATGTAAACCTTATTCAAGACAGGACTTTTTTTTGAAAGTTTTTTAAGAATATCTTCAAAACTCTCAAACACTTAAAAACCTTCCCAATTTGAAGGATCTTTAAGGACCAGGTCTGCCCAGTTAGAAATGAACGTCTCTGTCATTACACCAGGAACAGAAAATGTAAAATCAGGTATTATACGTCTTACTGGTACAATACCTCTTGAAGTATGGGAAATAAAAACTTCTTCCGCGGAAAGCAGCTCCCATATTTCAACATTTCTTTCCTCAACCTCTATCGAGAGTTTTGAAGCAAGCATAAGAATATTTTCTCTCGTAATTCCCGGAAGTATTCCAGATTTCAAGCTTGGAGTAATAAGAACACCCTGCGATACCAGAAATATATTTGACATGGTACATTCGGTTACACAGCCAAATTCATTTATCAAAAGCGTATCATAATAATAATCATATTTTCTTCTCAGATACTCTCCATAACCATTTAAAGGAGATTTAACATAGTAAGGAATAACCGGAGATACTGGCTTTCTTTCCCTGGCAATATTTATAACTACTCCTGAATCTGTAAGATCGTGATTTTCCTTTATCTCTTCCACATAACAGTAAAATGTCTTTTTTTTGGAGGTTCCCGGAGTAATGTAGAGTCTAAATCTGTACTCTGAAAAATCATGAATTGTCATAGCTTCATTCATTACTCTGAGTATATCGGAGTATTCAGGAACTTCAATACCCAAAAAATCTGCAGATTTTTTGAGTCTCTCATAATGCTTTTTCAGACCAAAAGGTGCTTTTGCGTAAGTTCTTACTACCTCATAAACAGAGTATCCCCTCATAAAACCAGGATCATCTCCAACTATCAAAGGATATTCCAACCATTCCAACCCATTATAGAACAATGGATTTCACCCCCTTATCATCAAAAGAAATACTCCTGACCTTTAAAAAATCATTTTCGTGTTTACCAGAAACACTTATATAATGTGGAACATAGTATTGATCATATCCAAAACCTGTTGTACCTGAAAAAGCATCCTTCTCTACAAGCACATCAGACAACTCCCCCATGAGCTTTTGGAGATATTTTTCACGGCTCTGGAAAGCTGCTTTTTCAATAAACCTCATCCTTTCAGCCTTATCCTCTCCCAAAACCTGAGCCGAAAAAGATGCCGCTAATGTCTGTGGTCGTGGCGAAAACCTGAAAACATGAACTTTAAGCATATCAAGACTTTTTATCCCTTCAGAAAGCTTGTAAATATCAGTTTCTGTTTCTCCCGGGAAACCTACTATTATATCAGAAGTTAAACTAAAATGAGAATCTCTGCTCCTCAAAAGTTCTGCCTGTCTAAAAAATTCTGATGCCGAATACCTACGCCCCATTTTTTTAAGAACATCATCCGAAATATGCTGAAGCGAATAATGAATGTGATGCTCAAAAATTGAAGAAGTAGTCAGTACATCTATGATTCCATTTGTTACGGAATCTGGATATAGTGATGTAAGCCTTATTCTGACACGACTAGAGCAAAATTCTTTCTCTATAAGAAATATAAGCTCCTCAAGATTTTCATCGTTATCAAAACCATAATATGAAAGATTTATACCTGTAAGTACTATCTCTTTAAACCCTTTTTCTATATATCCAGAAATTATCTTGATTACTTCATTTTTTTTGATGCTATTTATCTTCCTTCCACGGGCAAAAACTATGCGGCAGTATGTACAGCTGTTAAGACAACCTTCCTGTACGGGGAAAAAAACTCTTGTCCTTCCTTCATACGATTCCTTCGGAACAAGTATCGGATCATCTTCTTTCTTCCAATAATCAATGTCTGTTTTTATTCCATATTCATTAATGTAATCCTGTATTTGTTTTTTTTCATGGTTTCCTAAAATAAGATCAGCGCCCGCCTCTGTAAAGGCCTGCGGCATAGTATAGGCACCGCATCCTGCAACAATAACCTTAATATTGGGATGATTCCTTTTTACTTTTCTTATATACTGTTTTATCTTCCTTTCGGCTTCAGAGGTAACAGTACAGCTGTTTATTATAACTGTTCCTTCCTCTAATTCAACAAGATCTTTATCATAAGATACATCAAAACCAAGCTCTAAAAATTTTTCACCTATAGCCTGCGATTCCGCCTGATTCATTTTACAGCCGAAAGTTACTATACTTATCTTTTTGAAACTCAATCAATATCACCTTTGGCACTTCGCCACAAGAGAGTTATTCTACGTATCTTGCCTACCAGAGTATTAGTTTTGTCTACTACAGGAATCATTTTCAGCTTATTGCGTATCATCAGATCAGCAACATGCATTGCAGTGTCATCAACATATACTTTGAACGGTTTACCTGATATAAACTCTGACACAGGATGATCAAGGACTTTTTTAAGACCTTTTATGAACTGGGTACTGTCAGGGATAAAAGCACTGTTCTCCATCATACTAAGATATCCGGGAAGCGAAATTTTTATTACGGTACTTTCACTTAAATACCCTATAAGCTTATAATTTTCATCAACTACAGGCAGAGCAGAATATCCGCTCCTCTGACAAACCATTAAAAAACGTTCTATGTTGTCCTGACAGAATATAGCTGTCAGATCCTTGTCCATAAGTTCGCAAGCTTTCATCGCACACCTCTTATCTTATCCTATCCTCTCTATTGTAAAATCATCAAGACTTTTATTTATCTCTTCAATGCTTCCTACTTTTTTGCTTATATACCTGGTAGAGTTAAGAGCAAATGCCATTCCATACCTGGCTGCTTCAAACGGTTCAAATCCGTTTACAATATTATGATAGATCATCCCCGACATAAAAGCATCTCCGGAGTTCTTAACTTTTGCCGGATCAATCTCTCCCTTAGCAGTAAAAATCCAGCCTCCGCTTTTGGTAACAATAATATCACTTACTGTTTTATAAGACATAATTACCAGTTCCGCTCCCCTTGAAATTATAAAACTTCCTGCTTTCATATACTCCTGAATATCTTCCTTCAAGGGCTGTCCAAAAAGAAGGGTTGATTTTCTCAGGTCAGGTCTTACAATCATAGGACAGCTGTTGGTTACAACATTATCAAAATGTTCTCCTATGGCTTCAATATATGTTTTTTTGTTCATTGCTTTTGCCATTCGGAATAAGTTTGCATATGAATTTAAAGTAATTCCTCTGGGTATAAGACCTGAAACCACAACATTATCTACTAGATTAAGCGTAGATCTGTACCTAGAAGTAAAGTAGTCCATATCAGACTGGGATATTTCCGGACCGTTAAGATTTATCTCTGAAAGAGTCCTGTTATCAGGATCTATTATGATTATGTTTTCGCGGGTTTCTTCTTCTATATATACAAACTGTGTGGTTATATTACCGTAAAGTGAGAGCTTAGACTGAATTATAGAACCTATTGATCCGCCTAAAAACCCCATGTTAACAGAACTTATCTTAAAATCCGAAAGTAGAACTGCAACATTTATGCCCTTGCCTCCCGGTTCCACAAAAGAATCTGCATGATCTACTATACGAAAAAAACGGCCGGGCTCAAAATTCTTAATTACAACTTTTCTGTCCAGCGTAGGAGTCAGCGTAACACACAACATTTTATATGACATTTTGTCACCTCAGAATTAAGGTATAATTCAACACACCTAAAGAAAATTATACCATATAGTACAATGAAAATCTAAAAATTTTACTTTAACATAATAAAAGAAGACGGTAAAAACCGTCTTCTTTATCAACCTTTTTTATCCAGAGCCAGTTTTTCTTCATTAGAAGCATATCTTCTCATTCTGGTCTCATAATTGTAAACACCCCTCTTGGACGGGTACTTTTCTGAGTATCCTTCTTCATACCAAAGCTTATCGGCATAAACCTTCCAGTCTTCTGAAAGCTTATCCAGTTCAGGTGCAAGATCCGTAATTACTCTTTCGCTTCCCGGATGCTGCGCTATGGCATTGAACTTATTCACCATAGACCTGAAAACCTTTGGGTTATCTATTATCGGACATGGTCTGAAGAGATTCTGTGAATACGGTATAGTTCTCTTGTAAGCTTCAAAGAAAGGAGATTTCAAAATCTCAATTATACTTTTTTCCCTTATGTTATCTACGGCAAACTGCTGGAAAACACATGGTTCTGCATATCCCTTAGCATTTATATGGAGATACTTCGAACCTGCTGCAAGACATCCGTGGGTTAAGAATCCGTGATTCCAGAAATCTGCAACAAAGGCAAACTTACCTGAAAGTCTTAGTTCGTCAGTTTTTCTGAACCTTTCATATCTTTGCTCGGGCGTTGGCACAAGATCCATAGATGCATCTGCTCCAACAGGCATAAACTGAAATACCCATGCATAGGCAACACCGTTTTGTGCAAGGTAGTCCCAGAACTCATCACTCATAAGAAGCTCATGGTTGACCCTTGTGGCCGTTACGGAAGCACCGAAAATTACACCGTACTTATTAAGATTATTCCATGCTTCTTTAACCTTATTGAAAACACCCTTTCCTCTTCTCCAGTCTGTCATCTCTTCAAAACCCTCTATGGAGATAGCAAGCGTAACGTTTCCAAGCTCTGAAAGCAGCTTAGCATGTTCGTCATCAATAAGCGTTCCGTTTGTATACGTCATGAAGAAGGAGTCATTAAACTCTTTGAAAACATCGTATATATATGGATAGAAGTAAGGCTCTCCACCGGTGATAATAAAGAAGTATATTCCAAGATCATTAAACTGCCTGATTATAGAGAACATCTCTTCTTTTGAAAGCTGATACTTATGTCCATAAAGAGCAGCGTAGCATCCAACACATCTGAGATTACATGCGTAGGTCGGCGATATTACCGCCAACTTTGGCAGCACGGTTTTGTATTCATGCATCTTTTCCTGTCTGACTTTTTCACCCACCGCAAATTCATTGATAATAAGATTGTTAATAACTTTTTCAACTACTTTAGGGTTAGCTTTCTGAAAAAGCTTCGACCAGCTTACATACATTGGATCATGTTCCTTGGCTCCGTCGGCCATTTTCTTGAGACCGCTCTTCACAGGTTCTTTTGCAAGCTTGGACAGCGTTGAAAAGAGACCTGCCATCTGATCAACATCGCCGGTTCTTACAACATTGGCAACCAGCTTTGCTGCCTGTTTCATCATCATTGCCTTCATAGAATCCATTAAGTTCATTCTACACCTCCATAATTACTTTGCTATTTTCAATATTATTTCTTTAAAAGTACTTTCAAATTCTTCTGGCGGCAAACTTACACCTACCGCCTTATACATCGCAAGACCGTCAAACATCGCCTGAAAAAGCAACGCCTTGGATTTGGATTTAAAAAGAGACTCCCATACCTGAAGCAGGCTTTTGTAATAATCGGTAAAAATCTCTGTCAGATCCTGCATCATCTTTTGATCATGAGTAGAATTTATTAATATCTCAAAAAGTCTCATGAACTGGTCTGAAGGAAAGTCTGAAAGAATCTGGCTGTATGTCTTAGCAAAATACTTTGCTTTTTCCTCGGCTGTATCTGTACTTTTTATATCTTCATATGTTATTACCTTTTTCAGACGTTCTACAAGATTTCCAAAAGCTGATATTATAAGAGCATCCTTGTTCTTGAAATATGTGTAAAGACTCCCTTTTGCAACTCCGCAGGATTTTGCCACATCATCCATTGTGAAATTACTTAATCCTTTTTCAACAATCATCTCTAGAGCTTTTTCCGACAGGTACTTTTTTTTATCTTTTTTCACCTGTTCCTGGGCTTGTAAAACCATTCTATTATGCCTCCGGAATTAACGCTTAATTTTATTGACTGACCGTTCAGTCAATAAAATTATATGTCTCAACAATTAAAAAGTCAAATAAGATATTTTTTATCCAATTAAAATCCGTTCATTATGTAACTCTTGTACTTATTATGAATAATGAATTTAGTGCTAAAAATATACTTTTTATCACTTTCGTTTAATTGAAATATAAAATTTACATTAGAAATTTTATATACATAACAAAAAATAATATTTATCCCATTAAACATATAAAGCTTTTTATGGTATAATAATTTTATTGGAGTTTTGGATTGTTGAGGAGGAAGTTATATATTATGGCTTTTTTAAAAACCCTGAGAAATTTTTTTGTATCAGTGTGGTTCTTTATAGGCTTTTTTCTTTATGTTTGGGTATATGGTTCTTTTAGACTTGTCCAGGCAAAATTTATAGAAAAGAAACATGGAAAAGAGGCAGCGGTGATCTTTCTTAAGGATGTACTCAGCTCATTCGGCAAAAATGTTTTCAAACTACTCTTCTGTAAAGTTGATGTTATAGGAAAAGAAAACATTCCCTCTGGAAAAGGCGGTCTAGTTATTATATCAAATCATCAGAGCCTTCTTGATATTCCGCTTATTGTAGGGTATGTTCATACTGCCGGTTTTGTTTCAAAAAAAGAACTTTTAAAGGCACCCGTTATCGGTAGTTTTATAAAAGCAGTTGGCTGTATCCCTATCGACAGGAAAAATCCTGCCCAAGCTGCAGTAGCGCTCAGAAACCTTACCAAATCACTTTTGAACGGCAACAAGATCTGTATATTCCCCGAAGGAACCCGTACAGACGATGGGCATGTAGCTGATTTTAAGCCCGGAAGCTTAAGCATCCCTATGAAATACAAGATACCAATTCTTCCTGTGACTATTGATGGCGATTACAAATTAATGAAAAAAAATTCTTTTCTGCTTAATCCTTCAACCATAAAAGTTTTTATAGACCAGCCGGTTGATGCTTCTGCTTTTTCTGACGAACAGGCTCTTATAGAGCATATACGTGCAAAGATGATAAATAATATCGCTAAGGGAGAGCTTCTATGAAGAAAATAGATATTGTGACCATGGGAGTGGATAAGACGGCAAACTCGCCGGTAGTATTTTTGAGAATAGAAAATACCAATCTTATTGTACCTATATGGATAGGGCCATGGGAAGCCTCTGTACTTGCCAGTGCTATCAAGGAAGAGGTTTCAGACAGGCCTCTTACTCACGATATGATTATGAGCATGCTCGAGCATACAGGCTATAGGATCAGTCATATTACAATAAACGATTTCAAGAAAAATGTCTATTACGCCAAAGTCTTTCTTTCAAATGAAGATGAAGCTCAAGAAAATCCGAAAAACGAAGAGGAGTTCTTTATTGACTCAAGGCCTTCTGATGCGATAATACTTGCTGTAAAATCCAAGACTTCAATACTTATAGAAGATTCTGTAGCTTTTGAAACTGCTATTGATGGTTCTTTTCTTAAAATTGATGATGATGAACAGACAAAAAAAGAAGATATTAAAAAATTTATTGACACCTTTAATATTGATGAGCTGAAGAAAAAATTCGGTGATGACCCCAAAAAATAAAACTATTGCGTGAGGGTATAATGTCAGAGGATATTTTTTCATTTAAACAAAGTTTTGACGGTTATTTGTTTGAAAGAATCAAAAAACTTAATATTATTCTTGATATTCAATCCAGTCTTTTTTACAGTCTTTCAAATGGAGGAAAGAGGCTTCGTCCTTATTTTTTATTTCTTTCGGCGCAAAAATATACTCTAAGCATGCAAAACATCTTTGAATTGGGTTGTGCAGTAGAGATTCTTCACACCTCTTCTCTTATTCATGATGATCTGCCTGCTATAGACAACTCTGATTTCAGACGCTCAATGCCAAGTTCTCACAGACGGTTTAACGAGTATACCGCTATTCTTACAGGCGATTTTGGCTTTACTCTGCCTTTAAAGATACTAGATGAAATGGATCTTACACTTGACAAAAAAACAACTATCATGTCTTATTTTATAAGAGCTACTATAGAGCTTTTTACCGGAGAGACGCAGGATGTGATCTTTGAAAAAGAAAATAAACAGGTATCTCCACAGGATATAATACAGATGTATGAATGCAAAACCGGTTCACTTTTCGGTCTTTGTCTGTGCCTCCCTTCAATAATCAACTCTGAAAGCTATGAATACGAGCGTTTATACTATTTAGGGAAACAGTTTGGTGTTTTCTTCCAGATAATGGATGATTTGGATGATATTCATCTTTCATCTGAACAGGCCGGAAAAGACACAGGAAAAGATGTTGACAAAAAAACTCTCTTGTCACAATGGTCTGAAGAAAGAGTCATCAATTACTCTTCAAGTATCTATTCAAATCTTGTGGAGTCTTTTTATAATATGGGTTTTGTAAAGCTTTCAACTTTTATATCTGATTATGGGAAAAATATTATTGAAAGGGTGAGACAAGGATGAAAAAGAAGGAAGTAGAAGTTAAAAACACCGATCTGGAAAATGATAAGGAACCAGAGAAAACCAAAAGCAATCCGGCAGTGACTTTTATTAAAAAGATGATGCTTTTTATCAATCGGTTCAAATATAAAATAAAAAAGAAAACCATTATAATTGCTGTCATAGCAATAATAATTCTTATAAGTCTTTTCATTGGGGTTAAAGTACTTCTTGATCTTTCTGCACAGAGTACTAATAAGACCACTCAGAATATAATTGCAAACGATATACAGGTTGTAATCCCCAGTGATGCTTACACCTACAAAAAAGAGGTAAGTATAAGCGAGATTAATCCAAATTCCACCGAGTATCAAAACCTTAAATCAATGTATAACTTCTATGGTAAGATATATAAAATAGATCCTAAAGACGGAAAAGAAGATTCTTCCTTTGTTCCCATGATAATACGCTATAAAATTCCAAATGAAATTTATTTTGGAGATAACTATACTCATTTTTCGCTTGCTTATTCTTCAGAATCCAATCCACCTGTTGTTTCTGAATTTTCGGGATGCAGAATTATAAAAGAAGGAAGTAGCTATTATGTTGAGGCTGAAACTTTTCATTTTTCAAAGGTTGGATTAGTTGTCAAATCTGCCAAAGAAAGCACCTATGGGCTAAGAACTGTCACTGAAAGGGCGCCAGGTATAGAACCTGACATAATAGTAATCTCAGGAACAGATCTGAACTTCTCCGGATACCTTTCAAATACATCTACCGCTGAAAATCCTTATGGACAAAGCTTATGGGCAGCCCTTTTTCCAAACAGAAGCATATGGTCATACAGTTATCCTATGGTAGATACCAAAAGCAAAGTTTACTATGATTCTTATTCCGGATACGTCAACCGCACCGGAAACAGCAGTTATATAGAATTTGAAGCCAAACGCTTCATACAGGAGCTCAAAAGGCTTCCAAACAGAGAGTTTGATATTATCGCCAACAGTGTCGGAGGCCTGATAGCCAGATATGCGCTTGAATCAGATCCAACAATACATAACGTTAAAAATATAGTTCTGATAGATGTTCCAAATAAAGGAACCAATCTTGCCAATCCTTTGTTTTACAACTTTTTTTACGGAAAAGATCCTAAGCTTCTTGCAAAACTTTTTTCAATTTCAGAAAGAACTATAATATCTGTTTCTCATAATGTGGGATCTTTTCTTGAACAGGTAAACTCCTACTACCGTGAACTTCTTCCAAACTCAAGATTTATAAAAAATCTTAACTCCTTAGGAGTTAGAAACGATATACGTTATATGTCAATCACAGGAAATAATCCAAAAATAGATGAAGACCTATCTGATTCAGAAATACTTCGCTTTTATCCTGAATTTCAAAAGGACACAGGAGACGGTTTGGTTACACAAACAAGTGCTCTTCTTCCACAGTCATCAAAAGTACTTATATCTCCGGATTATTCGTACGATATCTATAATAACCAAGAAGTCCTATTGTCCATAAAAGACTTTCTGGATGAGTCAGTGCCTGATCTGAAGGTCAAACCTTTTGAAGATGACTCCTTCATTGAAAGTACCAAACCTGTTGTTTTGCCAACTCAGCCGGCCTCCAAGACCGATTCTCAGAAACCATTGGTAGTGCCATACAAATACTTTACCCTGCCTAAATCCTACTCATATTCACAGCTTATGTCAGAACCAAAAGTTGTCGGAGTGCTTAACGAGTCAACGGTTAAACTGGTATATGCAGAGAATTCCATACTATTGGAAACTTTCAACGGGATATACTCCCAGTCTCTTAAAAAAATACTTAACCAAAAACTGTTCGGAGGATCTATAATAGATGGAAAGTATTATGCCGCAACTGATGAAGGTGTGTTTGTTTATGATCAGACTTCCACTGAGTTCAAAAAGATAGATGATATTGTTCCTATCTCTGATGAAGCCTACTATATCTCCAAGGGGAATCTGCTGAGTGTAGTCCATAGTGGAAACATTTCAAATATATACCTTGGCAATCTTCTTTTAAGCTCGGATGCAAAGCTTATAAAGGTTAAAACCATAGGCCAGTCTGTTTATCTGTTATTTGACTCAAAAATTTCCAAGCTTACAGGAACCAAGCTTACCACAATTGTTGATAAAAAAAATATGGCATTGAAATTAAATGTTTCCATAGACATTTTTTCAGATTTTGAACTTTCAGGATCTTTGATCTTTATCCTTACAAATGATTACAAACTGTTTATGTACGATCCTCAAAATAATAAACAGCAGATTATAGGAAGCTCAGACCTAGGAAGATTAAAACTCTCCAACTATCAAAATAAAAAACTGT
>DJGH01000072.1:114538-162684 GCA_002431635.1 Petrotoga sp. UBA5851
TTTTCGGCGGAGATATCACTACATATATCGATATTGAAAACAGAGTATTTCCGGGAATTTATAACAGAATGGAAAAAGATATTTTCGATATCTGCCTCACACCATCCGGTACGTTGTACGGAATTTATAATACTCAGGAAGGTAAAATTCTATGGACTTCAGCCTTAAAAGAGTAGTTATACTGGGGATATTTATCCTCATGATATGTACATCGGTATTTTGCGTAGAGTTTGATCAGGCATATTCATACTATCTTTCAGGTATGAAAGCTTACAGGATAGGTGATTATAAACTATCCCAGGATCTTTTATATAAATCAATACAGGTCTCGCCACAATTGGAGAATTACGATGCCAACATAAAACTTTATCTGGGACTTTCGGCATTTCAGAATAAAGATTACGCAATCGCATTGGAATATCTGCCGATGTTTTCTGAAAATCCTCTTGCAGCCCAGGCTCTTGAAAGCATCAAAAATAATGGAATTTCTTCCGAATTTCATTTCAAACAGGCAACTGTTCCATCTACACAGGAGGAATTAGATGCTTCTGAAGAAAAAAGTAGTTTTCCTCTTCTTACTTTTTTCCTTATAACTTTTATAATATTTGTTATATCTGCTGCATCTGCTTTTCCAATATTCATTTATTTCAGAAAACACGGACTATCCTTTTCTGAAAAACCTAAAGCGGAAATTCAGGAAATACCAGCACTTGAAGAAGTTGCTTCGGTACCTATAGAAGAAGTTGTCAACCTAAAACTTGATAATATAGAAAATATATGGAAAAAATCAAATGCACTGAGAATGCTCATCGGAGATATAGAAAATGAATACGAAAGTTCCTCTGCTCCTGAAATCCCTGAGATCCCCGAACTGGTCTCTACAGAACATGAAAATCTTAAAACAAGCGACCAGACAGCAGATATCGATAACCTACAGAGTATAATAAATGATTCTCTAAAAACAGCCGATCTTGACAGTATTGAAAAGCTTCTCAACAGTATGGAAAACCAGAATATTTCAGAATCTTCTCAGGAAATAACCACGGAAATCCCTATTAATGATAGCATTCCCAATTCTCCTTCATACGAAGCTTATGCTTCTGCCAATGATAAAGAAGAGAATCAGACTTCTGTAAACTCTGATTTAACTGAACAGGACGAGAAACAATCATATCCAGAGAGCGAGAATATTCAGCCTGTAAATCCCAATAAGGATGTAGATATACTTGATGCAGGTTCTTCCTTGAAAACAAGATTTAAAGATATAATGAAGGGACAGGAGAAAATGATATTCGTTGAAGCTCAGAATACCAACGATATTTCTGAGATAATAGAACGTATAGAATCTGAAAATTCGAAAAACGGCTCAAAAATCTATTCAAAAATTCAACTTGAGAAGGTACTAACAAACCTATTCTATCAAGTCAACGAAAGCGAATTAAGCAAATAAAAACAGTCTCATTTAAGAGACTGTCCTGGAGCGGGCAACGGGGCTTGAACCCGCGACCCTCAGCTTGGGAAGCTGATGCTCTACCGCTGAGCTACGCCCGCATGATACTTACAACATGTATATTATACCAAATTTTTTTAAAAAATCAAGGAGGAAAACTTTGTTTAAGGACAGGACTTTTACTTGGGTTCTCATTATCACAATTTCTCTTTTTGCATTGGTATCATTTCTTTTTCTTCCCAAAGCTTTTTCGGGAGAGGTCGTTTACAGTCCTGAAATATTCAGTATAGGACCTCTCATAGTCAGATGGTACGGGCTTCTAATAAGCTCTTCCATACTTTTATGCTATTTTATAGGTAGACACCAGGCCTTTAAAGAAAAGGTATCTGAGGATGATCTTTTAAATGCGGTTTTCATAGGTATAATTTTGGGAGTTATAGGAGCAAGACTTTATTATGTTATCTTTAATTTTAGTTTTTTTTCGGACAACCCCATCTCTATATTAAAAATATGGACCGGTGGACTTGCCATTCACGGCGGAATAATAGGCGCGGTGGTTTCAACTTTTCTATATACCAAATATAAAAAGAACTGCACCCTTAAGTTTTTCCAGGCAATGGATCTCTTTACCTTTGTGCTTCCACTCTCTCAGGGTATCGGCCGTTGGGGAAACTTCATGAATCATGAGGCTTACGGCACTCCAACTGATTTTTTTCTGAAGATGTATGTTCCTTTGGAAAGCAGGATGCCAGGTCTGGAAAGCTTCAGTTTTTTCCATCCTACTTTTTTATATGAATCGGTATGCGATGTCGCTGTTTTTCTTTTTCTTTTTTACTACATACGTAACAGAAGAAAAGGATTCGGTGAGGTCACTTCCCTTTACCTTATGCTTTATTCGTTTGCACGTATGTTTATCGAACTGCTACGAACAGACAGCCTGATGGTAGGCAACTTCAGAACTGCAGTTGTTACAAGTATAATAATGTTTTTTATAGGGCTTGTACAGTATATATACTTAATAAAAAAGAGAGGAGCAAAAATATGAAAAGAAACATCGTATTCCTTCAGCTCAACAGCGTTGATGATTTTTATGAAAATATTTCAACCCTTGAAGGTTTCATTGATTTACTGAGCAATAAAAAACCTGATCTTTTTGTCATTCCTAAAGACAGCCTTGCCATGCTACTTAATGATCAGCAGAAGGAAGAAATGTTTGACTGCATCAGCGCATTAAGTGATTTCAATGAGGCTGCAATTGTTACAGCTTTTACAGATGGTACTTGTTCAAAAACAATTATCCAACTGCCCTACAAAGATCCTATTATAATTTCAAAGCAATCAAAGCTTATAAGCCTTTGCGATACATTAAAAGTAAATATACTTGCAACTTCCAAGGGACTGGAAGCTTCTTACCAAAAAGGCTTTATAAACATAGTATGTGACTGTTTGCCAGAAATTAACGGCGATACTCAAAATGTACCAGTCTATCAGGATTTATGCTACTCGGTTCCCCCTTCATGCGGCGGAAGTTTGATATACTACACTGGAAATACTTTAAAAGGTGGAAATTCCGAAGGTTATATAATACTTGAAGTATAAATTTTACATTTTTATTTTTTTAGTTATACTTGTTTTTCTTTTCTACCCCATAACTATTATAACCGAGTCCTCCGGGAGAATAAAGGTTTATTGCACCGGAATGGTTCGGTATTTTTATTTTTCGGATACTCAGAGCTCTTTTTCTCAAGGCGCAGGCTTTTTCTACAAAGAGTTTTCATACAATAACTATGCCGTTTTAAATGCTGAAAATTCTATTCTGCGTATAGAAATTTGCCATAATGCCATTCAGCTGCAAAAAGAAAAAGAAACCGCATATGTTTTTGTTTCAAAGGACTATCTGCCTTTCATATCCGAAGACACTTCCTTTGCAAGTAATAAAAAATGGCTTACCGACGAAGCAAAAGACATTAATGATTATTTCAACGGAAAAGTCATTATTCCGAGTAAAATGTTTGTCATTTACGCAAATATTCCCAGGTCTTTTCATATAAGCCCCTACGTAATATTTGTCAATTCAATGAAAGACATGATTCATGAGTTTAATCACTATACTTTTGGATACTACATAAAAGACGGTGCTTCTGATACTTGGGCAGAAATACTTTGCGAAATTAATACCATGCTTTATCTTAAAAAAAAATATCCTATGCTTTATGAAAGTGAGCTTGAACTAAAAAGCATAGGATTTTATCCTCAACAGTACGGTTCAAAGGTAATAGAGTTTTATAAACATTTTAATTATGATGAAGCCAAAATATTTAACTTTGAAAGTAAACTCATTGACTCCCGAAAAAGGCTCAATGATACAGTATTTTATAGTTTGTTTGTTTCAGAATAGCTTTTTCTTAAAACAGTTGATTATTTTATCTTTTTGAGTTCATCTTCTGCTAGCTTTTTTGCTTCTTCTCCCTGTTTCTTCCATTCCGGATGAGGTTGCATCGAAATCACTTTATTAAACATCTCACGGGCAAGCTCTTTCTTATTTGTCTTTAAATAAAGCATTCCAAGCTCAAGATATGCATTTACATACAAAGGTTCTTTTTCAATGGCCTTTTTAAAATTTTCTTCAGATTTTTTCATGTCATTCATTGGCCAGGGTACATCCCTGTATCTCATTCCAAGAGCCACATATCCAAGATAATTTGAAGGATTAAGCTCTATCGACTTTTTGATGTTGGCATCAAAGTCTCCAAGCATGAAAAGACTGGACACAATCCCTTTGAACTGGGCCAGTCGGCCATATGCTGCGCCAAGCGTATATGAAAGATACCAATTGTCTTTATTATCCTTTATTATTTTTTTACCATAGTCCACAGCCTGCTGATAAAGTTTTTCTCTTTCTTTTTCATCCTTGACCGCCCAGTTGGCATATTCAGTAACAGCATTTATATAAAGTGCCGTAAGAGATGCATTGGAAGTATCTGCCTGCAATAAAGCTACAACCTCTTTCATAGCCTGAGCATCCTGCATACTGTTTGCAGCAATAAATCTTGAATAGTACTCGGAAAAATTTCCGGCTGCTGCCCATACTGATAAAAAAAGAACAAACATAATAACTAACACTCTTTTCATAGTATAACCTCCTGTCCCTCCCTAGATTTTTTTACACATATTATAATTATACCTTGAATCTTCAATNNAATAAAGAATATTTTTTTTTTGATATCGCACTCCACTTTTAACAACACTTTTAGCTCTTTTTATCTCTTAGCTTTATTGGATTTTTCATAAAAATATGATAATATATATTTGATAGTTATTCAAGGAGGGAATTTTGTGGAAAATATTAAAAAGATTCCAAAAGATATTCTCATTATCTCTGCATTATTTTTGTTGTTACCTTTTATTGTCATTCCGCAGTGGGTCTACGAATACTCAACTCAGAAACATTTTATTTTTGCTTTATTCTTTACGGTAATGGCTGTTTTTTATCTCTTTTCAAAGAAAAAGGAAAACACCCTGAGTCTGGGATGGCCACATAAATTCCTGTTCCTTTTCGGAATATCTGTTCTAGTTTCTCTCATATCTTCTTTCATAACAAACAGACAGTACTTTACCTGGTCTCTTGAAAACGCTGCATATACAGTTCTTGTAATATCTGTATGCTTCATAATAACCAACAGGTTCGGCAAAGACATGAGCTTCATTGAAACAGGATTGCTATTTTTTATGATAGGCGGTACTATAATAGCTTTTGACGGACTTCTAAACAAATTTACTGGCTACGATCTTTTTTTCGGTAAGTACGGAGATCCCAACGAACGTTTGACTCTGCGCACAACCATAGGCAACCCGAACTTCGTTTCTGATTATCTTGCCCAGCTTCTACCGATTTCAGTATATTTCATTTTAAAAAAAGATTCTGGTAAGTTTCTGAAAATATATAATTTTATTAACATATTCCTGTTTTACTGGGTAATTCTTCTTACTCAGACACGCTCTATATTTTTAGGTTTTTTTGTCGGTCTAGTGTTTGCTTTTATCTGCTTAATTATTAATTTAAGACATATAGACGATAAAAAATACTTTATTGGTAAAAACTTTCTTTTAAAGGTTTTTTCAATTATTGCTATACTGGTTTTCCTTTTTGCTATGTTTAGCATGCCGACCTTTTTTAACAAAGAAGGAGAGATAATACCTTCGAACAGGTTCAATGCTGCTTCAACCGTTTCTTCCTGGGACGAAAGAAGCCTTTCATGGCTTGCCTCCGTAGAACAGTTCCTTGACAGGGACAATCCACAGAACCTTTTTATCGGAGGAGGCATAGGTACATATCAGATATATGCAGTAAAGTATATGAGTATAGTACAGAATAAAAATCCCGAAAGATTCCTCTACGCATGGAATAACTTCAAAAGAACCCACAACGACTATCTTCAGGTGTTGGGTGAAACCGGTCTTTTCGGATTTATAAGCATTATTGGATTACTAATATCCTTATTGTTAATGTATTTCAGATCACTCACAAAACTTAGAGATACAAACAAGCTTCTTCTTATGTGTATGTTCGGATGGACGGCAGTTATAATAGCCCTTCATTCCTTTACCGAATTCCCGCTTCATCTGCAGCCTAATCTGGCTCTGTCTTTGTTTATACTTTCGGCTGCCGTTTCGCCTCAGTTCATGAGTTTAAAAACTTACAAAATCAAAAAAATAAATGTTCTGTTATCAATTGTTATACTTTTTGGCATAGTATCGGTTATCTTTAAAATAAATTCGAATCTCTCAGAGATTCTTTTCAAATACGGAAATACCGAATACGCCAAGCTTGATTATTATTATGATGCCGCTCAAAATAAAATTCCCCAGGCTATAGAAGAGGTTAATACCAATATTTCACAGTTAAAAAAGAAGTTACAGAGTTCAGTGCCAGGTTCGTCTGATTTCATAAAGACTTCGAATGAACTTAAAACAGCCCAGGCGCAGGTAGAAAAACTTGAAGCCATGAAGTCTGAGTATCTTAAAAATTCTTATGATGCTTATAGCTCAGCCATCGATTATTTTAATAAATCGTTGGATTTTAACCCTAATTTTGGAAAATCCGCATTTTATCTGGCTCAGATGCTTACAAAGTCTCCATTCAGATACCAGGATCTTACCTATGATACGCTCAATACTGCTTTTGAACTTTCAACACGTGAGTATAAGCATCTGGTTCCTTATTTTAAAGGAAATGTATCTCTTATGCCGTTTTCAACTTCAAATATCAGAAGTACTGTAAAGGATCTCTACGGAAAATCAGACTCGCAGGAGTATAAGGTAATTCTTGTATCCATACAAAGCATTTATGATGAGATAGATATGCTTAAAACTGCTTTTATATCGTTCAACGAGAAAAACTCGTATAAGCTTATACCTAAGCTATATTTTGAAGTGATCCGCCGTTATGAGCTTCTCAAAGGCTACTGTGACCAGAGTACTACGGAAATAATAGAAAATATGGAAAAAGCAGATCTGAATGAGTTTATGCATTGGTATGATAAAGCCATAGAAATCCTTCCCGGAGGATGGAACAGATTCCCCGAATGGGAACAGACCTACAGTGAGTATCTTTACTTTCTTACCCATATGACAGGAATATTCCCGCAAGAAGTTATTATGCCTAAAATTCTTGAGGTAATTGAAAAGGATGGAAAAGCCAACTACTACATGGCAAAAAAGGTTAGAGGTATACCGGATAGTTCTCTGACTGTCCTTGAAGAATTTTTAACTTCAATTCAGAATTCAGAGAATAAAAGTTCATTTATAGATGGTATAATATCCAATTACGGCCAGGTATACGATTTCTATAAACGAGCAATGGAAAATGGCGATTCCAAGTATCTCTCATATAAAGACAGAGTTGATTCGTTTTTATCAACTTATGAGTTTTTTCTCAGGAGAAAGTAAAAATTTATAAGGTTCTTTCGTTCTTGCTTGTGGTTTCTTTGGGACTTTTTATTATAACTTCCTACGTATATTATAAAATTACCTCTTTTGAAACAGGGGAAAACGATTCTTTGCTTGAGTTTTATACTTACCAGAACAATATAGCCGATGTTTCAAAGTATCTTAAAGCAGGAGTTCTTGAGCAGATTATAATAAATGATCTGATAATTAAACTTGAAAACGGGAGTATTATTATTCAAAGGAGGTAAGAGATGAAGAGGACGGCTATTATTGTCGACAGCGGATGTGACCCGAGTCCGGTTTTTATTGAAAAGTACAAATTGAATTTTATGGGAATGAAAATAGTCATTGACGAAAAAGATTATACAGACGGTGAAGATATTAAAAAAGATGACTTTTATAAAATAATAACCAAAGCCAAAGAATTTCACACCGCACATCCTTCGGTCGGCTACGTTGTAAAGAAGTATGAAGATATTGTCGCTCAGAAATACGATGAAATAATAGATATACACTTTTCTTCAAAAATGTCCGGTCTTATAAATACATGTCTGCTGGCAAAAAATATGGTTCCTGCAGCAAATGTAAAGATTATTGATACCGAGTCCGTTTCCATTGAATCTTTTTTGATCGCAGAAAAGGTCGTAGAGCTCATAAGAGAAAAGGGCTGGTCTTATGAACAGGTCATGGAGGTTCTTCCCGAAATAAAAGCTTCGGCTTTCATGCAGTTTAACGTTACAACACTGAATTATCTTGTGAAAAACGGACGTATAGGAAAGGCTGCCGGACTTGCAGGAACTCTACTCAATATCAAGCCTATTCTTGGTGTCAATGACGGTTACATTGCTCCTATAGACAAAGTAAGAGGCATGTCAAAGGTTTATTCGGTTATAGTAGAAAACGCTATAAACTTTCTTAAAGACAGGCCATATAACAGCAAAGTCCTTATAACTTACGGTGGAGAAAATAATATAGAGCATATGAAGGAAACATACAACCTATTTCTTGAAAAGCAGAAAGAGATTAATCTTCCTTCCCACAGACTTATTGAAAGCAGAATATCGCCCACAATAATATGCCACAGCGGACCGGAAGTATTCGGTTTTGCCGTATACGGTGAAAAGGAGCCTATAGGGTTATAAGCATGAATGAAGAAACATTACTGAATTCATTTGAAGAAGTGCTGATTTTAAAAGAGAAGAATCTGAAAAAGTGGGAAGATATATTTCCCACTTTTTATTCATTGGTCAGAACAGGTATTTCTCAATTATCTTCAAATATAGATTTCATGAAGGATCTAAAATCAGTCATGGAATATGCTAAACCATTGGCTGAGCTTCCAGCTGAAAGAAAAGCTAAAAGGTTTTCTTCATTAAAGGAAGTTGTTTCGGAGATGAAAGAAAAGTATCTTATCGACAATACTATACAGCCTCCTGAGAAAAGCCTTTCCTTATATACTGACGTTAAATTCCTCAAAGGAGTAGGAGAGAAACGGGCAGGTCTGCTGAACAGCCTTGAGATAAGAAATATATACGACCTTTTTTATTTTGTTCCGCGTGAGTATGAAGACAGGCGTAATGTAAAAACAATCTTCAACTGTTCAAACAATGAGCCATGCGTTATAGTAGCCAAAGTTCTTCAACTGGAAGAGTCCAAGGTTAACAACAGTCTAAAAATACTTAACGTTGTCGTTTCTGATGACACAGGCATTCTTACTGTTTCTTTTTTTAATCAGGAGTATCTCAAGACCATGATGACACAAGATTCATGGATTGCTTTTTTTGGTAAAACAGAGGAGTTCTATGGCCGTAGNNCCGTAAAATAATGAAATCTCCTGATTTTCATATTCTGGCTGATAAGAACTCTTATATAAAAATGATTCATCCGGTATATCCATTAACCAAGGGACTTTCACAGCAGATAGTCAAAAATATTCTTACGGAGGCTTTAAAGTACCTTTCTTTATGTGAAGAGTTCATACCAGAAAATATAATTGAAAAATACAGTATTTTACCTATTACTACCAGAATAAAAGGAGTTCACTTCCCCAAAACTTTTTACCATAGAGATAGAGCTCTTTTCTCGATGAAGGTTCAGGAAGCTGTTACTTTTGAAACAGCCGTTCTTTTATCCAAAAACAACGCCAAAACAGGTTTTACCGGAACCGCAAAAAATTTTTTGGGAGACCTTAGTGAAAGATTTGTAAAATCGCTTCCATTTTCTCTTACATCAGCACAAAAAAAAGCATACTCCGATATACAAAATGATCTCAGAGATAAGCTTCCCATGAACAGACTACTTCAGGGAGATGTAGGCTCAGGAAAAACTGTAGTAGCTCAAATGGCCATGCTTGATACAGTACAAGCCGGTTTTCAGGTGGCGATGATGGTTCCCACATCAGTTCTGGCGCGTCAGCACTATGCCAAGCTTACAGAAGAGTTCAGCGGCTTAGACGTAAACGTTTCACTTTTGCTAGGAGATACAAAAGACAGCGAAAAAAATGATCTAAAGAAAAAAATTGAAACCGGTCAAGTTGATATACTTATCGGAACACATGCACTCATTCAGGAAAATGTATTGTTTAAAAATCTTGGGTTAGCTGTAATTGATGAACAACATCGTTTTGGTGTAAATCAACGCTTATGCCTTATAAACAAAGGCATATCGCCAGATTTTCTGGTTATGACAGCAACGCCGATTCCAAGAACTCTTGCACTTACTGTTTATGGAGAACTTGACATAAGTACAATAGATCAAATGCCAAAAGGCCGCAAAAATGTAATTACAAGAACTATTGATGATTCAAAGCGCAAAGAAATGTACTCTTTTGTACGGGAAGAACTTAACAATAATAATAAAGCTTTTTTTGTCTACCCCTTGATTGAAGAGTCAGAAAAAGTTGATCTTAAATCAGCGCAGGAGATGTACTCATCAGAATTGAAAAACGAATTTTCTGATTACGGCGTTGGAATAATCCATGGAAAAATGTCATCCTCTGAAAAAAACGAAATAATGGAAAATTTTTCCAAAGGAAGTATAAACGTACTGGTAAGCACTACGGTAATTGAAGTTGGTATAGATATCCCGCAGGCAACCGTTATGGTTGTTGAACACGCAGAGAGATTCGGCTTATCACAACTTCATCAATTGCGCGGAAGAGTGGGCAGAAGCAGTCGTCAATCCTATTGTTTTTTAATCATATCAGACAACACCGGGGATGAGACTAAACAAAAAATAATTGAGTTTGCTTCTACTACCGACGGTTTCAAAGTTGCTGATATGGATCTGGCGTGGAGAGGTCCTGGAAAGTTCTTTGATATTCAGCAACACGGAATAGATGAATTTAAGTTTATTGATCTTTCACAGGATATCTTGCTTATATCTTCCATAAGAAACGATATATCGTGCTTACTATCCGATGATCCCGATATGAAGAAATATCCAAACTTAAGAAAAGAGGTTTATGCAAAGTACGGAAAGAAATTAAAACTAATAAAAGCAATATGAGGTGATTCTTTTGGCTCTTAAAATAGAAACAGGATCTCTCAGGGGTAAAAGTTTTTCCCCTGTGGATGACAAACGTACCAGATATACTACAGGACAGCTCAGAATGTCTATTATGAATATGTTTGATTTCAGCAGCGCAGTTATTATTGATTTTTTCGGAGGTTCCGGCTCTTTCTCATTTGAAGCTATTAGCAATGGAGCCAAAAGATCATATATTGTGGATATTTCAAAAAAAGCTGTCTCAACTATCATTAAAAATGCTAAAACCATTGGGATAGATGATAGGATTTCTATCTTCAACACTGATTATTCCAGAGCAATGGAAAAGTTTTCATCAGAAAGTATAACGGCTGATGTTATTTTTGCTGATCCCCCTTTTAACATGGGCTTTTGCAGCGAATTTTTACTTCATATGGACTCTAATCCTGGTATACTTAACGACAACGGATTTATCCTGCTTGAAAAATCAGACAAGGAAGAGATCAACTGTATAAACAACTGCTTTTTTCTTGAACAAAAAAGAAACTATGGTGATATTGAACTTCTCATATACATCAAAAAAAAACAGGCATGAGTAAAATGAAGTGAACCCCTTTCGTCAGATTCTGTCTAACTAAAGGGGTTCACTTCAACTTCAAAAATGCCTGTTTTTATTTTAATATTTTATTTTTTAAGATCGAAATACTTTATAACCGAATCTGCTATAACTTCTGCAAAAAGCTTTGTATATTTGGAATTCTTAAAATTTTCCTCAACTACACTGTTACTTAAAAATTCAAGTTCAAAAAGTACAGCTGGACTTCTGGTATATGCCAGAACTGCAAACTCGGCCGGAGATACTCCTCTTGATTTTATACCCTTAAGCTTGAGATTACTTTCCAAAACCTCTCCGAACTTCTTACTAGCACTTATAGAGCTTTCTTTATCGTGAACCCAAGTTTCTATAAGCTGCTTATCTTTTTTCTGATCAAGATTTTCCCGCCAGGCTATCTTTCTTGCGTAGTCAGTTTTAGAAAAATCAAAGTAGTATACCTCACTTCCCCTCACAGTTCTATCATCTGGAAAAGAATTAAGGTGAACGCTTATAAAAAGATCGGCTTCAAAATCATTTGACATCGTAGCCCTCTTATGAAGATCGATGTAAGTATCGTCTTCTCTTATGAGCTTAACATCAACACTGTACTCCTTCAAAAGTTCTTTCGCCTTCTGAGCAACAGCCAGTGCAACATCTTTTTCATACAACTTCGAAAAACCTACAGTTCCTGGATCGTTTCCTCCGTGTCCTGCGTCAATTACTACCACTGGTTTATCAACTTCTTCGAAAGTAAAATCAAGAACTATTCGCTTGTCTTCAATGATTTTTTTTACCTCAGCCTTGTAATTAAGAACTATCTTGACCCATACCTCTGTTTCTGAATAGTGGTAAGCCTTTATGTACTTTATCTTATCGTTGAACTCCTCATAATAAACTGTTTCAGGTACCTCTGCACCAAAAATCTTTATAAGGTAACCATGAGTACTTACCAGAGGAGAAATATCCGATTCAGCATCTTCAGAAAGCTCTATAATCGTTCTTACAAGGGATTCCTGTATTATAGTCTTAATCGACTGGACTTTGGATAAGGATCTGTTAAAATAGATACCCTTTGAACTTACTATAAGTTCAACATCAAGTATTCTGGCAAGAAGCTGTGGAGAAAGAAAGATCGAACCGTCATAAAACCTAGCGTCGGTTNNTAAATGATTCAAGATTGTTTATAACGCACATCCCGCTCTTGGGAAAAAGGAAGACCTTCCATTTATCATGTTTTATAAGCACAAGAGCTTCGTTTTCAACATCAATTACTTTTCCAAACTTTCCGGCTACTTCTTTCAACTGTATATAAGTTATATCATTTTCAACCCTAACATTCTTGGAATCAAGCTCTCTCCACTGGACATATACCGGAAGGGCACTTAATGCTACAGTCGAAAAAAGAGTCAAAATTACAAAGAGTCCAATTACCTTCAGATTCAGCCCCGCGACTTTAATTTTCTCATACACCACATTCACCTTCTAATTATTTACCACCCATATAGGTTTTGAACTCTTCGGGTATGTAATCAAGATTATACGCATACTTTATATTATCCAGATAGACACCCGGATCATAAGTCTTACCTTTAAGATCTTCAACCTGAAAGTGAAGATGAGGCCCGGTTGATATTCCTGTACTGCCCACTCTTCCTATAATCTCACCTTGCCTAACAACATAGCCTTTTACAACGTTCATGGAGTTCAGATGGGCATACATATAAACCCTTGCGCCTGAAGATACTTTTACAAATTTTCCGTATCCGTCATCATATCCAATATCAATAACCTTACCGTCTGAAGCTGAAATAATAGGTGTTCCTGACGGTGCGGCAATATCAATACCCGAATGGAACTTGGTCACACCATCTATCGGATGCTTCCTGTATCCGTATTCGGAGGTTATATATCCCACAAGAGGCCATACAACGCTTGAAGCTTTGTTAATACATGTTCCGACAAACTTATAAGGAATCTTTAATTCCTGACCGGATCTTATCATTTGAGAATTTTTTATGTTGTTGTATGTTGCCAAAAGATCCGGATGTGTAAAATACTTCTGGGCAATCGTAGATAAACTGTCGCCGGCAACTACCTTATAAGAAAAAGAATTTTCATTTGGTATAAAAAGCTTTTTACCGGCAATGAGATAATTGCTATTTGCAAGCGACTGATTGTAATCCATCAGCACTCCAAGCGATATTCCCGTACTTTTAAGAATAGAATAAATTGTATCACCGCTCTTGATCTCATATGTGTATCCTGCAGCAGAAAAAGAAAGTATACAGGCACATATAAATATAACTAAGAAAACTTTCCTGATCATCATCCACGCCCCTCTAGTATATCTGTAATTTTCTCGGAGATCTTATAGTTGGGAAGGATGTAGTCTGCGTAGCCTTCTTCAACCACAGCCTTTGGCATTCCATAAACTACACACGTCTCCTGAGATTCAGCAATTACCTTTCCACCATAATGCTTTATTTTGAAAGCTCCTTTTGCTCCGTCTCTGCCCATCCCCGTCAGAACAACACCGATTATATTGTTTTTATATATTTCTGCAGCTAAGTCAAATGTAAAATCAGCGGCAGGTCTTACATTATTAATCTTTTCAGAACCATCAAGAAAAAGTTTCACTCTTGGTCCGTCCTTCTTAACGCCCAGATGATAATTTCCAGGAGCTATATACACTGTGTTTTTTTCAAGAAGATCGCCTTCCTGAGCTTCTTTTACGGATACTTCTGAAATCTTATCCAGCCTATCCGCAAGTGATTTTGTAAATCCAGCGGGCATGTGCTGGACAACAATAACCGGAAGATTTATATTGGAAGGGAGATGGGGAATGACGGTATCCAATGATCTTGGTCCGCCTGTGGAAGAAGCGATGAGAAGAAGTTTATCTCCGACAGAACTTATAAAAGGCCTTGAAGGCTTTTTTATAGGAATCTGCTTCATTTCAAGGCTGTTTAAGCCTATCTTCATTACGTTTCGTATTTTTTCAACAAGCTCGGACTCGACCTGTCTGAATGTCCAGGAAGTACTGCCTGCTGGCTTCTGTATGAAATCCAGAGCCCCGTTTTCAAGGCATTCGATAGTTATTTCAGCATCTTTGGATGTCAAGGAGCTAACCATAATGACTCTGGTAGGAGTCTTTTTCATTATAACCTTAAGTGCTTCCAGTCCGTTCAATCGGGGCATTTCAACATCCAGTGTAATCACATCTGGTTTGATTTGACCAATTTTTTCGACAGCTTCCATGCCGTCTCTGGCCATCCCCACGACTCTCATATCTGTCTGCTTGTCAATTATATCTTTAATAACCATTCTCATAAACGCTGAATCATCTACAATAAGCACATTCGTCTGCGGCAATTTTTATTCTCCTCCTTTTGGAGATAACGCTTTTATTAACAAAATAAAAACAACCGCTACAATTATACCATACTTTGGATTAAATTTGAATAGTACCTTCCCAAAAATTGTTATTCCTGCAACAATAGAAAAAACTGCAGCTATAAGTACAACTGCAGCCGATATATCTTTAATTTTTCCTACAAGAGCATTATATTCCGGATAAAGCAAATCGAGCATCTTTTCGACCACTGTATTCAGGCCTTCCATCAAAAGTACCAGCATTACGGAAAACGACAGCCATAAAACTTCGTATTCGTTGATGTCCATAAATAAAGCTATAACCAGAACTATAAGCCCTATAAAAGTCTGTATCCTGAAATTTCTTTCCGACTTATGCAGAGAGGAAAGACCTTTAAAAGCAAACTTCAAACTTTGATTAAAACTTCTCAATTCATTCAAAACCCCTTACAAGTTTGGTTATCTTATCGTCAAGCTTAAGAGCATAAACCTTTTCAACAGAGTCATAACCAAGCTGGATTGCTTTGGTATCCAACTCATAAAAGGATGGCTTGACATTTTCTTTCATTGTTTCTATCAAAGTTTCAAAACTTATAATATTGGTGGTTTTGACCATTGCTCCCAATGCAACCATATTTGAAACACCGGTATTGTTAATCTTCTCATATGCAATTTTTGTGGCCTGTACCTCAACAATCTTCTTAGTGATTCTCCCAACAGCATCTTTTTTGAGATTGACATACTCCGAATCATAAAATAAGATTCCGTTGTTTTTTAGAAGCTTGGTATGTGAAGCGGCAACATCGTGCATAAGATACATAATGTTGAATGTTTCGGCAACCGGAAAATCTATAGGCTCTTTATCGAAAAGCACATCACAGAAAGAGAGTCCTCCTCTGACCTGGGCACCGTAGTGCTGTGTCTGTACAACCCAGTATCCTTCCTTTACAAGTGCTTCGGCAAGAATTATTCCCATGAGAATATTTCCCTGACCGCCCTGACCTGAAATCCTTATAGAAATAGGTATTGAAAGATTCATTGCTCTCCTCCTCTGCATTCTCTGTCTACCTCAAATGTACCCTGAAGATTCTGGTAGCTCTCAAGATATCCTGGTTTTTCTTCGTTGACAAACTCTCCGACCACTATTTTGCCGGTCAGCTCTTCCTTTGACATTTCCTTGGCCTTGGAAAGCTGAACTGAGTTGGTTTTGAAGAACTCCTGCATATCAGAAGGCTTAGACATTTTATTGTATCTTCCGAAGTATGTATGACAGTTTGAAATTATTTCCACAACAGACATTCCCTTGTGTGAAAGAGCAGTCTGTATATACTTTACTGTCTGCAGAAAGTGATAAACCGTTGACCTTGCAACATACGTTGCGCCTGCGGTAGTTGCAAGCTGAACAGGATCAAACTGGTATTCCATATTTCCATATGGTGCTGTTGAAGCTATACTTTTGTTTGGGGTTGTAGGCGAATACTGCCCGCCTGTCATGCCATATATTGAATTATTAAAAAGTATAATAGTAATATCCATGTTTCTTCTGCAAGCATGTATAAAATGGTTTCCGCCAATGGCTAACATATCACCATCACCACCCATTGCAACAACCTTCAAGTCAGGTCTTGCAAGCTTGACGCCTGTCGCAAAAGCAACCGCTCTCCCATGCAAAGTGTGCATTGTATTAAAATCAAGATATCCGGTTACCCTCGAAGAACATCCTATTCCCGAAACCACAGCTACCTTGTTCTTATCAAGCCCAAGATTTCCCGCTGCTTCCAAAAAAGCTTTTGTTATTATTCCATTTCCACAACCCGGGCACCATACTGTGGGAAGTGTGTTCTTTCTCAGATAATTAAAGTACTTGGTAGAAGACATCGACTTACACCTCCAGATTTATTATGCTTCTTCATTATTAACCAAGCAGATAGTTTCCACTCCTGTTTTGTTAAAAAAGAATTTGGTAAGCTCATCAGGATAAGGATTCTTAAAAATAACCTTCCTGATTCCTGAATTTATTATCAGCCTTGCGCATATCGAGCATGGTTGATGTGTAACATATATTATGGCATCTTTGGTTGAGATCCCGAACTTAGCCGCCTGCATGAGCGCATTCTGTTCGGCATGCAGCCCAAAACAAACCTCCTGATATTCACCGCTTTTTATTCCAAGAACATCTCTTATGCAGCCTATCTGATCACAGTGGGGAAAGTTTGATGGTGGCTGGTTATAGCCTGTGGCTAGTATTCTTTTCTCTCTTACTATGACAGCACCTACTTTTCGGTGCAGACAGCTGGAACGCTCGCTTACAAGAAACGCTACTCTCATAAAATAGCTATCCCAATCCTCTTTTGCAGAGGGTTCGGGAAGTTTGTAAAAATCTATTGATTCAAGATACGAATTGACTTCATTCTGTATGCCCATATAAATTGTCTCCTATTTCAAGTATTTTTTCAAACACGAAATTTGAGAAGTTAAGACCATTTTCGGTCAGCTTTAAACAATTATTGTTTACAATCAAATAAGGACGCAATTTGTTAAGAAATTCATAAATTGTACTATCGTATTTGTTTCCGAATATTTCTTTTAAGTGCGAAAGATCTACTCCCTGCAACAATCTCAGACCCATGAATATGGATTCAATAAACTCTTGGTCTTGGGAGTTCTCAGAATAAACAGAATAACAGTATTCTCCATTTAAAAAACTTTCTATATACGCTTTTACCGAATCAGTATTAACGTATCGAAGATTTTTCAAATGACCGCCGGCGCTTGCTCCAATCCCAAGATAAGAAAGATTTTGCCAGTACTTTTTATTATGAAGACAACTCTTACCGTTTTTTGCCCAACAAGATATTTCATATCTTTCGTAACCTTGCTGTTCTAAAAAAAGGTAGATTTCATCAAGCCAGTCACTTATCAAATCTTCATCAGGCATACTTACCAGTTTTGCGTCTATCATTCTCTTCAAAAGAGTATCATGAGAGTTATCATAAATATAATATGAAATATGGTCCGGCTTGTACTGTCTTATAAACGAAAGGTTATTACTGACACTCTCTGCTGTTTCTCCAGGAAGTCCGAGAATGAAATCAACGTTTATGTTCTCAAAATATTTACTGGCAAGTAAATAGCTTTCTAAAGCTTCTTCAGCGGTATGGATCCTTTTTACATTACCAAGTATTTTATTGTCAAGAGACTGAATACCCATAGAAACTCTGTTTATTCCAAGGTTATTATACAGTACACACTTTTCTTCTGTAAGACTGTCCGGGTTAACTTCTATTACGAATTCTTTTATATCAGTGATGAAGCTTCTTTTCACTTTTTGTACCAGCTCTTCAATAAAACGGATTTCTATAAATGACGGCGTCCCTCCGCCTATATACAACGTATCTATAAGTATGGTTTTATCGCTTCTCATTTGAATCTCATTATAAAGAGACAAAAAGTACTCCGTTATAACAGATGTATCCGTCACCGAGCAATAATCACAATAGCTGCATCTGCTCTTGCAGAAAGGAAGGTGTACGTATAATCCGGCACTTTTATAATCTGACAAAAAGCCCACCGCCATCTTTATTGAAAAAAAGAATTATGGGAAGCTTTATATTCCTGTTGATAAGGTATAATGAAAAAGGATTGCTGTGATCCATTCCGATTCTTACGCCTGCAGAGATATCCTGGTCAAAAATATCAAGAGGAACTGTAAATTCTACAGCGGGAAAAAATTTATCTTTGTAGAAACACGCCCCCATGGAAAAACCGTCAAGATAATACTTATCAAAAGACAGAAGTTCAACTCCGGAATAAAAATAGTTCAAAAGTCCGAAATCCAATATACCTTTTGCCGTGAAAGAGTCTGCCTGAAAAGTAACCGGAAGTTCAAAACCTCTCATCATCTTTATACTTACTTTCAAATTCGCAATTTCATTGTAGTAAATATTCTGAAAGGAAAAATTAAAAAAAGTAGGCAATGCACCCTGAACGAGTGAATATCCTATTTTTTCATAGTCAAACTTCCCGACATCCGTTCTTGTATAGGAAAAAGTATTTAAAAGACCAAAGATCGTATTTTCTACCCCGTACTCGTATCCCGTTGAGAAGTCACTACCAAAGGCAGGTATTTCAACATATGAAAGAAACACCCTTTCGCCTGTCTTTATTTTTATGGTTTTAAAAAACAGGTTTTGCTGGATATAGTATGGTTCATAATCGTAAAATCCTGCAAACACCTCTCCTCCTGATGGATAACTGTAACCTGCTCCTGTAAAGTATGAAAATACAGGAACATCTGTTTTTTTACCGAAGGCCGTGTCGTACTTTATCTCTGTTGCCCATAGGAAAAGATTTATGCTAAGTATGACAAAAAACAAAACTTTTTTTTTCATAGATTCCTCCCGAATTAACTGTCCAGAAGCTCTCTTACTGTCTGATTGACCTTTTCCGGATTAGCTTTACCTCTGGTTTCCTTCATAACCTGTCCAACAAAAAAGCCAAGCAGATTAACCTTTCCAGACTTGTATCTCTGATAAGCATCTGTATTTTCCTGAATTACTTTTTTAGCTGCGTTCGCTATCAGTTCATCATTGTCTATCTGTTCAAGACCTTTTTCTTTGACTATGAGCCCTGGCATTTTACCTGACTCCATCATCATGGGAAATACATCCTTGGCAATCTTGGTAGAGATTTTTGCAGAGTTTATAAGTTCTTCAAGCTCACCATAGTGAGAAGGTCCCACTTTTATGCTGCAAAGACTGTAGTCTTCGGTTTCATTAATATACTTCATCACTTCAGTCATTATCCAGTTGCTTGCAAACTTAGGATCCTTTACTGTTTTTGCACATTCTTCAAAATAAGAAGCTACTTCTCTTGAAGAACAGAGAACCTGAGCATCATATGCGGGCAACGAGTACTGCTTTATAAATCTTTCTGTTTTCTGCTGGGGCAGCTCAGGCATGCTTCTTCTTATATCCTGTACAAACTCTTCGCTGATTGAAAGCGGTGGTATATCAGGCTCTGGAAAGTACCTGTAATCTGCTTCGCCTTCCTTGGAACGCATTGAAAAAGTTTCACGCCGTGAGAGATTCCACCCCCTTGTTTCGGGAGCGATCTGCCCTCCATTTTTGAGAGTTTCTGTTATCCTTTGCTGTTCATACTCAAGCGCTTTTTCAACATACCTGAAAGAGTTTATATTTTTAATCTCCACCCTGTTGCTTCTCATACCTGTCTCATCATCGTATACAGATATGTTGGCATCACATCTTAGGGCTCCCTTTTCCATGTCTCCGGAAGAAATATCAGCATATCTGAGCATATCCCTGAGTTTTTCCATAAACATCCTTGCCTGTGCAGGAGTCTTCATATCCGGTTCAGTAACTATCTCCACAAGAGGTACTCCTGCTCTGTTATAATCGATAGCACTCTCTGATGATGTTGCAAGCTCCGAACCCTCATGAAACATCTTTCCGGTATCTTCCTCCATATGTATCCTTTTTATCCTTACATGCTCACCGTCTATTTCAATGTATCCGTTTTCACATATTGGCTTGAAGTACTGAGTTATCTGATAGCCTTTGGTCAAGTCAGGATAGAAATAGTTCTTCCTGTCAAAGTACGAAACCAGATTAATTTGGGCATTAAGGGCTATTCCGGCTCTGACAGCCAGAACCACCGATTGCCTGTTTAAAACAGGCAAAGCACCGGGCTGACCGGTGCATACCGGACAGATATTCGTATTAGGCTTATCCTCAAAGTACTCTGACGAACAACTACAGAAAGCTTTTGTCTTGGTAAGAAGCTGAGTATGTATTTCCAAGCCAATTATTGTTTTAAACATTACACTTCACCTCTTTTTCAAATGCATCTGCAACAGCTAACATTTCATCATCCATAAACCTTTTACCCATAAACTGCACGCCAAACGGAAGATTTCCTATCTTGCAGTATGGGACACTGATTGCCGGAAGTCCAGCTAGATTAGCAGGAATTGTAAACATATCAAGCAGATAGTACGAAAGTATTGAAAGCTTTTCTCCAACCTTGGGAGGGAGAGCTGGTGAAGTCGGCATAAAAAAGACATCACTGTCCTCAAATACCTTGTTTATTTTTTCGGTTATTACTCTTCTTACCTTTGAAGCTTTTGAAAAATAAGCATCGTAATAAGCTGATGACAGCGTGAAGGTTCCCATCATTATTCTTCTCTTTACTTCAGCCCCAAAACCATCCTGTCTTGTACTCATATAAGTATCGATCAGGTTATCTTTTTCATTTCTGAGTCCATATCTGACTCCATCAAACCTTGAAAGGTTGGATGAAGCCTCAGCTGGAGCTATTATATAATATACGCTCACGACATATTTAAGCTCAGGTATACTTACCGGAATAACAGTTGCTCCACATTTTTTCAAAAGTTCTAACGATGAACTGAAAGCTTCTTTTATTTCTTGGGGTATTTCCTGAGAAAAAACAATATCGGGAACTGCAACTCTCAAACCTTCGAGTTTTCTGCCAAACCTAGCAGTAAGATCTTTTTTATAATCAATACTTGTCGAATCCTTCTTATCCTTCCCTTTCATCATATCTACAACCTTAGCACTGTCATAAACACTTCTGGAGAGTACCCCTATCTGGTCGAGAGATGACCCAAAAGCAATCAGTCCATAGCGCGAGATCATACCGTATGAAGGTTTATAACCAACTATTCCGCAAAACGATGCCGGCTCTCTGATTGAACCACCTGTATCCGATCCGAGTGCAAAAGGAGCTATCCCAGCTGCAACACTGGCTGCAGAACCTCCACTACTTCCGCCGGATACCCTTTGGTGGTCATGCGGATTTCTTACCGGACCGTATATGGAATTTTCATTGGCACCACCCATGGCAAATTCATCCATATTGGTTTTGCCAATTATAGAAAAACCCTGATCCAAAAGTTTTTGAACAGCTGTGGCTGTATATGTGGAAACATGATTTTCAAGTATTTTTGAACAGCAAGAGGTTACCGTTCCTTCAACCTCCATATTATCCTTTACCAAAAACGGTATGCCATAGTACTTACCATCTTCACTGCCCTTAACAAGCTGCTTGCGTATAACCGCATTTATAAGCTTGTTCTTTTCCTCCAACGATTGAATGGACTCATCAATTATATTTTTGCCAACAAACTCATCAAGCATTTTACGCCTCCGTATTTTTATTTTCGGAAACCTGTTTTTCAGATATTATCTTTTCAATATCATCTGCTGTAGCATAATACCTCTTTGAACACCACTTACATTTTATTTCTGCTGTTTTCTGCTTTTGCATCTCTTTCAACTCGCCAACACCAAAAGCATTAAGCGCCTGAATAGACTTTTCTTTCGTGCATCCGCAGAAAAAACGGCAGTTGCTCTCTTTTATGTTCTGTGCCTTAGGAAAAAGCTCTAGTATCTTTTCCAGAGAGTTTTTTTCTGCAATATACGATGATATGTTTTTCATTTTATAGACTATCTCTTCAATTTCAGATATTATACTGTCCTGAAGATGCTGATCCAGAATCTGAATCATCATTCCCCCTGCTCCGCCTATACCTTGCGGATTTACAAGAACTCCAATATTAACCGCACATGGAACCTGTTCCGATTTGTTCATATAATATGCAATATCCTGCGCAACCTCGCCGGAAACGATCTTAATACTTGATGTAACCGGAGTCTTAAGTCCAAGATCCCTTACAATATAAACAAATCCTTTACCTATGCTTGAAGCCACATCTGCTTTTTCAAGATTATTTCTCTTTATTTCCAGCTTGGAATTTTGTATATAACCACGTATATTAAGGTTAAAATCTGACTCAGCTGCAACTTCACCGGCAGGTCCGTCTCCTTTGAAAACAACGGCCACCTTCTCGTTTTCACTTATCCAGCTTCCAAGAAGAACCGCAGCTGTACAAACTCTGCCCAACACTACTGCAGACTGGGGTGAAAGATCATGTGCAGCAGTTATTTCTTGTACAAGATCCGTTGTATCACAACATACCAGTCTTACTCTATAATCATATAAAGATGCACTTAATACCTTTCCCATCTTCTACCACCTTGTTGTAATCTTTTGCGAAGCACTCTGCGGAAGAACACTGTACTTCTTAAGTATTTCACGCCTATCCTCTTTTATGTACACTCTTACTATTTGAATAAGATTGCTCTCCATAAAACGGTAGGCGGGATATTTCTCATACATCTGGTCAAACCCGAGAATATCTCCGTTAGTATCCTTAATATACACATCGTTGGCTAAAAACTCCCTGGGATGAATCAAAGAGAGCTTGTAAGGCGTATCAATCTTAAAAAGAGTTTCAAACTCTTCAAGTATTTGGGTTATCTCTGTCTTATCCTGAACAGGAATATCCTGCACAAGAAGCTCTTTAAGCTTTTGTTTCATGGCATCCAGCATATTCTGCCCTACAGAATTGTTTATAAGTGAAGGGTCAACTCCTGTTGTGGAAAAAGGAATCTCCATTATTACTTTCCAGAGATCTCTTTTTTTTAGTCTTTGTATCACAGAATGTGCATAAGATAATTTTTCCGCATGTCGTATAAGTTCAGGATCCATAAGCATGCCATAGTTTTTCTTTTCAAAAAGCATCTGATAGAGTATCTCAATCTCATCCATTATTCTTGCGTCTGTAAGCTCAACAAACTGCTGAGGATCCTCCACGCGCTGCTTGAGGTTTAGAACCTCATAAGATGCCCTGAGAACCTCCTGGATCATTTGATCGGCAGCTCTTGAGGTTTTATGAAAATAAACATTCTTATACATCATAAATCTTGCAAATAAAGAAGTATAAACATCATCTATAACTTTTATCGAGTAGCATATCTTATCTGAAGCTATGCTGCTTCCTCTAATAAGTCTATCAGTTGCACCAGAACCAAAGTGCCTTGTTCCGGCAAAGTATGAATCCCTGAGAACAAAATCAAGCCTGTCGGCTCCAAGAGGTCCCTGAACAATGTTGAAATCAACGCTTCCAGTATTTTCACCTTCATAGACCTCTATAATTTTTTCAAATATCTCCTGAAGATTGGCACGAATATTCTCTTCGCTTGTCTGTATTCCTAAAGTCAGTTCTATATCATGAATAAAATCATTTTTTATTCTTGGATCACTGGAATTTTTATAAACCGACAAAGTATCTTCAAGAAGCTTGCCCCTTATTATTCTTGTCCTGAACTCATCATGACCGTCCTTGTAACCCATAGTCCTATAGACAGTATCGTCAAACTGATGTGAATAAGGACCGTGTCCTATATCGTGCATCAATCCGGCAAGTCTCAGCACCCTGAACTTTGAATAATCATACGGATAAAGATGCTGGGCATAAAGACCTGAAAGATGCATTACTCCAACAGAATGTCCAAACCTGGTATGAGTAGCGCTGGGATAAACATACTCCGCCCCCACCAACTGGCTGAGATACCTTAACCTCTGCATATTTGGAGTATCAGATATTATTATTTCAAGAGGTGAAAGAAATACCTCAGAATAAACCGGATCGCGCACTACCTTATAGTATAGTTCTTTCATATTATCATCTTCCCATCGAAGGTATTATAAAAAACCTGTACTTTATATTGCTTATCAAAAGTAAAACATAACAAAGAGCGATAAAGGCAACAAGAATATAAAAAACAGCTTTCCAGATATTCCATGCGCGTTTATTAAAGGTTACCGGTGTCAGCCATCCAAAAGTAAAGCCGGCGGCAAGACCTCCGATATGAGCAAAATTATTGACGCTGGGAACTGTAAAGCCTAGAATAACATTAATGATTATGACTGGAAGAAGAGCGGTTCCGGTAACCGGTTTAAGCATATTGGGCGTATCATGCCTGAAACCCTGTCCGAATAATAGGCCTATTAAACCAAAAATAGCTCCTGATGCACCTACCGAATATGCCGTTGGCATAAGAAACTGTGTCAAAAGATTGCCAACGAATCCGGATATAACATAAACAGAAAGGTATTTATACTTTCCGTATATCCTTTCAACCATGTTTCCAAAGTAAAACAGTGCATACATATTAAAAAACAAATGAAGAAACCCACCGTGAACAAACATAGAGGTTATCGTTCTGAACCAGTCTCCACTTGCGACAATAATACCGTTCTGTGCCCCGAATCTGAGAAGGCTGGCTGCAGAATCGTAAGCACCAAACCCTCCGAATATGAACATCATAACAAAAATCAAGAGATTTAACATGATGATAAAAAAAGTTACTGTCTTCTGCAAATTAATCACCCCTTAAAGCATATATAGCCGACGATGCCGCACCGAGAATACCGGCATTTTCGACCAATTCAGATGCATGAATAGTATATGTGTTCCTAAAACTTACCATTATATAAGCTTCTACTCTTTTTCTCAGAGGAAGTATAAGAGCATCGCCTGCTTTACTCATTCCTCCGCCTATAATTATCTTTTCAGGGTTGAAAATATGGATACAGCCTCCTATAAGCCTGGCAAGAACATCGACAGCTTTTTCAACTATCATCTGTGCCATATAATCACCCTGCTGGGCTGCTGCAAATACATGCTTTGATTGAATATTTTCTATACCACCTGCTGTTTTTAAGACTAGAGATTCCGGAAACCTTTTTATAAGCTCTCTTGCAGTTCTAGCCACAGAGCTTGCTGATGCTATTGACTCGGCGCACCCTCTGTTGCCACAGCCGCACAAAGGTCCGTCCGGTTCAATTATAACATGACCGAGCTCTGTTCCGATACCGTCCTTTCCGGTAATCAAAATGCCGTGACTTACAACCCCGCCGCCTATACCTGTCCCTAAAGTTATGCATACAAAGTCAGTAAGACCGGTTGCATGTCCAAAATACCATTCTCCCAAAGCAAATGAGTTTGCATCATTCTCGACAAAAACCGGAAGATTCACTATACTACCTATAGCCTTAGATAACTCAAAGTTCTTCCATTCCGGAAAATTAGGGGCAAATCTGACTACACCCTCATCCCTGTCTATCGAACCCGGAGAACCTATACCTATGCCATCTATCTTCACACCCTTGCTTATTGAAGAAATACCCTCTGATATATTCTGAACAACCTTTTCCGTTCCCTTTGAAACCTCGGTAGGAAGACTTATCTTTTTTTCTATTCCATTTTCTTTATCCACAAGACCAATTTTTATCTCTGTTCCGCCTAGATCTACTCCAACGACTTTCATGGGATCACACTCCTTAGCATTTTATCATGTTATAATTTTAGTAATATTCTTTAAAAAGTTATATATGTTAATTATTATACATCATTTTTTCCGGAGGAAATTTATGAATCTTTCAGTAATACTTGCAGCAGGAGAAGGAAGCAGAACTGGACTGGATTTGCCGAAACAATTCTATCAGATAAATAATAAGACTATCCTAAGTTTATGTTTAGAGAAGTTTGAATACTCTTTATTGACAGATGGTTTTATTGTTGCCTGCCATCCTGATTACTATGGAAAGACTCTGGAAATCGCGGGCGCTTTTAAAAAATCAAAGGGAGTTGTATATGGAGGCAAGACAAGACAGGAAAGTGTTTTCAACTCACTGAAGTTTATTAATGAAACTTTTGCGGGCACTGATCTTGTGGCGGTCCATGACAGCGCAAGACCTTTCATAACCTCACAGCAGATTGATGACCTTTATTCCTTTGCTGCACAGAAAGGATCTGTTATTCCCGTTGAGGAAGAAAGTTATACCGTATCGCTGGTTGAAAACGAAAGGGTATTAAACTATCTGGACAGAAAACAGGTATGTCGGCATCAAACACCACAGATATTTGATTTTGAAAGACTTTTCAGCGCCTACCAAAAAAACATGGACTGCCTAAAAGAATTCACTGATGACGGTTCCATATACATGGCAGCAGGCAATGAGCTGTTTATAAAATATATTCCGTGTGACAATCTAAAAATAACTTCCATGCAGGATGTACTATTTGCAGAGTATATGCTCAGACATAATTCAAACAAGGAGGAAAAGAAATGATAAAAATAGGCGCCCATATGGCCATAACAAAAGGTTTTTCAAAAGTACCGGAAGATTCTTTTAACATCGGAGCCAACACTTTTCAGATATTCGTCCATTCTCCCAGAGTGTGGGCGGTTACACCCATAAAACCCAACGATGATGTCCAGTTCAAAGAAAATCTCAAAAAATACTGCATTGACCCACAGGATATCCTTGTACACAGCGGTTACCTCATAAACCTTGCTTCTCCAAAAGACGATATGTGGGAAAAATCCATAAATTCTATGATAAATGAAATTCAGCTATGCTCACAGTTAGGAATTAAATACTTCAATGTCCATCCGGGCAGCCATTTGGGCGAAGGAGAAGAGTTTGGAATAAACCGTATTGCCAAAGCACTCGATACTATATTTAAAAAAACATCTCCCGATACAACCGTCCTCCTTGAAAATACCGCTCAGAAAGGCGGAAATATCGGATACAGCTTTGAACAGCTCGGAAAAATAATAAAAACCGTGCAGAACAACAGCCGTTTAGGAATAACTTATGATACATGCCATGGCTTTGATTCTTACTACGATATACGTACCAAAGACGGTGTACGGAAACTTATTTCCGAAATAGAAGACAGTATGGGGTTTGACAGGTTGAGAATGATACACCTCAACGACTCTAAGTTTGACTTGGGAGCAGGAAAAGACCGCCATGAATTTATAGGAAAAGGCTTTATCGGTATAGAGGGATTCAGAACCTTCCTTTCTTTTGATGAAATCAGAAAGATACCTCTTTTATTGGAAACTCCTGGTAACGATGCCGACCATGCCAACGATATTATGACCGTTAAATCACTTCTCTGATCAAAATTTTATTAGCTGCTCAACGAAGCGGCATGTCTTTCATAACGTAATAAAGATAATCGGGTTTTCCGTTTTCATAAACGGAGTAACCGGATTTTAAAGCTTCTTGTATGACTTGCCTGTTTTCTGGTAAAACAAAAGTCATAGGTTCCATATAATTTTCAGAAGTCTTTATAGTCAGCAGACAGTCCATAAAAACATCTATTGCATCAAACCCATCCTCAATTGCTATAAAATACTGTTCCCCGGACTTGTTGACCACTATACCCTTGTATCCGTTAATCTCTATAAAGCTGTTTTCTTTTTTATACTTCAGATAAAGCTTTTCTGTCGGATTCTGAAAGACAAAAGCCAGCGGCACCAAATTACTTCTTTTCTTGAAATATTCAAGCTCCATAAACTCTTGCAGACTTATATCCCATTTTTTTATGATAAATGGAGGTTTGGTTTTTATTTTTTCCCCGTTTTTTGAAAGCATAACCTGTTCTTGCTCGAGTTTAAAGTTATACTTTGACATAAGGGAAATACTCTCGACATTTGTTACATGCGTTGAGAAAGCTATCTTGTTTATTTTACCGCAAGCTAAATCTTTTTTGGCGACTTCAAGAATTGTTTCAGCCAGAATCACAGACAGCTTAAGCCCCCTGTAGCTTTTATGTACCCTCAACCCCTCAAGCCAGCCGGTATGATCGTAAAGAACGGTGTACTTATCTACTCCGACCACCTTTCCGTTTTTGTCCGAATCACATACGCACATAAATGCTCCATTCTCGTCATTTACCCAATCCTTGAAAATCCATGGAAGATAGTCCGTACCTCCCCAGATATCTTTTGAAATATCAACTATATCATCATAATCGCTCATAAGTACTTTCCTTGTATAAAACATACTCTTTCCTCCATCCATTAGTATTGACTGAACCTAAAGGGCTGTGTTAAAATTTTTTTGTATTGCCTCATCTTAAAATAAGGCAGGTGAAAATGGCGGATATATCTATTATTATACCGCCTGAACGGTATGAAAAAAAATATTTCCTCCCAGGAAAAAGATCAAAAGATCCAACACATAACAGAATGCGCCGAAAAAATTTTTTATGAAAAAGGCTTCGAAGATACCTCCATGGATTATATAGCCATGAAGGCCGATGTAGCAAAGGGAACACTGTATCTTTACTTCACAAGCAAAAAAGACCTGTACTATGCAGTAGTACTCAGAGGACTTAAAAAACTCGAAGCGATGATAGTACAACACACTCAAAAATTTAAAACCGGTTTTGAAAAAACATACGAGATGGCACGTATGTATATAGAGTTTTTTTACAGTCATAGAGAGTACTACGAATTTATTGTTGAATACGAATCACACAGAGCCAAAGATGCGGAGGTTAATCCATTTGTAAGAGCATGCTACAAAGAAAGCGGAAAGCTTTTTGAAATACTGTGTGCCTACATTACACAGGGAAAAGAGGATAAAAGCATTAAAGAAAGCATCCTGCCGCAAAAAGACTCCCTTGTATTCTGGATACAGACCGTAGGCCTTCTCCAGCAGCTGTATCTTAAGGAAAAGCTTTATAAAAATATGACTGATATAACTTCATCAGAGATAATAGAAAGACACATAGAAATGATTGCTTCCTTTCTTAAAAACGACTCCACCGGACAGGAGGGATGATGAAAAAAATAAATGTTGCGGTAGCTGGATACGGAATGGCCGCCAAAATATTCCACCTTCCCGTTTTATCTTGCATTGAAGAGTTTAATATAAAAAAACTTTACAGTCCATCCATAAAAAATGCAGACGATCTATACAGCAACATCGAAAAAACTGCAAACATAAACAGTCTGATGACCCCGGAAATAGACCTGGCAGTTATTGCAACTCCAAACCATACCCACTATGAACTGGCCAAACTGTTTCTTGAAAACGGAAAAAATATTGTTGTTGAAAAACCCTTTACCGTTACTTCTGCTCAGGCACAAGAGCTCGAAGAACTTGCCGCTAAAAAACACCTTCTTCTCTCCGTTCATCATAACAGGCGTTGGGATGGTCCGTTCCTTACAGTCAAAAAAATAATAAAAGACGGCACTATAGGTAATGTGATCTGCTTTGAAAGCCATTTCGACCGGTTTCGCCCACAGGTGAGAGAAAGATGGAAGGAAAGCTCCATTCAAGGAGCAGGTATCGTATATGACCTGGGACCGCATCTTATAGACCAGGCACTCCATCTTTTCGGAATGCCTCAAAGGATTTATGCTGATATTCAGATGCAAAGAAAAGATTCCAAAAGTCCTGATTTTTTTGAAATAAAACTGTTTTACCCACATATGAATGCCATTCTTAAAGCCGGTATGCTTGTAAACTATCCTTCGCCCCACTTTCTATTGTGTGCAGAAGGGGGTACTTTTATAAAGTATGGTTACGACACACAGGAAGCATTTCTTAATCAAGGACTCAGACCGTGTACCACCAAAAACTGGGGAGAGGACAACCCAGAAAATTACGGACTACTCCGCTGCTTTGACGGCCGCGAGGAAAAAATAAAAACTGTTGCAGGTTCATACGTACAGTACTACAAAGATATATATATGTCGCTCATCACAGGCAGGGAACCAGAGGTTACAGCCAGGGACGGAAGAAACACCGTGCTGATTATAGAAAAAGCAGTAATAAGTTCACATGAACAAAAAATCATAACCTTATGAAGGAGAGAAAATGCCCACTTTACATGAAATAATCGAAAAATGCCTTAAAGATCTCAAAAATCTTAATATATATAATACTCCTTACCTTACGGTTCATACATCCATGAAATCAATAAATGAAAAAGCACTGACACCCCAGATACTACTTGAGTGCCTGAGGCAAAGCATATCTCCATCATCTCACCTCATAGTTCCGACTTTAAGCTACATCTCAACAGAAAATGCCGGAGATGTTTTTAATGTGAGAACTACGCCTTCGGATGTTGGACTTTTCCCAGAAACGGTACGCAAACTTTTTCCTCAAAATCGCTCCCTGCATCCGACACATTCTGTATGTGTTTTCGGAGATAACTCCGAAAAAATGTGCCTGGATCATTTCAAAGATTCAACTCCGGCAGGTAAATACTCGCCTTTATCAATAAACCTACACAATGACGGTTTGATAATGATGATAGGCTGTGGCCCTTTTCCAAATACAACCATGCATGCGGTTGAAGAATTGGTTAATCCCGGCTATCTTTTTTCAGATAAAAAAAGATACTCTATTATAGACATAAATCAAAACCGATCGATAAAAGAGTATCTTCCACACGGATTTAAAACAGTCATGCAGAGATATGACAGACTTATTGAACTGCTCAGCAGAAATGATTACCTNNCTCTGCCGGAGTGCTGGTCATTAAATGCTCCGCTATTCTAAAAAAAGCAGTTCCTGTGCTCGAAAAACTCCCGTATTACTTTGTTGATGAAATCAATTAAGTTAGTATAAAAATATGTCCGTATAGATAAGAAAGTCGTATGATATAGAGAAATCATGAATTACCAAAAAAGGATGAATGTATGAAAAAACCAACCTTTAAAAGCACAAAATTATTTTTAAAAGTTCTTTTAAAATCTTTTAAACTGTTTTTCATTGCAGGAAAAGCACAACTTATCCTGTTGCTTTTTTTTACTATTATTCAAGGACTGGTTCCCATAATGATAGCCCAAAGCACCAGAACTATTCTCGACAGCCTGAACATTTTAAAAGATAGTTCGCTGACTTTTGCGGTTGTGATTTTAGTCATAACCTGGGGTTTTTGGAATCTGATAAACTTCATTATAAATCCCTTATCATTACATATACAGGGAAACCTCACGGATAAACTTATTCTATCTTGTAATCTGAAGGCTCTTGAAACCATGCGCAGAATTAACGACCTTTCTACAATGGAAGAAAGCAGGTTCTTTGACGAACAACAGCTTTTGGAACAGGAGCTTGCATGGCGGCCGGTAAATCTCATAGTATTTACCTTCAGTTTTATCAGAGGATTTATCACTGTACTATCAATGATGGTCAGTCTCATACCTTTTCATCCGCTTATTCCGGTATTATTGCTTCTGTCGCTTATGCCTCAGGCAGTTCAGCTTTACCGATTACAGCAGGAAGCTTTTGAAAACATGGTCGAAAGAAATCCTCTTTCTCGAAAGATGCAGTATTGGAGCCATCTTCTCCTTGAACGTACAACCTTCAGGGAAGCAAAGATATTCGGATATGAAAGCTATGCCATATCAAAGTACCAAAATCTTTTTTCGCAGATATATGAAAAATCTTCAGCAGACAGAAAGAAAAAGACCGTTTCAACCCTTATGTTCTTTATAATCGGTGCCGCAGGATCAACTGCTTGTTTTCTGTGGGTAATCTCCCAATTTCGAACTAATAATCTATCCATAGGAAGTATCGGCTTATTTTCAACCTATATAATCATAAGCTCACAGAGTTTTATAACCCTTATACAGGACGGAGCACTTTTATACGATACTTGCCTTTTTATGGATAAGTATTTTTCATTTATAGATCGCAAACCTGCTTTAAAAAACGGAACTATAAAGCTCAAGAGTATCTCCAGCATTGAATTTAGAAACGTTACTTTCTACTATCCCGGAACAGATCATCCGGCTTTAAAAAACTTAAGCTTTAAAATGGAGGGTAAAAAACAATATGCAATAGTTGGAGAAAACGGAAGTGGAAAAACGACCATTCTAAATCTTATATGCAGATTTTACGATCCGCAGGAGGGACAGGTTCTTATAAACGGATACCCTTTGAGCTCTCTTGAAATAAACTCATACAGAACCCATATTTCCATGCTTTTTCAGGATTACGCAAGATACGAGCTTACCGCAAAGGAAAATATATCTATTTCGGACACTTCAAAAGAACCAGTAGTTCAAAAAATAAACGATTCCCTTAAAAATTCTGGACTGTATAACAAATTTTCGACTTTTGCCGATGGCATTGACCAGCAGCTAGGTAAAAAGTTTGAAAACGGAACCGAACTTTCCGGTGGCGAATGGCAAAAAGTCGCTCTGGCAAGATCTTTATACAGAGATTGCTCCCTTTTTATTCTTGACGAACCCTCTTCTTCTATGGATGCAATAAGCCAAGCCGTTTTCTGGAAAAATATCTCCGAATATACTAAAAACAAGCTATCTGTTATGGTAACCCATAAAGTTAGCAGTCTGAAAAATACAGATTGTATTTTTGTATTAAAAAACGGATCTGTAGCCGAGCAGGGAAAACATAGTCAGCTGACGGAACAAAATGGTCTTTATTCCGGCTTGTTAACCGCCGAATCAATGGAAAGTGTAACTTCGGATCATGCTGACTTTTAGATCACGTATGAAAGCTATTTTACTCTCTGAAAATTGAATTTACAATTTCCGCAGCCTGTAGTGCATCTTTTGCATAGTAATCAGCTCCGATCATGGTTGCGTACTCCTCGTTCAGTACAGCTCCGCCGACTATAAAAACAAACTCATCAGAGTTGTCCTTTATGTACTTTATAGTACTCTCCATACTTGAAACCGTGGTTGTCATAAGTGCACTTAATCCTATGAGTCTGACCTTATTCTCAATGGCTGCTTTAAGTATATCATGTTCTGAAACATCCTTCCCCAGATCTATAACCTCATACCCATGGTTTTCCAGCACAACCTTCACAATGTTCTTGCCTATATCGTGTATATCACCTCTGACTGTGGCAAGAAGTATTTTTCCTTTTTTCAGCATCTGCCCGTTAGCCTTCATATGATCCTTAAGCACTTCAAATGCAGCTTTTACAGCCTCCGCAGTCTGCATAAGCTGCGGAAGAAAGAGTTCTGCATTTTCATATTTTTTTCCAACCGTCTGAAGAAGCGGTGAGATGATTTCATCTATAATCTGCATAGGCGTCCTTTTATTAAGCTCTGCCAGTGTACTCTCCCTTATACTTCCCTTGAGTCCTTTCGAAAGCACATACTCAAGACCAAATTGATTTTCCTGCTTATCTGCAGGGAGTTCAGCCTTCTGCTGTGCATATTTTTTTATGTACTTGCCGGAACCCAAGTCTTTTGCGCTCAGAACATTGAATGCGTCATAAACACCCATCATTTCAACATTACCGGTATTAACTATTGCACAGTCCAGGCCATAACTCATCGCCATTACAAAAAAAGTCTTATTAAGAAGTTCTCTTGAGGGAAGTCCATAAGAAACATTGCTTACCCCAAGGACAGTTTTTACATTGAGCTTATATTTCACATCCCTCAAAGCTTTAAGAGTCTGGATTATATTCTCCTGCTCGGCACTTGCTGTAAGAACCAGGCAGTCAATCAGAATATTCTTTTTAGGTATGCCGTACTCTTGAGCTGTACTGACTATCTTTTGTGCAATTTCAACTCTTTTCTCTGCAGTTTTTGGTATTCCATTTTCATCAAGCGTAAGCCCTATCACACAGCAGCCATATTTTTTGGCTATCGGGAATACCTTTTCCATAGATTCTGCCTTGCCGTTTACTGAATTGATAACCGCTTTTCCGTTATAGACCCTGGCAGCATTCTCCATAGTTTCATAATCTGAACTGTCTATCTGAAGTGGAATATCGCAAACCTTCTGTATCTGTCTGATAATATGCGGCAAAACTGTTTTTTCTTCAATTCCCGGCAGCCCAGCATTTACATCTAGTATCTCTGCTCCTTCTTCGTTCTGTTTTACCGCTTCGCCCAGAATATAAGTATAGTTTTTTTCCTCAAGAGCTTTTTTCAGCTTAGGCTTTCCTGTCGGATTTATTCTTTCGCCGATAAGAGTTACTTTATCACCGACTAATACTGTCCGGCAGTAAGAAGAAATCATTGTAAATTCTTTCGGAAATATTTTTTTTGGAATTTTATCTTTTACCCTTTCTGAAAGTTTTTTTATAAAGCTTTCATCCGTTCCGCAACATCCCCCTACTATCCGTACCCCTATGTCTACCATATCGCAGACTCTTTTCACAAAATATTCTGCCGTAAGACCGTAAACTGTCTGTCCGTTTATTATTTTAGGAAGTCCGGCATTGGGCTGGACTATAACCGGAACAGATGAGTACTCAAGCACTTTCTTTACATGAGCATACATTTCATCCGGCCCCAGAGAACAGTTCAGTCCTAAGGCATCAACTCCAAGGCCTTCAAGAACATTTACCATAGTAAGTATATCTGTTCCTGTAAAGGTTCTACCGTCATGTCCCAGAGTCATCGTACATATGACGGGCAGGTGGGAATTTTCCTTTGCTGCAAGTACCGCAGCTTTTGCTTCATAAATATCGGATAAGGTTTCTATTATTATAAGATCTACCTTGTTTTCTGCTCCAGCTAAAACCTGTTCCATGAAAAGCTCATATGCCTGTTCAAAGCTCATCGGACCTGACGGCTCCATAAGCATACCCACAGGACCGATGTCTAGTGCTACTTTTCTGTCCTTAGATACCTTTTTGGCATTCTTCACAGCAGCGCCGATAACGTCATTTACAGTGTATGTACTATCCAAAAGCTTATACCTATTTGCCCCGAAAGTATTAGTTGTGACTATATCACAGCCAGCATCAATATACTTTCTATGGATCTGTTGTATAACTTGCGGTTCTGTTATATTATAAAGTTCGGGTATTTTTGAACCTCTAAGCCCCTGTTTCTGAATCATTGTACCCATAGCACCGTCAAAAACAGTTATTTTATTTTCATCAAACATACTCCCACCTCTTTATTTTAATCCCATAATAGCGGTAATTGATTTTTCAGGTATTAACAGACAGCGCTCATTTACATATAGTCCTATGCTTTTTTCTGTCTGGAGGAGTTCGATTATTTCCTTTTGAACCTCAAGCCCAAGATCCCCATATCCCGGACTAAAAGGAAAGGTATTATATCCGGCTTTTGCATCCTTTCTGACCTGATCGGCTGCATAAGAAAGAACCTCCTCCACATATACATTTGCACAGGCGTTATATATAACTGCCCTGCTCATATCTGCGCTCTGATAATAGCTTATTTTCTTATCAACAGGCAACCCAAGAGTCACAGCAATAACCGCACATTCCCTGCAGCCTGCCAGATGCCCTGCCAGATGTCCTGAATTGAAAACCACTGTTCCTTTTCCCAGGACTACCCGTTTATCCTTCAGTTCAAGGTCATAGATCCCGTAAATATTTCTTGGGACCGAATCCTTTACCAATTCATCAAAAAGAGCCATCACCTGTTCGATAAAAGCACCAGACCTTTCAATAGATGTGTATCCCAGATAACGCAATACATTTTCGTATCTTTCCATCATACGTCACCGCTTTTCAGAGATTTCATGACAGCCTTTATGTTCTGGGTTATCTTTCTTGCCACCTGCGGCTTATTCATAACATAAAGATGAATCCCGTCTACCCCAGAGGAGAGCAAATCTATTATCTGGTCTGTCGCATATGCAACTCCCGCATCGGTAAGTGCCTGTTTGTCAGCCTGATACTTGTTCATTACTTTTATGAACTTTTCTGGAATAAATGCTCCGCACATTGAAGTTATTCTTTCAATCTGATTTTTATTTGTTACCGGCATTATCCCCGCCTGAACAGGAATCCTAATACTCCTATTTCTGAGCTTTGAAGCAAAGTCATAATAAAAAGTATTATCAAAAAAAAGCTGCGTAATCAAAAAGTCAACCCCGCTGGATACCTTTTTTTCAAGATAATAAAGATCCAATGATTTATTTCTTGCCTCAATGTGTCCTTCAGGATAACACGCCCCAGCCAGACAGAACTTATCATTATACTCATCCCTTATAAACTGAATAAGCTCCTGGGCATATTTAAAATCTTTAGCTTCAGGCTCTCCGGATAAATTATCTCCGCGAAGTACAAGAATATTCTCTATATTATTATCATACATTTTTTCCACTTCTTTTTTTATATCCTCCTTGCTGTTTCTTACAGCTGTTATATGTGCAAGCGGATCTATACCGTACCTGTTCTTTATTATGGAAGCTATTTCTGAAGTACGGCTGCTCTGCCCTCCTGTTGCACCGTAAGTAACGCTTATATAATCCGGTTTAAGATCAGCAAGCTCATCAATGGTTTTAAAAATGCTGCTTAACGGACTGTCCTTTTGAGGCGGAAATATTTCAAAAGATATCAAAGGTCTTTCTGAAAATTTTTCTGCTATCTTCATACTTATCCCTCCTAAACCAGTTTTATTTTCCCTTTTATACCGATCTTCCCGCCGATGATTATCACCACTCCTTCTACACCCTCAATGCTCATTGAAAATTCTATGGCCCTATGAATATTTTCTTCTCTCTTAACCATATTACATGCAGCAGTTGCAACACAATCTGCCAGTACAGGATCATGAGCGATTATGGTTGCTGCATCGGCTTTTCCGTAGCTGAAAGAATGCCCCAGAGTTCCGGATGAGGTACACACACCCCACTCCCCTGACTGCACAAGTATTTTTATCTTATCCCCAAAGTACTTATTGGCAGTATGAATCTTGACTGTTCTGTCCTGGACTGACTTTAAGTATANNTTTCAATTATAAGCTCTTGACATTGAATTCCTAAAGAGGCATAGTATGCAACTGCCCCCGCCACTCCTGCCATTGGTCCTACACCAGCACTTGATGATGCCTGCTGCATATGCCGGATTATATCATGAGCATTTATATCGTATAACAATGGTTCATGTGTAGTTAAAAAAATAGAATTTGTCGATCCATACTCTTCAATTATTCTCCTGTACCTACAAACATTTTTATATATACTTTCATTTACATCTCTATCGCAGAAGACTCTTAGATCACTTTCATAAACTTTTATATCAAACGATTTAAGACCGCCAGGATTCATTACTCTTCTGTAGGTTCTCTCTTCAAACATCTTTTCGGATCACCTTTATAATTCTCAGAGGACAAGCTTTAAAACAGATAAGGCACTCCCGACATTTTCCCGGATCATAACAAAGTATAAAGTCACTGTCCATATACAAAGCATTATAGTTGCATGCGGCTACACATGTCCCGCAGTCTATACACCTTGATTTATCTATGGCTATCTTCATTTTTACCAGTCCTTTCAAGGGATTTTAATTTTGTATCGTTATCAAAGGTTTTAACAGGCTCTGTAATAGTAAATCTGCCAGATGTCACCATCTCTTTTAGAATTTGCGCAATTTCTCGTGCTTTTCGTATACTTGACAACGGTGATGATCTGACATAGCGGCCGTTGATTTCAACCTTGCCGGACATAAGCTCGGCATAGCTTACTTTCTTTATTACCGGTCTGCTCCTTGACGGATAGCCGTAATCAATTATATTAGTGAAAATATCCCGGTCAGAAACACAAAGATATCTGAGCATATCTTCATCAAGAACTGGAATTGGTATTCCTATACCCATATACATGCTTACACCGTACTTCTCAAAAACAGCTGGCTTAATAAACCTGCTGTCCATTTCTTTAAGATTTCCAGTAACAGCAAGAGTACCTCCCGGACCTATGGGTACACCATTTTCTCCTCTGGGAGCTGACGACTTGAACTGTGTTCCGGACCATGCGACATAACCGATACTTCCACCTATAAATATCCTTGTGCCGACTCCAATAGTCCGATAATACGGATCATTTATGAGAGGACTAAGCTCGCCTGCTCCGCTGTAGGTTACATTCCCGATAAAAGGATTAAGAATTCCCATATACGTATACAATAACTTTTCTGAACTGTTTGCTGCTGCATTATAGTTTTGGTATACATTTCTTGGATTGTAAAGATAAGCTTCATTTATACTGTCAATATCAATGTAAGTATCTATTTCTCTTTCCGGATAACAATCCGTTCCATAAGAATAAGCCTTAAGATGTATCTTTTTCCTTTCTATCAGATCACTTATAACATGCGCTCCTCCGTATTCCATTCCCATATCCTGTGAGTTCTGGGTAGCACCCAGATAAGCATCTACAGCAGCAAGACCAGAATAAGCCTCTACACCGTTCAGATAAGTTTTTGTCATTCGTATAGGAGGATCGGAATGTCCAAAGTTAAGAAATACTCCGCTTGAACACATCGGTCCAAAAGTTGCCGTTGTTACCACATCAACATATTCTGCAGCTTGCTTTATTCCTTTTTCCTGGGCGATACCGATTATCTCCTGAGCTGTTACGACTACAGCCTCTCCTCTTTGAATCTTCCTATTTATCTCTTCATAGCTTTTACCCATAAATTCACCCTCTTAAAGCATTCTTCTGCACTATAAAAACATCATGCAGAAGATTTACGCCTTTTTCCGCATATCTTTCATCAACAATACACGATATTTTTATCTCCGAACAGCTTATCATCTCTATATCTATACCGTTATCCAAAAGAACTTTCATTACTTTTGAAGCAATTCCCGGAGTCGATTTTATACCTGTTCCAATAACTGAGAGTTTGCACTTGTTTTTTTCGACTTGTATATCGCAGTTATCAAGCCTAGTTTTAAGCCGCAAATACAGCTCATCTGTTTTATATGCCTCATCCTTGCTCATTGTAAAAGCAACACAGGTATACCCGTTAAGGGCAATATCAGAGATAATATCTATATTTATATTCAGTTCGTTTACAATGTCAAAAATATCCGTTATGGTAGCCGGAAAAGTATTTTTCTGAGTTATCACTACCTTGGTTTCGTTTAAAGAATGTGAAATTGCTCTTATTACGGGTTCCTCCATAGTATTGACCTCCATACTTATAACTGTTCCAAGATTGTTTTTATCATCACTTCTAAAAGATGATCTGACATAAATCTTAAGTCCATGCTTCATACCTACCTCAACACTTCTTGAATTAAGCGCTTTCGTTCCGGATGCAGCCATTTCAAGCATCTCGTCATATGTGACTCGTTCAATAAGCATAGCATCCTTACAAACTCTCGGATCTGCCGTAAAAATACCATCCACATCTTTGCATATCTCAACGTATTCAGCTTCCAGCGCCGCCCCGATAGCAACGGCTGTAATATCTGAACCACCACGGCCAAAAGTTGTAATTTCATTATAATCATTTACACCTTGAAATCCTGCTATAATCACAATTTCTCCTTTATCAAGATGCTGTAGTATTTTATCGGTATCAATCTTTTTTATCCTTGCTTTACTGTACACATTATCAGTATGTATCGCACACTGATATCCCAAAAGAGCAACAGCCTTCCTTCCTGCCTCGTTAACAGCAATAGACAAAAGAGAAGAAGCTATCTGTTCGCCTGAGGACAAAAGCATATCCACATCCCTTTCATTAGGCATGCTGGACAGTCTGAACACCTTTTCCAGAAACATATCCGTAATCCCTAACTGAGCAGACACAACAACCACAACTTTATAACCGTTATCATGAAATTTTATAACTCTTTCAGCAACTCTTTTTATAGCAGTTTCATCGGCAACAGACGATCCACCATACTTTTGAACAATGATACCCATAATTTTCCTCCCATATTCACTGATCCGAAAAGTATAAAAAAATACCCTTTCCTTTATGAAAGAGTAATTTTATATATCTTATCTTTCATTTCGGATGAAATGCTGGATTTAGCACCACGCTGTTCGCAGGTTGCTGAAGGGTCAACAGGCCAGTCCCTCGCCTTCTCTTGATAAGTTTTATATTAAATTTTATTAATAATATCATACCCTTACTTCTTTGTCAAATCCGTACGCTTTATAAAAACTGCCCTTTGGACTTTTGTTCTTGATACATTAACCGCTGTAATTCTTTCTAATTAATGGTTATAGTTTTTTATTTTTTCTAGGTCTTTTTTGCATCATATCCTAAAGTACGCTTTGTAAACCATATTGAAGTTTTTTTCTTTTTGTTTTAAATTTGACTTCATAGGTCTTTTGAGATATAATTTCGTTATTGTTTTTATTTAATCCGATTTAATTGGCTTTTTCTCCGCTATACTCCATAAATCTTNNTTTTTGTTTCATATTCTATTCTTTAAGGGAGGAGTTCCCATGGCCAAGAAAGAAGAAGTACTAAGAAAGATATCGGAAGAAGGGGTAAAGTTTATACGCCTTCAGATAACCGACATCAACGGTACCCTGAAAAACGTTGAGATTCCTGCAGATGAGCTGGAAAACTCTCTGAAAAACGGAACCATGTTCGACGGTTCATCTATTGAAGGCTTTGTAAGGATTGAAGAATCAGATATGATTCTCAAACCGGATATAGACACCTTCTGCATCCTTCCATGGACAATGGAAAAAGAAAAGGTTGCCAGGTTCATCTGTGATGTCTACACTCCTGATGGAAAACCTTTCCCAGGTGATCCCAGAAGAATTTTGAGAAATGTAACCGAAGAACTTGCCAAGCACGGATACACAGGCTTTGCGGGGCCGGAGCCGGAATTTTTCCTTCTTCCCAGAGACGAAGCCACAAGAAAACCTAAACTGGCCTTTATGGATGAAGGCGATTATTTTGACCTTCTGCCCATAGATCTTGGTGAAGAAACAAGAAAACAGATAGTAGTTTCCCTCGAAGAAATGGGATTGAATGTCGAAGCATCCCACCACGAAGCAGCCCCCTCGCAGCACGAAATAGACTTCACCTACGCAGATATTCTCAAAACAGCAGATAACATACAGACTTTCAAACTGGTAGTAAAAACTATCGCCCTCTTAAGAGGCCTCCATGCAACCTTCATGCCTAAACCCTTCTTTGGAATTAACGGTTCCGGAATGCACGTACATACGAGTCTTTTCAGCAACGGAAACAACATTTTTTTCTCTGAAAACTCACCATACCAGATAAGCAATGAATTAAGATGGTTTGTTGGAGGAGTATTTAATCATATTGATGCCATAACAGCTATTGCCAACCCTTCTGTTAACTCATACAAAAGGCTTGTTCCTGGTTATGAAGCCCCTGTAAACATAGCATGGTCGGCATCAAACAGAACAGCACTCATACGTGTGCCGGCAACCAGAGGAAAAGGCACAAGGGTTGAGTTCAGAAGTCCTGACGCTACTTCAAATCCATACTTGCTTCTTGCTGTTGTTTTCGCATGCGGCCTTGATGGAATTATAAACAAAAATGTGCCACATGAATCTGTAAATGAGAATATTTATCTTATGACAGAAGAAAGAAAAAAAGAGCTTAATATCCGACAGCTTCCGCAGAACCTTCAGGAATCAATTGACTCTCTGAAGAAAGATTCTTTCATTAAAGGTGTAATGGGAGAACATGTTTTCTCAAAGTTCATACAACTCAAAGAGCAGGAACACCACTCATTCTCCTGCAGCGTTACCGATTGGGAAATTAAAAAGTACCTGCATCTTATATAAAAAATAAAAGGGCGGATTTCCGCCCTTTTATACATTTTCTACAATGCCTGAAAGCTCTATTTTTTCTTCTTCGGTAAGGAGTTTGTCTATGTCAAGTATGATGATCATCTCGTTATTTAATCTTGCAACCCCGCTTATGAATCTTGAATTTTTTAATCCGCCGATGTCCGGGGTTTCTTCAAGTACATTTGCAGGAATCGACATTACTTCTTTTACTTCATCAACCATTGCCCCAATTTTCTTGTTTTCCATCTTTATGACTATAACCTTGGATTTTGTTTTGTCAGCAAAATCTTTCATTTTGAATTTTTTTCTTAGGTTAATGAGAGGAAGAACCTCACGTTTCCTGAAATTTATTATTCCTTCGACATAGTCCGCTGCCTGAGGAAGAACTGTGACTTCTTCATAATCTGCTACTGCATCTATCTTCATTATATCCAGTCCGTACTTTTCTTTGCCAAGATTGAAAGTAACTATCTTTACTTCCGTCATATTAATACCTCCCGGAAAATTAGATATTTTTCATAATCCCTTTTCTAAAATAAATTATATCACATATTACTGCATTACTGTAAAGATATTAATTTACTTTTCTGTAAGTTTCCCGGGTATCTTGAAATTTGTGAAGTATCTGAAGCCCGTGAAAAATATTAATATCCCGAAAAGCACTCCCAAAGGTATGCCCCTTATCTGTGAGACAAGAAATCCTATACTTGCACCATTAATAATCCATGAGAAAAGATAGAATATCTTTTTCCCACTTAAAAAACCTACCGAGCTTACAAAGGCAGCTGTATTATATAGAACAAGAAAAAGACCCGAATTTATATCTCTTATTGAGCCTATAAGCGTAAGTATGACAGAAAGAAAAAGTACCAGGGTCGTGAGTTTATCAAACTTTTTGTGTTTGATGGTTATCAGCAGTATGGCTGCCAGCGGAATAAGTGAAATCCAGAAGTAAAGTTTATCAACTGTGAAAAACCATCCTCCTGCTGCATTTAATACAATAAAAATAAGCGAATAAAGCATTTTTTCCTCCTATTTTCCTAAAAGAACGTCATCTATAGTTCTTTCTTTTTTTTCTCTGTTTTTCCTTGCCTTAATCTTAATACCTTTTATATTAAGTTTGTTCATTATATATACGCTCAGAAAGTATTCAAAAAAAAGCCATGAAACATGATCAATAGGCAAAAGATACCGTTTTGGTTTTTTGAGTTCTTCCCACAAAAGCTTCCTTCCGAGTATAGGAATGGTTCTGTCAAATATAGCTTCAAAAAATGTTACTTTTGAGCTGTCTACCAGATGCGCATAGGATATGGGATCAACCTTGAAAATAGGGTGTATCTCTTCTGACTCAATAAGCTGGGTTAGGCTCATATTTCTTACCAGCGGCATTTGTTTTTCATAGATTTTATAGATTCTTTCTTTCTCTTCAATAAACGAGAGGTTTCTTTTCTGCTGAATGTATCTTGAGGATCTCGTGGCTGGTGATTCATAAAGTATCTTTGGGAGATGTCCGCCTGCGGTCATTAGTATAAGCTCACCTATGTCATCTCTCATGCTTGAAACTATCGTTCCTACCATTCCGCCAAGGCAGTAGCCTAATACGCAGTTGTTCTCAGCCCACATCTCTTTTTCCTTGAGAAAATCTATCGTGCTCATAACGTCAACAACTGCATGTTGCCAGAAATTATACATGACATTTATGTCCGGATAAACATAGCCTCTGCCGGAAGTTGAATTGTCATCAACTCTTGTATAATTTCCTGGAAGAATCAATATTGAAGCATCAATACCGCTTGATGCAAGATGATTTCCCATCCAAAGCAGAAATTTCACATTAGAACTTCCCAATCCATGAAGTATAAGTACAGATGCCATAGACTTTTCCCGCGCCTGGAAATTATATAGCTCAACTGTCTCTGTTCCTCGCGCAGGAGTTTTATAAAGGGTGGGAAAACGTATGTAGTTGCATTTATATCCAGAACCTTTGTATATATATCCTGAAATAAAATCAATCGGTTTTTTTTCATACGAAAAATCAATCTTCATTTTTAATATGCTCCTTCATAAAGTTAACCGTGTCTCTTATAATTTTAAGAGTATCTATATCCTTGAGTTCAAATTCGAAGGTATGTCCGCCGTGCCGGTGAATAATCAGTTCGCTGTCAACTTTATAGTTCAAAAGGCTTTCATACATATCATATGATGATTTTACAGGAACAGTTTTATCTTCTTTTCCGTGCACCAACAAAACCGGAACCATACGCTCACTTATCCATTTTATTGGAGAGTACATGGCATACTCGTTTGGCAGTTTTTTCGGACTGCCTTTCAGTGTCGTTCTGGTAGCAATTTTTGCAAAAACAGAATCCGTCACACTAAACACCTCCTGAAGATCAGAAGGAGCATAATATGCGACAACTGCCCTTACACCTTTCATGGCATTAAAATCTCTTACAAAAGTATTATATGCACCATACAGCAAAGACATATGACCGCCTGCCGACAGTCCCATAAGGAAAATGTTTTTATCATCAAATCCAAGTCTTTGTGAATGTTCCCTTATATACTTTAAAGCATCATCATAATCCGAGAGTATATCAAACATCGTACTTTTTATTCCATATCTGTAATCTATCGAAACTGCGGCAAAACCTCTGCTTGCAAGGTACCGGCACCATGAAACATTGTTGGGCTGATTCCTGAACCCGGCAATCCATCCTCCGCCGTGTGCAAAGAATACCACAGGATATTTTTTTCTTGTTTCAAGAGGATACCATATATCTAATTTGAGTTTATCTTTCTTTTCCTGTTTATAAACATAAGTATATGGTCCGTCATACTCGTCAGTCTGCAACGGAAGACGACTGGTTAGTACTTTTATTATAAAAAGAACTACCAATGTTATAAAACTATAGATTAATATTATACCATTAAATATTATACTTAATATGAATACGCCTATAAGGATTATTCTGGCTATTACAAACTTAAACTTAACCAAAAAGTACTTACGTGCATTACTGCTTATTATTTTTAATTTTTCCATTATCCACCTTTCCTTGGTTTTACATTTATTATACCCCAGCAAAGCAAAAAAATACTAAGTTTTCCAGATAATTATTTTAAATACCTAGTTAGATTATGATAAAATTTTACGGGAGGTGATTTTATGGACAGGCTTCTTATTTATTATGGATTTCCTTCTTCCGTAAATCATGCCGATAGTATCCTTCGGGCAACAGAGTACTTTTCGGTATACGATACAGTAGTCTTTGCAGGCTCAAGAAAAAATTTCAAAAGCATAGAGTTTGCAGAACATATAGATCATAAAAATAGTGAAGCCATAATAAAAAATCTTAAAAATAATACCTTCGGTTATGTTGCCTGCGGAAACCGTGATGGGGTAGATTCGTGCTGGACAAACTCCGAAATAAAAGAGCTTTGCATAAGATGGAAAAACATGGGCGTAAAAGGAATTTTCCTTGATGAGCTTGGATATGACTTCAATAACTTTAAAAGCAGGAAAATCGATATTTTGAATATTGTACGCAATCTTTCCCTCAATGTTTTTGCAAACTGCTGGAATCCGGAAGATCTTTTTGATGACTCCCCAGAGCTTTTTATAAAGAATGACCACTATCTGCTTGAGTCGCTTTTCTTCTTTGCCAATGGAGAAATAACAGAGTTTCAGTCTTTCAATGATTCCTTTCAAAGGCTCTCAATTGCTCAAAGGTACCGTAATACTTTAGGTTTCAAGCTGGCGTGTGTCAACTCCTTCGGAAAAGACTATGCTCTTATAGGATCTGATTTTATGGATTTCACTGTTTCCGCAGCTGATTTTTTCTCACTTGATGCTCTTTCTATAACAAAGGGCAACTATCATTCAAATGATGTGGATCTTATTTCTTTCATTCCTAAAGAGTCAGGATATTCAAAAAAATTTAGACTGAAGCTTTTTTTAAAAACTGTAAAACGCAGTGATCAGAATGACAAGTACATTAAATTCTTAAAGAATATAACTTCCCAACTTCCTGTCGAGTATTACCTATAAAAAAACTGTTTTGGGTTTCCCCAAAACAGTCAATTTTTGTTTCCTAGAATCACGGATAGATGCCTCTTAATTTTGTGGTATTGTAAACTCTGCTGACTGCAACTATGTAAGCGGCTGTTCTCATATCAGTATCGTACTTCTCCATCTGCTTTATTGTATCTGCAAAAGCGGAAGTCATTTTCTGCTTGAGTGCCTTTCTTACTTCGTCAATTCCCCAGAAGTGCCACTGCATACCCTGTACCCATTCAAAGTATGAAACTGTAACTCCGCCTGAGTTTGCAAGGAAGTCAGGAACTATAAATATACCTTTGCTAAGAAGTATTTCGTCTCCGTCGGGAGTGATAGGTCCGTTAGCGCCTTCAACAATAAGCTTTGCCTTAACGCTTGCTGCGTTCCTTTCGGTAATAACTTCCTGAAGAGCACATGGACAAAGAATATCAACGTCAAGAGTAAGCAAATCTTCGTTGGTAATCTTTTTGTAGCCAGGATTTACATCAGCAAGGAGAACTCTTCTTGCCAATATCTTTTCCATCATTTCTCTCATTTCTTTTGCTGTAAAGCCTTCTTCTTTATAAAGACCTGTAGACTGATCGGATATACCGACAACTTTTAAACCAAGCTCTTCGGCTATCAGGATTGCTGCATATGAACCTACGTTTCCGAATCCCTGAACAGCTACTGTAAGCTCATTATTCTTCTTATTGATCTTACCTTTTGATCTTAAGTACTCTACTGCTTCACCGACACTGATCATAACGCCTCTGCCTGTTGCCTCGGTTCTTCCCTGTGATCCGCCTATTTCAAGGGGTTTACCTGTTACAACTGCAAGATCAGGCTGCCCGATATTCATTGAGTATGTATCCATATACCATGCCATTACTCTTCCGTCTGTTCCCATATCAGGAGCAGGAATATCTTTCTCGTCGCCAACAATTACCTGTATTTCAGAAAAATATCTTCTTGAAAGTCTTTCCAATTCGCCTTCTGATAATTTCTTAGGATCAACACATACTCCGCCTTTGCCTCCGCCGTATGGAATATCTGCAACTGCACATTTCCATGTCATCCAGAATGCAAGTGCTTTTACTTCGTCAAGGTTTACGTCAAGAGAATACCTAACTCCACCCTTTGCCGGACCTCTGGCAATGTTGTGTTGTACCCTGTGACCTGTGAATACCTGAATCTTACCATTGTCCATCTTTACAGGAAAGTTTACTGTAAGCTCTCTTTTAGGCTTAGTTAAAACTTCTTTGTAATCATCTGGAAGTTCCATGATCTTAGCGGCTTTGTTAAACTGTCTAACTGCGCTTTCATACAAACTGCTCATGCTTTAAGCCTCCCTCTCAAAATTCTGTTTAACCATAAAATTTATCTCGGTCTACAATAATTTTAGAACTTTATTCGTTAAAAATAAAGTCCTAAAATCTAATATATGTATGATTTAACGGTAAATAAGCTAAAATAATCAACTTTAAATTGATTTTAAGCAGAACTATGAAAATTTTTTCACGAAATCCCTTTCATTACTGTTTTAATCCGTCACCAACAGTTTTTTGGGCCGATACTGCAACAGGAAGTTCATACTTTTCTAATATTACAGGCAGATATTTGTCCTGAAATTTATGTTTGTCCAAATAACCCATAAATACAAAGGAAAGCGCAGTTGCTGCCAACCCCATCAAAAACGATACATAATCCCCGAAATTAAGGTAGTAAAATAAAACTGTAAATACAATAAAAGCAATCAGAGGTATTCCATAAACAAGAAAAGAAAGCTTAGTAACTGAGACATTAGGCAGTTCAACAACCACATAATCCCCTTCTTTCAGACCAAGTTTATCTATATTTTTAGCTTTCACTTTTGTATCTGGGCTCCCCATAATGCTGCACGCACCACTCATTGCACAGCTTTCGCAAGTTACTTTTCTTTGTGTCAGCATGTAGACGTATCCATCTTTTACTTCTTTTACGTTCATCAGTTCTCTCATCAAACCACTCCTAATATTTTTATATGCGATAAAACTACTCTGCTTTAT
>DJGH01000072.1:162778-164229 GCA_002431635.1 Petrotoga sp. UBA5851
ACAACTTTATCTTTTAATCGGGAACTATTTACTGACATTTATATTATTTTTTCTTGTTCAATAAGCTTTGCAAGTCTTTTTCGGGCATAATACAAACCGCTTTTAACACTCCCTAATGGCTTTTCAAGCAGCTTGGAAATTTCTTTATAACTAAGTCTGTCCACATCACGCATTTGTATAAGGAGCCTATCTCCAGGCGATAATTTCTCCATTACCTTTATGATGGAACTATAGTTAACCCCCTGCAAAACATCATCCTGAGAGTCACTGTCACTGACAGAGCTTTTTACATATTTTTCATTAACATCGTTCTGAAGATCGATAGTCTGAACCTTATCATCAGAATATTTTTTCACATAATCTTTCCCGACATTGACAGCTATGCGGTATATCCATGTTGAAAGTTTTGAACTTCCCCTAAACTTATTTATTCCTCTGAAAACTCTCAGAAAAACCTCCTGCATTGCATCATCAATTTCTCCTGGTCTTACAAAGTTCCGCAATATGCTGAAAACCATAGCAGTATATTCAGAATATAGCTTTTCAAATGCTTTTGAATCTTTATTCTTCAACTCTTCGAGAAATTTTTCTTCTTTCAGACGCACTCCCCCTTCCACAGTACCGTGGTATAAAGTATTGTAAATATAAATATCAAAAATTATAGTTGTTTCAAAGCCTTGTTAACTATTTTCTGGTAAAATATACCGATGAGTTTTTTCAGGAGGCAATATGGCATTTAAAATTACATATGACAGCACAAGGATCTTTATTTCTGATCTACCCTCAATCGATGTTTGCGTGGCTAAGGATCTTTTGAGCAGCATTCAGGATATACCAGAAAAATGTGTAAAAGAGTATTTCTTTGATTTTTCAAATCTTACATATCTTGACAGCGCTGGTCTTGGGGTACTCCTGGCATTACACCGCAAAGCCTCTAAAACTAACGGAAAGATAATAATTAAAGGTGCTAAAGATAATATAAAAGAGCTTTTCATCATCACCAAATTAGACAGCATATTTGAACTTCAAAATTAGTAACTTACAAAATACTTTCCGATAATTTATTATACATCAGCAATGTCTTTATATAAAAACTTTTCTTATACCTTCAGAAAACAAGTGGTTGTTACAGTTTGAATTTCAAGTTGACAAACTGTTCAATATGCGGTATACTTATATTGACGACGAGTTAAACTTAATTTTTTCCTCTTTGGATTTGAACGGTGTTACTGTAACTGATTAGTATTATGTATATGTTTACGGGTACTAATTTTTTAAGTACAGTAAGTGGTTTATATTTCCGTTGAGGTATACTGTTCCTTTAACGTCGTTTTTTATTTTTTGTTCTGAAGTAACTTGTTATTCTGAAAAGAAAAGCGTTACGTTTTTCTGTTTTGTAGTACCTAAGGTTTCTTAAGCAAAGAAAATAAAATGTTGTCATCCAAAGAGGG
>DJGH01000072.1:164280-175955 GCA_002431635.1 Petrotoga sp. UBA5851
GTTAAAGCCCCGCCATTTGTTTTAATTGACAGAAAAAAATTATTATGCTATACTATATTTTAAATGTCAGAAAAGAGGTGTGTATATGTTAAAGTACAAGCTTTCTATAACAACTACCACCAACAACGCCGGTAAAAGACGTTGTAAGTTTTGACGTGCTCAAAACAAACAATAGTCAGTGCCGGCAGAAAGCCGGCACTGATTTTTTTTTAGGAGGAGATATCATGAAGAGACCGCTCTTTCATATGACCTTTGATTTTTACGAAACATACCATGAAAAAAAAATCAAAGGAGATGGAAATTATGACAATTATGCAGGAACAGAGAAACATACTTTGGCATTCATCATTACACATTCTGGCAGTAGCTGTCAAAAGACTTTTTCCGGGAGCTAAACTTGGTAATGGTCAGGTAACAGACGAAGGATTTTTTTATGATTTTGATGATCTGACGGTCAAAGCTTCTGATCTGACACTTATACAGGATGAGATGGAAAAAATAATAGATGAGGGAATCAAGTATGAAAATAAAATTTTTCAGATACAACAGGCCTTGAATTTTTTTCGCAATGAGCCTTATAAACTTCAGATCCTTCAAAGAATGGACAAAAACGAAAAGATCTCTCTATGCAGCATAGGAGATTTTTATGATATATGTTCGCAAAGTCATATTAATAATTGTGAGAATATTGGAGCCATAAAACTTTTAAGCATCGGCGGAGCCTACTGGATGGGAAATCCCAAAAATCAGATGTTCACAAGAATTTCAGGTATAGCGTTTGAAACTCACGAAGCACTGAATGAGTTTCTAACCTATTCAGAACTCATGAAAAAACATGACCACAGAGTTATAGGAAAACAACTTGAACTTTTTTCATTTCACCCACAGGCTCCCGGAAGTGTTTTCTGGCATGAAAATGGTCTTATCTTGCGTAATCTTATTATAAGCTACTGGAGAAAAGCACACAGAAAAAATGGGTTCAGGGAAATAAGTACACCTATACTTTTAGATTCAAGCTTATGGAAACAGTCGGGTCATTGGGATCATTACAAGCAAAGCATGTATACAACAAAAATTGAGGATAAAGAGTACGCTATAAAACCTATGAGTTGTCCGGGAAGCATTTTGTACTACCTTGAAAAAAGCAGATCATACAGAGATCTTCCGCTTAAGGTTGCGGAGCTTGGTTTGGTTCACAGGAACGAACTTTCAGGCACTTTGCATGGTTTAATGCGTGTCAGACAGTTTATTCAGGATGATGCACATATTTTTATCTGTCCCCACCAGCTCTCTGAACAGATACAGCAGGTAATTAAAATGTCTGTTGATATGATAGGGGAGTTTGGTTTCAGAGATTTTTCTTTTGCCGTATCAGTAAGAAGCTCTGAAAAAACGGGAAAATACCTTGGAAATGATGAACAGTGGGAAAGAGCGGAAGCTAATCTCAAATCATCACTTGAGGCACTAAATTATACTTACTGTATATCTGAAGGAGACGCCAAATTTTATGGACCTTCAATCGATATTATGATTAACGACTGTCTGGGAAGAAAATGGCAATGTAGTACTCTGCAGCTCGATTTTAATCTTCCGCAGAGGTTTGAACTCGAGTATACAGACGTACAAGGAAAAAAACAGACACCTTTAATGCTTCACAGAACTCTGCTGGGTTCATTGGAACGGTTTATTGGAATACTCCTTGAACATACCAAGGGTCAGCTTCCGTTATGGCTTTCTCCGATACAGGCCGCTGTTATACCTATAAGCTCAAAGTATTCGGAGTATGGTAACACTATCTTCAGAATGCTTGAAGAAAAATCTGTTAGAGCAGTCATAATTGACAGTGAAGAAAGTCTTTCAAAACGTATCCGTCAGACTGTACTTTTTAAAATCCCTTATATAGTTGTTCTCGGAGAAAGAGAAGTTTCAAACTCTGTCATTTCTGTAAGAAAAGCTGATGAGGATGAGAGCAGCGTATACAATATACAGGAATTCATCGATTATATTAAGAAAGTAGAACGTTATAGAATATAAGAAAAATCGTGCATCAATATGCACGCCTTTTCTTATATTTGTTGCTCGGTACGGTTAATTATCTCGTTTTGGAGTTCAGGAGAAAGGTTATTAAAGTAGTCACTGTATCCTGCAACCCTTACTATAAGGTTGCTGTATTCCTGTGGATTTTGCTTGGCTTTCAGAAGGGTATCACGGCTGACAACGTTAAACTGTATATGGTGTCCATCAAGCTTAAAATATACTCTTATAAGATCTTTAATCTTTATTATGTTTTCCAAAGACTGAAAGACACTCGGAAGGAACTTTTGGTTCAAGAGAGTGCCTCCGGTTCTTATATGATCCATCTTAGAAGCAGATTTAATAACCCCCGTAGGTCCGTTTTGGTCGGCATCACGTGCCGGAGAAATTCCTTCTGAAAGTGGCTCGAAAGCTTTTCTTCCATCGGCAGAAGCTCCACAAACACTTCCAAAGTATATGTGACAAGTGGTTGGAAGCATATCAATCCTATATTTTCCACCTTTTACATTGTTTCTCCCGGTGACGCAAGAGTAGAAAGCCTCAAAAACTTCTTTCATTATACTGTCTGCATAATCATCATCATTTCCGTACTTATGAGTATAGTTTTTAAAAAGTTTTTGCGCATCTTCATATCCGGCAAAATTTTTATTTAGTATCTCTTTAACCTGCAAAACAGAAAAAGTTTTTTCTTCAAAAACATGCTGTTTCAGAGAACTCAGACTATCTGCTATACTCCCTATGCCAACTCCCTGAATATAACTGGTGTTATACCTCGCCCCTCCGGAATTGTAATCACTGCCTTTTTTTATACAGTCATCGATTAGCACAGATAAAAAAGGAACAGGTATATACTTGGAATACATCTTTTCAATTATCATATTTCCTTTTATCTTTATATCTATAAAATGATTCAGCTGTTTTTTATAGATCTCAAAAAACTGCGAGTAATTTTCGGCCTCCTCAATTTTTATATTCAGACCTATCTGTTTTCCAGTATTGGTGTCATATCCGTTATTTAGAGTTATTTCAAGGACTTTTGGAAGATTAAAGTATCCTGTCAGAATATATGCTTCTTTTCCGAAAGCCCCTGTTTCAACACATCCACTTGTTCCTCCGCATCTTGCATCTTCTATGCTTTTCCCAGCCAGAATCATTTCCTGGATAACAGCATCGGCATTAAAGACAGATGGCTGTCCCCAACCTTTTTTTATCACATCAAGTGCCTTAAGCAGGAAAGCATCCGGTGTTTTTTTGCTTATCTGGACGTTTGAACTAGGCTGCAAAAGACGCATCTCATCAACAACTTCAAGAATAAGGTATGACAGTTCATTAACGCCGTCAGAGCCATCAGGTTTGAGCCCGCCGATATTTATGTTGGCAAAGTCCGTATAGGTACTGCTTTCTTTGAGCGTAACTCCTACCTTCGGAGGAGCAGGCTGATTGTTGAACTTCACCCAAAAACATTCCAAAAGTTCCTTTGCTTTTTCTCTGTCAATAGTCCCTTCAATCAACTGCTTACTGTAAAAAGGGAAAAGATGCTGATCGAGCCTGCCAGGATTGAATGAATCCCAGTTATTCATCTCGGAAATTACTCCTACATGGACAAACCAGTACATCTGAAGAGCTTCATGAACAGTATCTGGCTTATACTCTGGTACCTTCGCACAGATACGGCTTATTTCCTGAAGTTCCTCTTTTCTTTTTTCATTATTTTCTTCCTTACTCTTTTTTTGTGCAAGAACTGAATAGCGTCTGGCATAGGTTATTATGGCATCACAGCAGATATCCATAGCTGTAAGTTCATCATACTTGTCCAGAGCATTAAAATCATTTTCCCAGTCTAGAAGTCCGATTGCTTTTTTTATCTCATTTTTAAATTCTTTAAAACCCTTTCCGTATATTTTTCCGTCAGCAACTGTATGACCAGGACCCCGCTGTTCCATGAACTCAGTAAATATTCCGGCACTGTAACAATCCTTCCATTCCTTTGACATCATGGCAAGTATACGACCCCTTAAAGCTCTTTCCTGCCAAAAAGGAATTATTATCTCCCTCTGAACTTTCTTTGACTGCTCATCGACTTTAAAAAATATTTTCTCTCTTTTGTCGATTATCTCAAAATCCTCGGAACTATGACAGCACAACTCCGGAAAGGTTGGGGTATGTGCCGGCGAAGGACCTCTTTCCCCTACTATAAGCTCTCCGTCATAGATATCAATCTGCCTGTTCTCCATAAGATGCTTGAATGCCAACGCTCTTAGCACCGGAACTGGTACCCTGCCCTCATATCTTTCATAAGCCTGTGTCATTAAAACCGCTCTTTCCATAGAGATTCTAGCCTGGGTTCCAAGACTCTCTTTTCTTAGCTTTTCAACTCTTTCAGTCACTTCATCCACCTACCTCATAATTCCGCTTTCTGAAAAACTCCTGCATCTGCGCAAAAGTTTCCGGCGGAAGTTTGTTCCGGTTATCTGCCTGATAATTTCTTGCTAAAGCATCATATTTGTTTTTAGCGTAATCATGGAACGATAAAAGCTCTATTTTATGTATTCCGCAGTATTTAAGAACAGCATCCACCTGTTCCATATCTTTTAGCTTTGCATTCACGCCATTGACAAGCGGTATCCTTACAAGCACTTCACTTCCTCCTGCTATAAGCTTTTTAAGATTATCTATGATCAGTTCAACGGAGGAACCTGTATACTCCATATGCTTTTGCGGATCAGCGACTTTCAGATCGTAAAGAAATAAATCTGTGTAACGGACAATATCCTGTATACTTTCCCATGAACAGTAACCGCTCGTTTCAACAGCTGTATTAATATGTTCGCACTTAAGTCTCTTCAATAACTCCAATGACTGAACATTTGCCAGAGGCTCCCCACCAGAAATTGTTGCACCGCCTCCGCTCTGTTCATAAAAATCCCTGTCCTTCAACACAATGTTAACTATATCTTCAACATTCATCTCTGTTCCTATAACTTCTCTGGCCTGATTGGGACATACAGCCACACATCTTCCGCACTTTATGCATTCTGAAAGGTCGGTGATGATTCTTCCCATGAAGATGCGTATAGCTCCTTTCGGACATTCTTTTATACATTTTCCGCATACTTTACACTTGGAGGCATAAAACATAAGATCTTTTTCAAAGCTCTGACCTTCAGGATTATGACACCAAAAGCAACGGAGTGGACAGCCTTTGAAAAAAACAGTAGTTCTTATGCCTGGACCGTCATGCAATGAAAACCGCTGTATTTTAAAAACCATTGCTTTGACCTTCCTTCAAAAAATTCGGACTGTGTACGGATAGTATTTTTACGGCTTTGTTGGTTCTGTTCTGCCAGTTGTGTGGTTTATGGGAGATATAATGCGCACTATCGCCTGGATAAAGCTCGTATATGTCACCCGCAAGATACAGAGTAAGGATACCTTCAAGCACAAAAACAAACTCTTCTCCTTCGTGACTGTATTTCTGAATCTTTTCGGTGTTCTTCTGTGGAAGAATCTCAACCACCCGTGGAAGAAGCATTTGGGTGGTCTGATTGGCTGAAAGAAGATAGTGAATATAACCGTTCTCATGTATCTTCAGAACCTCTCTTTCATAACTACGTACAATCTCTCCGGCAGATATATCCTCATCAGAAAAAAAATCTTTTATATTTGTATCAAGCGCTTTTGCAATATTCATGAGTGAGTCTATGGCAACCGTAGACATACCACGTTCAAGCTGTGAAAGAAAACCGGCTGACAGCCCTGTTTTCTCGCTAAGATCTTTAAGAGTCATATTGCCTTTTAAACGATACTCCTTGATTTTTTTCCCAAGAGTCAGTATAGTTTTCACCCCTTTTTAATATACTAAATTTTTCTTTATTATTTTCATTATATAAAATTTTTTATTCAAAATAACACTACATTAAAACACATATTAGAGCACTCAACCTTTTTAAAAGGCAACTAAGAGACATTTTCTTTATTTTATATACTTTTCTTCTTTTTCATCATAATAAATTTTTTTTAGGTAGTTATTTTTTTTATAGACTTTTAAAATGCTATTGTTTATTTATTTTTAATTCATGTATTGCAAAAAGATAATTTATATGTTATACTCTGAATATAACAAAAATGGTTTATTTTACTTATTAACTTTTTTTCATATATCACTTTTTTATATTTCAGAGTAACCTTAATTTAAACCAGCTATTTTCTGAAAGCTCCTTCCTATTTTCAGAATCTAAGCGATGTACTTTTTTCCATACACGTAAAACCCCTTTCGTATCTGTGGCTCCACCAGGCCACAGATTTTTTTGTTTAGTTGCCATTTCTTAAAATTTTCTTAATTTTCTTAAGATTTCTTAAGATTTCTCTAAGTCCACAGTTCTATACTAAAGTCATTCACGGCACGAAAGGAGAGAATTATGACACCTAGATCGGAATTAAAACATTTTATTAACTTTTCAGATTACTTAGCTATCCGAAACAGACTTAAGTTTATTGCCTCTTATGATACAAACGCTGATAAAAATGGAGAGTACACAGTCAGAAGTCTTTACTTTGAAAACTACAATAACAAGGTTCTTGCAGAAAAAGCTCTCGGAACAGATCATAGAGAAAAGTACCGTATACGCATTTACAACAATAATCCCAATCTTATAAAGCTGGAAAAGAAGATTAAAAAAGACAGGTTTACAATCAAATTTTCCAAAGAAATAACTAAATCCCAATGTAATGATTTAATAAACTGCAGTTTTGACTTTCTTTCACATAGTGATACTCCTCTATTCAACGATTTTTTTTCAAAACTAAATAACGATGTGCTCCGCCCCAGAACAATAATAGAGTATAAGAGACAGGCTTTTTTCTATCCGTATGGAAATGTGCGCATTACTTTTGATATGAACATAAAAACAGCCTTGGGATCAGTTGATATTTTTAACCCCAAACTTGTTCTTGTTTCTTCTCTTTCCCAGGACCAGATAATTCTTGAAGTAAAGTATGACAGGTTCTTACCGCAGATAATCTCAGACTGCATTCAGCTTAATGAAAGACGACAGACTTCTGCTTCAAAATATGCTTTAGGAAGACAATACATTTAAGTCAATATTTTTATATAGGAGGAATTTATATGAACAGCACGGTAAATTTTAGCGATATTTTTAAGTCCAACTTCCTTGAGAAGGTATCCTCTTTTTCTTTTGTCGACATGCTGGTCGCCCTTGCACTGGCTTTTGCAGTGGGTCTTTTCATTATGGCAGTCTATAAGAAGACTTTCAGAGGGGTACTTTATTCACAGAGCTTCTGTGTTTCTTTAATGGCCCTTACCCTTATAACTACTCTTATCATCCTGGCCGTTACATCAAATATTATTCTATCCCTAGGAATGGTGGGTGCACTTTCTATCGTCCGGTTCAGAAGTGCCATAAAAGAACCGATTGATATTGTTTTCCTTTTCTGGTCAATCAGCGCAGGCATTATTCTAGGAGCAGGACTAATAATTTTAGGCGTTTTCGGCTCTATACTAATAGGTTTTATACTGCTTGTATTTGTAAATAAGAAAAGCATAGATAATCCTTATATCCTTATACTCAACTGTGAAAATGACAGCACTGAAAAACAGGCTCTTGAGTTCGTATCCAACAATGTAAAAAAACATGTCGTAAAATCAAAAACTGTTTCCAGGGAAAATGGTATAGAAACAACTATTGAAATAAGGCTTAAAAGTTCTTCAACAGAGTTCGTTAACTCTCTTGGCAGCATGAACGGTATCAAAAATGTTGTTATGGTCAGCTACAACGGAGAATACATGGCCTGATGTCGGCAGTAAATTAAAGGCGGTGTGACATGATAAAAGAAAAGACGATCACGGTGATAACAGTATTATCTATCTGTTGTGCAGTACTTCTTGTTATATGGCTGGTTTTCTTTTGTGATCTTTCAGGTTTAAAAAAATCTCAAATTCCTGAATATATGGTAAAAATATTTGATAAGAACAAGATCATCGATATCAACATTTTCATTGATAAGGAAAAATGGACCGAGATGCTCGAAAATGCAACAGCACAGGAGTACTACACATGCAACGTTTCTGTCAACTCAAAAAAATACTATAATGTCGGAATACGAACCAAAGGTAATGCCTCTCTAAGCATGATCAGATCGTCTTCACAACCTCAAAGATACAGCTTCAAGCTTGATTTTGGAGAGTATGTGAAAGATCAGACATTATTCGGACTGCAAAAATTAGCGTTGAATAATATGATAGGTGATGCTTCTTATATGAAGGAGTATATGTCTTACGAAATGTTCGACGTTCTTGGCGTTCCTGTACCGGGATATGCTTATGCCAGTATAAGTGTAAACGGTGAACCCTGGGGATTTTATATTGCCAATGAAGATATAGATGAAACTTTTATTGAAAGATACTACGATGACCTTTCAAAAGTAAACGTATATAAACCCGAAACCATGGAGATGAACGGTGAAGACGGGCAACAACCGGGCGGATTCGGAAGAAACGGTTCCACAGGCACCAACCTTGTATATACTGATGACAATCTTTCGAGCTACAGCGGAATCTTTGATTATACGCTTTTTGAGACTACCGGTGAAGACGATAAGATGAAGGTTATTGAAATGATGAAAAGTTTGAGCACGCTTTCTGATATCGAGAAATATATTAATACAGAAGAAGTTCTTAAATACTTCGCGGTTAATACTTTTCTGGTTAATCTTGATTCTTACGCAGGTTCCATGAAACATAACTACTATCTGCTGGAGAATAACGGTTTATTTGAAATTTTGCCCTGGGATCTGCATCTTTCATTTGGTGCCTTTCAAATGCAGCAGACATCAAGAGTCATAAACTTTCCTATTGATGCCCCGGTTACCGATAGCATGCAGAACAGCCCACTGATTTCAAAGCTCTTGGAAGTCGACAAGTACAAAACCGCTTATCATTCATTTCTTCAAAAACTTATACAGGAGTACATTGACAGTGGGAAGTACTATGAAAAAATCAACCAGATAAGCACCATGATTGACTCTTATGTAAAAAACGACTCTACAGCGTTTTATACTTATGAAGAGTATCAGTCAGCCCTGGAAAACATGATAATTTACGGAAAAGACAGAACTTTGAGCATTAAAGCACAGCTTGAAGGATCACAACCAAGTACAAGCTATGGAAATATCCAGTCATCACTCAACCTTACAGCTTTGGGAACAATGGGCGGAGTGAAAAACGGTGAGGACAGAATGATGAAAACAAATCAGCTACCAAAAGGTTTTTCTGACACGGACGATGCAACGGGAACGCAACTGCAGCAGTTTCAGCCACAGAGAGAGCCTGTCAACACTCAGAGTATGTCAAATCAGTTCGGACAGCCTCCTGCAGATATGCAAAGCATGGAGCCGCCTGATAATCAAGGGCAAGAAAATATGCAGCCCGGGAACATTCCTGAACCTCCTGAGGGATTTTCTTCACGTCAGCCTCCAGAGTTCAATGAAAAAAGAGGTTTCGGTCCAAGACAGAACCAAGGCCAGTCTGAAAACTTTCAATTTCAAAGTCCTACTCAAGTTTCAACAGCAACAGCAGCATCGTCTGAAACTGCTTTAAATTCATTTCCTGTACCTCCTGACGGACAGAATATGCGTAAAGCTGAAATCAACAGAAACAGTCCTTTCAGACAAACAGACCACACCTTTGAATATGCAGTACTCGGAGTATCTTTTGTAGCGATCATTATAGGACTTATCGCAGTTTTCATGTTTAAAAGGCGTAAATATTCATCTTAACTCTTAACCTACTTATGATTGATCCATACAAAACTCATGCTTAAAGCAAAGATGCAGCCTTCCCGGCTGCATCTTTTTTGATAAGGCAAACTTTCTTTATTATCTTAATATAGTTTAACAATCGTTGAAAAATCATAACTTATAATTATTTCAGAATAATAAAAGAAGGTGATGCTTTGAAAAGCATTAAGCTTAAGATAGCTTTGATCTCAATAATTATTTCTTCTCTGGCTTATTTTCTGATACTTGCAATAACTTACTCAACTGTGACTCATAGCATAGTCAGCCAAAACGAACAGTTTACACGTAAAATACTGAGTTTAAAATCACAGCAGCTCGGAAACTATCTTGACGGAATAATTTCACACTACTGCGGATATATAAAAAACAGTTGGCTCATAAAAGATTCTCTTGTGCTCAGTTACTGGGACATGATCAAGTCAGAACTCGCTACTAAAATTCTTGAAAAGGAAGAAGATTTCTATGATATTATTTTGGTATCTGAATCAGGCAAAGCTTTTAGTTCTCTGAATGGTGAAACGGAGAATTTTTCGGATGAAGGATTAAAAGTCTTTAAAACATACCCTCAGGATACGCTTATCAGAGTTGAAGCAAATGGCTCTGATACACTTTTAAATGCTTACTTCAGAGTTTATGATGAAAACTCAAAAATAATAGGTTTCAGTATCTTAAAGGTAAAGACTGATTTTATAAAATCATCAATTGGGGATATAAACATTACAGGAGTGGTAAACTCGTCTCTTATTACAGATGACGGCAGTTTCTTCAGTAAAGATGAAGGCGTCACCCAAGACAGAATTTTCGTATCGGCCGATATAACTTCACAAAAGAGCTGGAAGATAGGGGCGTATATAGATAAAAAGACTTTAAATGCCGAACTTGACAGAATCATACGGCTACTTTCAATAACGGTAGTCATAATAACAATCATTTCAACTTTTTTGTATATTTTGACCGGAACCATTCTGCTTAATCCTTTAAAAGAGCTAGAAAAAGGTCTGGAAATAATCAAACAGGGAAATTTGAAAAAAGATCTGCGGGTAAAAACCAAAGATGAGATATACAGAATAAGCTGTAAGATAAACGAAGTTACCGAAAATCTCCGTGATGTAATGGCCGCAATTCTTGGCACTTCTAATGAACTGGGATCTTCCTCAGAAGATTTCAAAATAATTTCCCATACCTTAAAAAGTTCTTCAGACAGGCTTCACACAGATATGACTCAAATACACAGTAAAACTGATCTTTTCAAGCTCGCCCTGTTAGATTTTGAAAAGTACATGCAGCATCTTGAATCGGATATGAATGAAAATTACTCACACTCTGAAAAAATAGAAGTTTTTGCCGATGATATAAAAAAAGATTCTTCTTACGGACTTTCTAAAATCAATCATTGTCTGGATTTTTCAGAAAAAACTATTCAGCGGATTGAACTTTCGGACAAATACGTAGGAGTACTCGCAAAACATTCAGAATCAATAGAGGCGATAGTACATGCAATAGAAAAAATAACCTCACAGACAAATATGCTTGCCGTTAATGCTTCAATACAAGCAGCAAAAGCTGGAGAAAGCGGAAAGGGCTTTGGTGTGGTAGCTTCCGAGATACGAAAACTTGCATCCGAAAGTAAAACTGCAACTGAAAAAATATATATAGTTTTAAAACAGATAAAGGATGACGGAGATAAAGCAAAAAATCTTTCCGCAGAATGTCTTGAAGATATAAGAACGAACAATTCAAATATCCTGGGAGTTTCTTCGGAATTTTCTTCAATCGGCAGAAAAATAGTTGAACTTTCAGTAATGTTAGATAAAATGAAAAAAATA
>DJGH01000072.1:175969-176170 GCA_002431635.1 Petrotoga sp. UBA5851
AATATTCTGATCAACCTAAAAAATTTATCCAAAGATATTGTATCTATCCAGAAGGAAATAACAGCAATAGCAGAAACTTGTTCAGATCAGAAGTTAGTTTCTGAAAAGATAAAAGATTATTCAGACGGTATGTCTATTCTCTCAAAAAAACTCAGTCTGATGCTTAATAAGTTCAAAACCTGAAAATACTTAAGTATAATT
>DJGH01000072.1:176187-189807 GCA_002431635.1 Petrotoga sp. UBA5851
CATTTTATTTTATCCGTATATTTTTTTTATCTTTTCCATAAGTTCTATAAAAGCCTGAGCCCTGTGACTGCATTTGTTTTTAAACTCAGCCGGAAGTTGTCCGAAAGATTTCGTTTCACCCTGTGGGATAAAAATGGGATCGTATCCGAATCCTCCGCTTCCTGCAATCTGCATGCCAATACTTCCGTAAACACGTGCTTCATAAGAAATAAGTGTACACGAATGTGGATCATAAAAAGTAGCTGCACAAGCAAAATAAGCCTGTCGATCGCTTATACCGTCCATCTTGGTCAGAATACTCTGCATCTTTTCTTCAAAAGAGCTGTCTGCCATATATCTGGCAGAATATATTCCAGGAAACCCGTCCAGTGCCCTTATACACAGTCCAGAATCATCAGCCATCACTTTCTGGTTTAGCATATTCCCTACAGTAACGGCTTTTATAACAGAATTTTCTATAAAGGTATTTCCTGTTTCATCTACATCAGGATTATCCTGCATGGAATACACCTGCGCATACTCTTTTATTATCTCGGATACTTCAGCAACTTTGTGCTTGCTTGTCGTGGCAAGTATTATCTTAAACCTTTCCAAAATCATTCTACCGCCTTTCGAAGCTCCTGTAATGCAGCCTGAGGATCCTGTGCATGAAAAACAGCCGCTCCCAGGACGAATGATGATGCTCCGGCATCATAGAGCTTTTGTATATTTCCGGAGTTAACTCCTCCATCTACCATTATTTCGATATTGCAGTCCATTATCCCGCATAGTCCAGCCAGCCTCGCAACCTTCTGTACAGAAGTTTCTATAAACTTCTGTCCTGTAAAACCAGGATTTACGCTCATTATAAGCACTGTATCCAGATAAGGAAGTATCTCCTGAAGAACAGCAACCGGAGTCGATGGATTTAAGGAAACCCCAGCCTTACAGCCTTTTTCTTTTATCATGTTTATTACTCTGTGAAGATGAACCGTCGATTCATAGTGGACTGTAACTGCATCAGACAGTTCACAGAACCTATCAATGTATCTTTCTGGACTTTCTATCATAAGATGAGTATCAAAAAACATATCTGTATTTTCCCTGACTGATTTTATCACAGGAAATCCAAAGGATATATTCGGAACAAAAAAACCGTCCATAACGTCCAGATGAAGTCCGTCAGATATCTTTTCTATTTTTCGGATATCTCCGGATAGATCAAAAAAGTTCGCTGCCAGTAAAGAAGGAAAAAACTTTACCATTTTTTCTCACCGCTTTCTTTTATTTCTTTGTATATACTCAAGTAGTTATTGTATCTTTCAGACGATATTTCTTTTTCCTGAACAGCCTGTTTTACAGCACAACCAGGTTCATTTATATGTATACAATCATTAAATGCACAGTATGGTTCATATATTCTGAATTCTGGAAAAAAATCTTTAAGTGTCGCACATTCAAAGTTTCTGAGTTCAAGATTCGCAAAACCAGGTGTATCTGCTAGAAATCCGCCGAATGAAAAGGCTATCAGCTCTGAAAAGGTTGTGGTATGCCTTCCGCGTTTGAGCCTGTCAGATATCTCGTTAACCTTTAAGTTTAAAGTACTGTCAAGTTTATTTATCAGACTAGATTTCCCCACTCCGGACATACCGGCTGTGGTGGTTATCTTACCGCAAAGTGTACTGCGCACTTCTTCAATTCCTATATCCTGTTTGACCGATACAGTTATTACTTTAAGTATTTTTGAGTATGTAGCCACAAACTTATCCAGCAGTTCTTTTTCCTGAACTGTCTGCAGCAGGTCTATTTTGTTTACAACAATCACACAGTCAAGTCTCTGTTTTTGAACCTGCATTAGAAACTTATCAACTATAATGTTATCTACCGGGGGATTTTTTACAGTAGTTATAAGCACCACCTGATCAACATTGGCTATTTTAGGTCTATAAAGCTCGTTTTTCCTCGGAAGAATATTCTCAACTTTTGCATATTCAGCATTGGCCTCGCAAGAGTACTCTATATAATCTCCCACAACGGGTCTTATCCGCTGCTGCTTAAACTTACCGGGCAGAACACATTCCAACCGTTTGTTCGTCTGAATGTCAACCGCTGAAACCATGTTTGAATGAAACCTTATCACAACCGCTTTTTCCCAGGACACTCGTCACCCCTCGTAGACACCGATTATAAGTTTTATAGTATTTTTATTCAAATCTTCTCCTACATTCGGAGACATTTCAAGAACGATACCGTGCTTGGTGCTGTCACTGGTTCTTATCTTCTGAACAGTGTATGATATCTTGTACTGAACAAGAAACTGATCCGCAACCTCAAGCGGTACACCTATAAGGTCTGGAACCTTTTGTAAATCAATGCTTCTTAGCTGTATCAGAACATGATGACCTTTTTTTACTTTCACTCCGGCTTTAGGATCAGTGTAAAGAACTGTATCTCCGGTTCCGTCCACAACCGGTATAAGCCCTTTTTCTTTAAGAGCCTGAATACCAACATCCTTACTCTCGCCTATAAGGTAGGGAACCTCAACTTTTTTTGCCGAACTGGTATAAACCATCATTATAAGTATCGAAAGAATTCCTGCGGCAAAAAGCCCGAAAATAACCATCAAAATATGGATTATCCCTTTAAGAATTCCTTTTTTCATCACGCACCTCTGTACGTTCTATATTCCGCTTTCTGAGCTGACCACAAGCAGCATCGATATCTGTGCCTCTCTCTGCTCTTAAACTGACTTCAAATCCTTTGTTCCTGAGTTCCTCCGCAAACTTAATCATAAAAGGCCTTGACGGTCTTTCATAACCTTTCGGATTTGGATTGACAGGTATCAGATTTATCATAACCTTCAGCCCCTCAAGAAGTGTTGCAAGCTCAATGGCATCTTCCTTGGTTTCATTGAAGTTTCTTATAAGCGTATACTCTATGGTCACCCTATTTTTTGTTTTCTTCTGATAATTTCTGCAGGCCTGCATAACCTCTTCAACAGGATACTTTGAATTTACAGGCATTATTCTATCTCTTTTCTGATTATTGGAAGCATGAAGAGAAAGTGATAACCTTATGTCAAGCTTTACATCTCCAAGTTCTTCTATCTTATCGGCTATTCCTGATGTAGAAATAGTAATATGTCGTGCCCCTATGTTTCTATAATTTTCTTCATTCATTATCCTTATGGATTTCATTGTATTATCGTAATTTAAAAGCGGCTCTCCCATTCCCATAAAAACTATGTTATTTATATTTAGATCCTTTGCTTTTTCCATTGCAAGAACCTGTGAAACAATCTCGCCGCTGGTTAGGTTCCTTGTGAATCCACCCTTGCCAGTCCAGCAGAAGCTGCACTTAAGAGGACAGCCAACCTGAGAAGATATACAGGCGGAAACTCTGTTGGCATAATACATGATTACCGATTCAACCTTGGCTCCATCCATAAACTGAAGAAGAAACTTTATAGTACCGTCAACTTTTGATACCTGCATATCCACAATCTCCGGAATACCTATATAAAGGCGCTCTTCCAGCTTGTCCTTAACCTGCTGGGAAAGATTTGTCATCTCCGAGAATGTAAATACATGTTTTTTGTATATCCAGTCAGCAACCTGTTTGGTTCTAAACTTTTCTATGTTGAGTTCATTTTTTAAAAAAATTTCCAGTTCCTCATATTCAAAATCCAGTATATTTTTCTTAGTCATTCTTTTCCTCCGTTTTTAACGTTTCTTTTCTGAACACTGCAATATAAAAAGGTATCAATCCTTCATCCTGGAATATGTACGCACCGTAGCCATCAAAGTGACATTTTACTCCAAGACTGGCGAGTCTTTCTCTCAAATCCAAAAAACATACATCAAAACTGTTTTTTAGCCATTTCATGTTTCCTGTATTTTCTTCCCATGACAAAGTGCAAGTCGAATAAACTATCTCCCCTTTGACCTTTATGCTATTCATAACATTAGAAAGAATTTTTTTCTGTATCATGGCATACCTGTCAAAATCTTCTTTTTTTACTCTGAAAAGTACTTCTGGATGAGCATACGCAGTTCCAAGAGAAGTACATGGTACATCAAGCATCAGCCTGTCATATTCACAAACATCTTTGAACTCTGACGCATCACTGAGCTGTGCAAAAACATTTGTAATCCCATGCCTCTTACAATTGGCAGAAACAGCTTCCAATCTTGAAATATCGTTGTCAACAGCTTTTATAGTACCTGTATTTTTCATTAGCTCGGCAGAAAAAGTGCATTTGCCTCCCGGAGCCGAACAAAGGTCAAGCAGATGTTCCCCTACCTGTGGGTTCAAGATAACAGGAACCAGCTGAGAGGATTCATTCTGTATATAAAAATAGCCTTTTCTGTATAATTCTGTTTCTTCAAGTGCCAAAGAGTCTTCATTAATATAAATGCCATATGGAGAGTACTTTGCAGCTTGCGCAGCAATTTTTGAGTCTGCCAGCATCTGTAAAAGCTCTTCACGTGAAGTTTTTAATGAATTAACCCTTATACTTCTGCGTGGCGCCGTTGTATTAAACCTTATTATAGAAGAAGAAAAAGTATGTTTTTTTCTTAAATATTCATAGAGCCATTTAGGAAGAAGATACTTGACATTTTCCGGCTCACCGCCCAAAGTATCCTTCGTTCTTATGTAACTTCTGAGTACTGCATTTATAAAAGATTTGTTTTTCTTATTGGAAACAAGTGAAACTGTCTCGTAAACTGCAGCATGCTCGTCAAAACCAGATATTAACTGATAAAACCCCAGCCTCAGCAACCAAAGTGAGGCCGGAGTAAGATCTTTAGGTTTGTCAACAAATTTGGATATCAGCCAGTCCTCTTTGGCAATATTTCTTATACTTCCCCAAACCAAAGATTTAAAAAGGCCAAAACTCCTTTCATCAAGCATAGTTCGTGCTTGTTTCACATTTTCATTGGATATGGTTTCTTTCTTTTCATACTGCCTGAGCAGTTTATACGCCAATTCTCTTTCCATTTTAATCTCTTCTGTCAAAAGCACCTGCAATCAAAACCATTCTCAAAAGTTGTGAAATAGCCATGAATGCTGCTGCAACATATGTCATAGCGGCTGCATTGAGCACCTTTTTGGCTTGTTCTACTTCAGAAGACGGCATTCCGACTACCGGAAGCATCTTTATAGCTCTTTTGCTGGCATCAAACTCCACCGGCAGCGTAATAATGGTAAATAAGACCACGAATATAAAAAGAAATATACCAGCCTTAAGCAACAGCGGAGTAGAAAATATCAGACCCATAAAAAATATCACCCATGAGAGCGTTGAACCCATGTTGGCAAGTGGAACAGAAATATTTCTTATCATCAAGGGCTGATAGTTCTTGGCATGCTGTATAGCATGTCCGACTTCGTGGGCAACTACACCTAAAGCCGCCACCGATAAAGAACCATATGTAGATTTCGAAAGTCTTAGAACTTTTGAAGACGGATCATAATGATCAGAAAGAAAACCATTCACAAACTCTACCTTTACATCGTAAAGTCCGGCTGAATCAAGCAATCTCCTGGCAAATGCAGCGCCCGTCTCTCCAAGAGTGGATCTTTTTTTGGAATATGTATTGAATGTCGACTGAACTGATATCTGTGCCCAAAGAGTCAGAAAAAATGCAGGTATAAGAATCAAAAACGACGGATCATACCAGAACATACTATTCACCTCCGATTTATTTTTTAAAATTATTTTCAGAATTCTTCAAGGTTTTCAACTCTTATAAAATAATGCTTAAGATACTCGGTTTCGAATATATTGTATATAAGAGGGTGATCAGGAGACTGCATACCCCTGTATACAACCGTGAGCTTCTTTCCCGTATCCTGGGCAGCCTCGAAGATAATCTTCCTGAAATCTTCTTCATATACAATCTGTGTACATGAAGAAGTACAGAGATAGCCTCCGCTGCGCGTTATCTTCATTGCCCTCAGATTAAGCTCTTTATAGCCTTTTATAGCATTTGCCTTGGAGTCTCTGGACTTGGCGAGGGATGGAGGATCTATTACAGTTATATCATAATATCTGCTGGTATCGTCAAGAACTCTGAGATAATCAAAAGTATTTGCATTGACAAGCTCATACCTATCTGCTGAAAACTTGTTCAGCTTAAGAGTTTCTTCAAGTATTTTGAGAGCTCTTTCTGAATAATCTATAAAAGTAACAAACTTAGCTCCTCCCTTTAGAGAATGTATGCCAAAATTGCCTGTATAAGCAAAAGCATCTAACACTTTTTTGTTTGATGCATATTTGGCTATGTTCTGTGCATTGATACGCTGATCCAGAAAAAAACCCGTCTTCTGACCCTGCACATCACATATGAACTTCACACCTTCGATCGAAAATTCAATCAATTCCGGCCCATTTGCATATACCCAGCCTTGGTATGGTGCGAACTTTTCCTTCTGGGCGCTCCGTTCATCATCCTTTTCATATATTCCTTTAGGATTAATTATTCTTACTATACTCTCGATGATATCGTCTTTATGTTCATATATTCCCAGAGTGTTTATCTGAAAAATAACATAATCATCAAATCTGTCTATGACCAGCCCCGGAAGACCGTCAGATTCGGCAAAGACAAGTCTATAGGTATTTGATCCGGGAAAAAGCGATTTTCTGTATTCGTACGCTTTCAATATTTTTTTATAAAAGAACTCCTTATCTATCTCTTCGTTTTTTCTAGTCAGAATCCTTATTCTTATAACCGAATTGGGATTATAGTACCCCTTACCTATAAAGTTCCTTCCAAAAAACACACTGAGTATATCTCCTTCTTTTACTCCCGGTTCTACCGATTCTATCTCGTTTTCGTAAATCCATGGATGACCGTTAAGCACCCTCGACTTTATATCTTTCCTCAAATGAGCAATCATCCACAAACCTCCTTATATATGGATATTATATCTTCATACGTTATGTTACCAGGAGTAACGGAGACATGCATTGATTTTGCCACAAACTGTGAAAAATCGACTAAATCCTTTTCGGAAAGTTTTGGAATATTCTTATAAACTCCCAATTTTTCAAGGAAATCATCAAACTTATCTACTGATTTAAAACTATCCTTAAAAATACCCAGCTTTTCAGGATTAGTCTTTTCAGCCTTACGAAGAACACTGGGCAAGAAAATTATAGTTGCAACTCCGTGTCTTAGCCCGTAAAAAGTTGTCATGTTATATCCGAAGGAGTGAGGCAAAACCGTTCCTGTCTGCGATATAACCATACCTCCAAGCATTGATGCCAGAGATAGAGCCTGTCTGCACTCATACTTTTCTTCTTCAGATAAAACTGAAGAAGAGTTCACAAGCTTAGGAAGATTTTCTTTTATCAGCTCAATAGCCTTTGCGGCATAAAGATCAGTGAGAATTGTAGACTTCAGCGACAATGATCCTTCTATACTGTGAGAAAGAGCATCACAGGCTGTAGTTATTGTAAGCTCGGATGAAAGATTAAGGGTATATTTGGGATCTATAAAGCTTATATCGGGAAAAATCACATCACTTTTAAAACTTTTTTTCCTGTTTTCAGGAGAGTTCAGAACGGAAAATTCTGTTACTTCGCTTCCTGTTCCGCTGGTAGTAGGAATTGCAACTATCGGAAGTGCTATGTCAAAATCACCGTCAAACAGATCCTCTATCTTCATAAATGGATTGGCAATTAGTACTGCAACTGCCTTTGCTGCATCAATAGGACTTCCTCCTCCGATACCTATTACAAAATCAGCATCATTTTCAAGCCCAAACTCCACAGCTTTTTGAACCGAAGAAAACGATGGATTTTCTTCAATTTGATCATACAAAACAGATTCTATATTCAGTTTATTTAAAACTTCAACGGTTTCATCATAAGCCCCGCAGGCTTTAGCTGATTTTCGTCCGCTTATTATAAGAGCTTTCTCACCTAAACTGCTTAAAGTGGCATAGTTATTATTAAGACAGTCTTTGCCGAAAAAAACTCTTGTCGGAATAAAATAAGAAAAGGCATATGGCATTCGATACTCCCCCCTTATATAGTTTAATCTATTTTAACATGATTTTGTTTAAGAAATTTTACAGAAAAAGATAAATTCTACTGTTATAATTGATACGGAAAAATGATTACAAAAAGATTTTCAAGGAGGACATTATGCTTAACGTAGGATTTGTAGGTCTTGCCAACGTAGGGAAGTCAACCCTTTTCAACGCTCTTTCCAAACAGCATGTTCCTGCCGAAAACTATCCTTTCTGCACAATAAACCCAAACATTGCCATTGTTGAGTACAACGACGAACGTTTGGACTTAATGACTAAAATACTTAATTCAGAAAAAAAGGTAAATCCCAGCATTGAATTTGTTGATATTGCTGGACTTGTAAAAGGAGCAAGCAAAGGAGAAGGACTAGGCAACCTGTTTCTGGAAAACATCCGTAATGTTGATTGTATAGCTCATGTAATAAGAATTTTTACTGATCCCAATGTGACACATGTAAATGGAAAAATAGACCCTATAGCCGATGCGGATATAGTGAACCTTGAACTTATAGCCAAAGACTTTGAAACGGTAGAAAAAAGAATTGAAAAAACCTCAAAGATGGCAAGAGTAGGAGATAAAGAAGCTCGAACCGAAACAGAAATACTTTCCGCACTAAAAGAACATCTAAATAGTGAAAAGCCTTCAATTACTTTCCTCAGAGGTGAAAGAACAGAAAAATACCAAAAGATTATCGAATCCCTTTTTCTGCTTACTGAAAAGCCTGTTATATATGTGGCAAATATTGACGAATCTTCCAACGAAACAACTACACAAAAAATAAAAGCTTTCAGAGAGTATGCTCTTTCCAGGGGTGCACAGCTTGCCGAAATTCATGCCAAGCTCCATGCCGATCTTTCCGACCTTGACGAACAGGAACAGAAAGTATTTTTAAATGAATACGGTATAGAAAAAAGCGCTCTTGACTCGTTCATTCTAAAATGCAAGCAGGCTCTTAATCTTATCACATTTATCACAGGCAACGAAAAAGAATCCAAATCGTGGAACATCATAAACGGAAGTACTGCACTGCAAGCAGCAGGTAAAATACATTCCGATATCCAAGAAGGTTTTATAAAGGCAGAAGTTGTGAACTTTGAGAAAATACGTGAAATTCCTGATATGAAAAAACTGAAAGAACTTGGTTATGTCAATGCTGAAGGAAAAGACTATCTGGTAAAAGAAGGTGATTACATATACTTCCATTTCCGGTGAAACAGTGAGAGTTCTCGGTCTCATAGTTGAATATAATCCTTTCCATAACGGTCATCTTTACCATCTAAAAAAATCAGTAGAACTTATAAACCCTGATTACACAGTTGCAGTAATGAGCGGCAACTTTGTCCAGAGGGGAGAACCTGCTATTGTTGATAAGTTCGCACGTACCAAAATGGCTCTTGCTTACGGTGCAGATGCCGTATTTGAACTTCCGTTTGTCTACTGCATACAGGATGCAGGAGGGTTTGCATGCGGTTCCGTTGGGGTTTTACACAGAACAGGAATAGTAACGGATATAGTTTTCGGAAGTGAGTCGTCTGATATAAATATTTTAAATGAGATATCCGGAATACTGAGTTCACAACCCCATGAGTATACAGTTATTCTGAAAAAATATCTCAAGGAAGGACTTTCTTTCCCAAATGCTAGAAAATACGCTATACTTGATTATCTTACCAGTCATAACTTTCCTGTTGAGGACATACGACTGCTGGAAAAGTCAAACGATATACTTGGGCTTGAATACCTCAATTATTTAAAACAATACGGCTCATCAATACAGCCTCACTGCATCGCCAGAGAAGGTTCTGCATACAATGATGAGACAGTCACAAGCCGTCTTGCAAGTGCAACTGCCATAAGAAATATAATTAAAGAGGAAAATATAGCATTTCTAAAAGAACTTGTTCCGGAGATATCCTTTGAAATAATACTAAGCGAGTTTGAAAACGGAAAAGGTCCGGTTTTTTTTGAATACATGCGTGAAATCATACTGAGCAAAATCAGACTTATGGACAAAAATGACCTCCTTACAATATACGGCATAAAAGAAGGACTGGAAGACAGATTTTACAACTACAGCAGAAGATCTATGGATCTTGACTGCCTTCTAAAAAATTTAAAAACCAAACGCTTTACATACAGCAGACTAAAAAGAGCTCTCATACATATTTTGTTTAATCTTTCAGAAAAAGAAATTAAAACTTATAACTCACAAGGTCCCCAGTATCTAAGAGTTTTAGGTTTCAACAAAAAAGGTCAGGAACTGCTTTCACTGATCAAGAAAAAATCACGTTATCCACTTATTCCAACTGCTTCACAGTACTACCAGATATATAAATACTTACTTAAAAACCAAAATGAACCATATAAAAAGTATGACTCTGATCCGACTATATATATGAAGCAGATCAACAGGGATTTTGACGCTTCAAATATATACAGCCTGCTCTACCCTAAAAAAGAGCATGCCATGTTCGAACCAGACAAAAAAAATCAGATCATAATCACGGAGGACAAAGATGAAAAAACTTCTCATTATTGATTTCGGTTCACAGTATACACAGCTTTTAGCCAGAAGAGTGCGTGAGATAGGAGCATACTCTGAGGTTGTTCAACATGATGAAAAGCTTGATTTATCAGAAGTACAGGGAATTATACTTTCCGGAGGCCCCAAAAGCATATATGCTGCCGATGCACCTAAAGTCAATCCTGATATTTACACCTGCGGACTTCCAATTCTTGGTGTATGCTATGGAATGCAGGCTATCGCAAATGATATGGGAGGAGAAGTCAGACACGGAGATATTTCAGAATATGGAAAAACAACTATACAAGTCCATGAACGCCAAGTTATTTTTAACAACATTCCTGACAGCTTCAACTCATGGATGAGCCATGGAGATACTGTTACTAAAGCACCAAAAGGAGCAGTTGTTACAGCCCAAAGCAGCAACGGTCTTATGGCTGCCTTTGAGATGAAAGATAAAAAGATATATGCCATTCAGTTCCATCCGGAAGTAAGGCATACCGAACACGGAACCGAGATACTAGAAAACTTTGTCCTAAATGTATGTAAACTTTCAAACACATGGTCATTATCCGAATTTCTTGAAAAACAGATTGAAACCATAAAAAGTGTAATAGGAGATAAAAAAGCTATCGTCGCTCTTTCCGGTGGAGTTGACTCCTCGGTTGCGGCTGTTCTGACGTACAAAGCTATAGGCAGTAACCTCAAAGCTGTTTTTGTCGATCACGGACTGCTTAGACTCAATGAGGAAATAGAAGTAAAACGCATATTCCGCGATGCGATAGGGCTTGATCTGACTGTTGTAGATGCCAAGAAACGATTCCTTGATAAACTTGCAGGAGTCACCGATCCAGAAAAGAAAAGAAAAATTATCGGTGAAGAGTTTATACGGGTATTTGAAGACGAAGCAAAAAAAGACTCAGAAATTAAATACCTGATACAGGGAACCATATACTCAGACGTTATAGAAAGTGCAGCATCCGGGAAAAAGACGGCTAAGATAAAATCCCATCATAATGTAGGTGGCCTTCCGGAACACATGGATCTTAAAATATTTGAACCCCTAAGGAATCTCTTCAAAGATGAAGTTCGCAGCATGGGAGAACTCATGGCCATTCCAAAACATGTACTCTACAGACATCCTTTTCCAGGACCAGGTCTTGCCATAAGAGTTATTGGAGAAATTACTCAACAAAGACTTGATATACTGAAAAAAGCCGATTCAATATTTATAGATGTACTTAAAGAAACAGGTTGGTACAATAAAGTATGGCAGGCTTTCGCAGTCCTCACTGATATGAAAAGTGTTGGAGTAGTCGGAGATGAAAGATCTTACGACTACGTTCTTGCTCTCAGATCTGTTGATAGCGTGGAAGGAATGACTGCGGATTGGTCAAGGATACCTTTTGAAGTATTGGAATTAGCCTCAAAACGCATCGTAAATTCTGTGGATGGCGTAGGTAGAGTAGTATTTGATATAACAAGCAAACCACCTGCAACAATTGAGTGGGAGTAAAAAGAATAACGCTGAAAACCCTTGTAAATACTGGGTTTTCAGCGTTTCTTTTTGAATTTTGAGTGCAAATTGAGTGCAAATAAAATAGTTTAAATTTATTGGACATTAACAATTGAAATGTTTAATGATATAGTTTATTACCTTGATATAAATGTAAAGAGCTATTTACTGTTGGCTACTTTGAAATTATGAATAATAGCATCGAATTCATTATCTTTCATTGTAACATACATATTTTTAACGTATTCGCTTGAAAACATACATATTTTGTTATATGAGAATTTGCATGTAGATATTACTTTTCGTCGATGATTCCATCGAACTTTTTTATCTTTTGGCTCTTTGAAGCTCATACGAATAAATAGCATTTCATACTTTGCATATACAGCAAACCCATGGGCAATCGGTAAATATAAGAAAGAAAATATAAGCGGTAGACAAAAACTCACTATAATCTGAGTACCTTCAATACTTTTGTAAGAGCTTATGGCTGTTTCTATTGTAAAACCTAATATTAAAAAACCTAAAATAGCAACTATCCAATTGAAAACTTTATGTGCTGATTTATTCTCTTCTTTGTATTCGGAAACTGCTTGCAAAAGTATAAAAAACGTAAGCACTGGTAGAATAATCAATTCTATTATAAGACTAAAAGTAAATGTTCCTGTGAAGAATTCTACTAATGCAGCAAACTTTATATTATCAGTTATCATATTTCTGAAATAATGTTCTTTAATGGTGTTGCTCACTGCGTTGAAACATACAGGAACACCAGCAAACAGCACCCATATAATAATATCTTTTAGATATATCCAATTCCAGAACGAAAGTTTTGTTAAAATTATTACAATAAAAGAAGCATACAAGAGCATTACTATGAAGGGAATGAGTAATTTTGGAGTACATGCTACCTTTATTACATTAACAGCTGAATCCTTAACTTTTTTGCGTGTAAGAGCGTAAAGTATAAATATTAATATATAAATAAGTGATGCAATCTCACGAGTTGAAAATATCCACATACTTTTATCCCCAATCAATATTTGTTGTAATTTACGATTTGCCGATTTTAATTGAACAAAAATACTTATATCTGACATAATATTTAAGATTTTCGCCACTGGTACGATGGTTCAAACCTACCACCATCATCACAGGTGAAAGGCCAATTTAATTTCCATTCAAGGTATTCCGTATCGGTTATGTCTTTCTTTTGCCGCTCCTGAAAGTGTATCGCCCATTCGCGCATGAAATCATTTATTTTATTATAATTAAAAGCCATAGCAACAGGTGGAAAAACACCATCATACTGGTAGTCATTGAACATACCATGAGCGATACGGTCATCTTCCTTATCGTTATATTTTTGCAATTGGAAAATGTATAGCGAGCCGCTCATACTTTCTTCTAACCAAAAAAAATCCATCATTATACATTCTGCTTCACTTAAATCAACTCCATCGTAGAAGTTAATATAATTGCATTGAAGCACCTTGGAGATTGCTATTGCAGTCTTCTTTTTTGGCATTCTTGAGCCATTTTCATATTGTGCGATAC
>DJGH01000072.1:189843-195105 GCA_002431635.1 Petrotoga sp. UBA5851
TGCGATACGAACAGCGGCACTGGCGGCGGGAAAACCAATGGCAACGCCTAAATCTTTCTGTTTAATATTTCTATATTCACGCACTTTCTTAATACGTTCACTTATTTGCATAATAATCCTCCAAACACATGACAACATATGTACAACTGCTTAATAATATACCATAAAGTTAAAAATAAAGCAAATAAGATTAATAGAAGTATTGACATTAAATTGTACAATGGGTATAATCAAAATAAATTAAGCAATATTGCTTAATTTAAAACATATAAGTGAAAGGAGAATATAATATGAATACTGAAAACAAAACTTACATTACTGCTTCTGAACTTGCAGAATCTCTTGGCGTTTCACTGGGACAGGCATACAAAATCATTCGACAGTTAAACAGTGAACTTGCGAAAGAGGGTTATATCACGGTATCTGGAAAGTGTCCACGCCGATATTTAGAAAAGAAGTGGTACGGTTATGGAGCATAAAAATAGCGGTAAAGGAGGAATGACAGGTGGCGGCTAAAGCAGAAAAAGACTCTAAGACAGGTAAGTGGCTTATCCAATATCGTTATACAGATTGGCAAGGCAACAGAAAAAAATCAACAAAACGTGGGTTTGATACTAAGCGTAAAGCAGACGAATGGTTACGCAAATTTCTTGTAACACAGCAAGCTGACTTTAATATATTATTTGAAGACTTTTTGAAGATTTATTATGCCGATATGGAAACAAGGTTGCGTGAGCATACCATGAGGAAAAAAAAGTATATCATTGACTTGAAAGTGTTGCCATACTTTGGAAAGTTAAAGATGAATGAAATTAAAGCCCCAGATATTCGTAAGTGGCAGAACGATTTATTGCAACAGGGATATGCTCCAACCTATCTTAAAACGATAAACAATCAAGTAGCCGCAGTTTTTAATTATACAGTTAGATATTATGACTTGCCAAATAACCCCTGTAGAAAAGCAGGAAGTATGGAAAAGAGCAATGCAGATGAAATGAATTTTTGGACACAAGAAGAGTTTTCAATATTTATTGATAGTATCATGAATAAGCACCAGTCTTATATGGCATTTATGTTGTTATACTGGACAGGTATGCGATTAGGAGAGCTTCTTGCCCTTACTGTTGGGGATATTGATTTTGAACAACGCACAGTCAGCATTACAAAATCATATCAACGTATAACAGGTAGAGATATTATTACAGAGCCTAAAACACCGAAAAGCAAGCGAGTGATAACGATTCCTCAATTCATTGCTATCGACTTGCAGGATTATATTAATAGTATTTATGGAGTGAAGAAAAAGGACAGGTTGTTTCCAATTACAAAATATTATTTAGAACATGAAATGCATAGAGGAATTAAAGATGGTGGGATTAAGCGTATTCGTTTGCACGATTTAAGGCATAGTCATGCTTCCATGTTGGTAGAGATGGGATTTTCTCCTTTAGAGATTGCTAATCGCTTAGGGCATGAAAAAATTGAAACAACACTTAATACCTATTCCCATCTTTATCCTAATAAGCAGGAAAAACTTGCTGATAAACTTGATACAGAGTACAAGGAGGGCTTGTAATGAGCGACTTAGACAAAGACAGGCTACGCAATCAGACAGTATGCTTCCGTGCAACGCCAGAGGAACGGCGGGATATTGAAGCGCGTATTACGGTCAGCGGTATGCCAAAGGGACAGTATTACATACAATCTCTGCTTCATCAACAAATCAATATCGTCGTTGGAAAATATCAGAGCGACAGGCTCAGTCTTGAAATACGCCGCCTTAACGAGCGTATAGCAGCTTTTTCGGACGGCGGTGATGCAGAGTGCCGAATGCTGTTGCGAGACTGTAAATAGCTGCTAACGCAGCTTAGCGGTAACATAGAGGGAAACAGAACAACGGATGAACTTTCAGCAAGTTAATAATAGATTTAGTTACTGACTTAATGAATATTTTGAGTTATAATAATATAGATATTGTTACAAAATACAGAAAAGGGGAATTATCAAATGAAAATTATGACAATAGACGATTTAAAGAGCGAGGCAAAGGTGTTTTGTGAGTTTATGACAAAAGAGAACCATACTGGTCTAATTGGAATAACAGACGGAAAAGCCGTAGGAACGTATGTAGAACATAGATTTCAAGCTTATATTAATAGTAAGTATGAGATAGAAATTGGAAGCAGTGCTAAAGGGATAGACCTACCAGGGGATTCAATCATGACAGATATTAAGGTTACTTCTATTACTCAACCACAATCATCATGCCCTTTTAAGAGCGCTAGGCAAAAGATATTTGGGTTAGGATATAATATACTGTTATTTGTTTATAATAAAAGCGATACAGCTACTACATGTACATTAGACTTTAAATACTGTACATTCATTGACAAAACAAGAACGGCAGATTTTACTATCACAAAGAGATTAAGAGAGATGGTTAAAGATGGAGCTAATAAGGACGATATTATTGGATTTCTTGCAGACAAGAATGTTCCGGGAGACGAATTAGTATATAATGATTTGGCTGATGAAATTCTTGCGCATGCTCCAGAACAAGGCTATTTGACTATTTCAAATGCCCTTCAATGGAGATTACAGTATGCCAGAGTTATTGCTTTACATAACCAAATACCAGGAGTAATGAATTATGAGTGGCAATGAATTGAAAAGAGAGTTTGGAGATTACCAGACACCTCTCGAATTTTCAGATATTGTGTGTGATTATTTAAAAAATTATTTAAAAATTAATCCAGACGTGATTGTTGAACCAACAGCTGGAATTGGAAATTTTATCAACTCCAGTCTAAGAATTTTTTCAAACTTAAAAAAGGCATATGGAATAGAGATTAACTTAGAGTATTGCGACATTTGCAGAGAGAATAATAGAGATGATAGAGTAGAGATAATAAATGATAATTTTTTCACTTACGATACCAAAGCTCTTGTAAAGAGAAATAATCTTTTAGTAATTGGTAATCCACCGTGGGCTACTAACTCAGACTTAAATTTTAATCTGCCTAAAAAGATGAACTTCAAGGGGTTGTCAGGAACTGATGCAATTACTGGTGCAAGTAATTTTGATATATGTGAATATATGATATTAAAACTCATTGAAGAGTTCAGTAATACAAATACTATGATAGCAATGTTATGTAAAACCTCAGTTGCCCGTAATATTCTTATGGAGTTAAACAGAAATGAAACAAATACGGAATATGTAAAGATGATTGAGTTTAATGCTAATAAGGTATTTGGTATTAGCGCAGCGGCTTGTCTCTTTATTATCCAATTATCTTCTTCCAAAAAGAACTATGCGGTATGTGAAGTAATGGACATTGTGAATCCTGATATAGTTAAGGATATTATAAGATGTAAAGATGGATTTTTAACATCTGGGCTGATAGAAGTTGAAAATTTTGAAGGTGAATGTGAATTAGTGTGGAGACAAGGTGTAAAGCATGACTGCTCTAAAATAATGGAACTCACAAAAAAAACTGACGGAACATATATTAATGGGAACAAAGAGTTAATTGAATTAGAAAATACATTTGTATTTCCATTAATGAAATCCAGCTTCTTTAAGTCTCCAGTTATAAAAGACAATTTTAAAAAGTATGTAATTGTGACACAAAAGAAAGCCAGACAAGAAACAAAATACATTGAAACACAAGCAATTAAAACATGGGATTATTTAAATAGTAATAAGGAGTTATTTGATAATAGAAAGAGTAGCATTTATAATGGAGCTCCAGCCTTTAGCATGTTTGGTGTTGGAGATTATTCTTATGCACCATATAAAGTAGGTGTATCTGGATTTTATAAGAAAGCGTTATTCTGTCTTGTGTATAACGATGGTGATATTGAACATCCAGTAATGGGAGACGATACATCATATTTTTTAGCATTTAATGATAAAGATACAGCGTATGCTTGTATGCTCTTACTTAATTGCAAAAGAGTTCAAGACTTTTTATTTAGTATTTCTTTCCAAGACGCAAAGCGTCCATATACGAAGAAAGTTCTTGCAAGAATTAGCTTAAGAAAATGTGCCGATGTAATTGGTATTGGAGAATTGAAAGAAATAGAAAAAGAATTAAAGCTTGATAGTATTATAACAGACGATATGTATAATAAATTGAAAAGTTATATAAGCATTTATCAAATAAACTTAAATAATGAGTGATTTTTTCATTGTTGTGATTATTCGTGATAATTTTGTTTGAAGTAAATTCCTTGAATGTTTTTTATATTNNAGGGTTCAGTAATGAAGTATTGTGTTAGTAATACAATACTTCTACTAATTACATTGATAATAATTCAACTAGACTAATTTTTTCTTTATCGTTTAAGTACATTTTGAGTACAAAAAAATCGGCAAATGAAAAATATGGACACTAAAAATAAAATTAAAAACGTTAACGCACAGGAAATAAACAGAAAAACGTTAACGCAAAGTCCCATGAGACGAGTGGGAGTAGCAAAAACAGGCTGTAAAGGCTTATAGATAGCCGTTTTGTGAGCGTTATGCTTGCAGATTTTAGAAATGGGTCACCTGAAGAATAATTCTTTGGGTGAATTTTTTTTTATAGCAGATTATTTTCTTTCAGGTATTCAATTCTCTTTTTTAGAATCTCATCTCTTGAAAGTTCTTCAAATTTTTTCTGTGTTAGTGGTAGAGAGTACTACTCTACAGATTTATTTTTCATGGAATCAAACTGTTCTTTTGTAATAGAGTAAGACTCCAAGTTAAAAAGAGAATTTTTAGCAAGTAAATCAAGAGATTTAAATATGGTGTTTGAATCATTTGTTGAAATCTATTTGAATGATTTAAGGCCGAGAATCAAATATAACACATACTTGACAAAAGTTCATATTATAGAAACAAAAATAATTCCGTACTTTGCTAAGAAATCCATATCTGAAATAACAACTCCGGATATTTTACAGTGGCAAAATGAGTTGCTTAAAAAGTCTGATGATGGATGATGAAGGAAAGTTATATTCTCAAACATATTTGAGAACAATTCAAAATCAATTAAATGCGATTCTTAACCATACAAATAAATATTATGGATTAACAAGCAATCCCGCTCATAAAGCAAGCAAGATTGGAAAATCAAAGGCACAGGAAATTTTGTTCAGGATTTGGAGACCACTACCAAGCAGTAGCAAAAGCCACAGGTCTACACTACATAAACAAAAAAATCCTCCCAAAGCGAGGACTTCTGAGCTGTTTAGATTATTATTTGAATTGAACCG
>DJGH01000072.1:195171-195874 GCA_002431635.1 Petrotoga sp. UBA5851
TCGGTTTGAATGTCGGTTTGAACAAGACCGAAAAGAAAGCGATAGAACTTTTGATAGAAAATCCAAGCATAACATCAGTAAAACTTGCAGAAAAAATAGGTGTAACAAAGAGGACTATCGAAAGAACATTTAAATCTTTGCAAGAAAAGAAAATGATTGAAAGAATTGGTTCAAAGCGAGATGGAAATTGGATTGTGGTTAGGTAAGTAGATTATATTTATATTCAAAAAGACTAGAAGAGTAGTTTATTCCAATATATTGTGGAGGTTATGTTGGAGATAATATTGGTAAAGTACTTTATTTTCTTGAATATCGAGATTTTTAAAGTACTCTCCACTGAAAGATAAAATCCCTAATATTAGTTAAGAATTTCATGATGGATATATNNTAAAAGTGATCAATTAGATGATTTAAAAAATTTGTGAATATACATTTCTTGACATTTCCATACCTATAAGGTTTTGAATCTTTTTTAGGTTATATTTTATAAATTTTTTCTCTAATTAGTGTGTTGATAAAATTTAAAATCTCTTCTGATAAGGAGAGATTTTTTTTTAATTGAATCATCCTTATTTATGTCTATATTCTCTACTTGCGTAATGAATTATTTTCATGGATTAATCATATTTATATTGGTATTAACGAAATTTCTGATATAATTGTAAGAAAATGAATGCTTAAGGAGCATATATGAAAAAGTCTT
>DJGH01000072.1:195926-196103 GCA_002431635.1 Petrotoga sp. UBA5851
GTGAAAAAGTCTTTGCACAATTTATTTCGAGTCATTGTAGAGGTTGTTGTATTTTTAATTTCAGGAGTAGGAATTTTTGTTGAGCTTTTTTCAAGTTCAAGTTTTGAATCAGGTCTTCAGCTGCTCAGTTTCTATACGCTGCAGACAAATATAATGGTTTTTTTATGTATGGGCTTT
>DJGH01000072.1:196162-203787 GCA_002431635.1 Petrotoga sp. UBA5851
CTATCTTCAAAAAGGAAAGAACAGGATTACTATATTTTTTTGTAGGTGGAATAGCAATTTGGATAATGATTACAGGTGTTTTATATCATGTATTTCTTTCTGCGATTCATAATCCCTCCGGAATAAAAAGTATAACGAACATTGTACTTCATTATGTTGTTCCATGGAGTATGGTAGGTTATTTCGCTGTTTTTTTCGATAAAAAATACATAAATTGGATATTTCCCTTATTGTGGACATCATATCCTATAATTTATCTTATAATTTCACTCATACGTGGGAAAATCCAAGGCTTTTATCCTTACTGGTTTATCAATCCCACAGCCGAATATCCAGCTGGAATCGGAAGTATGCTAAATGTTTTTTTGTTTGCCTGTGCAATTACCGTTTGTTTTGTCATTGCAGGGTACATACTTTTGGCATTAAGATATGTTTTATCCAGAAAGATTCGGTTATAATTCATTTGCACAATAATTATCTTGCCGTCTTTTTGATGTATCATATCAAGATTATTCTCCGTTTCAGCAAGCTTTTTTTGCACTTTGGCAGGAAATGGTTTTATTTTGTTTTCTAGTCTGATAAAATATTGGTGAAGTAAAAAACAAGAGGTGATATTATGTCAAAAAAGCTAATGGTTATATGTTTTCTGATGGTATCATTATTTGCCTTTGGAATAGACAAGACTTTGGCAAAGAAATTTGATCAGCCGTCAAAAACCACTATCTATAAAATTTATGATAAGATACGGATAGAATGGATAAACGGAAGGTTTTCAGACTCTGATTATTTTCAGGCAAGGATGGTACTGAATGATTTTTTGGAAGGCTACAGATACAGTGATGAGGAAGTAGCAATCTATATTGCGTTAAAAGAACTTTATGATGGAAAGTACGCAACAGAGTATTACCCAGCAATAAAAGAGTATTATGTCTCAAGATATGTTTATGGCAATTATAATAATAACTGGTCAGATGATGATTATTACGAAAGATATTATAAGGATTTTACTAAGTACGACAATACTTATTATGGCTTTTCATTTATGTATCCCCGAAGCTGGAACATATTAGACGAGTCCTCAAGCAGATACGGCGGTTACTTAAAGATGGGAATTTCCAAGTACTACAGCAGCGGATATGTAACTGTTGAGATCAACCAGATAAGCAGATATTACGGACTTACTGATACCGTCGAGAAGTTTTTAAAGGACATAAACAATCAGGGTGATCCGAATGCTCTGGGAAAAGCGGATGATCCTAATTCTTTGGGCAGGGCAAACGATCCCAATGCGCTTGGAAAAGCTAATGACCCTAACTCACTTAAAAAAAGTAGTTCGTCAGCAGTTGTTTTAGATAAGAGTAATTACAGGTTTGGGTCTGATTCTGCCTACAGGGTAACATACACATATAATGGTCAGAAGATAATAAAAATCTGGTCTATACAGAAGGATTATTTGTTTGTGGTTACTTTTGCTGCTGATAATAATACTTTTGATTCTAACCTTGAAGCTTTTTATAAATTTCTTGATTCTTTTGAATTTGAATGAGGAGGTAAAATATAATGAAAAATAGTTTGTTGCTTGTTTTTATGGGGGTATTGGTATTCATGTTTTCGGGTTGTGTATTTATTATTTCTCCGTATAATCTCACAGTGTATAATAACACCGAGTATGGCAACGGTGATTCAACATTGATGCAGCTTTATATAGACGGCGAGTATAAAGATGAGCTTGATACAGGAAGAAGTAAAACCTACTCCTTACCGTTTGGAAACCATGATATAATGATTAAATTAAAACCACCATTTTTACACTCAAATTTACACTCAAATGAAGACAGAATCTTTTATCTCTCATACTATCTTAACGATAATTCGAAAATAAATACATCCTTTGATATAATACCCGATAAAGCTTATAAAGCAAGGATAACCAACAACAGTGTTTATTCAAATGATGGCAATAGGTCAACTTTGATAGCAGTTTTTATGAACCGTCAAAAAATAGGTAAAATAAAGACGTACGACTATGTTGACACTATGGTAGACAGAGGATATAACGGTATTACACTGGAGTTCCAGCCAGTTACAAACCATTGGAGCGAAAACAGGGCATATCACGTAATTAAGGATATTTCTTCAGATGTCAGTTATAATACATACGATATAGCAATAAGTCAGAACCAGACAAGACAGCTTGAAAGCAGAGCAACACAGGAAAATTATAATGATTTGGGAGCAGCACAGAATGGAATTCTCTATACAATAACCTCTACACCACCTGAAGAAAAGTTAGTTGCCACAGAAATAGAATAAAGACGGGGAAACCCGTCTTTATTCTATTTTGGCGATATCTTTTTTTAGTAACTCAATAGCGCTTTGTCTATCTATGGTTGACAGTATACCTATAGGAGCAAAAATATAATCCTTATCATAATACAAAGATGTTTTGTTTTCAATAGGAAGCAGTTCATCTTTGTTAGGAGATTCAAAGATACTCTTCATAACTTCTTTACGATATCTTGATCTTGAAAGCATTCCCCCGGTACCAAAGATATGCTTTACTGCTGTCAGATCCTTTCCCTGAGCTGTTTCAATTCTTCCGGTCGGTCCGAAAAGAAAACCTTTTTTCCCGGCATGCCTTCTTATAGCTGTTTTGAAACAATACTTCGCAAGTGAAGCGGCAAATTCTTCTTGTCTGAGAGTTTTTGGATAAGGCGATATCTGCGCAAAAAGTTCATCAAAATCACTGAACTCTATTCTGAGTTTATCCGGAGTAATCAGTTCTATAACGTTATGAGCATTAACGTATAGTCCGAGATCTCCCTCAACGGATCTTTTAGAACGGGGCTCGGGAGAAACAAGTATCCGCTGAATCTGTGGATCTCCATCTGTAACAGAATCAACATCAGTTGTAGCTCCTCCTATATCTACGGTAAGAACATCTCCAAAAACTTCTGAAAGCAGCTCGGTTGTTATCATAACAGCTCCGGGTGTTGTAAGCACCTGTCCGTTAACAATAGAGTATATTTTTTCCATTCCGGGCGCATGTATTATATGTTTGGAAAATACTTCCTGTATACATTTGCGGGCAGGTTCTACATTAAGATGATCAACCTGCGGATAAACGTTTTCGGTTATTATCAGTTCTTTTCCTTTTTGTTCAAATATTTGCGCCGCCTCATCACGCAATACGCAGTTGCCGGCATATATAACAGGGCAGTTCATATTCATGTTGGCAATAATTTCGGCATTATGTATTATGGTCGATTCTTCTCCATAATCAACTCCTCCGGCAAGAAGCATTACTTTGGGATTAATCTTGTATATTTCGTTTACCTGGGAGTGTCTCATCATTCCTGCTGTAGCAAATTTTAGAACTGCTCCGGCTCCAAGGGCGGCTTCCTTGGCTGCTCTTACGGTCATATCATAAACAAGACCGTGGACGGTCATTTTAAGACCGCCCGCGGCTGAAGAACTTGCTAAAAGTATTTCCCAATCAACTTTTTCATTTATCTTCTTTTCCAAGTCTTTTACTGCACCCTGTATACCAATAGTAACATCACCTTCAGAAACAGTGGTATAGTGTTCTCCCTGAGCCTGAATTCTTGGATTTTTACCGTTAATACCGGTAAGTGCGGTAAGAACTGTAGTTGTACTTCCTATTTCAGCAATCAGAACATCGGCTTTCATGTTATTTTCTCAGTTCGGCTACGAATTTTTCAAGTCTGTCGGCAGCTTTTTCAAGCATCTGCATTGAAGTAGCAAACGATATTCTTATATATCCATTTTTGTAGAATCCTGAGCCTGGAACAACCGCAATCTTTGCATCCTCAAGCAGTTTCTGAGCAAAAACCGAATCTTCCATTCCGAACTCTTCAACATTTATAAACACATAAAATGCTCCGGCAGGTTTTACAAACTTTAGTCCAATTTTATTCAGCCTTGAGCTTATATAGTCTCTTCTGTTTTTAAACTCTTGGTACATTGGCATGACATCATAATCAAAAGCAGCCATTGCTGCATACTGTGACGGAGTATTGATATTCGATGTTGCATGAGACTGTATTTTTGATACTTCCTTCATAAGTTTCTGAGGACCTGTACAGTAGCCTACTCTCCATCCGGTCATTGACCATGTCTTTGAGAATGCGTTAACTATGGCTGTCCTTTCCTTCATATCTCCTATTGTGGCAATTGAAGTAAACTGTCCATCATACACCAACAGTTCATAGACTTCATCACTCAGAACAAGTATCTCATTTTCTTTTGAAATCTTTGCTATTATTTCAAGGGTGGATCTTGGATAAACCACACCTGTGGGATTGTTGGGCGAGTTAATCATGATAACTTTTGTTTTTGGGGAAAGATATCTTCTTATCTTTGATTCTGTGGGAAGAAATCCTTCGTCTTCATCAAGCGGAACATGAACCGGTACACCGCCCACCATTTTTATCTGTGCATCATAGCTTACCCAGGAAGGATCAAAAATCATTACTTCGTCACCAGGATTTATCATGGCAAGAAGTATATTGTATATAGCCTGTTTTCCACCATTTGTTACAACAATATCGTTTGGATCATACTTAATATCCAATCTTTTATTCAGGTACTCTGAAATTTTCTTTCTGAGATCAAGGATACCTTTTGCATCGGTATACTTGGTTTTCCCTTCTTTTATTGCTTTGAACGCTGCTTCACATATAGGCTCTGGTGTAGGAAAGTCCGGTTCTCCCGCTGTCAGCTTAACGAGATCAACTCCCTGCTTCTCAAGTTCTATGGCTTTTGCATTTAAAGCAAGAGTAAGAGAAGGTTCAACTGCTAAAATATTTTTTGAAAAAAGCATTCAAGATCTCCTCCTTCAAGGTATAATTTATTTGAAAGTACTTTCATGAAATTTTTTTCATTTAAATTCTATATTATTTTTACTCACAAAACAAACTTGTCTGGTTTAATATAGCCTAGGAAAACCGCTTTTTCAGACAAATAACTTTGATATTCATTGTTAATTGNNAGAAGGTATTTCCAAAAAAAATATTTTTTATTACAATACTGTTCTGACACACTCCAAGACAGTTTTAAAAAACTATGTGTATAATATTATTGATATATATGGAGGTGGTGCTTTGCTAAGAATAACCAAGTACATTAAGAAGCTTGAAAAGTTCGATATTCAGATAATAAAAAAAGAGAACCTGGGAGATCCTTTCAAATACAGGCGGTACGGTGAGAAAGATTTTGAAATAATAAATCTGGAGTATCTTAACGGGTCAAAGATCAAAAAAGCGAGTTTTGTGCTTAAGAAATACTTCAGAACAGATATTCCTATGATACTATCCTCTGATAACTCTTTCAGGGAGATTCAATTTGCAAAGTCAAAGCTTATGAGTGATTTTAAAAGTTTCTTTTCAATACCTATTATAGATGTGGATTCTGAAAAGAAGATTATTTATATGATAAATAAAGGTGATGAATTGAAACGATTTGGCCCTCCTGAGATTCCGACATACGAGAAGATGTCTATTCTTGTATCCAGATTGGCAAAAAAGGATGCATTTATTAACAGAAATGTTGAACCATTTCTTGGAACATATCTTACGTGGGTATTAAATCTAAAAAAACTATTTTGTGAAGTATGCAACGCAGATGAAAGTTCTGAGCTTTTCCAGAAATTGAAAGAAAAATGGAGCTGGTTCGAAAACGGAGTAAAAAACCTATGCAAGATACATGGTCAGGAAAGCTTCGATAAACTTATGCTTTGCTATGATAAAGTACAAAAAGACGATGCTTTTTTCAAACAGGCGCCCTATGCATGCCAGCACGGTGATTTTTTCTTTTCCAACATAGGATTTGAAGATGATATGACTCCTGTTGTAATAGACTGGGAAAATGTATGTTATGGACCTATAGGCTTTGATTATGCCACCTTGCTTGACGGTATGCCCAAACTGGATTTTGCACAGGAACTTCCGAATATATATCTGGAGTATTACAATTACTACTCCGAAAAAAAGATTGACCGAAAGTACTTTGATGAGCTTATGAAAAAACTCAGTGACAGAATTTTTTTCTTTACCGGCGTTATTGATAATATTATGCTTGCCTACAGCGATGAAAGCACCTTGCCGGAAAATGTTAAAGAACAGATGCGTACAGAGTTTATTGAAAGAGTAGATGCATACTTTACGGATCAATAAGTGAGGTGATATATGCAGGCTGGAATAGGATATGAAATCTTTCCGGATAGATTTTTTTCTTTCTGTCAGAAAAAGGGAACAAGAGACTGGCATTCGGAACTTCCTTCGCCTCAGGATTTCAAAGAAGGAAAGTACAAATATGGAACAGTATTTTATGGCGGTGATATCAACGGTATTTCCAGCAAACTTGAGTATATAGCTGAGCTTTCAGTTGATTTTATATACCTTACCCCTATTTTCAGTTCTCCCTCCAATCATAGATACGATTGCTCCGATTACTTTACTATTGATCCTATGCTGGGAACGGAAAAAGATCTAAAAAAACTATGCAGCACGGCTATGGAAAATAAAATTCGCATAGTGCTTGATATAGCTCTGAATCATGTCGGAGACTCCCACCAGTGGTTTATAAAAGCTACAAAAGGGCTGAAAGAAAAAGAATTTTTCAGACAAATAAACGGAAGTTTCACATTTTGGTCTGATTCAAAAAACCTTCCGGAACTTGCCCTGGAAAATCCTGAATTAATTGATTTGCTTTGGCGCAGTGAACACTCTGCAATGAACAAATGGATGAAAGCAGGAATAAGTGACTGGCGGCTTGACTGCGCATATGAACTGGGTGAAGAGATACTCAGAGATATACACAAAAATATTGCACATACTCAAGACCACAAGATATATGCCGAAGCATGGACATATCCGAAAAAGTGGCTTTCTAACGGATATACGCACGGTATAATGAATTACTACTTTAAGAATATCATAGATGATTTTTTGAATAATACACTAGATGCAACCCAAACCGGAGAGATACTATCTTACACCATAAAAGACTGTACCGAAGAAAAACTTTTTCCTTGCTGGAATATCCTATCGACACACGATACCCCAAGAATTAAAAATCAATATGAAGACCTTTGGAAGCTTGCGGTAGTAATGCAGTTTACTTTACCAGGAAGCCCCTTGATATACTATGGGGAAGAAATAGGAATGACCGGAGAAAACGACCCCTATTGCCGCCAGCCCATGAGATGGGAGCTGACAGAAAAAGAAAACAAAACTTTTGATTTTTATCTTAATATAATTAAACTTTTTAAGGGCTCTCCTGCCTTACGGGAAGGAAAGTTCACAAGGGTATTTTCAAACAACCAAAATATTCTTGCCTATAGCAGGTCAACAACCAAGATTGATGAGTACAGACTTATACTTATCAACCCTACCCTTAAAGCTCAGGAGTTTGCCGCATACACAACAGAATCTTTTCTTATGAACCGTGCACAGATGCAGGATGTTTTCACTCAAGAAAGATATACGATCGTATGTTCTTCTATAAAAGGAATGATCAACCCAGGTAGCTTTCTTATACTTCAGCCTCTGGTTGACGGAACCTATACTCCATATAAACGGATTATAACTCAATAAACACTCTAT
>DJGH01000072.1:203810-204829 GCA_002431635.1 Petrotoga sp. UBA5851
CAAGTCAAGATTAAAACACTTGACTTGGTAAGTAATTATACCGAAAAATTATTTACTTTATAAACTGTTTTTTCTTACCATGACACTTTATAAAAAACATTGTTTATGTTTTCTACATAGAAGTTTTCAGACGGCATAAAGTACTGCACATTCGGATTTTCACAGTTATTTATTTCAATAAAATCTCTTGAAAGCTTTATAAGCTTGTTGCCCTGAAGTATTATACTGTCATTATAGAAATCAGCTCTGATAACTCCACAGTCGTCATTCGGAGTAAAAACTTTGCTAAATTTGTTGCCATTTGATTTAAAAATACTGTTTTGTTTATCACCAAACTTTTTGCCGACAATAAAGACTGTCTCATCTATGATAAATATATCACTGAAGAGATCTACTTCCGGAATATCTGTATAAAGCGGCACTAAGTTGTTATTTTCATAATTACTTATGACTGTATCCTGAACAACATAAATTTTTCCGTTTATTGACTTGACCCTTAAGAAAAGAGTTTTTTGGTCTTCAAAAATAGCTTTTAGTTTTAGGTTTTTATCAAAAACATAAAAATCCTTACTTATACCTACATATATATTTTTTGAATCAACAAAAATCCCTGCGTTACTCTGACCACCATAAAAATTCTGCATTCGCGGATTTCCGTATTTATCGGATACAAATATCCGGTTGCTGTAATTTTCTTCTTTGTATACTGCACGTGTAGTGAAAATCTTTTCATTATAATCAAACACAACAACTTCTGTAAGTACAGTAGATGGATCAAACGACAGATAGTAAAGATTCTGCTGATCATAAACCATGTCTTCAATAGAAAGGTTCTTATCCAGATTGATCAAATAAACTTTTTCTGCTGCTAAACTCATCACTGATAAAAGTACCATAACTGCCAATAATATTTTTTTCATCCCCATCCTCCTAATATTAGATATTGAAGATCACATAATTGTTTTTTCATATCTGATAGCAAAAAAACTAATAATTATATGATAAAATATTTTATACTA
>DJGH01000035.1 GCA_002431635.1 Petrotoga sp. UBA5851
TGTACCCTGAACACTAAGAAGGAACCTATCTGAAATACTTACACCTTTTCTTCTGTAGCTTCCCTTACCGTCATCAGTTCTTACTTCAAGAAGATTGATGTAAATTAGTTCAAACGAAAGATTGGGATTTCCCATAAACTGGGCAATTCTGATGGTCTGATCGAAAAGATCGTACTTGCAGCCATTTTTTGGCGATTTTCTTTTAGAAACAACTACCCCGGCAACATTCCTTTTTTCTATGTACTTGCAAAGAACAATCGGATAAACAATCCTTATCCTGTACTCACTAAGGAGATCTCCAAGTTTATCTTTCATTGATGAAAACTGTCCAAGCTGAACTTCTATAAGAACTCCTTTACGGTATATATCCACGAAGTATCCTTTTACCGGGAATTCAAGTATATCCCCCGGAGTATAGAAGTATCTAATAATTTCTCTGTGAAGACTGCTTTCATTAAGCATTCCGACTTTCTGCACCGTAAAAACCGCCTTTCTGCTTTTCTTAAGAAAATACATTTCGCCATAAACTTTTTTACATATATTGATTATATACTATAATTATATTTGGTTTTTCTTTTTACTCAGGAGGATTTAAAATGATTATATTTCATATAATCGATAAAAACGAGGTTCAGAGCATTCAAGGCTTAAGACACTACAAGCCTGTTTCACTTGAAAATGAAGGATTTATCCACTGTTCCAGAATAAACCAGCTTGTAAGAGTTGCACAAAATCATTATAGACATAGCAACGGGATTTTTATCATGGCGGTTGAAAGCACACAAGCCGGCAATCCGGTTATCTTTGAAGATCTTTACAATCTTGGTGAAAAGTATCCGCATATATACGGATCAATTGAAATGACTGCGGTAAAAAACATTTATCCCATGGCAGAAACCGCTGATGGCTTTCTTCTCCCCGAAAGAGCCGTTATTGACTGCTCCAAAAAAGCCTTCACTACTTCTGATGGAATACAAAGTATTATAACCAGGGCTGTACCTGGAGATATTTTTTCTATCAGAAAGTTCATATCTGATTCAGTTGTAGACAATCCTCATGAAAAAGATCTGCACTTTAGCGAAGAAGATATTCTTAATATTAATAACAGTGCGGAAAGTATTTTACTGCTTTCACGCAAAGACGGCCGGCTTGATGGTCTGCTTTATGTCAAACGGCAAAATAAAAAAGAAGCATACCTCCAAGCGTTATACCGTACTGACTTTTCAGGTGAGTCCTTGATCTCTTATCTTAAAGATTTTGAAACCGATAACGGATGCTTTGATGATGAAAATCTTACATTTTATACTGCAGATAGCTTCATAAAATTTTTATGCAGAAAAAACGGTCTCAAGACTGTTGAAACAGATACAGCTTTTTTTGCTGATATGTCACAAAAGGAGGATGAAAAATAATGTTCCGTGTTGATGCGCATTTTGACCTTTTGTGCTTTGTATATGAGAAAAGGGCCAAAGGAGAAACCAGAGTAATCGAAAAGTATTTTTATGATAACTGGATAAAAAACAACTTCAATATTATAGTTTCTTCAATCTTCATAGATTCCATTTTTATACCGGAGATGGCATTAAGAAATGCATTGGATCAGATTTCATGTTTATATGAGGAAATAGCTGAAACTCCCGAAAAAATCATGCTGTGTAAAAATTACATCGATATCGAAAAGGCAGAAAAGGAAAACAAGATAGGAATCCTTATGTCTCTGGAAGGAAGCGAACCTATTGGAAACGATCCTTTCCTTCTCAGAACTTTTTATGAGCTTGGAGTACGGTTCATCGGACTTGCATGGAACAGAAGAACATACTGCGCAGACGGCATTCCTGTATGCAAAAACTTAAACAAACAGTACGGCCTGACTGATCTTGGCATAGATCTTCTTTCAAAAGCCAAAGAGCTTGGAATGATAGTTGATGTAAGCCACCTTACCGACCAAGGTTTTGAAGACGTAATGACATTTTATGATATGCCGGTTATCGCTTCACATTCAAACTGCCGGACTCTGACCGATCATCTGCGTAATCTTACGGATGTTCAGATGAAAAAAATCGCACAACGCGGCGGGGTTGTCGGAATTAACTCTTTCAGTCTTTTCCTTAATAAGGAACCGCTTAAAGCATGCATATCAGATATGGCAGAGCACATGAGCCATATGCGCAGCATTATGGGAACGGATCATATAGGATTGGGTTTTGATTTCTGTTCGCATATAAGGAGCAGCCTCTACGAAAGTGAAGAAAAGGACAAATTTGATGCCATGAATGGTTATGATGAATTTTGGATTTTAGATAAAGAGCTTTCAAAAAAAGGATTTTCCGAAGACGAACGGGAAAGGGTATATTCAAAAAACTTTCTTCGCCTGTATAGTCAAATTCTGCAATGATAACACTAATTTAACATACTGTATCTCGAAAATTTAATAAAATCAGCATCGACAACAAAAACAGAGATTTTTCGATTTATTTTGCTTTGTATGTATTTATTGTTTACCAAACTCTTTTCCTTCTGCTAATATTTTTGATGTATAATTTTCGTGAGAGATGATTCATATTTTCCTTTTGCTTTTTTATCTCTGATCATGTCTACATTATTGGATATTTAGAAGTATTATTTTGTATAAATCGTGAAGAAAATAACTATTTTAATGTGAAATTATTCATATAAGGAGGGACCATTGTGGACTTTAATCTTACCAAAGAACAGCTGATGGTTAAAAAGATGATACGAGCTTTCACAGAAAATGAAGTAAAACCCTTGGCTGCAGAAATTGACGAAACAGAAAGATTTCCGCAGGAAACAGTTGACAAAATGAAAAGATACGGACTTTTAGGTATGTGCATGCCAAAAAATTACGGAGGAGCAGGTGCCGATGAATTAAGCTATGCGATATGTGTTGAAGAACTTTCACGCTACTGTGCTACTACCAGTGTCATATTTTCAGCACATAACTCCTTATCCTGCTGGCCGATTATGAAATTTGGAACCGAAGAACAGAAACAAAAGTATCTTGTACCGCTTGCAAAGGGAGAGAAACTCGGAGCATTTGCCTTAACAGAACCCAACGCTGGAACTGATGCATCTTCACAGGCAACATCAGCAGTTAAAGATGGCGATTACTTTATCATAAACGGTTCAAAGATATTTATCACAAACGGTGGAAAAGCTGATATATTTGTAATATTTGCCATGACTGACAAATCACTTGGCACAAAAGGAATAACTTCATTTATCGTAGAACGCAACACTCCAGGTTTTTCTATAGGAAAAATTGAAAAAAAGATGGGAATAAGAGGTTCCTCAACCGCCGAACTTGTTTTTCAGAATATGAGAGTCCACAAAGATAATATGCTTGGAAAAGAAGGAAAAGGATTTTCGATTGCCATGCAGACCCTGGACGGTGGAAGGATAGGCATAGCCTCTCAAGCTCTGGGAATTGCACAGGGTGCTCTGGATGAAACTATAAAATACATAATGCAGAGAGAACAGTTTGGTAAATCTCTCAGTAAGTTTCAGGCTATCCAGTTTGATATAGCAGATATGGTAACCCGCGTTGATGCTGCAAGATTCCTGGTATACAGGGCAGCCTGCGCCAAACAGGAAGGAAAACCTTATTCTGTACTGGCCGCACAGGCAAAGCTTTTTGCTGCTGAAACAGCTATGTACGTCACCACAAAAGCCGTTCAGCTCCACGGAGGCTATGGCTACACCAAGGATTATCCTGTTGAACGCATGATGAGAGATGCTAAGATCACTGAAATTTACGAAGGAACTTCCGAAGTACAGAGAATGGTAATTGCCGGAAATACCCTTAAATAATTTGATACGGGAGGTTTATAAATGAAAATAATAGTCTGTATAAAACAGGTTCCAGATACCACGGAAGTACGTATAGATCCGGTAAAAGGTACATTGATAAGAGACGGAGTGCCAAGTATTCTTAACCCAGACGATAAGAGCGCTCTGGAAGAAGCTTTGAAGATAAAAGAAACTCTCGGACAGGATACAACGGTAACGGTAATAACCATGGGACCTCCTCAGGCTGAGGAAATACTGAGGGAAGCCATGGCTATGGGAGCAGACAGCGCTTATCTGTTAAGTGACAGAGCGTTTGCAGGTTCTGATACATGGGCTACTTCAAACGCCATTGCGGCTGCTATAAAATCTATTGACAACTTTGACATAGTATTCTGCGGAAGACAGGCCATTGACGGAGATACAGCACAGGTAGGTCCACAGATAGCTCAGAGGCTTGGCATGGCACAGGTAACATATGTGCAGTCTTTAAAGGTTGAGGGAAGATCAATTATTGTTGACAGAGCGCTTGAAGATGGTTATGAGACCATAGAAGTCAATACTCCGGTTCTTCTGACTGCTATTAAGGAGCTTAACACTCCCAGGTATATGAGCATGAATGGCATATTTACCGCTTTTAAAGAAAAGGAGATTAAGGTTCTTGGCATAAAAGATATAGGACTTGACCCGGCATTGACAGGATTAACCGGCTCACCTACTCAAGTAAGAAAGTCTTTCACCCCTGAGCCAAAGGGTAAGGGAGAAATGCTAACCGGTTCTGTGAAAGAAATGTCCGACCAGCTCGTTATAAAACTTAAACAGAAACATTTAATATAAGGAGGCCCGAAAAATGGAAAGAACACCTGAATATCTGGCTCAATATAAAAATGTCTGGGTATTTGCTGAACAAAGAAACGGAAAGCTTATGCCCGTTGTCATAGAACTCATGGGTGAAGGAAAAAAGATTGCTTCACAGATAGGTACCGAACTTTGTGCTGTACTCCTCGGATCAGACGTAAAAAAATTAGCGGATGAACTTATAAGCTATGGCGCAGATAAGGTATATCTATGTGAAAGTGAACTTTTTAAGAACTATACCACCGACGGATACTACAAAACCATTTCAGAACTTATAAATGAATACAAGCCCGAAGTATTTCTCATAGGTGCTACCCATATAGGAAGAGATCTTGCTCCCAGAATATCTGCAACAGTTGATACCGGACTTACGGCAGACTGTACAAAGCTTGAGGTAGATCCCGAGGATAAGAAACTTCTTCAGACCAGACCGGCTTTTGGCGGAAATATCATGGCCACTATAGTGTGTCCAAAGCACAGACCCCAGATGTCAACAGTAAGACCCGGCGTTATGAAAAAAGCTGAAAAAGATTCTTCAAGAACCGGAAAAATAATAACTGTAAGTCCGAAATTAAGCTCACAGGATATAAGAACCAAGGTTTTAAATATCGTTAAGATGGTCAAAACAAATGTTGACATACAACAGGCAGAAATTATAGTTGCCGGAGGTAGAGGTCTTGGCAAAAAAGAAGGCTTTGAACTTATTGAAAAGCTTGCCGAAAAAGTAGGCGGAGTGGTTGGGGCATCCAGAGCAGTAGTAGACAGCCAGTGGATAACTCAGGATCATCAGGTCGGACAGACAGGCAAAACCGTAAGACCCAAGGTCTATATAGCCTGTGGAATATCCGGCGCCATCCAGCATCTTGCCGGAATGCAGGATTCAGACTGTATTATAGCTATAAACAAAGATCCGCAGGCAAATATCTTTAAGATAGCTGATTATGGTATTGTAGGAGACCTTTATGAAGTAATTCCACAGATAATCAAGTCTCTTGATAATATAGACGAACTAAGCAAATCAGTTTAGGAGGGATAGTATGAAGTATGCAGAAATTCCAAACGGATACATCTTTGAAGCAAAAAAAGTAATAACTGCGCATATGGTAGATACCTTTGCACAGATAACCGGAGATAAAAATCCTATACATCTTGACGAAGAGTTTGCCAAAACAACCGTTTTCGGAAGAAGGATAGCTCACGGAATACTTACCATAGGCCTTGTTTCTGAGGTTCTGGGCATGGAATTTCCTGGAAAGGGAACTGTTTATATGAAACAGGATGCCAAGTTTCTTAAGCCGGTCTATCTTGATGAAGAGATAACAGTAAGAGTTGCAGTAAAGGAAAAGATAGATGAAAAATTCAGACTGGTTCTTACCACACAGGTAATAAAAAGCGATGGTCAACTTGCTGTTGATGGTGAGGCATTGGTACAGTTCAAAGTACTTTAATTTAAACCGAAAATAAAAAGGCAGAATTTTTCTGCCTTTTTTACTTACTTAATTAAAAGTATCTGAATTTTCAGATACTTTCTTTTTATGTCGTTTTTTTTTTGATATAATCTTATTATATTTGATTACTCTTATTCTTATAAATTCTCTTTCTTAACGAGGTGTTTGATGAAAAAGTATGCAGCCTTTTTTGACCTGGATAAGACTCTTTTAGTTACCAACAGCGGGAATCTCTTTTTCAGATACTGTTATCGGCTGGATCAGATAAAGTTTTGGGAACTTATAAAGCTTATCCCTTACCCGCTTTTGTACAAACTTGATATGTTAAACGTGGAAGCCTTGGCAAGAAAGTTGGTACTACGATTTAAGGGGGCTTCCAAGGAAGAAATCTATGAATTTACTGGCATGTGGGTAAAAAACATGGTAAAAGACTATTTTAGGAAATCGGCTGTCCAGGAGCTCAATCTTCATAAGGAAAAAGGCGCACATACAGTAATGATATCAGCCTCAACACACAATCTCTGTTATCCTATTCAGCAGTATCTGGGTATAGAAGAACTGATATGTACGGATATAAAGTTTGAAAACAATATTTTTACAGGAGATCTGGGTGTATACTGTTATGCACAGGAAAAACTTACACGGGCAGAGAATTTCTGTAAAACTCATGGTTACAGTCTTGAAGATGCTTACTTCTACAGCGATTCCTACTCAGACCTGCATCTGCTTGAAGAAGTAGGCCACCCGGTATGTGTGGCTCCTGATATGATTCTTAAAAAAACAGCTAAAGAGAAAAAATGGCCTGTCCTTTATTAAATAAAAAAACTCCTTGGGGAGTTTTTTTATTTTTCATGTTTCCTAATTGAGTTTTTTCCGTTTTTTTTCGCATCGTAAAGTGCTTCATCAGCTTTTTTTATACATTCCTTCCAGTCTTCAGAAGCAAAGTTGCAGTAGTACCCTATTGAAACACTTATAAACTTTTTGTCTTCATATCTGAAGATTTTGCTGCTGTTAATGGTTTGCTTGAGTTTTTTACAGAACTGCAGAACCTCTTTTTCGTCTTTGCCGATCAGAACATACAAAAACTCATCTCCTCCATACCTTCCGGCAACTACACCTTCATTGTCATAAGACTGTGAGATCTTTCCTATAAGCTCTATAACTTCATCACCCTTCTGATGGCCATATGTATCGTTTACGATCTTAAAATCGTCTATATCCATCATCACGACAGAAAAACTATCTTTTAATTCTGACAGGAAATCGATCATGTAATTATAATTATAAAGACCGGTAAGTCTGTCTTTTATCGATGAAAGATACATAAAATCAGATTTTTCTTTTTCCTTTAAAAATTTATTTTGAAGAGCCAGATAGTATTCAATGACTATGAGAAACAGACCAGATGAGAAAAAAACAAGACCGAAAAGACTGTAGCTCAGACGCGAAAATCCTCCCATTATGACATTTAAAGTATCATAAGCGGCGCAGAAAAGCAGTAATCCGGAGCTGCAAAAAATTATCAGTTCCTGCATGCCTCTGCGAGAAACACTCAAACATGCCGTCATCCATCCCACAATATTGGCTAATACTGCAATATTGGTAATACCGTAATTAACCTGAAACTTGTACATTGTTGGGGAAAAACCATATAACAGAACCGCTGCAGCAACAGCTGAAACTCCAAGCCAAAGGTTGTACTTCTTTCGGTACTTTTTATAGATTGCTATGCTTGTAAAAAAAGCAGCCATATAAACCGCACTCAGAATAATTTTTTTAAAGATAAGCAGAGGCACCGGAATAACCATGACCGGAATATAATCGAGCGTATTTATGCTTGCCAAAAGAGCTCCCAAAGCAAAATAAAATACCTCCGCCGGTGCTTTTTTTCTTGAAGAAATAAAAAATATGGCAAAGAAAAAAAATGCTATAAGATTAAATGCAAATGAAAAAATAATCAATCCGTTCAGTTGAATTGAAAAAAAATCTATAAGTCTCGAACTGTTTGATTTATCAACTATCATAATCGGAAAATCGGATTTTCCAAGCTCACCGTCCGCATATATCCTGAAAACAATCTCATTAGACTGTCTAAGATCGGTTCTGCTTATCTCATGATAAGAAAAACCGTTCCATATGTTACTGTTTAACCTGTAATCACCGTTGGATCCTATATATCTTCCGTTAAAGAAAACATCGTAGGAAAGAGCGCACAGTCTGTATGCGAAAAGATAAAAACTTTCGTCATCAGATAAATTTATAAAATCATCCTCCGGAAGATACGTGTAAAAACTGTACTCAGTTGGCATTGAAGTTTCTATAAGCCGATAATTAAGAGTATCAGAACTATTGGCAGTATAAAAGCTGCCTAACTTTATATTGTGAGTACCGTTAATGATACTTTCCATTTTATAATTAATAAACAAGACTATTGCTAAAAAAAACAGAAAATAAAACGCAATAATAACTAACCCTTTCCTCATTTATATCTCCGTATGAACTTTTTTTATTTTTCTAGTTTAAAGATAAAAACTACGGTTCAGGTTTTGAACTTTTGCACAGCCTGCTCAAGCTTTTCGGCCATACCGTTCAACAGTCTGGCAGATTCAGTCGTTTTTTCTGCGGCTGCAAGCTGTTCTTCTGTATTTTCCTCAATCTCTTTATTTTTTTGCAGAAACTCTTTTATAGTAGAGTTGGTTGTTTTTACAGAATCTGATACCTTTGCCACCGTACCGGAAACATCTGTAGCCGATACTGTAACCTCTTTTATTTCTTGGGCTGTCCGAACTGAAGATTCAAAAATGGATTTAAAGACTTCGCTGCTCTGTCCTATAGAGCTTATGCCTTTTTTTACTTCCATGCTCAGCTTTTCTATGGACTGTATGGACTTATCTGAGTTCTCTCCTACTTTGGAAATAATATCCTGTATTTTTAATGCTGCTTCTTTTGACTGCTGGGCAAGCTTTTTTATTTCGTCTGCAACTACCGCAAAACCTTTTCCATGCTCACCGGCCCTTGAAGCTTCAATAGATGCGTTAAGGGAAAGGAGATTAGTCTGTACGGCAATCTGGGAAATAGTTTGGACAAATTCACTTATCTCTTTATAAAGATCTGACATTTCAGAAATAATTAACCGAGATTCAGAAAGTGCCTTATCGATCTCATTCATCTGTTCTATCGAACGGTATATCTGAGTGTTTCCTGATTTGGCCTGCTCCTGGGTGTCTTGGGATACCTGAGAGACCAAAAAAGTTTTCTGTGAAATCTTCAGAACTTTTTCAGCCATTTCGCTGAGAAGACTGCTTGCATAATCTGATTTATCTAACAGCAGTTCAATATCAGAAACTCTCTTCTGAACATTTTCTGCTATACTGTTGCTTGCATCTGTAGTAGTTTGAGCTGAATCCGAAAGCTCTTCAGAAAGCGAAAGAATTTCAGAAGCATTTTCTTTTATAGAAACAATTACTCTCTTTATGTCAGATATCATTAAACAGAATGATTGTGCAAGTTCTCCGACTTCGTCTTTTCTTGACATATCAGCACTCACGGAAAGGTCTCCGGTACTTATGAGCTTTGACTTCTGAACCAGCGCTTTTATTGGTTTTGTCAGGCGCAAAGAAAAGAATACTGCTACAGCCACGGAAATAAGAAGAGCAAGTACCATGCTCAAATTAAGAACTAATCTCTCTTTATCTATCGTATCCATTATTTGAGACACATCGAAATCTGCGCCCAAAAGCCCGATAATACTGCCCCGTTCATCAAAAATAGGCGATATAGTGCTTATAAGATATCCATAACTGTCGTTTGATATATCAAGCTGAGATTTACCAGTTTTATAAACCTTTTCAAAAGTCTCAACATAATTTTCTTCCACATCACCCGGCGAAGATCCGTTTTCCTGCCCATAATCGCTGGAAACAACATAAACATAACTGTTATCCGTCTTGGTCATGGTGTATAAGAATTTTAGCCCGTTTGCATCTCTTATGGTTCTGATTAAGTTCAGCGTATCCGAAAAATTAGCTGTCGCAGATATATCTTCTGTATCTTCCTGATTCTCTATAAGTTTTATGATTTCTGAAAATTTAGCCTTATCAATCATTCCGGAAGATTTTTCAGATATCTCCTCAGAACGATTGACAACTGTCAACTCAATCGTTTTTTTAATCATCTTGTCAGTGAAAAATCCAGTCAGAATAAGTAAAGAAATAATAATAACCGTGAAAAGCATCGAAATTTTAAAAGCTATGCCGTTCACAATCTTTTTCAAAAAAGTTCTGCCCATAATATCAGCTCCCAAATTTTAAAGTGAAGCTCAGCATAATAAAACTTTTTGCAGTTTTTATAAAGATATTTTCAACGCTTATATCTTTTTTCTATCCTAATAAGCATGAAAATATACGCCCAAAGAATTGTGCAGGATATCAAAAGCCCATACAGCCTGTTTTCAACTGTGGTAAGAGGCATAAAAGAAACAGTTTTCAAAAAAGCTTTGCATGCCAGGGCAAGAAAAGAAGCCACTACCCCCAGTTGTTCAAGCGGAACCAAAACCATAACCATACATAGAATCATTAGAATATCAAGAACAGGCTCCACAAGTGGTGTTAAAAATGGTCCTAAAATTGAAAAGCTCCCAAAATATGCAATACAAAAAGGAATCACTCCAAGAAAGGCACCGACAGCGATTACTGCAGCGCGAAACAAAGGAAATAACTTTTTCTTTTTGAGACCAGCTGTGGCCCGAACTGAAAACAGTATCATGAAAGCTGATGAATAACTCATTTGAAATCCTACGTTATAAATGTTCAGCGGCATAAACACCAAAGAAAGATAGCCTATAAGACCAAGTATGTTAAATGAACTTACGCCTATGTCAAGGATTTTAAAAAGACATACCCCGATAATAAGAAGCCCCGCACGCATAGAACTTGGAGAAAAACCCGTCAAAATCATATAAACCCATACCATACCCATATTTATTAACAAACGCAAACTTCGTTTTCTGACCAGATACCTCAGAACAAAGAATACTGTTGCAGAAAAAAGATAAACCTGCATCCCTGAAACCGCAAAAAGATGAAGCGTACCCGAACTCTTAAAAACTTCTTTATCCTTAAGACTCCCCATAAAAGAAGCAGAAATTATATCAAATGCCTCTTTGTCCTTTACCGCCAAAGAAAGATTTTCAAGTGCCTTTTCCTTTATTCTGAAAAAAGAAGAATCAACTGAAGGTGCCGCATATGTGGCATTAATATAACCTTCTTTCAGTTGACCTGACACATATACATTCTTACCGCAGCTGATCTTTTCCGTACTGAACTTATAATAATCAAACTTTATGTAGTCTCTGTACTTCTTCCATGCACCGTTGTATATATGACTGCTTATAAGCGTATAAGAACCGTTTCTTCTGTCTACCACTCTACCTAAAACACCAACATCTCCTTCAATCCTTGAAATATCAGCATATATAAAAGGCACCAGGAAGATCAGAAGAAAAACAAACATACGTATATTTCTGAAAGTCAAAATCCAAACAAACAGTATCAGCATACATACAGCCAATGAAACCCAAAAATTTATACTTTTTAGTAAAAGCAAAACAGAAAAAATTAAAAATAACTGAAAAAAGAAAGGAGGTAGCCCTCTGCCTTTAACCATCAATCAGCTTCCTTGATTTTATCTCCTGTAACGCTGAAGGCAGACCATCTATGAAGCTCTTCAAATCCTCCTGCTGAATATATACTCTGAGATCTTTACGGAACCTGGTAAAAGCTGTATATATGAGCTCTTTACTCAAAAGTCTGCTCCTGGCGGGAAGTACCACTATAACGTTTTCAAACTCACTTCCCTGAGCCTTGTGTATTGTAACCGCATATGCACTGTTAAGCAAAAGTCCAGCCTCGTATGCTCCAAAGTTTGCTTTTATACCGTTTTCAAAGGAAACCTGTATGTAAAACTCATCCTGAAAAGGATCAAATACCTTTTCTACATATCCTATCTGGCCATTGTAAACCTTTCGTTCCGGAAGATTTTCCAGAAGTATTACCCTTTCATTCAGGTTGTACCCCTTTATATCGTATCCGAAAATACTTTTTTTTATCATCAGGTTAAGCGCATTGACCCCAAAGGAACCTATATTATTAGGAGTCAAAATTATCCATTCTTCCCTCTTTTTTTCATATTGCGATATCTGTTCCAAAATGAGAGACCCAAGCTCCCTAACCGAAGAGTACTTTTTTGCAAAAGAAGAAAAATCCATCCCCGTTTTAGATGTTCCCTCAAGCACAGCCCTAGCAAGTCCGCTCTGAGGACTTTGATCATCAAAACGGTTAACTACCTTGAGTTCAAACAGATTGCCAGGTAGCTCATGTATAAGCTGACTGAACACCTTTCCTGCTCCAACAGGAGGAAGCTGATTTTTATCGCCTACAAAGATTACCTGCATAAGATACGAAAGGTCAACAGTGCTTAAAACCGCTCTAAAAGATGCCATATCAATCATAGACGACTCGTCTACGATTATGATTCTTTTACGCACCTTTTTTCCGCCGTTTCTTCTTTTCATTAAAAATCCGCTTTTTAGCGAGACATACCATCCGTTTTCATATAAAACACTTGCTATCGTCCTGGCCTGAAAGCCGGTTACTGTTTTAAGCCTGTCTGCGGCTTTGCCGGTCGGAGCCAAAAGCATTACATCGTTTTGAGTTATAATTCCTTTACCCGTGAGACCTTTGAGATACGAAAGAACTAAAGTTGTCTTTCCTGTGCCTGCCCTTCCGCTTATAAAAAAAAGCTTTTTTTTCTGCATAGCATAAAGAGCATCCTGTTTCTCAATAAATCCTCTGTCTTCTTCTTGTATTCCCGTATCTGAAAGAATCTCTCCCCACTGAATATACTTACCCGAAAAAACGGTCTTTTTGTTCCAGACAGCACTTACAGCTTGAGATATATCCCTTTCCATCTCATTCACAACCTTAAGCTGAACGGTACCGTCATCGTTTTGAATGTTCAGAGTCCTGATATTGTTCTAAACGATGACGGTACCGTTCAG
>DJGH01000061.1 GCA_002431635.1 Petrotoga sp. UBA5851
ATATTGATTTATATCAATTATCATCTTAAAATAATTTTTTTGTATTATTTTAATTACATTTATGTTGATTATTTATTTATATCATTTTTATATACTTAACAGATAACATTAAAAATATCCCGGATCTGATCTTACTCAATCCGGGATGGAATCTACTAAGCTTTATCTTTACTTTTCTTTTTCCATTGCCTGTCTTGCCAAGCTGTCTGCCATATCGTTAAATTCATCTCCGCTATGGCTTTGCACCTTGTTCCAGAATATTTCTATGCCGCAGTCAGCGACTGTTTGCTGGTATTTCCTGGTATTCGGAGTTTTAGCTTTCCAGCGCATGCACGCCCATTCTTCCAGACCACTGTAGTCATAGAAAATCTGAACTCTCTCCTCTCCCATTTTTTTCAGCCATTGCAGAGCATCCAGAACAGCCTGTATCTCTCCGGCAACCTGCCGGGAAGGGTCAAAACTTTTAAAAGCAGCCGAAAATCTATGAACGACTTTGCCTTCATTCACAACTACAAAGGCATAACCGACCTTTCCCTCTTTGTAAGATCCGTCTGTATAAATTCTAAGCATTTATCACCCTAGCGCCGTATCAAGAATCATCATAATAATAAAACCAGCTATAAGCGAGAATGTTGCTACCCGTTCATTTCCATGTGAATGGGTTTCAGGAATTATTTCATCGCTTATTACGTAAAGCATTGCTCCTCCTGCAAAAGAAAGGAAAAACGGCAGGGCAGGTTTCATAAGAACTACAAAAGATGCTCCAAGAAGTCCTCCGATAGGCTCTATTACACCTGTCAGAAAAGACCACAGAAAAGCCTGTTTTTTTGTATATCCTGCTTTTAAAAAGGAGACCGCAGTCGCCGTACCTTCTGGAATATTCTGAATTCCAATTGCCATAGCGACTATAAGACCATTTTTCAGCATACCGCTTCCGAAACTTACTCCTACCGCCATTCCCTCCGGAAAGTTATGCAGGGCAATTGCTGTAACAAATAGCCAAACTTTTTTTACCATTTCTTTAGATACGTTCCTTCCTTCGGGTCCTTTAATGAAATGTTCGTGAGGAGAGAAATTATCAAAAAGTTCTATCACCAGAGCACCTGCGATTATTCCAATAACTGCAACCCATATACCTCCGCTGTCTATCGCCGGCATTATAAGGGAAAACATCGTTGCTGCAAGCATAACCCCAGCCGCAAAACCCAAAAGCATGTCAAGCTGTTTTTCTGTAAGCAGTTTTTTAAAAAAAAGAACCGGTATGGCGCCTATGGATGTTGCAAGTCCTGCAACAGTACTTGCAATGACTCCGTATAGCCATATCTGGGAAGCTGTAAGTTCCATACTTTTCCTCCTTGTGTTTTCAGAATTATAATTAAAGTTTAATCTATGAAAAGACTGCCATTATCAATCATCCTGGCCTTTTCAAGGTTATTCTCAACTCTTTGCGTAATACTGTAAAAACTATCATCCTTTCCGAAAATACTTCCGCCTGCCGAAACACTGGCCATCACAATCTCACTGCCTTCTTTAAGAAAGCAGTTATTCATTGTTATGAGCATATTCTGAGCTATATCGTATAACTGAGCACGGTCAACAAACTTTACAATAAGCATAAAGCTTTCATTAGTCCATATACCGGTTTCATCTGTTATTCTCAGATTCGCAGACAGATTGTTTGCGGCCATAAGTACTACCCTTTGCGCAGTATTCTGGGTATAATTCTGGGATATCTGGAAAAGGTTGTCAATACCAAAGCATAATAGGCCGAAAGATACCGCACTGTTTTTGAAATCTTCCTCTGCCTGCCTTATTTTCTGTTCAACTGCTAGCTTGCACAGAATCCCCGTAAGTTGGTCATAAAACGGCCCCTGTGATTTCCTGTCTTTTTCTGAAAGATCATTAAAGACCTCTATGACTCCGGAAACTGTGCCGTCATAGTTTTTTACAGGATAGACTGTCGCTACTACAGGTACCCTATGACCATTCTTATGATGCAGAAAAATTTCGGCTCTCTTGGGTAGACCATCTTGCATAGCTCTGCTAGCCGGACAGTTTTTCTCGCATAGTCTTACACCTTTCGAATCGATATGATTCAGGATGTTATCCATACAAGAAAGGCCAAGTATTTCAGAGGATTCATATCCGGTTATCTTCTGTGCTCCTTCATTCCAGAAAGTAATTACTCTTTTGGTGTCTAAAGCGTATATACCGGCTTTTTTATCCTGAAGCATTCTTTCGAGTATATCCGGAGTAAAAAAATTCTTTTTATCCGAAAGCATTGAAATCCCCCCTTCCGGATACAATGATACTATATTTTCGGATAAAATAAAAAAACATGCCGTAAAATGGCATGTTTTCATTCAATTATAAAGTCTCCGGAAACACTTTCAACTTTAATCAGTTTATCCCCGCTGCCGTAGCGATACTTCCCTTTTGACGAAACTTCATCTTTTATAAATACTTCTCCGCTTATTGAACTGAACTCTACTCTATATTCGTATAGATCTATTCCTTTAATCCTAACGTCCCCGCTTGTTGATTTAACTATTATATCGCATGCTTGTCTTAGACCTTGCATCATTATATCGCCTGAAACAGCTTCAACTTCAATACGGTCTGAAGATACGTCCTCGATTTTGATATCTCCTGACACCGTTTTTATTTTCAGATCTTTAGCCGATGCTTTCTGAACTTTTACTCCACCGGATATTGATGAAGATATAAAGTTTTCACAGTTGATATTGACTGCATGAATATCTCCGGAGGTGTTGCCGATACTTACTTCAGTGGTTTTTATATCCGAGATGGACACGTTACCGTTCATGCTTTTTAAAGCAACGCTTTGTGGATATACTGCCAAAAACACATCATAACTGCCCTTCTGTGAGTTAATACTCCTGAATATATCTTTTTTTGTTTCTTTAATGAATAGCCGGTTTCCTTCCAATCCGATATAATTTTCAAAAATATTTTTATCGTGCGAATAAAGAAGCCTACTGCTATCTGATTTGGATAGATTTATATCCGATGAAACTGTTTCTATGCTTATCGTTTCAAAACTCTCCCGTATTTCTCTGCTTGTACTCTGCATCTTTGAAGATGATGTGAGATTCAAAAGCAGCGAAACAGCTATCATGGCTCCTGCTGCAATCAAAAAACCCTTAATTACAGAATTCATCGTATTACCTCCTTTTTCTTTTGTCATATCTATTATAGTTTTTTTTGCAGATCAAAAAAACTATTTGCTGATAAAGTGTATTTTTAATGCGATGATATGACTTTAAAAGATTAAAAAGGCGGTTAAAAATAAAAACGGCTTTTGGAAAAGCCGTTTTTTACTGAATTGTTTTCACTATTCTAAATCCTGTTGAAAAGTCTTTGTATTCCTGATCTTTAAGCCACCTGTTGCTTATACGCAGAAACATCTCGTTCATTTCAAAGCTTCCGCCTTTTACAACTCTTCCCAGGCCTTCGTTTTCATATGGATCATCCTTTTCAAGTACGGAGTATGAATTATATCTATCGGTACACCACTCCCTGACGTTTCCTGACATATCGTACAGTCCAAGCTCGTTGGGACTTTTCATACCGGTTTCATGGGTCATTCCAAAGGAATTTTTTCGGAACCACGCACAGCTTTCAAGACTGTCTGAACCACTGTAAATAAAACTCATACTCATCTGTCCGCCCCTGGCGGCATACTCCCACTCTGCCTGTGTAGGAAGCCTGTAGCCAATAACCTTTTTAACGTCGGAAGTAATCTTTCCTTTTTCATCCAAAAGGTTGCCCCACAGATCGTATGCTTTGGGCAGTCCTTCTTTTTCGCTGAACCAGTTGCAGTAGGCAACCGCATCCCACCAGCTTACGTTTATGACCGGTCTTTTGCCTCTTCCCCAGCCATTATCAGAAGGTTTTTCTCTTGAAGTCAGGTCGCAAAATTCGTCGTACTCTTCAAAGGTTGTTTCATACGGATTTATATAAAAATCATACTTAAAAAGAATATCTAAAACCGGTCGAATATCAGGATAATCCATGTTGCCCATCCTGAATGATCCTTTTGACACTGCAGCCAGTGCCTGCGGTACAAGCTGCGCCTGTACGTAGACTATCTCTTTGCTTCCTAGCTTTATGCCAGCCTTTTCATACTCAGAATATCCGTTCTTTAAAACCTTTACTGCTGAGTTTTCCAACTTCATACGGCTCTCAAAGATAACAGGAGCAGTTCCTATAAAAGTTCCATCAATAAAAACCTGTGCATCATTAAGATTACAGTTTACAACCACATACGATGCTATTGGTATCAGAAAAGGTTTATAGACCCCCGACCCGTCAAAAACAACCTCCTGCTCAAAGGGTTCATAAAGTTCGTTTTCCAATTTCAGTTTATGTCTGCTGTCTAGTACCGTCACAGGCTTGTCTACATCAGAGAGTTCTTTATCATCAATGAACAGTTTGGAGTTTTTGGGAAGTTCAAACTCTATAGTATAAAGATTGAAAATCTGTTTTTTGAAGAAATCAGCCTGAAGAACGGTATGTTTATCTTTTTCAATATTCACAGAGGTTTTCAGATACTGCCCTCCCATAGAAACCTTTATTTCATAGCTTCCCTGTACAAGCGCCAGAGCATAAAAATCTGAGCTACCTATCTCGTAACCGTTTATATCTATACGAAGGTTTTTATAGGGTACACTTATGATATCCACAGTCCCATAACTCATCCCTGAAGCTTCTTTAGTTTCAGATATGCTTTTAAATTCATTAACCTTCTGCGGGAAAAATGAAACAATACTGCTTTTAGCCGATTCTACCACAGCTTTTTTATTCACATCCAGGTATCCTTCAAGCTTTAATGTCAGTTCGTATGTTCCGGGCGAAAGTGAAAAGGCTATCTCCGAGCTTTCAGGAACAGTTCCCTTATACTGTCCGCCTATAAAAATTTTTGAAGAAACGGGTGCTTTTATAAGAAGATAACCGTCATAGATATTTGATAGTCCTATTGAAAACGCAAATAACAAGCTTATAAGTATGATTATCCTTTTCATTTCGGCCTCTTTATAAAAATCCTATTATAAAACTGACCCTATCCAAATTGTTTTTTATGTACAACTTTTTGGGGTCAGTTTAAAGTACTCACAGGATTTATTTCTTTTTAAAAAAACTTCCAACCAGTGGACATTCCAAGTACGATCTGAAAATCTTTCAGAAGGTCTACCTTTGAAAAATCTGATGTTGTAAAAACAATTCCTCCAAGTATATCGATATCTGTAAACCATAGAAAATTCAGATTCTTGATTTTTTCTTTGCCATAAAAAGCCACCATGCAGTTTTTAAAGGCAAGATTCAAATCCGAACGCACAGCCCCTTCGATAGCAAAAGAATTTTCAATGTTTGCTTTTTTCTCAAACACAAGGCTCGTTCGTCCGTAAACACTTGGATAAAGTTTATACTCATCTGTAGAGGTTTCCGTATTGTAATGCCTGTTCTGACCGAGCATTCCACCGAAACCTATTCTGAAAATATCCAGGTTGAGCTCTGTACCTGTAAAAAAGTATGCATTACTTATGAAATCATTTGAATATCCTACACTGAAGCTCAACGGGATATCCAGTATCTTGTTAAAACCAAACTTTAAATATGTTCCGCCTTCTGGCTGGCCAGCCCCTGCCTCCATGAATCCGAAAAGACCGTAACGTACCCCCCAGGCAGGATTAAAAGCATCAACAGCCACATAACCTTCTTCAAGAATATTACACGAAGGTGTTATCCAAGGATATGCCAGCAACGATATTCCTATAAGTACTATAGTTATGATAGCCAAAATCTTTTTCATGTACTCTCCTCCTTATATACTTTCGAACCAAACTGCGGGTATAAAGCAAGAGGATTATAACACAAATCCAAAAATTTTTATAATTTAATTTTGAATAATAATATCTTTATTATATGATTTCCGACTGCAAAATATGGGCTATACTAGGTATATCTTCAAAAATCATGCTCTCTTTTAAACTTTATCATGTCGATGGGGAGTTTTTCCTTTCTGGATTTTTCTGCTGCAAAGGCCATGTAATGACTCTCCATGGTGCTGTTAAGATCAAGCTCTATATAACTGCCTGTCTTATCTGTCATGACCTGAACAAATCTGTCCATCATCTGAAAGTCAGAACCTGCGTGTGCGGTCTGATATGGCGGTATCACCTTTATCATTTGTGCCTGTTCTCCAAAACGGTGAACAGTTATCTCTCCTTTTTCAAAATCTCCGGTTATCTCTCCCAGTCCTCCATATATATGGATTTTTCTAGTTTTATCATTAGTAAATGCCGTAAGGGTAAAACTAACCGATACTCCCTCTTCAAACTCCATATCTGCCCTCTGGTAATCGGGAACATCATTTCCACATTGATAGACACACTTGCCGTAATCAGTGTTTTTTAAAACTTCCAGTCTTGCAGCATATGAAAAATCATTGGTTATGGTTGAAACAGGCCATCCTGTATTATCGGTCTGGAGGTATATTTTTTTTGCAGAATAAGGACAATTCTCCTCCTCGGAACAGTCCATACATCTTAGAGCAGCTCCCCGGGGCATGTTTTCTTTTTTGAAGTACTTCAGCTCTCCCATTGAAAACATTCGGGTACATCGTTTTTCCAGCATCCAGTGAAGAATATCCAGATCGTGACAGCTTTTCGCAAGTATTATGGGTGAGCTCTCCTTTGTACTGTGCCAGTTGCCTCTTACATAGCTGTGCGCCATGTGGAAGTAACCGATGTTCTCTCTCTGATCAACAGCAAGAACAGGCCCTATAATATCGTCTTGAATCAACTCCTTCAGCTTGCCGAAAAAAGAACTGTACCTTAAAACATAACATGTCATGAGTCTGACATTATATTTTTTGACATTTTTGATTATCTCCAAAGAGTCTTCCAGACTTACCGCTAAAGGTTTTTCAAGCAGAATGTCATAGCCTCTCTTTATGAACTCAATTGCAATTTCTTTGTGGGTGTTGTCTAATGTTGTTATTATTGCAGTATCTGCAATTTTTCCTAACTCCAGTACCTTAGTGTACTCACTGAAACAGTGATTTTTATCTATACTGTATTTCTGTGAAGCAAACTCAAGTTTTTTTATGTTTTTTTCAACTATAGCACTGATTTTAAGCTTCTGAGGATACTCCAACGCATAACGGGCATAAACACTTCCTCTGTTCCCTGCTCCTATTATCACCGCAGATATTTGAGCCATACTTCCTCCTTAAGATAGTTCCGTAATAAATGTGCATTCCTTTTTAAAGTCAGTACCGTCGTACTTTCCTATTATCTTTATCTTTGAGCAGTCTATCATATCTTTAATCCCCACATATCCGCTCAGTATGGATGAAAATGTCCCTATATCTGTGCTTATAACGGGGTCTTCTGTTTTTGAAATTCTAAGCTTCTTATTATCAACAACAAATCTGAAAGAACCGTTATTTTCTTTTATCACACTGTCGGTAAGCTCAACCGATATATCTGCATCACATGAATCAAAAAAGATACCGTTCAGAGCATTAAGATCAATTATCCTTATCATACAATGATTTCCTTTCTTTATTGCTACAGGCGAGTTAGAAAGATGTGCAAACAGAATAAAATCATTCGGTGCCAAAAGATTTACAGAACTTATCTGTGCCGATAACTTTTTTATGAAAAGGAACATGCTGTTTTTCGTTTCAAAATCATCATAAAAAAAGGTTCTTACGGTGAAAACCGTACTGTCCTCCTTGGGGATATAACTGTACACATACTTTATCATACCGCACACCTGCGAGTCTTTATAAAACTGTACCACGCCTCTTTTGATTTCATTGTCGGAAAACATTCTCAACTGGTCTTTCCAGTCATTTTCTGATCTTATAACATGATTGTATTTTTCGCTGACTTTTCTGTTATGGTACTCAATACCCTGCTTATCAGGAAAATCCATATCAACTGCCTTTATATTAGCCGTTTCAGGCACAGTTTTGATCTGAGAAGGCGATAAAACATACATAGAGCTGTTGGTAAAAACTTCCCATCCTGAACCTCTATAAAAATCATAGTTAAAGGGATACAGAATTGAAAGTCCTACTGAGCGGCTGTACATAAGCTTGACACTTTCGTTTAAAAGATAACGGACTTCACCTTTTCCTCTTTTATCCGCTCTGGAGCATACGTCTCCGACACCGAAAGTCTTTACAAGGTTGTTTCGAAAGTTCATCATATATGGGTAGAGAATAAGTCCGGCAGCAAGATCCTTATTGTCAAAAGCTCCCAGAAACTCTCTTTTCTCATGAAATATTTCCTGATGTCTTTCTTCATAGATCTTTTGATTCCTTGCCGTAACAGAAAAAGAAAAACCTGCCATCTTGCTGAACAACCTATAATCATCCAGTATTCTGTACTCCATATCTGTTCTCCTTTTAAAAACCCCTCACATTGCTGTGAGGGGATATTTTATGCCTTAACTGCGTAGGCTTTTAGTACAACTTCCAGAGCCGCAAGTCCGTCCTCTCCGGATGTAAGAGGTTTTCTTCCTGTTTTTATACAATCTATAAACTCTCTTATAAGATTATAATCAAACTTGATGTCAAAGTTCATCCATCCGTTCTTTTTATCGTTGCAATAGTACTCTATCTTTTCATCAAAGGCATCTATGAAAAGGGTTCCTTGTGTTCCAACTATTCTTATGGTTACGTCTCCCCAGTAAGGATGAGCCTTAGGACGTGACCAGCTTGTGTCAAGCGTCATGAACGCACCGTTTGATAGTTCCAGCATGAGCAGTCCGCAGTCTTCAACGTTCAGTTCATCATATATAAGTTTATCATAAAAACCTGAAACATTTGTGATTTCAGTATTCAAAAGCCATCTGACTATATCAACCACATGAACCGTATGATCAATTACCGCTCCGCCACCGCTGAGTTCTTTATCCACAAACCAGCTGCCTGGCATTGTTCCATGGTTGGTAGATGAAACTGCAAGAATATCTCCCAGAACACCACTATCGATAGTTTCCTTGGCTTTGCGGACACTGGGTGCATATCTTACAGGAAAAGCTATCTGAAGAACAACATTATTTTCTTTGCATATCTTGATCATATGCTCTGCATCATTTATGTTTACCGCTATAGGTTTCTCACAGAGCACATGTTTATGCTTAAGTGCAGCCATTTCTGTATACTTCATATGTTTAGAGTTTTCACTGGCAATAATTACAGCGTCACAGCTATCCAGAAGTTCCTGCGGGGTGTTAAATAATTTAAGGTTAAGTTCTGACGATGCTCTCTTTGCGAATTCAACGTTTTCTTCATAAAGGCCTGTTACCTGCGCATCCTGCATTTTGTTTATCTGTCGTACATAACTGTACCCGTGAGTATGAGCTATTCCAAGGATTCCTATTTTTATCATACTATTTCACCTCTTCGATCAATACCGGTCTTTTTTCTTTAGCGGAAATATTGGCTGCAAGAGCAACTCTAAGTGATTTGAGGGCTTCTTCACCGCTTACCTTTACTTCACTGCCGTTCTGTACTGCATCTATAAATACTCTCAGTTCCTGCTCGTAAGGATTGTACTCTGAAGGTCTTGCCGCCACATAGTTATTCTGCTTCCTTTTAAGCTGCAGATTGAAGGTCATTGATTCTGTAGCATCAAAGTGTATCATTCCGTTTTTGGTATTTACTTCAAATTTTGTATGAAATCCCACCGGCATATTGTCAGGCTCTGCCCAGCTTCCTTCCACATGGGCGAGTACACCGTTTTTAAACCTTATTACAGCAAGCCCGTGGTCATTGTTTTTGCATTCTTTGGTTTCAGAAAGCTTTACGCTTCTGGCAATTATACTTTCCGGTTCGCCAAAAACTGTTCTGAGATAGTCAAAATCATGTATTGAAAGATCAACAAAGACTCCTCCGCTCTTTTTTATATCATCAAACCAATTGTCAGTTCCGTGGGATGGAAAGTTACCGCCTCTATAAAATCTTGCGACTGCTCCGCTGCCGATTTCAGGAGTTTCTAAAAGCTCTTTGGCTTTCATATACTCCGGGAAAAATCTTACCACATGACCGACACTCAGCTTTACGTTATTTTTTTTGCATACGTCAATCATTCTCTGTGCATCTTTTATACTTAAGGCAATTGGTTTTTCACAGAAAATATTTTTACCCATTGAAGCTGCCTTTTCTGTAAGTTCTGCATGCGTGAAAGTCTGTGTACACAGGTCGACAATAGTTATTTCGGGATCTTTTAAGATATTCTCAAATGTCTGTATTTCAGCATTAAGCATCTGCGCACATGCTTCTGCCTTTTTATGGTCCAGATCGGAAACGTATTTCACGCATATATCAAGGTCTTTCATATTCTGATAAGCTTTTGAATGTGTTTTACCCATCATGCCACAGCCTATTATGGCTATTTTCTGCATACTTCTCCTCCTAATTTGATAAAATCTGTTTCTTTAAGATCAAGCTCTTTTACCGCGTAATCAAAGTATTCTCTGTGTTTTTTCAACTGGACAAGCGAATGGGTGTCCGAGCCAAAGGAGAACTTAACATTGTTCTTCTTCATGACGGAGAGAACCTCAATCCGGGGAGATTTTGAACCTCCGTGTATTTCAATGGCTATATTTCTGTCATGCATTATTTTTGAAATTTTCTCATACCAGTCAAGCGAAAAATATTTTTTTGCGAAAAGCTTCTCGGTACTCCTCCGCTCATCAAAAGAAGCTTCTTCATGCATAAAAGGGGCAACAGGCATATAGCCTTCTATATGACCGATTATATCAAATCTGAAGTTTTTCAACCCGTACTCAACCACATTCATATAGTACTCCCAGTACTCTTTCTCCGTCATACTACCCTTTTCCGGCATCTGATGAAAGCTTGCTATTATATAGCTGACATCTGGAAGATTATCAGACGGAAGAAATTCCTTCTCCTTCATCCCGACTTCTGCTCCTAAAACAGCAGTTATTCCACAATCAAAACATTTGTCCCTGAAAACTCCAAAAGCTTTTTCATACTCGCTTTTTGAAACCTTAACGCTTTGCATAAGATTTTTTTCAAAGTGATCGGTTATTCCAATTATTTTTATGTCGGTTTTTTTCAGTTCCTCCAAAAGCTCATCAAACCCATAATTAGCATCGGAGAAATTAGTGTGGGTATGGTAGTCAAACAGTATCAACTTTATCTATCTCCTTTTACTGCTTTATTTTGCAGTACCATCAAATTTAATTTCAGAACTCATTCCGAGATATTTAAGGACCGTCGGAACTATATCAACCAGTTCTGAGCTTTCAATCTGTCTTTTGCAAACCATGGGTCCAAAGTAGTTTATTACGGCAGGCTTTTCGTGTACAGTACCGTGATATCCGAACTTCGCAAACGGTATCAAAAGCAGTTTAGATGTACTGTGTCCTTTTACCAGGCTGTAGCTGATATCTCCGTAAAGCTCATTTCCCAGATCTTTCATCTGTTTTTTATCGTATACGACCTCTACTTCTTTATCGTTACGAAGATCTTTAATAATTTCTTCCCCGGAACTTCTGGCTTTATCCGTCATCAGGAATATAGGAACCATAGGAAAATTAAGAAGGGCACAATCAATCTCATTGCTTATCTTATCCCCGGGCTGATAAAACTCGTACTTCAAAGAGTACTTTTCAAGAATTTTTTCTATGGAAAAGTTAGAATGTTTATCGGCTCTGCTCATGGAATGATCAGAGGAAACTACAGTCAGAAACTCCCCCCATTCTTTTTTCAAAAATTCATAAAGCTCTTTCATATTCCTATCTATATCTTCGGCTGCTTTAATGTTGGTATCGGAAAGCGGACCGTGTGAGTGTCCCGTATTATCCACCGATTGATATATCGTAAAGACTGCATCGTACTTTTCTGTTTCAAAAGCCTTAATTATAGCTTGTGTAAGAATCTGAGGATCTCCTCCGCCCGGCTCAATGTATCTACTGCATCTCTTTTTTCCATCATAATCGGCAAGCATAAAATGCTGAGCAGATAAAGTTTTGTATCCTTGATTCATAAGTATCTCTGAAATAGTTATGCTTTTCAAGTTCCTAAGTGTGCCTGCAGCCTCCTTTTTTTCAAAAAAAAGTCTGTAGTTGGCCGGAATACCGTGATTCTGCGGATACATACCCGTGAGTATGGTACTCATCATAGGCGTTGTAAGCGTAGGGAAACAGGACGTTGCATTTTTCACGCTTGCACCTTGGCTTATCATCTGCTTAAGAAAGGGCATATCGGCTTTCTGAACCAGATCCGGCCCCAGGGCATCTATCGTAACAAACAATAACGGTACTTTCATTATTTTCATCCCTTTTATATCTCAACTTCAGCAACAAGAGGATAATGATCGGAAGCATCAGATATAAAGTTTTGACAGCTGTTGATTTTGATGTCGTTGCTCAGAAATATGTAATCTATCTGCTCCGTGCTTTTTGAAAATGTTTGTATGCTTTTGTTGAGTAGTTTATGGTTCGATGAGTAAAAATTATTCTTGTAGACCTTATGATCATATTTTTGAAGTACTTCCCATTTTTCGTTCATATCACCGGCTAAAATTGAACTTCCGCCGTTTGCCAATATCTGCTCAAATATATTATCAAGCTGCTTCCCACGTTCAGTCTTGATATCCTTTAGTCCAAGATGGGTAGCATATATCCAAAGATCTTTGCCAAAGTAATCTATGCATACGCACGAACATGTCCTCTGCTCACTGTATCCCGGACTGTTGTCATAATAAAAAAGATGCTTCTTGTATGCTTTCTTTATACTGAACTTTGTTAAAACAGCATTACCAAACTCCTGGATGCCCATAAAACCTGTGTTTATACTTTTGCCAAAATAGTACTTCATCTTGCACTCTGCAGCAATTTTATATGCCTGGTTTTCATCCGGGAAACCCCTAGTTCCCAAAACCTCGTTAAGCACAAGCACATCAGGATCTATTCTTTTTACAAGCTCTATAATCCTTTCCATAGAGTCATTGTCATAAGAATCTTTTCCACCATGTATATTATATGTCATTACTCTTAGCGTATTTTTCTGCACATCTTCACCACCGTTTCCGCCTGTATGTCCATTTGAACCTTTATCTGCAAGACGTTCCGGAGAGTTACAGCAACAGCTGCAGAGCACAAGACAAATCACAGCCAAAATTACTGCCAGTTTCCTCATAATTCAAGTTCTATCTCCGCAATTACCGGAAGATGGTCTGAAGCCCATGAATCATAAGTATAGGTATCTTTCACTATAACATCATTGGTCACCAGAAGAAAGTCTATCTGCGGACCGGGACTGTCAGCCGGAATTGTGTATAAGTCTTTACCTATAGAATGGTTTGATGATTTAAAATCACTTTTAAACATCTGTGGAACAGCTGAACGCAAAGGTGCCCATTCAAGGTTGAAGTCTCCACCTATTACCGAGGTTATAGGATTATTCTGATACCTTTTGTATATTTCTTCAAGTTCCTTCTGAACTTCCTGAAAACCTCCCAGACCAAAGTGTGCGCCATATATGCTCAGTTCTTTTCCGCAAACGTTGACAATCATATTTATACAGCCTCTCTGAACCGCCTTCATAAAACGCGGCTGAGGCAAATTGAAGCCTTCGGCTTTTATCACAGGATACTTTGACAAAACGGCTATCCCATAATTGGTCTTACCTTCGGTTGCGTAGAAATAATACTCCATACCCATAAGAGCTGCTATTTCCTTAGCCTGATATACATCACCGCTTCGTGCATTCCCCTGATCCACTTCATTGAGTATAAGAATATCTGGGTTAATCTTCTGTATAGTCTCTTTAACTCTCTGAAAGTTGAAAACATTATCAACTCCCAGTCCATGTCTTATATTATATGTTGTTATTTTAAGATTTACTGTTGCACCCATGGAAAGGATGCTCAATAAAACAACTAATGTAAAAAAAAGTTTTCTCATACAAACTCCTCCTATTCAGCCATAGCTTGCAAAATTCTATCGTGAAGCTCCGAAAGATGGTACTTACCGTTGAACAGCTGAGAATTCGGCCCCTTGGCAAGAATCGGTATATATGCAGCGGTATGGTCTCCTATAGTCCAGCCTATCTTGATGTTTGTCCCGTCGTTAGCACCGGCAAGCATGCTGAGCCCTCCAGTCTCATGATCGGCAAATATCACAAACAATGTTTCTGAAGGATCAAATTTTGAAAGAACCAGCCCTACAACTTTTTGAAATTCCAAAAGATCGGCTGCCACAGATTCCGTCTTGTTGGCGTGACATGCATCATCAATTCTTCCGCATTCTATGAAAAGAAAGAGCGGATCTTTAACCTCTGCTATTGCAAGGGTATTTTCAACCACACGGCTGAAACTCAATTCGTTGTCAAAAAGTTCGTTTTCAAAGTTTTTGTCACCCATTGCCACAAACGCCCGGAATCCTTTGTACTCTTTCTGATGATCAAAAAGCTTCTTGTAGTTTAACCCGTAAATATCATACCCTTTATCGGCCATATCTTTTAGTTTGCTCGTCGGATTTGGTTTGGCTGTAAATATGTTTACTCCGAGTTTATCAAGACCTCCTGCGACTATAAAGTCTATATACTCATTTTCAACCAAATCCTGGGTTATCTTAGAAGTGTCATGGCGGCTGTATGTATGTGCATAGGCTGCAGCAGGAGTAGCATCGTTGTACCTTGTATTGGTTATAAGACCGGTTGTGTATCCCCGGCTTTTAAATATCTTCATAAGTGAATCGTACTCTTTTTCCTGAGAATCCAGACCAAGAAAGCTTGTGTTAGTTCTTACACCGCAGAAAAAAGCTGTCGCCGCAGCAGCGGAGTCTGTTATAAGGGTGTCCATCGGAGTATTTGTCCCTACAGCTCTTACTTCAAACTGTTCTGTGTATGCAGGCAGGTTCTTGCCCTGTGAAAGAAGCTCGGAGAAAAAAAGATGATTCATCCCCATACCGTCACCCATTATAACTATGAGATTTTTTGGAGCGGCAGATACCCAGACTGAACAGATTAAAACTACAATTGCTATCAAGAACTTTTTCATTTTTATCTCCTTCCTATTCTTTCATTCCTGTCATGGTAATTCCTTGTATAAACTGTTTCTGAAGTATAAGATAGATTATTACTATTGGAATTACAGCCATTGCAGCTGCAGTTATTTTAAGATGAACAAGATCACCGTACTGCTGGGAGAAGAACTGCACACCCAACTGAACTGTTCTGTGCCTGTTGTCATTTACCACCAGTAAAGGCCATAGAAATGCGTTCCACGAGGACATGAACCCAAATATTCCCAACGCCGAAAGAACAGGCTTGATATTGGGAAGAATTATCTTGGTATATATCATCCATTCTCCGCAGCCGTCTATTCTTGCAGCTTCAAGAAGATCATTAGGTATTCCCATTATGAACTGTCTCATAAGGAACGTACCAAATATGCTTACACAGCCTGAAACTATCATAGCAGCATATGTATCGACCAATCCTAATGAGTATACCATGATGTAAAGCGGAATTATTGTAACAGGAAAAGGTATCATCATGGCACTTACAAGTGTTTTAAATATACCGTTCTTTCCTCTGAAATCGTACTTGGCAAAGGCAAAACCCGCCATGCTTGATGTCAGCAGCTGAAGAAAAACAGCACATGTGGTGACAATTAAACTGTTTATATAAAATTTGCCGAAAGGAACCGTATCAAATATCTCTTTATAGTTGGCCAGAGAGAAGGATCTTGGCAAAAACCTAGGCGGAAATGCCATGAGCTCGCTCTGAGTTTTGAAGGTTGAAAGAATCATCCATATAAAAGGAAAAAGAAATACTATGGCAAATATTACAAGTATCACATAACAAAAGGTATAAAAAACTGTATCGTTTACTTTTTTTGATCTGACCGCCATTTTCATTCCTCCTTGAGCAGTTTCGTAACTCTCATCTGTATAAGAGTTATTATGAGAATTATACCGAAGAATATCATAGACATGGCGCTCGCATATCCCATGTTAAGGCGTGTAAATCCATATTCCCAGATGTAGAAGACTGCAGTTTTGGTATCAGCATTTCCTCCAGTCATCATGTATATTTCTGAGAAAACCTGTATGGCTCCTATTGTTGAGGTTATAAATATAAGCACCAGAGAAGGCCGCATAAGAGGTGTTATTATGTACTTCAGCTTCTGCCACCTTGTTGCCCCATCTATTTCTGAAGCTTCAATTACAGATTCTGAAATTGCGTTAAGTCCCGCAAGGAATATTATTACATCATACCCGATCCCTTTCCATATGGATACGATTGCAACTGAAAATATGGCTATATTAGGTTCTCCCAGCCAGTCCACCGTCGGGAGCCTGAACATCTCAAGAATATAGTTGGCAAGACCGAATGAAGGATGATATATCCAGCTCCATATAACGCTTACCGCTATAACAGAGGTTACCGTAGGCAAAAAGTAGACCACCCTGAAAAATGATTTGAACTTGGGTATCGCATAAATAAGCAGGGCAAAAAAATATGCAAGGATCATTTTTGAAGGAATAACAACTATGGCGTACTTGAAGCTTATTAATAGCGAATCCCAAAAATACTTGTCCTGAAAAGCTTTTATATAGTTATCAAAGCCGACAAAAGGCTTTTTCGGCACCATTATATTCCACTTTCTAAAACTCACATATACCGCAAATATTGCAGGAAAAAAAGTCAAAAATCCTATTCCTAAAAGCATGGGCAGGATAAAAAGATATGGAGCAACCTTCTTCTTCGGAAGCGATCTTAAAGTTACTATCAACACTAAAACCACTCCGGCAAGCAGCAAGTACCAGCCGATAGAAGCTGCTCTGAAAAAATGCAGGTAAAATTTGCTAGGAACAGATTGCTTCCAAGTTCCTAACATAAAAACAAATGAAAGAACCAGTATAAGATCACATATTGCTGCCGACAAAAGCCAGTTTGTCTTGCGCATCATCGCAAAAACAAATGTCAGAATAGCAAATACTCCAAAAACGATTGCCATATTGGCATTAAAAAGGAAGCTGAACTCCCATATGAATATCGGTCTTTCTCCCATTGTGACGGGAAAGAAAAAACCCGCAACAATAATTATAAACCCAAAAATTGCTATAAGCTGCGATTTTTTAGTCAGTTCCATAGTCATCCTCCAAAAGGTCTCCCCTTTCGGGGAGACTCAATAACTTAATTAGTTAAATGTTTCAGCAAGATACTTGTTTATTTCAAGAACGGCATTTTCAACAACTTTTTTGGGATCTGCACCTTTATTAATTACTTCATTGAAGCCTATATCCCTAAACTTTGAAAAAGGATCGGCCCAGCCTTTTGATTTGGTAGGTACAGCATAGTTCAGTGAATCAAGAATAACAGCAAGCCTTTCGTCTTTTCTGATCTCTTTATCATTTATAACCGATTTAAGTGATGGAAGTTCACCGGTTTTAATCCACTGTTTCTGAGCATTTTCAGAAGAAACATACATAAGCCATTTGGCTGCGGCTTCTTTGTTTCTGCAGCTGTCCATTATAACCAGTGCCCAGCTAGTAAGAACTGTTTTCTGTTCTCCTGTTACGGGATTCTTCGGTACCGGAGCTACTTTAAATTCAAGCTCGGGAACTGCTCCAACCTGTAAAGAACCAAGCATTGCACCATGACCGAAAACCATTGCCTGAACATTCTGCCTGAACATTGTATATCTTGCTCCAAACTTTCTGGTGTATACCTTATCCTTTGTCACAAGATCGGTAAGGAACTTCATAGCCTGAACCTGTGCATCCTCAACTACTATTCTGTTACTATTTTTTGGATCGGTGAAGGTAGCGCCGTTCATAACCATAAAGGTTTCAATGACAGGATGATATCCTTCTATTCCCAAGCCCGCCTGAATCATCTTGTCGCCATCCCATTTTGCAAGTTTAATGGCGTCCTCTCTGAGCTCATTCCAATCCTTTGGAGGTTCTTTTATGCCTGCTGCCTTGAAAAGGTTTGTGTTGTAGAAAAGCATTATAGTCTGGACATCTGTAGGAATACCGTAAAGTTTATTGTTGATGATAAGACTCTCGATTGTGGCAGGCATAAAGTAGTCCTTCATGTACTGTGTTGTAACAACTTTGGAAGGAAATTCCGATATTATGCCATAGTCAAGCAGTTCTGTCATTGATCTGGCAGGAACCTGTGCCACATCAGGGCCTGAACCTGCTGCAACTGCTGCAAGAAGTTTGGTTTTGTACTCGCCTTCGGGTATGGTCTGAACTACTATTTCGATATCCGGATTGGCTTTCATGAATTCATCGGCAAGATTCCCGACAATTTCGGCTCTGGCAGGAGAATGGTGCATCCAATGAACCACCGTCGTCTTTGCAAAGAAAACACTTACAAGCATAACCACTAAAATCAGTAAAGCATAACGCTTCATCTTTTCTTACCTCCTTTATAAAGTTAGAATAAAACCCTTGAATATACTTAATACTTAAAATAAAATTTCAGCGTAACCTTTCCTTTTTCACTGAAAAAATCATACCTGTAGTCAAGATTAGCCGTTACATCACTTATCTTTCCGCTTATCCATAATGCCTTTAAATCTCAATATTTTCACCTAAAAATTTGGTAAGCGATATGGCAAGAGGTATTTCAATACCTTTCCTTATTTTAAGCGGCATAACTTTAAGCTTATCCTTCAATCCGGATGTTTTTCTCATTTTTTCTGAAATATACTCGAATGATCTGTCTTTAAAAAAAGGATTCTCGGTATTTAACATAAGATTATCTATACATAGAAGATCCAAAAAGTCAACGATGGCATCGGCAAGCAGGTCAAGCTGCTTTTCATAAAGAATACAGAACTCTTTGGAAAATTTTTCATTGTACAGCTCAGAAAGCATAACTGAAAAGTCTCTTCCGAAAAGTGCCATATAACTTGCCGGTATGGTACTGTGAAAGATGGATTTAAGATTATCGGCCCCGAAGTAATTTGAAACACAGCCTTTCTTGCCACACCAACATAGCGGACCGTCATGTATTAGCTGCGTATGCCCGAACTCGCCCGCTCCTCCGTTAAGACCTCTGACCATCTTTCCATCTATTACAAGTGCTCCTCCGAACTCAGAGTCAATAAGGAAAATATTCTTATACTTGAGGTGACCGAACATTATCTGCGAAGAAAGAAGTGCATTCACATCGTTTTCTACTTTAAAAAGGATGTTCCAGCAGTCCTCAAGTCCTGAAAAATAAACATCTTTTTCAACAGAGAAAAAATTCCCCGTAACCTTCATATTGACCTGATCAACCTGTCCGGGAGTAACTATACTGAATACTTTGATATTCCTGTAAAGACTGTTGTAGTTTTTTTCCAGATACTTTGGAAAGTCCATTATGGTAGAAACCACATTACTCTTGTCCACCGGTATATTTTCAGAGTATCTCAGTCTTCCGGAAAGATCTCCTATGACAAAATGTAAAAACCTGCTGTGTATAGATATTCCGCTTATGAGAATTTCATCGTTGCGCAAAACCAGCAACTTCTGAGGCCGTCCTTTTGAAGTGGTAGGAACGGCATCTCCTTCTACCACAAAACCATTGGAAATCAGCTTGTCAACTGCTCGCGAAACAGTTGCCTTACTGAGTTTGGTTTTGTTTACAATCTCAGTACGTGATATCCCGTACTTTTTATACCATATAAGCTGAAAGACTTTCTGCTCTGTTTCTGTAAGATTAGTCAACATAATCACCTTTATTTTTGTTTCCATAAGAAATTATATTTTTTAAAGATAGCTTCTATGTTATCTTTTGTTAATATATAAACCTTTTTTCTAAGGATGAAACTAATATAAGTTTATCATCGTTTACAACCAGAAAAAAGCCCTTTTTAGAGGATGTATAAAAGGCAGGACTGATAAACGGCTAAAAAATATAATTTTTTATAAAATAGATTATCCTGTATTTTGTTTCATGTTGAAACTTTTATAAAACTAAAAAATATTTTT
>DJGH01000046.1:0-11920 GCA_002431635.1 Petrotoga sp. UBA5851
GGAAACAAAAGTAAAGGATATATGTTAAGCGGAAGCGATAAAGCAGATGATGTGGCATGGTATGAAAAAAATTCCGGTGGCACTACTCACGGAGTGGGAACCAAACAGCCAAATGAGCTTGGAATATACGACATGACCGGAAGTGTGTAGGAGTGGTGTCATGACAGATGCAGTTTTAAAGGAAATTCATCGGATCCGCAAAAAAAGGTATCCGAAACATTTTCTATGGCCTACAACATTGCCCTGGGAGGTAGCTACTACAGTTTTCTGGAACAGATGAGTCCCTCTTACCGTTACTTTATCTCATCCGAAAACAGACACGGCAATGTTGGAATAAGAATAGTCAGAACGTATCAGCCAAAAAAAACAACACACTGATTATTTGTAAAAATCACCCCGCGTATTAGTCCTTTGATTGAGCTAATAACAACCGGGGTGATTTTGTTATGGTTTTTAGTAAGTAACTTTTATGGGTATCATCCTTTTACGGAGCCTTGTGTAAGACCACCTACTATCCACTTTTGCATTAACAGGAAGATGGTCATCATCGGTACTGCTCCCATAAGTGCAGCTGCTGTAAATATGCCCCACTCTGTTTCAAACGGTCCGTTGGCTGCGGTGAAGGACTGCAATCCTACTGCATAGGTAAACTTATCTTCACTCTGAAGTATTATCTTTGCCAGTACAAACTCGTTGAAATTGCCCATAAAGGTCAGTATTGTTACTACTGCAATAATAGGCAGGCAGAGGGGAAGAACAATTTTTATGAAAGTCTGAAATCTTGTGGCTCCGTCTATCATTGCAGACTCCTCAAGAGAATCAGGAATCGTATCGTAATAACCCTTGAAAAGCCACATGTTATAGGCTATTCCTCCCAGGTAAATGAAAATCAGTCCTCCCATCGTGTCAAGTCCAATAAAAGGAAGATAGTCGCCTATGAACTTTAGTATTCCATACATTGAAACCATATACATTACTGCTGGGAACATCTGTATTATCATAAGGAATAACAGCCCTTGGTTTCTCCCTTTGAAGCGCATTCTTGAGAATGGATATGCTGCAACCGAAGTCATGGTAACTGTAAGCAAGGAAGTTATAAGTGCTACCAGAACGGAGTTAAGAACCCATCTCAGGAATGGTTTTCTTATGGCTTTTTCCCAGTCCTTCTGTATGGTGTAAATGTTTTTATCTATAGTCCGCATCTTGCTTTTTATCTCACCGTAAGGAGAGTCATCTGCCAGATCGCTAACTATTCTTGAGGCTCTTGCCATATCCGCATTTGCACTTTCATAAGAGCTTTGGTATGTTTCGAGCATGTTTTCCACTGGAGTAATCTCGGCAACATTTGCACCATAATTTAGCTTCATGTAACTGGTCAGGTCATTCATTAGAATATCCGATTGCTGAGCTATGCTGGCAAACATTGTTGAAAGTTTTTGTTTTGCTGTGTTGAACTTGTCGACCGACTCTGTCATCCTATCGTAGGATTTGAATAAGAAGTACTTTTTAAGGTTTGTAGGTATACCAGGGTAGAACTTTTCATCTTCGATGATCTTTGCATATGAGGATGCCTGGTTCATGGTCTTTATGTCCTGTTGCGCAAGGCTGTAAAGTACTGTCATATTTGGAATGAATGTTATTTTTTCATTGAACTGCTTTTTGTCTGAATTTTCTGTACCCAGCAGTTCTAGGTTTTGCTGAAGAAAAGTCTCCTTTGTTTTGATACTGTCAAGTGTAGTGTCAGTTTTAGATGCTTTTTCCAGCAAAGTGACGTAAGAGCTTGTTATGCTGTGTAGCTGGCTTACAGAAACATACATCTTCATACTTGAGCTTTCAATTGCTGCAAATGCCGGATGAACAAGTTCTTCATCCCTGCGCTGTGCGATTGAAGCAAAAGCAGAGAAAATATACCCGTATACTTCTTTATAGGTTAAGAGAAGAGATTTGAAAGTATTATCTCCAAAGGAATCAACTGCTGATATGTCATCAAGTACAAGTCCAATGGCCCGCTCTATATTTCCAATTACAGAGTAAAGGTTTTGGGTTTGTTCGTCCGTGCTTTCAAGCCACATCATAGTATCTTGGGATGGTAAGGCTATATCTGCTTTCTTTAAAAGTTCGTATGCGGCTTTAAGCCTCTGTTCTTCCGGAGACATTATGTCTGAAACTGTTTTTATCTGATTCTGTGTGGCAAATATTTCGGCGTTCAGAGAGTTTTTCTGATTTTCGAGAATAGCAATTTCTGATCGTATATCAGTAAGTTGATCTTCTTTTTCTGTGAGTTCCTGCAGGTATGAGCCAAAATTTTCAGATTTTAAAGCTTCTATTTCTTCAGAAAGCTTTTTCATTTCAGATTCAACAGACTGCCAGCTTTCAGAAAGAGCATTTATGGGCTCATATATGCTTTGAACTTTCGGTTCCTGGGTAAGCCATTTATTGTATATCCGTATTTTCCATAGAGTCATTTTTACGGGAATAGAGTATATAAGTTTTTCTGTTTCGGTAAAGTAAGGACTTTTAGTATCAAGACCGGAGGAAAATAATGTTTGTACAGCCTGTTCTCTAAGAACGGTATATGCGTTTACAGAGTTTTGAAGATGAGAAGTGTCCGGTTTTTTGATCCCTAGGGTCTGAAACTGTTTATCCAGGGAGGTCATGTCATCTTCAATGATTTTTCGGTCTTTATGATATAAATCATTTATATCTTTAAGTATGTGGCTAAGAACCTGCCGGTCAAAAAGTTCAAATGCCTGTGTGTATTGAAGAGATATTTCTTCGAGTTCGGTGTTTGACTTGGCTATGAAGTTTTTAAGATCGGTTATAAGAACGGTGGTGGCTTTTTGAGCTTTTTCAGTACTGTACTGTTTATACTTGCCTATGTAGGCAGTCGAGGAGTTCATCTCCTTTATTATTTCAGGTGCATTTGGAGAAGGAAAGAGCAAAGTGGTGTAATTGCGCATAGTAAGCCTGGAAGAAAACATTTTGGGTGAAAATGCGGCATTATCTCTTCTTATGGAGGTTAAAACAACCCACAGCAGAGGAAACAGAACAATAACCGTAAATAAAATCAAAAAAAGGTGTCTGAGAAAGTAGTTTTTCTTTTCTATGCTGGCCATTATCTGCTCACCTCTTCAAACGACTTCGTAAATTTAAAGTTGGCATAACTTATTCCGGCAACAATTACAAAAATTATAAGCGAAATAGCGCTGGCAAAGCCAAAATCCTGTCCGCGTCCGCCTTCAAAAGCTAATTTATAGGTGTATGAAATCAGGATGTCAGTTTCTCCGGCATAAGTGTTTGTGTTTGCCATTGCCGGATTTCCGGCAGTGAGAAGGTATATATTGACGAAATTATTAAAATTGAAAGCAAAGCTCATTACCAATAGGGGAGCGACAGAGACCATAAGCAGAGGAAATGTAATCTTCCAGAACTGTTTGAACCTACTTGCCCCGTCGATAGAGGATGCTTCATAAAGCTCTTCAGGTATGCTCTGAAGTGAGCCAAGGGTAACTGTCATCATATATGGAAAGCCAAGCCATGTATTTACAATAAGTACTGCCACTTTTGCCAGAAATGGGTCATTAAGCCATTTTAATGGTTCAAATCCCAAAGGTGTAACAACAAATTTGTTTATGAATCCGTAGGTTTCGTTAAAAAATCCGTTTCTCCAGACCAAAACCGAAATAAATGCAGGAATGGCCCATGGAAGGATAAGAAGTGTCCTGTATATCATTCGTCCTCTGAGACCCTTGTCGTTAAGAGCCAATGCAAGCATGAGTCCTATCGCAAAGGTAAATAGAACACTCAATCCTGCGTATGTAAATGTCCATATAAATATTTTTATAAATGGTCCCGTTATCTTTGGATCTTTGAATATTTTTTCAAACTGTCCGGTTCCGATATCCTGTACGTATCCCTCAAGTCTTACCAGATTGCCGTTTTCGTCGTAATCCCAGAATGCACCGTCTTTTTCGGTAAGATTTCTTGAGGCCAGCTTGTTTACAACAATGGTTTTATATACATTGCGTTGGCCTATGTTTTCTGTGGTGACGAGGATATCGTACTTTTTATATGTTTCAGAAAACTTTCTGTATATGTTTCGGTCTGACAACCGGAACCTGAGTGTATCGTAACTTATTTCCAGATTACCGATGTACTTCTGGCGGAGAACGGAAGCGTAAAAAGCCGAGTTGCCCGCAACAGATGGATCGTTTATAGAATAGAAGTAAGAGTATCGGATTTTCTGGGAATCTTCTATTGCCGATATGTTGTCAACTCTTGCTGAAAATGGTTCAAGAGTTGTTTCTGAGACACTTCGGATGAGCCTATAGGATGAAGAATCAAGGTTGATATAGTCGTCTTGTGCCTTATACATTCTTGTATTCGCATTTATAGTATTTCCCTTAGAGTCATACCTGATATCAGAAAGTTTTTCTGTTACGAATATGCTTTCATTGTCGTACAGAAGGATTCTGAAATCTTCCGTCGGCTGGAATTTTTCGTCATAGCGTACGTATACTCTGAAATCAAGCGTTTTTCCTTCCTGAGGTTCATAATTAAACCTTGGATCAGTAAGCAGTGTCTGGATAGCTTGGTCGCGTGTAAAAAGATGGCCGGTGCCGTAATCTGTGAATGCTGTTTTTATGGTATAGTACATGGGATAGATAGTCAGTATGAAAAGGAAAAACATTGCAGGAAGGGTATAACGGTAAGGATAGCCTTTCTTTGAGAATACAGCCCAGTCCGCTATCGCCAGGAAAATGCCGACTACTATTCCCAATCCGTAATTGCCAAAAGCCAAAAGTGTAAAGAACACCCAGAAGAGCAGTACGTTTATAACTGTTATAAAAAGCCAAATAAGAACTTTCTTTAGCGTATTCATAATAACCTCCCGCCTTTCGGTCTTGGGCAAAATAAAATGCTTTTCTTATATAGAAACAAAGAAGGGAGATATTAACCTCCCTTCTTCACGGAAAAACTTATTTTAAGTTGGCGAGTATCTTTGAAACAGCGTCTTTAAGTGCCTGTTCGGGTGTTGATGTGCCGTTTGTAAAGTTCACAAGGCCTTCGCCGTTCATAACCGACCATATATTGCCCATTTCCAGAACGTTAGGCATAGGTTCGGCTCCTATTGCAGCATCCCTGAAGACTTTAGCATTTTCATCAGTTGCAATAACCTTTTCTGCAACATCTTTTCTTGCGGGAGTCCTGGGATCTTCCTTATAAATAGTGTAAGCACCTTCTGTTGTTGAAATATAATTAATTATAAATTCTTTGGCAAGAGCTTTGTTTTTAGATTTTGCATTAACCATGAAACCCTGTACTCCTGCAAAAGGCTTTAAGGATTTACCCTTTTCCAGTTCGATGCTTGCAAGTGGCCATACTCCGTAGTTTATACCGGCATTGTTGTAGTCCGGGATTGCCCATGGGCCGTTGATTATCATAGCGCAAAGTCCGTCTTTGAAAGCTGAATCCATAGTACCATAGTTTGAAGATGATGGCATTCCGTTTTCAATTATCGTTTTAATAAGGTTTCCGCCTTTTATAGCACCGGCGTTTGCAAGACCTACATCCTTAACATTATACTGTTTTCCGTCCCACTTGAAAACATATCCTCCGAATCCTGAGAGGAAAGGGTATGAAAAATAAAGGTTGTTTACATCCCAGAGAAGACCGAAGGTATCCTTGGTTGTGAAATCTTTCTGGTATTTGAGGAGCTGTTCGGCTGTTTTTGGCGGATCTTTTATATAATCCTTGTTATAGAACATCAGTATAGACTCGATTGCATAAGGGATACCGTAGAGTTTGCCGTTCATTGTGAAAGCATCTATTGCTACATCGTAATAGTTCTTTCTGTCAACAGCGGAAAATTCAAAAGGTTCGACCAGACCGTTAGCTACCAGTTCACCCATATTATCATGAGCAAGAACAAATATATCCGGTCCTTCTCCAGCCTGCGCGGCGGTAAGGAACTTTGACTTTATATCTCCGAAATTGACCATCTGGACATCGAGTGTAACACCGTACTTTTTGGTGAACTGCTCGCCCATTTTCTTCATGAACGGAACCTGCTTTTCGGATGTCCATACTACCAACTTAGCGCCAAATATTGCAATAGCGCTTAAAGAAACCAACAATGCTATGAGAACTAACTTCTTCATACTTTTACCCCCTTTTCACTCTTTTAGATAGAATTACTACATAACAAATTATACCATAAAATTAATTTAAGTTTAACTCTCCAAACGATTTTATTTTTTTACACGGGGTATATGCTTACTTCTTCATTTTTATACTTCTTGAGTATATCCTGATCTACTTTAATTTCTTTTTCATATTTTTTGGTAAGAAATTTCTTTCCGACTTCACCGAAAAGAACGTATGTGAGAAGATCCTCATCCGTCAATGCAAGTACTCCACTTTCCTTTCTGGCTTTTTCGAGTTCAGGGGCTATATCATCTGCGAATCTGTGGGTGATGGGTTTTTCATCGCCAAGAGCCTTTTTTAGAAGCTGTGGATCAACAGGAGCCGGCGACCTTCCATACTCGCCTTTCATATAGTTTTTAACCTCATTGGTTATCATCTTATATCTCTCGCCCGTCAGGACATTTAAGGTTGCCTGAACGCCGACAATTTGGCTTGTAGGAGTAACAAGAGGAGGATAGCCAAGATCTTTTCGCACTCTTGGAACTTCTTCCATAACCAGGTCAAGCTTATCTTCAGCTTTTTGCTGTTTCAGCTGGGACACTAGATTGGAGATCATTCCTCCTGGTATCTGAGAAAGAAGCATTTTGCTGTTTATGGACTGCATATTTACATCATCTGCAGCATGATTTTTTCTAACCTTCCAGAAATGATCAACAAGCTTAATTATACCTGCTCCGTCCAGTCCCATTTCCATTGAATGGTTAAAGGGCTCAAGTGCCGGCTGGGAAGATCCCATTGCAAAAGGACTAAGTGCAAGGTCAAGTACATCCACTCCCGCTTCAACTGCCGCATAGTATGAAAGATCAGCCAGTCCGGCAGTATTATGTGAATGCAGCTGTATGGGAATATTGAACTTGGATTTAAGATCTTTAATAAGCTCGTATGCCTGTTTAGGAGTTATAAGCCCGGCCATATCTTTTATACATATTGAATCTATGCCTCTTTCTACAAGTTCTTTAGCGTATGATCTGTAAAATTCAAGATTGTGGACAGGACTCACTGTATATGAAATGGCTGCCTGAACTTCCATTTTGTATTTTTTGGCTGTTTCTATTGATTTTTCTAGGTTTCTTATATCGTTCAGAGCATCAAATACCCTTACGATGTCCATTTTATAATCAGCCATTTTCTTTATGAAAAGCTCTACAACATCATCTGAGTAATGTCTGTAGCCCACAAGGTTCTGTCCACGCAGAAGCATCTGTATTTTGGTGTTTTTAAGACCTTTTCGCAGGACACTCAGCCTCTCCCACGGGTCTTCATCAAGGAAACGTATACAACTGTCATAAGTTGCTCCTCCCCAGACTTCCATAGAATAGAAACCTATATTGTCAAATGTGCCTAGTACATCAGAAAATTCAGAAGTTTTCATCCTTGTGGCTATGAGTGACTGCTGACCGTCACGTAAGGTTGTATCCATAACTTTTACTTTAGACATATAGCGACACCTCCGTTTTTTTTTCAAACTGCATTTTTATTATATTATATTTTTAAAACCCTTTCTTATTTTGCTCTAGCATGGTATACTATTCTTGGTATATTTGTGCTTTTATTTTTTGCTTTTATACTATTCTATAATCTATTGATTTAATTAACAAATCGATTATATTACCATTAGTTAAATTAAGAACTTTCGGGCGTTTGGTTCCTTTAAAAATTTGTTACTTCTATTTATTGACAGAAAAACCTTTTACGGTTATAATTAAGAATAGTCTTTTTAATCAATATACCCAAAGGAGGTACGGCAATGAAAAGAACATATCAGCCTTCAAAAGTAAAAAGAGCCAGAACCCACGGTTTTCTTGAGAGATCAAAAACCAGCGGAGGAAGAGCAGTTTTAAGAAGAAGAAGAGCCAGAGGAAGAAAAAGAGTGTCAGTCCAGTAAAAAATGAAAAAGATGTCATTCAGACAACGGGAACGTCTGAGACTAAAAAATGACTTTGATTCTCTCTTCGATACCGGAGGAAGGGTAGAATCAGAGAGTTTTGTGATTGTCTATAAGGCCAATTGTAAAGGTTGTTGCAGAATAGGCTTTTCCATAAGAAAGAAGTTTGGGAAAGCCCATCTGCGGAATCGATTAAGAAGATGCCTAAAGGAAATTTACAGAACCAACAAACCCTTGTTTCCTCAAAGCACAGATATTATCTTTATACCAAGGAAAGGCCTTTCGAAAAGGTTTTCACAAGTTACGTATCATGAGCTTGAAAATTTAATTCTAGACATGATTGAGGCTTTAAGATGAAGTACCTGTTTCTTGGAATAATCAGGTTTTACCAGCGCTTTATATCTCCTTTAAAACCTGCTACCTGCAGGTTTTATCCCACATGCTCGGCTTATACCTATGAGGCTGTGAAGAGGTTTGGAAGTATCAAAGGCTTGTATTTAGGTCTCAGGCGGATTTCACGTTGCCATCCTTTTAACCCTGGCGGCATAGACCCGGTACCTGAAAATTTTAGTTTTCTTAAAAAAAAGAGGTAAACTTCATAAAAAGGGGTGCTTGATTTGAAAAAAACAGTAACTTTAATACTTTTTATTATGCTGTGTTTGTCCGTATTCGCATTGCCTGAATACAGGATAACCCAAGACCCGACAAGCCAGAGTGTGACTTTGGAGATGAGACTTTATAAGGTCACCGTTGATAATTACGGAAGGATTCAGGATTATTCGATAATAAACACCCAAACCAAAAGTATGGTATCAGTTTATAAGTACACAAACGACAGTTATGATCTTTTAGATTCCGACGGGAAAGAGATGCTTCCTGTTTCTTTTGAAGTCAAAGAATCGGAAGATAAAAGCAAAGTTGAATTTGTCTATGGGTTTGAAAATGGGGGAACAAAAGGTTATATCTTCCATAATAACCCCAACTTTGAGTTTGACCTTTCGGTAAAGGGGCTTTCAGGAACTGTAGTTCTCCCCAATATCTCCCTCCCCGGTAAAGTTTCTTCGTTTTCAGTTGAGAATCTAAGCTCATACGGCATTAGTTCAGCAACCAATTCTTACGTTTCATATAAAGCAAAACCGTTTAAAATTTCACTCATAGTATCTTCTGATGTTCCTATCGACAGGAAGAGCCTTACCGTAAGTTTCACTGGGAAGTTGGATCTTAAAAATTTTATGGGTCCGATGAAGCTTACTTTGATAAGGGAACTCTATCAAGGCGAGGAGTACAAAACTGTTAACGGCCTATTGAAGGATGTAAAAGCCATAAGCTGGACTACAGTCATATTCTACTGGTTTGTTGAGTTTTTGTGGTGGCTTAATAATGTAACTGGTAACTTTGGTTGGGCTATAATAATATTTACACTTATCATAAATATTATCTTCCTTCCGCTTTACATGAAGCAGAAAAAATCGATGATAAGAATGAAGGAGCTTCAGCCCGAGCTTGACAAAATAAAGAAAAAGTATCCTAACAATCCGCAGAAAATGCAGGAAGCCCAGATGGCACTTTACAAAGAAAAAGGCTTCAATCCTGCAAGCGGCTGTCTTTTTGCTTTAATACAGCTTCCAATATTTATTGTGCTTTGGCAGGTCATACAGTATTTTGGAGAAAGTTTTGCTTACAACCCCAGATTCCTTATCTGGCAGGATCTTTCTGCCGGAGGATGGGCAGAAAACTGGCTATTTATAATAATAAGCTTGATAGCTTATATAGTAAATGCAATGCTTTCTTCCCAGGATGTAAAAGCGGCTTGGCAGACCATACTTATGAGCCTTTTGTTTCCGTTCATGCTCATAGGCTTGCCTTCCGGTGTTTTTATATACTATACTCTAAATGCAATTTTGCAGGTGGGTATCACATTGCTTGTTAATTTCTTATATAAGTCAAAAGGCATAGGTTTCAGGGATCTGTTCGGTCTTGGTCCTAAACCCGTGAGGAGGTGAAATGCTTGATAAAGTTAGATATCAAACAGTATACGGCAAAGACTGCCGAACTGGCATATGAAAATGCTTTGAACGAGTATAAAGTTCCAAAGGAGGAGCTTTCATTCACTGTTGTACAGGAGGCGGCTAAAACTGGATTCTTAGGTTTGCGGACTATTCCTGCCATAATAGAGGTATATCTGAATGAAAATCATCTTTTGGCCAACCTTCAGGATTTCTTAAATATTATTTTAGATAAATTCGAGGGAACTTTTTATTCTAATCTTAAGATATTCGGTAAAACCATAGTAGTATCGCTTGAAGGAGAAGGACTAGAAAAACTTATAGGCAAGTACGGAAGAACTTTGGGAGCTCTTCAGCATCTTCTCATGATATATGTGAACAGGATGACAGATACCAAGATAGATGTAAAGCTTGATATAGGCGAGTACAGGAAAAACAGGAAAAAGCATATAGAAGAGATAGCCGATTCAACGGCACGTAAAGCTATAAGGGAAGGGAGTACCGAGCTTGCACCAATGTTTTCATTTGAGCGAAAGATAATACATGAGTACATAAGAAAGAATTTTCCTCAGCTTGAAACCAAATCTGTCGGTCTTGAGCCATACAGGAAGGTTGTAGTGTATGCAAAGGAGCTTCAGACCACAGGTTCAAAAAAGAGGTGATTTCTATGGTAAAAAAGGCAGTTATCGGAAAAGCCGAAGATATTCAGCCTGTTATAATGAATAACGATAAAGTGAAAAATGTTGAAAAAAGAGTACTTATAGGTAAGAAAATTGGTGCAGGAAATTTTGTTATGAGGCTTTTCAAGGTTGGTCCAGACGGACACTCTCCCAGACACTCCCATGTATGGGAACATGAGATCTATATTATTAAGGGAACAGCAGGAATATTTGATGGAGAAAAGGAAGTTGCGGCCCCTGAGGGAAGTTATGTTTTTGTGCCCGGTGGTGTGGAGCATCAGATAAAAAATATCGGAACCGGAGAAATGCACTTTCTTTGTCTTATTCCAAGCACAGCTGATGAAGAATAAAAAAATGCGCAGTTTATACTGCGCATTTTTCTTAATAGGCTGTACATGATATAATTGCACGGGGGATGATTTTATGAATACGTTGGATATCATTGCGCTTAAGGAAGTAAACAAACTTAAGAACAGAGAAGTTATAGACATGGTGGACAACAACCGTGATTTTCTGGTTATCAGAACTGACTTCAGTCAAAGGAAAGATGAGATAGTACACAGGCTTTCCGGTGTGCAAGGATTAAAGATACTGACATACTGGGATAGTGATTATCCTCAAATAATACGTAATATACCTGATCCTCCTGCTGTTCTTTACTGTCTGGGAGATATTTCGCTTCTAAATTCAGAGTGTCTTTCGATAGTCGGAAGCAGGAAAACAACTGAGTATGGACGGCAGATATGTAAAAACCTATGCTCACAGTTGGATGACCATACACTTGTAAGCGGTATGGCTTTTGGTATAGATACAATAGTACATCAAAATTCCAAACGGACTATTGCAGTTTTGGGCTGCGGCGTGGATGTTATTTATCCGCAGAGCAATAAAGAGCTTTACCGAAGGTTGGTAGAGGAAGAACTGGTTATTTCCGAGTTTTTTCCGGGAACACCTCCTGCTAAGTATACCTTTCCTTACAGAAATAGGATAATTGCAGGTCTTTCAAGTAAAACAATAGTTGTGGAAGCATCTAAGAAAAGCGGTTCGCTCATAACCGCAGCATATGCTGCAAACTTTTCCAGAGATGTTTATGCCGTGCCCGGAGATATAACCAGATTAAATTCGGAGGGAACAAACCATCT
>DJGH01000046.1:11925-22732 GCA_002431635.1 Petrotoga sp. UBA5851
CTGGTGCAACACCTATTACCTCCGTGGAAAGAGCACGGAAAATTTTAGGTTTACAGGAAAAGTTAGTTTTAGGCTGTTCTGCGTACGAAAACGGAGAGTCTGTTCTTATAGGGTATATCCGTAAAGGCATTTCAACCCTTGATGAACTTGCAGAAAAAACCGGCCGGGATCTTTCGGAACTCATGGCAGAAATATCTGAACATGAGATAAACGGTCTGATCTATCAGGAATCAGGAAAATATTATTATAAGGGGTGATAAGATGAAAAAAGCTTTAGTTTTTCTTTCGGTCATAGCTCTATTGGTTATGATTACTTCCTGCAGTGCTCCGGCAAAGCAAAAAACGTATTTTGAGCTTCAGCAGGAGCTGTATAAGCAGAACAGAACATCTGACGTAGCCATTGCACCTTCTGTAGAGACAGTTGTGGTTGAAGGAATAGGAATTGATAAGGATGACGCACTCTTAGATGCAAGATTAAAAGCGCTTCAGCAGGTAGTTGGGCTTAAACTTTACTCTCAATCACAGGTATCTAACTTCACCCTTGTGGATAAACAGACTTATACTAAGACACAGGGATATATTAAGAGCGAAAAGATACTCAGTGAAAGTGCTTTCCAGATAAGTTATTATAAAGTAAAATGTTCATTTGAAGTAAGTAAAGATATTCCGGACGATGATTTTTTCTTTGTAATTAAAAAAATGAGAAAGCCTAAAGTTGGAGTCTGGATACCGGCTAACCTTTACAAAGGTCTTTTGAGTTTTGAGGACAGATCTGCAGAAGTGAACCTTCTTAACAGGCTTAAAGAATACGGTTTTGATGTTTATGATACCGAAAGGCTTCAGGAACTTATGCAGATAAAAGCTGATTTTACCCCGGATGTGAAGTCATTCAGAAAGTATGGTGTGGATGTTCTTATAACCGGAGAGCTTTTTGGAGAAAGCACAGGCAGTATAAGCGGTCTTATGGGAGCACGAGCGACGGTAAACCTCAAAGTATTCTGGACACAGACAGGACAGATTATTGCCTCTGATTCAGTCACAGAAGGTAAGGCTGATGTTTCAGCCGCAATTGCAGTAAAAAATGCAGTGGGAAAAGCAGCCTATACTATAGGAGAAAGTCTTTCAAGACTTATTGTCAAGGACTGGATGAGTCAGGTTGCAAATGGTCTTCCTCTTGAAATGAATATAATGAACATTGATTATGACAGCTATGTAGATTTTGTATCTATGCTCAGGAAGGCTTCCGGCGTTATAGATCTTGGTTCAACAGTTTTTGAACAGAATACAGCTGATATAGTGGTTTATACCTTCCTTCTCCCCGAAGAGTTCTATGCAAAGATAATAAGGACCTCCTTCAAAAACTCTCCAACTATGATAAATCAGTCACTTACTCAGATAACTTTCAAGCTTAATTAGCAAAAAGCCTGGTCTCTTAAGAGATCAGGTTTTTTTATGTCAATACTTAATCGTAAAGATATATGCATGCAAAGAAAAAATTGTATATTTTTATGAACATGGTTCATAAAAATATACACGATGTCTATCAAAATATTCAGTGAGGTGACAGAAAATGCCAAAGACGATAGAAGACGTTGAAAATTTAATACTGAAAAATGCCTTTGAACTTTTAAAAACATATGGGTATCACAAGCTTAATATGCGTGAGATAGCAAAAAAATCCAATATTGCAACCGGAACAATCTATAATTACTTTCCAACTAAAGATGAGCTTATGATAAGTCTTATAAGATTTTACTGGAAAGATTACGGAGACAAGATGGATGCTGCTTTTTCTTCTGAAGAAGATTTTTTGGTGAAAATGCACAGGATATTTGAGATAATTGATACTTTTATAAGAACTTTCGAAGGATTTATACCGGAGTATGCAAAAAAAGGTAATGAAAAACCGGAAGGCAGAGTACAAAAGTTTCTTAACGAGTTCCGAAAAGGTATAAAAAATGCTCTTGATATGGATAAGACGATAAGTATCGTTCCCAGCATCAAAACAGAGGAGCTCTCAGCCTTTATAGCAGCTAATATGATAAGCATAGCCTTATATCGTCTTTATACTTATGAAAACTTTGAAAAAATAGTAAGAATAATTATTTTGAAGTAAAAACGAAAGATAAGCAGTTAAAAATTGAGGAGGAAAAAGAATGCTGGTATTTTCGGTAGTGTTAATTACGCTCGCTCTGATATGTTATAGCATTGGTGTATGGAGCGAAAAAATTCAGGGTTCTCTCAGGGCAAAACATCTTGTGTTTTTTTGGTTAGGATTTATATTTGACAGTTCGTCCACTTTGATTATGGGAATAATCAGCCGTTCATCATCTGTAAGCCTGCATAGTATTTCCGGAATTGCCGCGATACTTTTAATGCTTTTACACGCCGTATGGGCAAGCATAGTGCTCTTGAGCGGCAAGGAGGAAAAAAAGAAGAATTTCAGCAGATTCAGCATTCTAGTATGGTGTCTATGGCTTATTCCGTATTCAACAGGAGCTGTAATGAACATGCTTTAAAAAAATTTCTCGATAAAAATTTCCTTATCGGATAGTTAACTTAACGAAATAATTTTTTTACTAACTTAAGTTGAATAGTAATAATGATGATGTTATCATTATAAACAGATAGGAAATACTTCTATCCCCCTGAGATAGTTTAAAACCATTATCGGATCCTTGAGGATCCGACTTTTTTATTCCTGTTTTTCCATATCTTTCTCAAAATTCTTTTCAACTTCTGCTATCTCTTCACGCATATCTTTTTCCTTTTTCCAGTACTCTTTTATCTTTTTACGGTTAATTGCCGGTATTAGCACGGCACTTGCTACCCATGAGAACACAAGTGAAAGAGCCATAGTTGTAGCAAACTGCTTCAAAAGAGCGCCTTCAGAGACATTGAAACTTATAAAAGCGGCTATGGTTGTAGCAATAGAAAATGTTACAGAGTTGAGGGACTGCCAGTAATGTTTAGGATCTTCATCGATTGCATGGAATATATGTATAAAGCCTTCCACTCCGACACCAGATACAAGCGGATAGGTCAGAAGAGTGGTAAAAGTCGGCCTTATCCCCATAAAATAGCCTACACCGAAGGTTCCTAGGGAAGCACTTACAAGTCCAAAGAAGGTAAGAAGGGTTTCTTTTATATTCTTTTTTCTCGAAAAGTATGTAAATATGGCTATGAAGATAAAAGACACTGCCGTTGGAAGTATGAATCTCTTGCTGACAATGCTCATTATCTTATACATGGCTTTGGGATTTCCCAATATTCTGTCTGTATTATCTTTTCCTATTTTGTCGAAGAATTTTTTAAGACCGTTATTGCTCCATATGTCAAAAGCAGGCTGAATACTAAGGATTATGTATTTTACACCATCTTTTTCCATGAAAAAGGAGCTTTTAAGTTCCTGAGGTAGTATCTCCAGTATATTTAAGGAGAACTGGTTAAGATCAGACGAGCGGCTTATTATATCAATTATCTTCAGACTGTCACTGTAGATATTATATTTTTTCAGTATGGATGCAACCATTGGATTGGCAATTACTTCGGACAATCCCTGAACTTTATTTTTTAGGTCGGCATACTTCCCCACCTGTTTTTCTATGGTATCAGGCAGGCTTTCTATGCTTTTTACAGCTCCGGTTGCAAGCAGACGGCTTTTAAAATCGTCTATGTTTTCATCAAACCGTACTGCACATTTAAGCGAATCGAATGAGGTCTGTCCCATCTTTGACAGAACAAGAACTCCGATTTTGGAAGATTCCGAACTGGCTGATACAAGACCGGGTGTGGTATATGAAAAATTAAGGGTTGAAAAAGCTCCTATTATAGAGAAAATAATCATTATTGGTACTACTGTCCTTACAATTATCTTTCCATTTTTAGGTATAAAGTAGCTCATCTTTTTGAAGAATTTATTGGTATACTCTTCTATTCTACTTACCTTAAGACTGGATTTGAATATAGTCATTATAGCCGGAACCACAAAAACCATGACAATAAAGAATACGAAAAGACCCGCAATGGTCATTACCGACATCTGTGTGAATGCCGGTAGCCTCATAAGCAGAAGAGTCGTAAAAACAACAATAGCTGTTATAACTCCATAAAAGATTGGAGTAAGAGAGTTTTTATACGTGTAGTAAAGAGCATCTACCATATTGTTGTTCTTCTTGTAGTCATTTATAAAACGGGTAAGAAGGTGCTGGCCGTAGTCAATTCCAAGTCCTACTGTTATTGAAGCTACGAAAGTGGTTATTATGTTGAGCTGACCAAACATCATCTGGGTTATGCCCATACTGATAACAGTTGCCAGAATAAGGCAGATAAAGACAATTGCAGTAGTTATCATATTGCCGAATGCAATATAGAAAAGTGATATGGTGAAGACCATAGTCAAGGTGGTGGTTATGGCAAAGTCTTTTGAAAGAGCTTTGTTTGCTTCATAACTGTATATGTAGTTACCTGTAAGACCTGTCTTTATGCCATGAATCTTTTCTATCTCAGAAAGGTTTTCTTTGACAACCGGAATTACTTCATTGACAAATCCCAAATCTGTGCTAGGTTTTATGAAACTGACACCCATTATCATAATATCTTTTTCCACAGAGAGCATGTAATAGCTTTTAATAAAATTATCATCACTCTGCGATAGACCCTGTTGCAGACTNNAAATTCCGTCTAGTGTGTCATAAAGATACTCGAAAGATTTGAAATCGTATGGATTGGCACTTTTTACAGCGTCAAAGACGTTATTGACATTCTGGGTTATCTGTTCTATCACATCGGTATTTGTAACGTTTAAAAAACCAGATGAAAGGAAAAAGGTCATATCTGTTTTGGTAAACTCTTTAAGGTTTTTATAGGTACTCATTCTATCGTAGAAATTTTTTGCTACAGTCTGCGGATCAGTCTCCGGCTTCAAAAAAAAGGCTACTATCATTACATCTGTGTTGCCCATTGCATTTTGTTCTCTGTAGTAGTCCAAAATTATGGGGTCATCCTGGGGCATAACCTTCATAATATCCGAATCGACACCAAGTTTGGTGGTCATATACCCGAAAAAGACCGTAGCAATAAGGAATGCCACTAATATGTACTTTGCCTTGTTTATTACAAAAAGAGTCAGTCTGGAATAAAAGTCCTTCATATAAACCACCAGAGCAGGAACAGTTCAAAGCTTATCCCTATTATCAGGGAAAAACAGTTTTTGTTTTTTATGTCTATATAGCTCCTTAATGCCTGCATCCAGATGAACGAAGCAATCATGAAATTTTTTCCAAGCGCACCGAAAACAAGAGGGGAAAAGGTAATAATATAAGGAATAAAAAAATTTTTATCAGAAAAAATAGTTCTGGCACTTGCGCCGAAGTAGGCTGACATAAGCAAAAAAGCACAGGCTTTCCAATTAAGGAGCCATGCCGGAGTAAATAAAAATATAATGATTATAATCACAGGAATCAAAAGCGATTCTTTCTTATGCTGGAAAATCTTTGAAGGTCTGAAGATGGCATTGAAAAAATCAACAAGCATTTGGTTTATTCCCCTTTAAAACTTATCAACTTTAGGTCGCTGCTGACAGTTATACCGTTATTTTTTAACAGGGACAGGGTTACATCAATTTCATCTGTCCCCAATAGTCTTGAGTCAAGAACAACTCCTCCAGAATTCTTAAGACCTTCAACGAAGCTTTTCTGAAATCCGCCTTTTTTGTACATGCTTTTATCAAAGATGAAGTAACGGGTTCTTATATAAGTCATGTTTGACGGAGGAATTTTTGAAAAATCTATAAGAAAAACCCTTGGGATGTACCGTATATAAAAGTTCTTAGAACTCAGAGTGTATCCGTTGATGACCGTATCAAAGTACTTTATCTTTTTTACTTCCTCATAAGATTCCTTTTCTATCGATACGGCAAGATTTTTGAGCTCATCGTAAAGATCCTTATTTAAAGGTTCAAGATAAAGTATCTGTTCTTTCAAGTCATATCTGTACTTTCCTATGAATATTTTATAATCAATCATTCCAAAAGAAAAGGCTGATATGTTCTTGACAGAAGAAAAAGAATCTATTATGTTTTTGGTATTGAAGCTCTGTTTTATGGTGAGAACAGGTGTTTTTTCTATGACAATATACTCTCTGTCTGTCTTACCGTAAAAAACGTATAAGAAGAAAGAGATAACGGTTGTCAGTATAAGCATTACTGCCAGCCAGCCATAGACTCTCAAATTTATTTCCCTCCGGCCTTTTCCGTTATTACTTCAAACGCTTTCAATAACTGTGAATCGGCAGAAAGGTTTATATACGGTTTGTTTGTGGTACTGAGCATAGCTTCTGTCGTTTCGCTTTCCGAAGGCTTAACCGATTTAAGTTCAACCGCAGGATTATCAATATCTATATCCGGATCGATACCCTTAAGGTGTATATCTGTGCCGTTGGGTGTAAAGTAATGACCTATAGGAAGCCATACCTCTCCGCCGTTTGGAAGCTGTATAGGTCTCTGAACAGCTGCTTTTCCGTAAGTCTGTTTCCCTATTATTGTAGCGGTACCGTTATCTTTAAGTGCTCCGGTAAGAATTTCCGAAGCTGAAGCGGATCCCTTATTTACAAGCACAACAATAGGAATATCCTTCAGAAAATCAAAATAACTTCCTGGCTGTGGGGTTACAGTTTCTTCTTCGCCATTGTAATACCTTACGGATACAATCTTTCCGTTTCTTAGGAACATTGAACCTATATCTATTGCAACATTCAGAAAGCCTCCAGGATTGTTTCTCAGATCCAGCACCAGTCCATCCTTAGACTTGGAGATAAAATGCGAAAGCGCATCGCGCATTTCCTCATTACTTTTTTCAGCAAAGTTAGTAAGTCTTATATAGGCTATTTTTTTATTGTTATACTCAATAAGATCATATTGAACGGATTTGGTTTCTATTTTAGCTCTGGGAACCTCTATTATGCGTGTTTCATCCCAACCGTCCCTGAATACTTCAAGTTTTACGGCTGTGCCAGGCTCTCCTCTCATTCTGTCTACCGAGGGGGTATAGCCAATCTGGGATACAGGTGATCCATCAACTGTTATTATATAGTCGTTGGGGAGGATCCCGGCTTTCTCTCCTGGGGTACCCGCCATAGGACTTACCACAACTATGGCCTTCTTGGCAGTGTCATACCTTACTGTAAGCCCTACTCCTCCATATTCCTTGCTTTCTTCTATTCTGTTTTCATTGGTCTGGCGTTTATCAAAGTACCATGCGAAGGGATCGTCAAGTCCTGAAATTAGACCGTCTAGTGTTGAATCCAGTATTTTTGCATAGTCAATTTTGGATTTATCGTAGTAAATATTATCAATATAGTATAAAAGCATGAAGATTGGATCCTGGTACTGTTGTTCATATATATCCTGGATTTTTTTCTGGGAAGCGGCCGCAAAGATCCAAGAAGAAAAAAAGACGGATACTATTATTACTATTGAGATAGCTGATTTAATTTTCCTGCTCATAGTACTCCTCTCCTTCCAATTTAGTTTTTCCTAAACCTAGTGTTTTCCTTGCAAAAATAAGAAATGCCGTATGTCCTACCATTATGTCCGAGGGTCTGAGTCTGTATGGATTGGTTTTATATCTTCTGATAAATGTTTCCCAGACATCAATCTTCTTAAACTCAAAGTTCCTCATGGCCAACAGAATTTCTGAAACCTGGTTTGTTGTAGGAACAAGCACTCCCAGCATACTGGAATTTCCCATAGCCCCGTAAACTATATCCATATAATCTTGGGGATTAGGAAGGTCTAGAAAAACTGAATCAAAATTTGTTTCATCTATTCCGTCCTTTATATCCCTGTTTTTAAAAATAACATTATCGTACTGTGAAAATTTCATAAGATTGGTTCGTGCCAGATCTATAAAATCCTGTCTTTTTTCGTAGGAGAAAACCTTTCCTTCTGATCCTACAATCTTTGAAAAAATACCTGTAGCCCCACCGCTTCCGCATCCTGCCTCAAGAATCGTATCTCCGGGTTTTATCCCAAGGTTGAGTATAACATATCCCAGGTCTTTGGGATATGCAATCTGGGAAGCACGCTTAAGTTTGAAGATGTACTCGTCATAAGTTGGTCTTGCAACGATAAATCGGGCTCCTTTATTTGATTCGCCTGTATAACCGTACTCCTGTCCGATGAAGCTTGCGGTATCAATACTGCCCTTGTGGCATGAAGATTTATTTCCGTCAGCCTTTATGAGAAGGGTAGTATCGTCCTCAAAGTATATAAGGACAAAATCGTCCTGGTTTATTGTTCTCAAATCACATCCTCCTAAATTTTGAAAGGTTCTCTATAAGTTCGTTTATGAGTTTCTCATCCTGTGTGGACTCGTATTTTATAAAACAATTTCTGGCATATTCTTTTACTATTTCTTTGGCAGTGTTGTCTAGAGCACCTGATATGGCACTGAGCTGGGTAAGTACCTCCACGCAGTTCCTTTCCTGTTCAACCATGTTCTGTAAACCCTTTATCTGTCCCTCTATCCTTTTCAGCCGGTTCATTATCTGTTTTTTTGCCACTGTCAACCCTCCTGCCGTTCATAATTCATATTAATTATACTACAATTAAGATTTTTACGATACTTTTTTAAAATAAAAACGAACAGGAAAAATCAATTTATTCGTACTTGGCCAAGATATCAAAAGGAAATCTCCAGATATGGCATGAAAGCGCCTAAAAGAAAACCCAAAGCCGATGCCGCTATTACATCGGATGTCCAGTGCTTGTCTTCAATGATTCTCATGGCTGAAACGGTTGCCGGCAGTATGTAAAGCCACTGTCCATATTTTTGTGCATAAGGAGTGACAACCGCCCATGCAACGATTGAATGTCCGGAAGGAAAGGAAAGGTAGTTGTCAGAAGCTGCTGCTAAGCCCATAAAACTGTTTTTCCCTTCTTCCATGAAGGGGCGGGCTCTGCCGGTTGCATGTTTGAGCAGATAACCAACTGCTGCACTTGCAGCTCCGGCCTGAAAGGAACGAAAAGCAACATCCTTAAATTCAGGACTGTCAAAAAGAAAAGACGATATCAATAATGCCGAACTTATACCAAGACTTATCTTTGCATCGGTTAAAGAATCAATCGAAAGGTTCTCAATTTTTGGTACAGTCAAACGTATCTGTTCATCAAAAAAGTATGCAGCCGCCACAGCTGAGGCGCAAACCAATACTGTACCTGCAGTATCCTTAGTATCGCTGTACTTCAGATCAAGCTTAAATTGGGAAAATAAACTAATGCTCAGAGATATCATGAGGAGCATCACAATAATTTTTTTCAAAGTATCCCGCCTCTTTTTTTAAAAGTAATTACGTGATTAGATTTAGGCTTTCTCTCTCAGAAATTACCAGATCCGGCCATATAAACAAAAAAAGCCCAGACTCCCTGAGCTTTTTATGGTGGAGTCGATGGGATTCGAACCCACGACTTCTACAATGCCATTGTAGCGTGCTCCCAATTGCACCACGACCCCCTGAACTTAAACACAAATATTATATATTAATACTTCATCTTTGTCAAGACCATCTCTTTCATGATTTGTTCTCAGTAGGGAGTATCATGCCTGTCCTTAGCTGTGGAACGCGTTTTAAAAGTTCATAAATGATCATCGGATTTATTATGACACGCAGGACGAATGTAATAATCCTCGGAGGCATAAGCACTGCCCAGGGTATTTGGAAAAGTTGGTTTATAAGCAGTGGGGTTATAGAAATACCTATTAATTCAGCTATCATGGAAGTTACAAGTATGTTGGCAAATGTAAGTTTTTTACGCAGAATATATCTGAATAAAAGACCTGGGATAAGTCCGTAAAGCAGCGAGGTAAGAGTGAACTGAGGCATGAATGCTCCCATAGGGTATATAAAGTAGCCTAGAAGATCAGAAACCGCTCCTACTACTGCGCCGTCAAGCGGTCCTAAAGAAATGCCTGCAAGTATAACCGGAAGTGTGCCTACTCCGAAACGTACTCCTTCGGCTCCGCCTATCGGAATTCTTACTGACAGAAATCGTGAAAGTACTATTGCCAATCCTACAAACAAAGCGTTCATAACTATTCTTCTTGATTTCATTTTTCCTCCGCACCTCTATAGATATGCTTATATTATATCATATCTGGTATATTCTATAATATGTAAAGAGCTTTCTTATAGTCTTTTACAAAGAACTTTCTGCCTTTTTGTATAACTTCATGTCCTTCACTTTCAAGCAAATTTTTTTGTGTCTGGACTCCGCCGGGGTACTTTTCATTAAGCTGTCCGTACTTTTTTAATGTTCGCCAGTAAGGCGTAAGGTCGGAGCTGCCTTGGGCTTTTCTTTCTTCACTGGCATTAGCGACTATGTTTATGAAGATGCCTGCAGTAAGCTGACAAGTATAGTCAGCTGAATACTTTTTTGCTAGGAAGGTTCTTATCTCGTCCGAAGTTATTAATTTTCCTTTTGGAATCCTCCGCATTACCTGGTCGTACTCTGATGCCGGTGCAACCAGCATCGTTTTAACAGAAGAGTCTTTTCCTTCAGATTTTTTTTGTTCAATTTTAATAATTTTTGGCAGATCACCGTTTGAAGCAAGCTTATCGTTGAAAGATTTTTTTTGCATGAAGTAACCATGCCTCCTTAATATTTTATTAGCTGTATGGTAAAATATTACCACATATTTGTCTGATGTGTTTTGCCTAATAGTTTATTTATTTTTAGAAACTTTTTTCTTTTATTTTATCAATAAAAGGTTGCTTTAGGGTATAATCTTCTTATGGATGCTGTATCAAA
>DJGH01000046.1:22765-44893 GCA_002431635.1 Petrotoga sp. UBA5851
CATAACAATATATTTTGGGTTCCAGGAGGCTGAAATGGATAAAAAAATGATTTACAATGAATATATTCTTTCTCTAAGTCCTTCTATTGAGGATGAGGTAACAAGTGCGCTTGTAATGAAAGATTTTCTTGAATTTTATGTGGAGTATGAAGTAAGCAGCAATCTTACTACTCTTAAGTTTTATACTTCCCTTAATGATCCCAGGCAGGATATTCTTCAGATGCTCACAGGATTTTATGGTCTTGAGATACTCCATCATGAAGTTGTTGAGGAGAAGGACTGGCTTGCAGAATGGATGAAAACCTTAAAGCCTTTTGAGTATGTGCCGGGGGTTTGGATAAATCCTTTTGCCGAAAAGCAGTTTGAACCCAAGGAAGGCATTGTTCTTAAATTGATTCCAGGAACAGCCTTTGGAACAGGCCACCATGAAACGACAAGGCTCATCGGCACAGTTCTGTCAAATATGGACTGCCGAGGGGCAAGTGTTCTTGATGTGGGGACAGGCACGGGGATACTGGCTATTCTTGCGAAAAAAAAGGGGGCGGGATACACTCTTGCTCTTGATTATGATCCGCTTGCTGTGGAAAAAGCCAAGGAAAGTATAGAGCTTAACGATGTTCATGTGCAGATCAGGCAGTCGGATCTTCTTAAGAACGTTGAAGAAGGTGAGAAATTTGATATTGTTACTGCCAATATTGTTGCGGAGATAATAGTTATGCTTATGCAGGATCCAAAGTTTGAAACTGTTATGCAGGATAACGGATATTTTATATGTAGCGGTATAATAAAAGAAAAGGAAAAGATGGTAATAGACGAGGCTATGAAACATGAATTACAGATAATAGAGGTGGTTGAAGACGGATCATGGGCAGCTATAGTATTTCAGAAAACAGTATAAAAATAATTGAAACTCTTATAGGAAGAGAGATCTCCAACTGTATTGAAGTTGTAAAGACATGTCCTTACGGCATTCCGCAGGTTATAAAAAGTTATCCTCTCAAGGACAACAAGCCTTTTCCCACACTCTACTGGCTGGTCTGTCCATATCTTTGTGAAGAAGTTGCCAAGCTCGAATCAAAAGGCATGATTACTTATTTTGAAGAGCTTATTGAAAAAAATTCAGAGTTCAAGAAAAAGATGTTTATGGCTCACTGTACGGAAATAAGGGTGCGTCTTGAGATTTTGGGGGAAGCAATCACAGATCTTTCACCTTCCATGCAGAGTAAGATGAGGAACACAGGAATAGGCGGAATAACGGATTTCTCAAAGGTAAAGTGTCTCCATCTTCATCTAGCGTCTTTTCTTGGCGGACAGGATAATCCGGTCGGCGCAGAAGTTTCAAAGATGATAGACAGTTGCTGCTGCAGCAATTTTGCATGCGAAAAGTATATTAGATAGGCGACGTTATATGCTGGAAAGAGACCTTCTAAAAAATATTCCGCACAGTCCGGGAGTCTATATTTTCAGGGATTCCAAACAGATTCCTGTTTATGTGGGAAAAGCCAAAGATCTGAAAAAGCGGCTTTCATCATACTTTAATAAAGCCAATCAGGAAAAGAATGAAAAAGTACTGGATATTGTCAGCGAAGCGGATTTTCTTGATTATATACTTACTCTGAACGAGGATGAAGCATTTATTCTTGAATCCAATCTTATTTTTACCCATAAACCGAAGTTTAACGTTCTGCTTAAGGATGCGAGAGTTTATCCGTATATTTTGGTTACGGGTGAGAAGTATCCCCGTATAACCTATGTACGGAACAAAAATGATATTCAGGGAAGATTTTTCGGACCGTATCCGGATACAAGGTTTGTAAAGGATTTAATTGAAACGGCGCAGAAGGTTTATAAAATACGTTCCTGTGACAGGAGTATGGATAGAAAATCCAAGCCTTGTTTCCTTTATCACCTGGGAATGTGTTTTGCTCCCTGTTATAAAGATGTTGACCAGGATGAGTACCGCCTTCATGTGGACTCCATAATAGACTTTCTCGGTGGGAACGTTGATGCGATGAAAGAGTATCTTTCGGATGCAATGCTGAAGTATTCGAAGGTTCTTAATTTCGAAAAGGCAGCTCAGATGCGGGATGTGTACTCCAAGCTTACCAGGCTTTTTGTTCCATTGGGAGTTGAATTTACAAACAGCAGGGATTTTGATGTTATAATGTATGAGGAGCCTATATTTCTACTTCTCAGGATAAGGAGCGGATATCTGCTCTCCAAGCTTACGTTTACACTTGACGGTAACGTAAATGATTTTCTCCAGCAGTTTTATGTTGTGAGGAACAATGAGGTTCCTCCGTATATATACACTATGGACGATGTTCAGCCGGAGGAAGATTTAAAGAAGTACCTTTATTCTAAAGGATTGAAAAAAATGAGCAGGCTTTCGCAGGGCGAAAATCTTTTCAGGCTTGCATTTAAAAATCTTGAAGAGGAGGTTCAAAGATTCACAACAATAGGAAATACTCTTAAACAAGCTAAAGAAATACTTTCTCTGAGCAAGATACCACAGCGTATTGAAGGTATGGATATATCGCATCTTCAGGGAATGTATACGGTGGCTTCTCTTATAGTTTTTGAAAACGGCAAACCCGACAAGGAACAGTACAGAAAGTACAGGCTCGATGAATTCAAAGAACCGAATGATTTTGAGAGCATAAGAACTGTTATCAGGAGAAGATATTCAAAACACCCGCTGCCTGATCTGTTGTTTATAGATGGGGGTAAAGGACAGGTTAATTCTGCTCTTGAGGCTTTAAATGAACTGGGGTTTTCACAAAAAGACGTGGATATAATAGGAATAGCCAAGGAGGATGAAAGAATTGTATTTCCAGGTGAAGTTCCAGATCTTCATCTAAGGCTTGACCATCCTGTTCTTAGAATGCTCATATTTTTGCGTGATGAATGCCACAGGTTTGCCATCGGATTTAACAGAAGCCTTCGCAGCAAACGTTTTGAAGATACCAAGCTTAATGATATAAAAGGCATTGGTTCAGTCCGTAAAAAAGAATTGATGGCAAGGTTTGGCAGCATTGAAAACATAAAAAAGGCTTCTTTCGAAGAAATAAATGAAGTTATATGCAACCGTAGAGTAAGTGAGGAGATTATAAAGAATTTCGGAGGACATACAAATGGAAACAAAAAAAGCGGCTGAATATGCACAGGAGTATATAAACTCAAAAAAAGACAAGCTTGCCGATGAGTTTGGGCATCTTTTCGGATACTGCGTATACGATGTCAACAGTTCATTTCCCGTAATGACTTATTTTTTTGATGCGCAAGGCAGGTTTTTCAAGACTTTAGGCCCCGATCAGCCAAAAAAGGTTATGAGCAGTCTTTATCCTACTCATACCGATTTTGAAGCAGAGTTGAAATCTGAATATGTAAAACTTGCGGAGAGTTACGGAAAAAAAGTAATTCCTACAGTTGAAAGTTTTATTCACCAATCTCCGTTTAAAATAGCAGCATATACTTTGGAAGGTGATGAAGCTATCATCAAGAAGCTTACCTTTTCAGAAAAGCTTAAAGGAGAGAAGTACCTTCTTCTGAGCAAGTACATCGATAAGGAGAGCCTGCTTTTTTTGATACAGAACTATAAGAAGTCATTTAACGGAGTATATTACTTTCCTTATCTGAATGAAGTTCATACAGTCTTTGAAATTCCTCAGGAGCTTGAAACAACTTATAAGGGAGTTTCAATGGAGATCACTTCCCTTATGAAAACCAAAGTATTTAAAGCTTACGATTTCATAAAAGATTCATACAAGATTCCCGATATGGGAATAAGAAAGCCCGTTCTTACAGTGGTAAAGATACCGGCGGAAAGAATTTTGGAAATCAGTTTCAGTGATCTTTATCTTAAACTGGTAAGCAATATTAAGCAAACTATAGAGTTTATTTCGGGTCTGTAGGTGAAGCATGGCAAAGATAGTTCTGGATAATCTTACCCCTCAGAAAAAGGAAAGAACATCAAGAAGCTTAAAAGAACGTTTAGCCGCTTCGGAAAGTCAAAAATCCCATACACATGTTGATAATGATCTGAATACTTACCTGTATAAAAGCAAAGTGACGAAAAGCCATTTTTCTTTTCCTGTTATTCTTGATATGTTATTTGGAACAGTCAATATATTTGTTTCCCTTTTGCTTATACTTGCAGGGTTTATTGTTCAATACTTTAAAACCACGCTCCAGGCATTGCTTGGGGAACAGTTTTCTCTGGATATGAAAGAGATGATAATCTCTGCTGTTCCTATACTTGTTTTCGGATTTGTTCTGCATCTTTATAGCCTTGAAAGGGCTGCCGGTAGAAATTTCAGGCTTTATGCGTTTATATGTTTTGCTGTTAGCATCTGTATGACCGGACTTATTCTGTATCTTATTTTCAAATACAGCATAAACTGGTTTGGGCTTTCTATTTTCGGAAATACCGAGATAGGCCAGAAATCAGTGTTTTTTATTCCTTCGGTAATGTATATGGTTTATTCCTTTTTTCTGATATATTACTCATTGACGATGCTTAAAAGATGAATTTCAAGGGGCGGTTATGCAGGATTGCAGTATAATAATGAAGTTTGCCGTTATGTTTTATGTAGTTCTAATAAACCTTAATTTATCGGCAAACCAGGTTCAGCGGCTTCTCATTTTCCTTTTAATTTATACATCGGTTAATCTGTTGCAGCTCATGGTTAGGAATAGAACCATTAAGCTGTGGTTTTATGTTGCCAGTATGGCAATAATAATATATTCAAAAATATACGTGTCCGAAATCTTCTTCCTTTTTTTCCCGATACTGCTGAGCGAGCTTTTCGGCAGTTTTTCGTATTCCGAGATATACTGGTACATTGTTACGGCTGCATCTGTAATCTTTGCATGGGAAAGTATAAGAAATGAGTATATTTTTATCTCTGTTATATGTATAGCCTGTTCAAAAGTAATGTTTAAATACTACAAGAAAATTTATCAGTTGTCAGAAGAAAATTTTTCACTGAGAGAAAAAAATATAAGCCTTACAAATAAGATCAACAGCAGCAATGAATATGAAAGTCAGATAAAGTATGTTTCGCAGCTTGAAGAAAGAAATAAGATTGCCCAGGAAATACACGATAACATCGGGCACACTCTTTCAGCAAGCCTTATGCAGCTTGAGGCCGCAAAACTTGTTATGAAGAATGATCCTGAAAAGTCAAACGGACTCATCCAAAGTACCATAGGCGTTCTGCGCGAAGGAATGGAAAACATAAGAGACAGTCTTAGGAGCATAAAACCTCCTGCCGAACAGCTTGGCATTAACAGGCTCAAGCTTATACTTGATGAATTTATGGTTAACAACCATATCAGGACATTTCTTTATTACAGTGGAAACCTTGATATGATATCGTACTTCCAGTGGAAGGTGATGACAGAAAACATCAACGAAGCGCTTACAAATGTTCTTAAGCATTCAAACGCTTCGGAGATAAAGGTAACGGTTGAAGTACTGAACAAGTTTATTAAGCTGGAGATAAGGGACAACGGAATAGGAAGTCTTAAAATAAAAAAGGGGCTTGGAATCACAGGGATGGAGGAAAGAGTTCAGAATATGGGCGGAAAAGTTATTATAGACGGTTCAAAAGGTTTTTCGATAATAGTTCTTCTGCCAATTGTTTAATCGGGAGGTAAGATTATGGGCATAAAGATTCTTATCGCAGACGATGATGCGCTTATAAGAGAAAGTCTGAGAATCATATTTGATATGGACGGGGACTTTGAAGTGGTAGAATGTGTAGAAAACGGGTTGCGTGCGGTGGAAAGCTGCAAAAAAAACGAAATAAACGTTGCTCTTCTGGATGTCAGGATGCCTGTTATGAACGGAGTACAGGCAACCGGTGAGATAACTAAAGCAACTCAGACTAAACCGTTGATACTTACGACTTTCGATGATGATGAATTTATAATCGATGCGGTAAAAAACGGTGCTAAGGGATACCTGCTTAAAAACAACTCTCCTGATAAAATAAAAGAAGCTATAAAGATGGTAAACAGTGGACATACAGTTCTTCAGGATGTTGTGCTTAATAAGATAAAAAATGGTCTTTCGGATCAGAACAGAGAAAATAAAATTGACAAAGAGCTTTTTACTGAAAGAGAAATTGAAATTATACGGCTTATCTCTCAGGGACTTTCAAATAAAGAGATAAGCGAACATCTTTTTATATCCGAAGGTACTGTAAAGAATTACATTACAACTATACTGAGCAAAACCGGACTTCAGCATAGAACGCAGATAGCCATATACTATCTGAAGGGAAATTTTTGATGACTTAAGTGATAGAAATTGGTGACCTTTATCACTACTAAAGGTTGCCGTTTTTTTATACCATGAAATCAGGCTGGTGATAAAGTGCGCATTCTTCAACTTAAAAATATTACCAAAAGATTTGAAGATTTTGTTACCATAGATAATTTAAGTCTGGATATAATGAAAGGTGAGATATATGGACTTGTAGGCCCATATGGTGCCGGAAAAACGACACTTCTGGGTATAATGGCCGGACTAATAAAGCCCGATAGGGGAGAGGTGTTTTTCAGGGAACAGAACGCGGCTCTTGTTAATAAAGAGATGAGCTACGGCATCGGGTTTGTTCCTCAGGAGATAGCGGTATATGATGAGTTCAGCGTATATGAAAATATAAAGTTCTTCGCCAGCCTTTACGGATTAAAAGGGAAAGAACTTAACAATGCAGTAAATCAGACTATATCTCTTTTGGAGCTTGAAGATTACTCGAAAAAAACTCCCGCGATGCTTACCGTTGGCTTCAAAAGACTTCTGAATATTGCCTGTTCAATATGTCATAAGCCTACTCTTCTTATACTTGACGAGCCTACCGTAGGTATTGACACACAGACCAGGAACTTCATTCTTCAGATCATACGTGCACTTAATGATGCAGGTACAACAATAGTATATACCAGTCATTATATCGACGAGATAGAATCGTTATGCAGCAAGATTGGAATTATTGACCACGGTAAAATTATTGCTCAGGGTTCTTCCGAAGAACTGAAGTCAATAATAACAGACACCACAACCATAATTATAAAAAGTTCCTCTATTGATGGACTTGACGAAAGAAGATTAAAGAAAATAAACGGAGTAATAGATGTTCAGGTCGATATGCCAGGCTGTTCGATAAAAATAATATCTTCCAAGGATGTAAATAATCTTGATAAAATAATACTCTTTTTTACAAACAACAACATTTCCATAAAAAATATCGAAAGCACCGTTCCGGATCTTGAAATGGTATTCCTTACACTTACCGGACGGAGGCTTACGGGATGAAAATATGATAAAACTAATATTGAGTGAGCTTAAGAAGATTTCCAGGGATGTCAGACCGATGGTCATGATGCTTGTTATCCCTATTCTTCTTACAATTACTCTTGGAACCTCACTGAAAAATCTTTTTGAGACTTCTATAGAGACTAAGGAAAACCTTATTCTATATCATATTCAAGATCAAGGGGCATACCACAGCCAGTTTCAGAATCTCGTATCTTCACTGAAGGACGAAGGCTTCATCTTTATAAGCACCAATACCTTTGAAGAAGGTCTGAATGCCGTAAAAAACGGCAAGTATAATTGTTTTGTTTATATAAGCAGCAACTATTCAGCAGTGGAGATATACGAAAACAACAAGGAACCCTTAAAAGTATCTTTTGTAGAGGAGATGCTTAGAAAGTTTCTTTATCCACTTTACATAGGCTCATCATGGATTTCAAAAGGTGAGAAAAGCGATGCGCCTTCAGATCTTGTGGAACTGGTAAAGATGCCTTTGCCGAAAAAGCCATCTTCAATAGACTATTATTCAGTAACAATGCTTACGATGATTATTCTGTATTCTTCAGCTACTATGATTTTTTCCTACTCAAAAGAAAAAAACTACAAAACTCTTTACAGAATTTTTTTCTCTCCGGTAAGCAGGAAAAAACTTTTTTTTGCCAAATATTTTTCAGCTCTTATCATAACAATGATGCAGATAGTACTTATCATATCTTTTGATATGTATGTTATGAAGGCTTTCTGGTCGGAGCATCTCAGTGCGGTTTTTTTAGTTCTTGGGACTTATACGCTTATGTCACTTTCCATGGGTGGTCTCATATTTATGATATTTAGAAAAGAAAGCTCCATGTGGATAACCATAAATATAATATGCCAGACATCAGCTTTGCTGAGCGGTTCGTACAAGCAGATAAACTATGATTACATACCGTTTTTAGGTCTGCTATCTTCATGGCTTCCTCAAAGTGCTGTAAATAATGCTTTATTTGAAATAATATACAAAGACTCCTATACAATGCTGCCACGGGCAATGGCTATCAATCTCATCCTGGCAGGAGTAATGTATTGGCTTTCTGGAAAGCTTTTCTCATCCAAGAGGGTGATACTGTGAAAAATTTTTTTATTTTAATAAAAAAAGAACTTATAATGATCTTCAAGAAAAAATATAATATACTTATCCTTTACGTTATTCCGTTTTTTGCCATACTGTTGTCATATCTTATTTCAGCAAACTCTTCAAATTATGTAACCAATATAGGAGTTTATGATGAAGATAAGACGATTATTTCCAGTGGGTTCATAGATTTTATTTCAGAAACACGTAATGTAAGGGTTATCCCTGTATCGTCATATGACATGGTGGATCTTTTGAACAAAGAAAAAATAAGATGTGTAGTATACTTTCCCAAGGGATTCCAAAGTCAGCTGCTTACAAACAAGGATACAGAAATACAGATAATTACCCAGAACAGCGGCAACACTGAAAATCTCTTAAAAAGTTATGCCAACTTTTATTTTAAGAAGATGCTCCAGATAATAAATGAGAGTCAGAAAACAGGCTATGTACAGAATAAAGATAAAACCATAGACATATACAATGAGTACCAGAAAGAAAATGTGAATCTCAGGATAATAGAGATACAGGACAAAAAAAGAACTAAGAACTCACTCAATGTATCAATGGGAATACTTATTGTATTTATTGCACTTGGCAGTATGAGCGTCTCTTATAATCTCATTTCTGAAAAACAAAATAGCATATTTCAAAGAATTCTTACATCTCCAGTAAGTCTTCGAAATTATTTTTTAGCAAATATAAGTTCAAACTTTCTTGTTCTCATTTCTCAGACTTTAGTTGTTATGTTTGCTGTAACCGTTGTTCTGCGTGTAAACCTTATAAACGATATATTTGGTTTTTGGATTATGCTTGTGGCATACGGGATTTTTTCCATAGCCTTTAGCTTTTTTGTGGTCTCTGTTTCACCCAGCAAGGCATATGCGAATTCGATATTCAATATCATATATATACCGACATGTATGATAGGAGGCTGTTTCTGGGAAGTTTCGATAATGCCAGGCTCATTGCAGGGAGCAGCTTTTTTTATGCCGCAACAGATTTTTCTGAAGGGACTTTATTTTCTTGTGGACTATCCTGACAGCAGCGGTTTTTATCAATACTTATCCATACTTTTACTGTACTCTTTGGTCTTTTTTCTTGTTGCATTTTATTCATTTCAGAATAAGAGCAGAGTATAAACTGAAAATCATTCCCTGGCTTATGGTAGAATCTAGTTAAGGGAGGTGGAAAAGATGAAAGAATATGATTTGTTTCCAGAGTTCCGCATAGACATACAGGAAGAAAAACTCCTGGAAAGCAAAGATCTGAGAGGCAGTTACGCCATAATCCTGCTGAGCAATGAAAACAGGAATACTTTTCTCATCAATCTCCAAAACATCTCTAAAGATATGAAAGAATACACTTGCGGTGATAACCCGACTGTAAAACTTGCCGGTTTATGGGGTACATGCAGCGGAGAGATCGGCGGAATGACAGTTCCTGAATTTATAAAAAGTAACGCTGAAATAAAGATAGTTATTACAGACCGGTTGCTCCGCATACGGTATATTTTTAGACAGTATGCAGATAAACAGGAAGTGACCGGAAAACTTTCAGAAATAATAAGGAACGACCGGTTGCCCAGTAATGAAATAATGAGCCGTAAAGCCTTAAGAGGACTTAGTTCAAGGCCTATTGAGCATATGGATATAGAAACTATCATAATGACAGCCCATACTGCTCCTTCCTGTATGAACAAACAGCCGTGGCGATACGATGCGGTGGTTTCGGAAGATATGCTTGAAAAAGTCCGTGAAACACTTTCGGAAGGCAATTACTGGATGAAAAAAGCCCCGGCTGTCATAGCAGTTCATGCAGGTCTTGACAACGACTGTAGACTGAATGATTCAAGAGATTACTATCTTTTTGATACCGGACTTTCTGTCGGACTGCTTCTTGCCCAGGCCAGCAAAATGGGCATAATAGCACATCCGGTTGCAGGGTTTGACCCTGTGAAAGCCAGAAAAATACTTGAGATACCAGACGGTGAAACTCTTATCGTGCTCATAGCTCTTGCATATCCCGGCGATTACTCTGATCTTTCAGCCAAACATATCAAAGCGGAGTTCTCTGTTCGTGAAAGACAGCCTTTGGAAAAAATATTGCGTTGGGTATAAAATAATTCATTAAACTTTTGATCCTAAGAAAAATTTATCGATTAACCAAAAATGCAGCCTTACGGCTGCATTTGTCTATCAGAACTTACTCATCATATAAGCGTATACAGAAGCATCCTTCAGCAGGTACTCTATTTTTATGTACTCGTTGGGCTGATGTGCCATTTCATCCAGAGTTGCCCATACTACACACGGGATACCGTAAGCCCTTAAGTGTGCTGCGCAGGTTCCCCCGCCTATTCCTCCGGTTCTGGGTATTATTCCCGTCATCTCTTTTATGGAAGCTTTAAGCAGTTTGACCAGATCGTGGTCTTCCGGCGTGGGAGCAGGTGCATTTCGCTTGTCGCTGTCATCTATGGTTATAGTAACATCGTACTTTCTTGAGTACTCACGTGCCATGTCCTTGACTTTTGCCATTATGTCATTTACATCATACATAGGAAGAACCCTACAGTCAAAATGCTGCACATCTGTTCCTGGTATGGTATTTATATTTTCAACGTTGTTGTCTTTTTTAGTAGGCTCGAAAGTAGAGTATGGAGGATCAAATAAAGGATCTGTGACATTATAGGTTTCGTTTAAAAACTTATCCACGGCCACAGCAAAGTTCATACCTGCCCTGACAGCATTCTTGGCCAGATTTGGCATACTTGCATGAGCCTGCTTGCCCTGGGTGGTTATTTTAAAGCGCATCATAGACTTTTCGGCCAGCTCAATAAAAGCACCGTCCGGTTCTCCACTGTCGGGAATAACAAACCAGTCATTTTTTCCAAATACTTTCTGATCTATAAGATACTGTATTCCGTATTCAGAACCTGTTTCCTCATCTGATACCAGGGCTATTCCGATATTGTTTTCCGGTCTTATCCCCATATCCATAAGAGCCTTTACGGCAAAGATGCTTGAAATCATCGAACTGCCGTTATCTTCTGAGCCTCTTCCGTATATTTTCCCGTCTTTTTCTACAGCAGTATATGGGTCTGTATTCCAAAGACTTATATCTCCTGCGGGAACCTTATCCATATGAGTCATGAACCACAATGTCTTTGAAGGATTTTTACCTTTATAAATAGCTATTATGTTGGGTCTGTATCCGTATGGCACGGCGCTGTCCGGTGCGTCATACCTTTTTATCTCGTCAAATTTCCAGCTTTGAAGAACAGCTTGAAGATACTCTGATACTTCTTTTTCACCGGGGCCTCCGGTGCGCGGATTTACAGAATTTATTGAAACAAATTTTTTTGAAGCTTCTATCATATCCGGCTGAAGCTCTTTAATCTTTTGAGCGATGAGTTTCTTTAACTCCATTGAGACACCTCCCGATAGGCTTTTGGTTTTATATTTGGCACCATAAAACTATTATACAATACAAATACTAATTTTATATGTAAAAGGTATTTATTTTGAAATCATACGAAAGAAAAAAACCTGCCTAAGCAGGTTTTTGTATAGCCTATTTTTTCATAAGGAGATCACAGTCAAAAATGTGTTCAACCTGTTCTTGGGAGATATCTGTAATTCTGTCAAATATATGATCAAAAAGCTTGTTCATAAGCTTGTGATCCACAATCTCTTCATACTGGGTTATATGTGATGTGAAGTCTTTGTTGAATTTTTTATAAAGCAGGGCAACTACCATCTCTTTTTTATTAAGATAGTTTATCTCTTCAGAATTTAGAATTTTTTCGACTCTTTTCTTTTTTTCTTCCTTTTTAAGTTTTTCCACCTCAGCCCTTATCTTTTCCTTAAGAATCTGGGCCTCTGATTTATTTCTGATTATTTTAGGATCAGAGTTTAAATATGTAAGCATAACCCACCTCCCGGTCACATCCATGTGACCTGTCTATTCAATAATAATATCGTCTGAATGGACTAAAAGCTGAATATTAAATAATATAGGTTTCCTCTTTTTAATAAAATTACTATACAACGTTTATAATTGGGCGGTATAATATCCCCTGTTTTAAAATAAAGATACGGAGTGATTCATATGAGTATGAAACTTATAATGCTGGCGATATTCCTTATTACCTACTACTTTATTATTTTTGGAAAAGTAAGCAAATCGATAATTGCCTTCAGCATGGGAGTGCTTGTGCTTATGCTCAAGATTTCCTCTGAGCTGAGGATAGAAAGTATAGGAGAGTATGTTGATTTTGATACGCTAGCTCTTCTTATGGGAATGATGATTATAGTTGGTGTCCTTAAGACAACGGGAGTGTTTGAGGCTGTATCGGCTTATATAGTGAAGATTTCCAAGGGGAACTTCATACAGATTTTTGTTATGATTCTCATAGCCACTGCTCTTTTGTCGGGTATTCTTGACAATGTGACCACCGTTCTGCTGTTTTCTCCGATAGTTTTCCTTATATGCCAGGAAGCCGAAATTGATCCAAAGGTATTTGCATTTCCCATGATATTTGCGTCCAACATAGGAGGTACGTTGACGCTTATCGGTGATCCGCCGAACATACTGATAGGCAATGCATCACGTACAGGATTTATGGATTTTTTAAAAATAATGGCTGTTCCTACTATTCTTTCACTGACAATCTCCATTTTCATATTTTTAGCCCAATACAAAGAAATAAAGAATATATCTCCGGAAAAACTGGCAAAGCTTTCCCAGCTGGATCCCAAAAAAGCAATAACCGATTATAAGCTCCTTATTAAAGGAAGTATTATTTTTGCTCTTGTAATTTTAGGGTTTGTTCTCAAGGATAAGCTCCAGTACGAGTCCAGTGTCATAGCTCTTGCAGGAGCAGCACTTATGCTCATTTTTTCCAAAACAACATTTGAGCATATAGCCAAGGATATAGAATGGGATACCATCTTCTTTTTCATAGGTCTGTTTATAATCGTCAAGGGTTTGGAGGAAGTCAATATAATTGCAGATGTTGCAGCTGCGCTTTCAACCTTTGCATCACATCCTTTTATGATGATAATGACGGTTCTTGCGTTAAGCGCAGTACTCTCAAGCTTTATCGGAGCCGTTCCCGTAGTTACCATATTTATACCCGTTCTTGAAATTATTATTCCCTCTGTTCCCAAAGGCTATCTGCTCTGGTGGGCTCTTGCCCTTGGAGCAAACTTTGCAAGCAACACCACAATTGTTGCCTCTGCATGTAACATGGTGGTAGTAGGACTTTTGGAATCAAACTTTAAAGAAAAGGTAAGCTTTTTTGAGTTTATGAAAAAAGGAATCCCTATTACTATGATGGGACTGGCTATATCAGCCCTTTATCTTACAGGACTGTTTTACCTGTTCTGAGGAACAGTTTGGTTCATAACAGTCAAGGTTTTAAGTACTTCAATGCGTTTGGATGGATGTTTTTCGGCTTTTTTAATACTCCTTCTTATTTCGTCTCTGCTGATGAAAGAAGGAGTTTTTAATTTTGAACCGATATAGTCGCATATTCTGTAAATACAGTCTACGGTATCTTTGGTTATCTTATACTTGGCATTGACCTTCCACATGAATATATCAACATTTTCCATGCCGGTTATCATGACCATGCTTTCCTTTATCAGGGAGATGCTCGATTCCTTATCTGAAAAGGTGAAAGCTATTTTCTTCTCGTGTGCTCCGTTGTCAATGAAAGTAAACTCAAGAGTCAGTTTTTTTTCTGTCAACCCTTTTTCCCATATAAGATCCGCCCTGTATTCATTGGCTCTGAAGTTATTACTCATAAAAGCCTCCTATTCATATAAGCTTACTATTTTTTGTGCTGCTACATCTATTATACCCCTGTCTGTTATTTTTATCTGAGGTATAACAGCGAGTTGTATGAAAGAAAGTGTCATGAAAATATCGTTTGAGCACCCCAAAAGTTCAAGACGGTTCTTCCTTTCCAAGAGTTTTGCAGTAACCTCTTTTATAGTCCTGTCGCTCATCAGGCCTGCTATAGGGAGAGGAAATTCAAATATGACGCTTCCGTTTTTCACCATAGCTATCCCACCGTTCATTTTTTTGACGGTTTGAGCTGCCAAAACAATATCAGCATCGTTCATGCCACAGACACAAAGATTGTGAGAATCATGACCCACGCTTGTGGCCACTGCACCCTCCTTTATTCCTAGTCCATGAATGAACCCCACCGAGTATCCGCTGGCATGATGGCGTTCGAGAATAACTACCTTTGATATATCTCTTGCAGGGTCAGCAAGGATATATCCGTTTTTTACAGTTGGCTCTGTTATCAAAGGTGTGGTGTACAAGCTTGCTTTTTCAATTCCTATAACTTTTATTTTTCTGCCGGTATCTTTTATCTTTATGTCTTGCTCACAGATCTCAGGAGGATTAAACGAGTATCCTGTCAATTCGGTTTTTGAGTAAATACCGTTCATGTCTCCAGTTAGAACTCCGTCTTTGACCATAAGTTTTGAATTATGGAAAACCATTTTTATATTCAGATCGTGCAGATTATCAACAACCAGTAGGTCGGCTTTATATCCGGGAGCAACAGCTCCGCAGCTTCTGAGGTTATAGAACTTGGCCGTATTTATACTAGCCATCCTTATAGCTACTACAGGATCCAATCCCTTTGCCACAGCTCTTTTTACAAGATTATTGATATGTCCTTGTTCCGTTATCTCCAGTGGATCTCTGTCATCAGTGCAAAAGGAAAAGTACTGGTGATTGTAAAGGTTTACGGCCGGAATAAGAGCGTCAAAGTTCTTGGCCGCACTGCCCTCACGTATAAAAATATGCATACCCTTGCTTAACTTCTCAATAGCTTCTTCTTTTGTTGTACATTCATGATCAGACCGGATGAAAGCATTTATATAACCGTTAAGTTTCTTGCCGCTCAGTCCCGGAGCATGGCCATCTATCTTTTTATATCTATGTCTTAAAATTTCTATCTTTGTTATGAGTTCTGGTTCTAAAGACAGCACACCGGGGTAGTTCATTACCTCTCCCAGTCCCACCGTTCTTTTCAGATGTGAATCAATAAAACCGATCATATCATCCGGACCCAGTTTAGCGCCTGAAGTTTCCAGAGAAGTGGCCGGAACACATGACGGAATAGCAATATAAACGTTCAGAGCTATTCCTTCGGTCGAATTGTTTATATATTCAAGTCCGTCTACTCCCATCACATTGACTATTTCATGCGGATCCGCTATTACTGTGGTTGTTCCGTTAAGGATAACAAGCTTTGCAAAGTTCAGCGGAGAGAGCATAGTTGATTCTATATGTACATGGGCATCTATAAAGCCCGGTATGACATACAGGCCATCCAGATCAGTTATATTATCCGAATTGTCGTATGAACCTACTCCGGCAATTCTTTTGTCAAAAAGAGCTATATCGGAAACTTCTGTTTCTCCGGTAAAAACATTCAGAATTTTAGCATTTTTAAGAATACAGTCAGCGTTCTTTTCGCCTAATGCTACGGGGATCATATCCCTTAATTTCATAAAAGCCTCCTTTTTCTATCTTAAGTATCTGAAAATCCTTTATGGAAAGTACAGATATCATCTTTTCCAGGCAACTGCTCCTAACAGTAATGTATAAGGTTAATCCGCTGTGAAGAACTTTTTTAATCCCCATAAAAAAAAGCTTTCCCTCAAGCTCGGCAGGTCCGGCCTCATCTATGAAGACTGGCTGAACTTTCCTGTTTATAAGATCATGGATACAGCTGTCAAAAAAAATCAGTGCTTTTTTCGAGAAAGAAAACGGTCCGAAACGGCATACTTCTTCCCATTTGTCATCTATAAACTTGGGGTAAAGTGCAAACTCAACTTTAGTTTGATTGTCTAGCCGATAAAGATCGTAACCTAAAAATGTTCCATAACAGAACTTTTTTCTGGTTATGATTCCGCCGCCTTCTTTATTAGAATTGTATAAATTTTCCATAAACGTAGACTTTCCACTGTTTATTTCACCCGTTACTATGAAGACCATTTGCGGCTTAATCCCGGCGCCTGTTTACCATACATTGCGGCCTGAATCTGAGCAGTTACCGATACGGCTATCTCGGACGGGGTTTGCCCGCCTATATCCAGACCTATGGGAGAGTACAGAACGGAAAGATCAACATCAGGGTTTTCTTTTTTTATTTTACTTACTATCATACCAGCTTTTTTTTCACTGGCAAGCATTCCGATGTAAAAAGCATCGGTTTTTTTCATTAAAAGCTCACGAAGGACTTCGTAATCTTTTTCATGTGAGTAGGTGCATATAATATAAATCCCCTTTTTAGGGAATTTATACTCTTTTATAGCTGCTATATAATCTTTTATTATTTTACAAGAAAGCTTAACCTCCGGTACTTGCACATCTGATCTTTCTTCAAAAACACATACAGAATAATCAAGACGTGAAAGAGACACAAGAATTTCCCTTCCGACATTTCCGATTCCGAAAAGAAAAATCTCGGCCTTAGGACCAATATATTCAAAAAAAAGTTTTACTGTCCCGCCGCACAACATATCAACAGTCTGACTGTCCAACCGCTCTTTTTCGCTGTCCAGAGTGTATGTTTTTGCAGCACATTGTTTGTTTTCAAGTACTTCTTTACAGTCTTTCAGAACAAGCATTTCAAGTGGACCACCTCCTATGGAGCCTGTTCTTTGCATAGAAGAAGCAACAAACATTTTCGATCCGATCTTTCCCGGGCCAAAGCCATCTTTTTCAGTTACAGTTATAAGTACTCCGCTTTTTCCGTTTTCAATGGAACTGATTATCTTTTCGTATATGTCTGTCATGCTGTTCCTCCTTGGCCTTTTCTTCATCAGATCTCTTTCTAAAAATATCAAGGCAAATATAATAATCATCAATTGTGTCAACATCCGAAACCACACCTACGTCATCGGTTTGCACCGGTACAAAGGTGTGATTTTTCAATATATCTCTCAGATTGCGACTGTCCGGACTCATAAGAATCTCTGGATAAAGAGCTTTACTTATTATTATAGGATGTCCTTTTTTTGATTTGTATACCGGTATGACGATACTTCCTTTGGTTACAGCAAGTTCATGCACAGTTGTCTGCCTGAAGAGGGGATAGTCTCCTGGGGTTATCAAGAGCTTATCAGAACTGACATGCTTAAGCCCGGTTTTTAGAGATGAAAACATCCCTTTTTCATAACTGTCATTTCTGACAAGCTCAACCTTTTTAAAATCTTTCACAAGCTCCTGCACCTTTCCGCCGTTATAACCGCATACCACTATTACTTTTGAGCACTCGGCATATATGCTTTTTATACACTGCTGTAAAAGAGTAGACTCGCCGAACATAAGCTCCATCTTATACGATCCGCTTCTGGTGGAAAGGCCTGCTGCCAGGACAAGACCTTCCAGGGAAGATGCCATAATCTATATTACCGAAAATATCAACTGTGTGGAGATAGCTATGAAAAAAGCGATCGAGGCATATAAAAAGTTAGGTTCTGCTTTTTTAGAGCTGTTTTCTTTCTTTAATACATAAAAAATCATTAAAGCAGTGCTGATTATAATTATGTTAGCTATTGAATCTGTTATCCAGAACTTGTATACAGCTGAGGTGCCTTTAGAAAGCAGCTCCAGTTTGAGTGGGAATGTTCGTAGAATAGAAAGATATATAAGATATACAGTTCTCCATCCAAAGGTCATAGCAGCGATATCCAAGGGATTGAGCTTTCTGCCTTTCTGAACAGCAAAGAAAATGACAAGTAAGACTGCTATACTTTCCATAACAATGCTTATGCTAGGATTAACAATCTTAAGAATATTGCTGACAGGAAGAAAAAAGTTGACAAGCTTGATAGCTGCGGCTGTAATGCCGCAAATCAGAACGGTTTGCAACTCCGAACTTTTTCTGTATGCCCTGAACATGATTGAAAAACCAATCGGAAACATTATAAAAGAAGAGATTCCCGGTATAAAATCTGATACAAAATGCAACAGATACCCTAAAGTAGCTTCAAGCATCCCCCAGACGGAACCATAAAAAATACCTGCAGATAAGTTTTTCTTCATCCTAGATCACCCTCTCTATATAGTATTTTAGGAGATTAAGCGAAACTTTTTTTCTGTACATTGCATTAGAACGCTGATCATCTATAGGTTTTAAATATTTTTCATAAAGCTTTGATATAGAATAGCTACTGTCATTAAGCTCTTGCCTGCTGCGATTGGAAAAAAGTTTTTCTATTTCGGCAGAACGCACTACAACCGGTGCAACAGCTCCAATAGCTATTCTTATATCAGATACTGTGTTTCCGCTGTACTTTGCCGCTCCTGCAAATGAAAGCTTGGAAAGAGCATTAGCTTTCCTTGTTCCTACTTTTTTATAAAAGTAGGAATAACTTCTTAGACTGTCTTCAAAACAAAATTCTGTAAGCAACTCATCTTCTTTCAAAACTGTTTTTCCCGGTCCTGTTATAAAATCATGAATCTTTATGGTTTTTCTGCCATGCAAACTCTGAACTACCACATTGGCATCAAGAAGGGACATAAGAAGTATCAAATCTCCGGCAGGTGAAGCATTGCAGATATTGCCGCCTATCGTTGCCAAGTTTCTTATGGACGGGCATGACATACAGGATACAACGTCCCTGAAAACTCCCCAAAGCAAAGAGCTTTCAAGGATATCAGTCTGTGTTGCACATGCGCCGATATGCGTTATGCCATCTTTAACAGAAATTTCATGAAGCTCTTCAATTTTTTGAAGCATAAGAAGATCATGCTCATCACTTAACAGAAATTGTTTTTTAAGCATAAGGTCGGTTCCACCTGAAAGTACCGTACACTTCAACTCTGATCTCAGTAAAAGAGCTTGGTCAAGTGTAACAGGAGAAAATATTCTCAAAGTTATCCCCCCGAGACCATATTTTTTTTATAATATTCAAAAGCAAGCTCTACTCCCTTAAAGATGCTGTTATATCCAGTACATCTGCACAGGTTTCCGGAAAGATGTTCCATGAGCATATCCCTGGAGGGCTTAATATTCCTTTTGAACATGTCATAACACACTATTACTATTCCTGGTGTACAAAAGCCGCACTGGACGCTTCCCGCATCCGAAAAGCCCTTTTTTATGGCTTGATACTCCGCAGTATCAAGTATTCCGCTGAGGGTAAGAATTTTTTTATCCTGTGCCATAACAACAGGATATATGCAAGAATGCACTGTAACTCCTTCTATCAGAACTGCGCAGGCTCCACATTCACCTTCTTTGCAGCCCTGTTTGACATCAGTCTGGTTAAAGTCATTTCTCAGGACATCCGCAAGACTTCTTAAAGGATCTGTATCAACAGTACAAAATATATGGTTAAGGAAAAAATTAATCTTCATTTTCAATGACCTCCATGAGATATTCTGCTGTTAACGGGAGTTTGCATACCGGCTTTTTTACAGCGTCAAGAACAGCCCCGGCGACTGCCGGTCCTACTCCCAAAAACGGTATTTCTCCGGCGCCTTTTGCTCCGAAAGGCCCGTTTTCATAGGGGTTTATAATATAATCCAAAGATATTTCAACACTGTCTTTAGAAGAAGGAATAATATAATCAGTTAGATTTTTTTGAAGGATTTTCCCATCCTTCATACTCATAACCTCGCAAGAGCTGTAACCGACTCCCTGAAGAATACCGCCTTCTATCTGGCCGTGAAGAGTGTTTGTATCTATCGGTATGCCTATATCCATTACCGTCCATATCTTCTCTATGTTCAGCTCATAAGTCAGAGTATTGACGGATACTAAAGCGATATCAGCTCCCCAGGAGTAAGAAGGATAAGCATCACCTTTTAAAAGTTCGTTGTCCCATTCAAGCCAGGATGGTTGTTGATAATCTGCCTGAGCTGCAACTGCACCATCTTCATTCCACCGCTGTTTAAGCTCTTCACATGCCCTCACAAGGAGCCCCCCTACGATCATAGTGCTGCGTGAAGCTACCGTAGGTCCTGAATCCGGAACCTTATCAGTATCAACAGGAGCGTATATTACTTTAGAAATATCTATCCCAAGGCTTGAAGCAACTATTTTACGCATAACGGTTCCAAGTCCCTGACCCATCTCAACGTTTGATATAAAGATACCGACGGTGCCGTCATGATTTTTCTTCAATAAGGCACGTGCCTTTATTACTTGCTGTTCTCCGCTTCCTGTAAAACCGCATCCGTGAAGAAAAACCGAAAAACCAACACCCATTTTTATGTGATCCTCAGAGTTTTTTTCAGAACAAAGTTTTTTATAATCAGCCATCTCTTTTACTCTGTTTATAATTTCAGTAAGTTTTAAAGGGCCGCGGAATGTTCCGCCTGTAGTAGTTTTATCTCCAGTTTTGACGATGTAAATGCTTTTAAAAGCAACAACATCTTGGTGGAGCATAAATGCAAGAGTACTCATATGAGTTTCTATGGCAAATATAGCCTGTGGACCCCCAAAACCTCTAAAAGCCCCGGTAGGAACAGTGTTGGTAGCGTAAGCTTTTCCTTTTATAATAAAGTTTTCAAAGTTATATACCCCAGTACTGCAAAACATAGCCCGTTGAAGGACTACGGACGATAGTCCGGCGTAAGCACCTGCATTCAGTTTTATGTCAATATCAACGGCAGTTATTTTGTGATTGAGGTCCAGTGCGGTTTTTACAGTAATAACGGAAGGATGTCTCTTTGTGGTTGAAATAATGTCTTCTTCCCTTTCATAGACAAGTTTTACGGGTTTGCCAGATTTAAAAGCCGCAAATGCAGCATGGCCAGCAATTATAGATGGAAATTCTTCTTTTCCTCCAAAAGCTCCGCCGGTAGCTGTCTGGACTATGCGGATTCTTTCTCCGCCCCAGCCAAAAGCTTTTTCCAAAGCATGCTTAATATAGTACGGGCATTGCATTGAACCATACACGGTTATGGTTCTGTTTTCATAAATGGCTATCATTCCCTGAGGTTCCATGTAAACGTGTTCCTGATATCCAGTTTCATAAGTTCTTTCAACTACTTTTTCTGCAGTAGCGAAAGCTTTTTCAGCATTTCCCCTGCATAACTCATACTCAGCAAAACAGTTGTCCAAACCATATATGGGTATAATATCCTTCCGGAGCGAATCTTCATAAGAAAGAACAGGGGTAAGATCTTCGTAATCAATAACAACCTTTTCAGCCAGTTCGGCTACTTTATGGGGATCGGTTCCCACAATAAGCATTATGGGCTCTCCTATAAAGTTTACTTCGCCGTTTGCAAAAAAAGGCTGGTCATCAAGTATCTCTTTTACTATATTGGATGCCGGAATATNNTATGATCGACTGTAAAATATCCATCCTCAAGGTATGGAACCGTAATATTTTTAATTTTTGCCCGCGCCCTCTGAGAACGGACGGTCTTGGCATAAAGCATGTTCTTAAAAGTCAAATCGTCAACATACATGGCCGCAGCAGAAATTTTTTCCTCAAAATCATTTCTTAAAACAGGATCAGATATACTTGCAGACATGCCGCACCCCCGTTTACAAACCGCAAAAATAAGTAATATAATAATAACATATTTTTTATATAAATACAAATACTGTAATTAAAAAAAGAACTCAAATATTAATTTTAAACATTTTTTATAACTACAAACCGCGTAATTTATCTTTTTTATGACTAAGATA
>DJGH01000076.1 GCA_002431635.1 Petrotoga sp. UBA5851
AATTGATAAAATAAAATCAAAAGAATTAGGGTTTAAAAATGAGAAAGTACAGTAAGGAACCATAAAAAAGGAATTATTAAAGCCTATACTTACAGATGATGAGATACGATTACATATTGAAGACAAGTAAAAAGAATAATATTCAGATATATCTTCTGCTATTACAATACACAGAGAATTACAAGCTTTAATCCTGATGGGAATGACACCTATAGCATATCGTAAGCTTACCTGTGAATCTGTAGCTTAACAAGCAGACTATGAGCAAAAGTATCTACACCCTTAGAAATCATTACTAAATTATTTTATATTTTGGGTATTTTTCGACTATACTTTTCTTGACATTTCCAGATCAGCTACAATACCGCCATATTTAGATTTCCAGCTTTTCTGATGGTTCAATCCTTGGGGAAAAGGTCAGGAGGGCTCCTGTTCCCCCTATTACCAGATAAAACAGACCATAAAAAATATATATACATATAAAAAGATTGTGCGTTAAAACGCACAATCTTTTTTTTAAAAATCACAAAAAATGATGTATAATAAAATTATATGAGATAATAATGTAAATTTTTTAATTTATAAATTGTTTTTTGTAAAAAAACTTCTTATAGAAATGATATGGAGTTATTAACAGATGCGTACTACACTGCAATATGAAACAAAATATAAGGAGGGGATAGAAGATGAAAAAACTTTTTTTTACGTTATTATGCTTATTTTTGATTTTTACTTTTGTTTCATGTACCAAAGATATGAAATCGCTAAAAAACCAAAAAGATTCTGTAAATCTTAACGGACAGATAGAAAGTTTTTACTGGGAGTATGAAATGCGGGTTCGGTTATCCGTTCAAGGAAAAGAGATAACCTGTCAGAGATACATAATAAAAGAATCTTCGGAGAAAAATGAAGTAATGTTTCCTTCAGAATTATTTCCCGACAGGATTCCGAGAAAACTATTAATTACTTCACAAGGAACGAAACTCATAAATCTTGTTACAAATAATGAAGAAGAATGTCCGGAAGATATAAAAAAATTTCAGCTGACTAAACCCTCTATAGGTGATCAGATTAATGAGATATACCGACAGGGATTCTCTATTTCTTCAGAGGATAAGCAAAAAGCATCATTTACAAAAAAGGATGCTGAAATGGAGGTTGAAGTTTTGTATGATAAAAAAAATAAAGTCATAGAAAATATAAATGTTTTCTATAAAGGAGAAGCACTTTCAAAACAAAAAATAATCTATGAAAATGTTAAAGGAATAAATCTGCCAAAGAAAGTAACAACAGTTCAAAAAATGTCAACTGAAAAACTAAGTTCAAGTTGCCGTGAACGTGTACCGGAGGTTTTATCTGAGATAGAGTTTGAAACTAAAATTTTTGAAGTAAGTATAAAGGAGGGATAATATGAAAAAAACAATTATAATATGCCTTTTTTTACTATCAGTTCTGGGAATATCCAGTAATATGGTACTTTTCCATGGAATGGGTGGAACAGGAAGTTCAATGCTATGGTACAAGGATATGCTGGGAATAAATAACTATACATATATTACTCCGACATATAACTGTAAAAATAATATAGAGCAGGAAGCCATTAACATGGATAAAACCGATTTTTTCAATCAGAGCATATTCATTGGCTACAGTCAGGGCGGTCTTATAGCCAGGTCAATAATGAATCAAACAACGACACCTTCTGTAAAAACGTTTATAACCATAGGAACACCAAACAACGGTACAGAAATATGCAATATAAACAATGAAATATCATATATTCTTTCAGAAGCAGCTATAATAGTAACTCCTATTATAATAGACTATCAGCCTGAAAAACCAGTTTTCGTGAACTTTGTATCATCGATAATAAGAGAAATTTCTTTGCCACTGCGGGATTTTTTTAACTATATCAAAACTTTTACGGATATACAAATAAATTTAGATCAAAGTTTATTAGGGTTCTTTCCGTCAATAGCAAATGCCATGACACCCACACGTGGTATGCAGGATATGTCTAACTCCAGCGCATACATAAATCAGCTCAGAACTCAAAAAATGCCGGCTTATAACAGCGATGGTGAAAGAATAGTGTACGGTTCCATTTACGGAAACAAAAAAGGTATGTTCAATATCATTAATAAATGCGTAGGAAATTCTGCAGGGACTATAGTTGAGATAACTGCAAACGTGGCAGCATTATACTATACCGGGATGGGATGCTGGTATACAGTATCGGGAGGATGGTGGAATATTTTGAGAAAGCTGACGGGTCTTTCATATATGGTATCAGGAGCCGTTTTGTTTTCACCATGTCAACAGATATTATACGATACTCTTCTTATAGGTTCTTCTGAAAGTGATGGAGTGGTTTCTTCCCACTCAGCAGAGCTAAAAAGTACATATGTTCAGTCTGAAGGTTTTGTTTTGCCGAAAAAACTAGTAGACGGAGCCGATCATATTGATCTGAATAGTGAGAAAATAAAAACTGCTGTTAAATATATATTGAATGCAAATTAACATGAAAAACCAAATATTTGTAGTACTAATAATGACATTAGCTGTAGTGCTAACCTCATGCATAAGTATATTTGAAGAGCCTGCATTGGAGTTATACTGGCATCTCTACTTTCCTGCAAGTGGAAAGTTCTCTCCTGATCAGGCGACCTACTATACCTACGATGAAACAACCGGCTACCTTTATGTAAGGTTTTCAGATGAAAGAGTAGGATGTTTTGACCTTGCAAAAAAGAAGACTGTGTGGATAAAGTATATAAATGCAGCTTCTCTAAAGGGGTTTAATTTGGACATAGAGCTTTATAAAAACATGGTCTACATAGTACGTGACGATGTGAGAAAAGAAGATAAAAAAGATCCTGTCTGTGCCCTCTGTACTCTGGATAAACTTACCGGAGAGACGGTATGGGAGTATGCAGTTACAGATGAAAGATTTCAGTCAGGCATAACGGTTCATAATGGTTTTATATACATTGCGGATTACGATAAAAGAGACGGGAAAAAAGGCATGCTGGTTAAACTGGACGCACAGACCGGAAAGGTGGTATGGATAAACAAAAATATTCAGCCAATAGGAATAACCAAAGCAGTGATAGACGAAAAGTACAGACGGGTATATGTAGGAACAATTGGGAATGAACATATAGGAGTAGCTCCCAAAGTTTATGCTCTTGACACAGAAAGCGGAGAGACAGTATGGGAAAGAAATATTTTATGGGAAGAACCTGTACCAGTAGATATTATGACAGTTCCTGCAGTATACGGAGACAGTGTATATGTTGGTACATGGCACGGAGAGTTTGTAAGACTAAGAAGGACAGACGGAAGTGTAGTATGGTCTGTAGAGTATCCATATAGAGGATTTGGATTTGGTGCAAGGATATGGGTATATAAAAACACGCTGATCTCATCTTTTGTTGATGGTGGGGTGGTCTGTATAGACCCTTCTGACGGAAAGATACTGTGGCATACTAAGAATCCGGAACCGACAATAGATGACTGTTATATGAAAGGCAACAGAGTATACATACACGGAGCGACAGACAGTTTCAAATGTTTTTCAGCAGACACAGGAAGAGAGATATGGACATATACATACTATGGCTTTAACGGAACGGAGTCTGGACGGATGGGAGGAGCACCGTTCAAAACAGGAAAGTATTTTATAACAGGAGATGTTGGAGGGAATTTTATGATATACATAGAAAAGAGGTAAGATGAAAAAACTTCTTATATTATGTACTGTATGTATGTTTTTTTTATCTTCGTGTATAAAAGCTCCTGAAAATGCACTTCTAGTAATACATATCATGGAAACAAACTGCAGCCAGAAAATAATCGGGGCAGAAGTTACCATATATTTAAATCTTAAAAAGTACTCATCAGGAGTATGCAGTACAGGTATTTATGAAATAGATATTCCTATCACCAAAAAATATGAGCCTATAGATATTTTTGTACGTAAGGCAGGTTATGCCAATCATACGGTATACGGTCTTGAAATAGAAAAAAATAAAGTGAACCTATTTCGAGTTCTTCTCAATAGGAACGTGCCATTGAGCATTAGATGATATTTTAACTGAACTATAAAATCAATACTGCAAGCGTAAAAGCACATCCATCCCTTTCCTTTTCGTTCTTTTTTGGACGGTACCTCCTTCGGAGAAGTAACGAAAGTAAAATTAAAGGCGGACAATTACTGTCCGCCTTTTCATTATTCTTTTATCCAATCATAAACCTCTTTTCTTGTTATTGTTGCAAGTGCTATATAGTTATCGGCTGCTCCGTAGTATATGTAGTATGAGTCTTTATACTCGACTATGGCATCTGAAAATACTACAGTTGGGACACCTCCAAAAATCTCCCATGTTTCCTTAGGTTCAAGGCAAGGTTCGTTTGAGCGTTTAAGAACTTTAGTCGGATCTTTCAGGTCAAGAAGCATAAATCCTAATCTGTATCGTAATCTTGGAGCCTGTTCAACACCATGGTATAGTAGAAGCCATCCGTATGGGGTTTTCAGTACCGGGCCGCCTGCTCCGATTTTGACATTATCCCACATTCCTTCTCTGGGTGATGCAATGCTTACATAGTCTGTCCATGTTTTGAGATCATCGGAAAAAGCAAGCCATATATCCGGTTCAAGTCTGTGCATCATTACGTACTTTCCGTTAACTTTCTCCGGAAAAAGAGCCGCATCTTTGTTTGGACTTTCCGGAAGAACTATTCCATAGCGGTTCCAGTTAAAAAAGTTTTTGGTGCTTGCAAGAGCAACGCTTATATTGGTTGGTGAGTATGCTGTATAGCACATATAATACTTTCCGTCTATATAGGTAAGGCGGGGATCTTCAACGCCATAAAGTTCTTGGACGCATGACGGTTCAAAAACAGGTTTTTCCATTCTATTGAAGTGTATTCCGTCAGTGCTTACCGCATATCCCATCCTCGAAACCATGTCTTCTCCCTGTGCCCTGTAAAGCATATGAAAAAGTTCTCCGTCATAAACAACGGCAGGATTAAATACGAATCTTGATTCCCAAAGATGTGACGGATTGGGTGCGAATAAAGGATTAAGCGGATGTCTTGTAAGTTTTAGTTCCATAAAAATTCCCTCCTAAATCTATTTTAGAGACATTGAAATTCCCTGCAGGAAGTACTTCCTGAATAGTATAAATATTATTACCATAGGTATTGTCTGCATGACAGCTCCCGCAAGCACAGGACCGACATATGCCCCGTATTCGTGGTTGAAACTTGCAAGCAGGACTGAAAGCGGCATCTTTTGGTAATCTTTCATTACTATAAGGGGCCACATAAAGTTATCCCATATTCCAATAAATGTGAACAGTCCGACTATTGATATTGCGGATTTGTTAAGGGGCATCATGATTTTAAAGATAATCCATATATCTTTTGCTCCGTCAATCCGCGCGGCTTCAATATAATCTGTCGGGGTTGCCTTGTAGCTCTGACTTATCATAAAAATTCCCCATCCGCTCATTATACTGGGAAGTATAAGCGCACTGTATGAGTTAAGCAGACCCATGTTCCGTATAAGGATATATGTTGGTATGGTGAACATAAAGCCCGGCAGGAGCATCTGGAAAATTATGAAGTTAATTACAAAAGGGCCACCTTTATACTCATACTTGGTAAGCGCAAAAGATATTATGCATGATGTAAGTATTACACTTGCCGTAACGGTGCCCGATACAAAAATGCTGTTTAGCAATGCTTTGAAAAAAGGTCTTTCCATTGACTGAGCTGTTTCAAATATAAACCTGTAATGGTCAAGAGTGAGTCTGGAAGGGAAAAAACCTGTAAATATCTCATTCGATGGTTTGAAAGATGAGAGAGCCAGCCATATGTAAGGATATAACCACAAAACAGACAATAGAATAAGTACGATATTTATAAAAAGATCAAAGTTTCTGTTGGATTTTTTGGTCATTGGAAGTTCACTTCCCTTTCAAAGAGTTTCCTGAAAACGAAAACTATCGTAAAGCTCATAAGGGCTACAAAGATAGACATTGTTGCCGAGTATGTGGGATCAAGCTTCTGAAATGCCGTAGTGTACATGAGCATCATCGGTGAAAGCGTGCTCCGCATAGGACCGCCGCCGGTTATCATATATGGTTCGGTAAATATTCCGAAAGCAAGAGTTATAGCCATTACTGTAACCATTACAAGAGAAGGGTTTATAAGAGGAATGGTTATTTTAAAGAATCTGGTAAGCTTTCCTGCTCCGTCCAGCTCTGCGGCTTCATATACAGATTTTGGTATGGCCTGTACCCCTGCATAAAGAATGAGTCCGTAATAGCCTATAAACTTCCATACCACGATTATTGCTATCGAAAGCATTGCAAACTGAGGATTGGTGAACCATGGCACCGTTACTCCGAATGCTTTGTAGAGAGTTTGGTTCAATGGGCCATTTTCGGCAAACAATTTTGAAAAAAGTATAGAGTATGCCACGCCTGACGATATATTTGCTACAAGAAATGAAAGTACTATAAAAGATTTCATGTACTTTATCTTAGAGAGTGCAACCGCAAAAAGCAGCGAAAGAATAAGAACCATAGGAATATAGTATAGCATAAAGTTCAGCGTGTTTAAAAAGGTTTTCCAGAAAAGTTCATCCGAAAGAACCCGCAGTATATTATCAATTCCTGTAAACTTAGGGCTTCCTGCATATCTCCACTTTGAAAATGTCAATATTACAAGCCATATGAAAGGATATCCCCAGAAGATAGCCGAATATCCAAGATAAGTGAGGGAAATCCCCCATCCTTTAAGTACTCTGCGTTTTTTAAGCTTACTTATTTTTTCCATAGATAATCGTTCCCTACCATATTATTTTGTTTATCTTTTTTACGGCTTCATCTAAGGCTGCCTGAGGTGCTTTTGTTCCGTACATGAGAGGTTCAACAAGACTAACGGTCATTTCGTCCTGAACCTCAACTGTTTTGGTTATAAGTGCTGGAGGAACTGCATACTTAACGTACTTTGCGTACTCAGCCGAAAGAGGATTTCTGGTGAAGAAATCTTTGAAAATAGGATTTTCCATGAGATCTTCCCTTGCCGGAGGCATCTTGGTTATTTCAAGAAATCTTTTATCGAACTGTTCATTTGAAAGCACCCATTTTACAAACTCCCATGACTCCTTCTGATGTTTGGATGATTTGAAGATAACGATTCCCTTCGTGTCCGCAAACGTGTAAACTGGTTTATCTTTAGGATAACTGTCCGGAACAAGCGGCGGAGTTATAACAATATTTTTAAGAATATCCGGAAACTGGTTTTCTGCATATGGAATCTCCCACGGTCCCTGAAGGCTTCCAAGTAGAGAACCGGTATAAAGCGGAGCTGTTCCAAGCTCCAGAGCTGTAAGATTATTTTTGAACATGTAGCTTATAAACTCGGTTACCTGTTTTCCTGCATCACTGCCAAAAAGTGCTTTGGATTTTTTGGTATCAATATAAGGTTTTCCTTCGGATGCAGCATAGTAGTAGGTTATGTAGTCATACCATCTGTCCCACCAGTTTCTTCCCTGTATAACACGTATGGCATACTTTTCTTTCGGAACAACAAATTTTTTTGACAGTTCATAAAGTTCCGAATATGTTCTTGGCGGTTCTGAGTATCCGATTTTTTTAAGAACATCGATTCTCCACCACATAAGAATAGGATTTGAATATATAGGGATTACATAGTTTTTTCCGTTAAGCTTCCAGCCTTCCATTATGGTCTTCATAGTTCTGTTCTGAATTAGCTTATCGTAATCGGGCATTTTATTCAGTTCAATTATCTGATCAATTTCAACCAGCTGTGCTGCAAAGCCTGCAAAGATATTTCCGCATATATCCGGTGTTCTGCCTGAAGCTATGGCGGAAAGAATAGCTTCCTCGGAGCTTCCTGCCGCAGGTATGGTTGTCCATGAAATTTCTATATCCGGTCTGTATTTTTTCCATTCTGTCAGGACTTCCTTCCAGAACATTTCATCCTGTGGATTGGGAGCTGTCCATAAAACAAGTTTAGTTGCAGAAAAACCTGCAATACTTAATATAAAAATAAGAGATAAAAGTAATTTTTTCATAAATCACCTCCATTATTTTGTTGTTTCGCGCGCTACAAACTCTGTAAAAAGAGATATTGTAGAAGGATGACGGTTTTTGTTGTTGAGAAGATCGACAATCCTGTTAACGGCAACACTTCCCATTTCATATTTAAACACCTTTACTGTACTGAGCTTTGGAGTTACAACAGAAGAAAAGAAAATATCGTCAAAGCCAATTATCTGCACATCCTGCGGGACACTGACACCCTTGTTTTTTAAATGCTCAAGAATCATTATGGCGACAGGATCGTTTGAGGCAAAGATTACATCAGGTTTTTTCTTCATAGCCATATCGGTTATATAGCTTATGTTCTGAGAAGTTTCATCACATTCAAGTGTTTCGGGGAGCAGTCCGTAATGTTCCATGGCCTGACAGTATCCTTCGTATCTGTTTTTAAAGCCAAAGAAATTCAGTGAACCGTGAATATGAAGAACCCGTTTATATCCTTTTTTGATAAATTTTTCCGTGGCATAGTACGCTCCATCAAAACCATTTGATATTACACAGTCAAGAAGTTTTCCGGGAATGTAATTGTCCACAAGAACTATAGGCAGGCCGGAGTTCTGAATAGTATCTGTAAACGAATCACCGCCGATTATTATAAGCGCGTCGACGGTTTTCAGAAAATCGGCACCGGTCTTTTCAAAAGTATTGAACCGCAGATTTAAACCGTTTTCTCCTGCGGAATCAGAGATACCTTTAAGCATGATAGAGTAGAAATTCTTAATACCATAATTATCCTTCTGAAGATTAAGAATATTTTCTATTCTTTCAGAAGTTAATACCCCGAGCTCATAGTTTCGTGTTTTTTTTGCCAGAGCCTTTGCAAACTGCGATGGAGTATAATCAAGTTCTTCTATAGCTTTCATTACTTTTTGACGTGTATCTTCGGACACATTTGAAGTGTTGTTTAAAACTCTTGATACTGTTGCGGTGGATACTCCTGCGAGTTTTGCTACGTCTTCAATGCGTGACATTTCTCACCTCTTTGTAAGCGCTTTCATTCAAAACAATAATACCATTTTTTTTTCTTTCTCAAAATACATACAAATGGTTGAAAAAAGCATAAAAATTATAAAAAAAGAATATAAATATGAATAATACCATTTAATAGCATATAATCAGTTTTAAAACCCAAAATGATTACTATGAGCAATAGAAAAAACTCATTCATTACTTTCACATAAAGATTTTAACCAAAAAGAAGATAAGAAAAGAAATTATAGAATAATCAGTAATAGATGACTATAATAACTATAATACAGTGTTTGCAAAAAACATTAAAGTTTTATAGAATAATATCACAAATGTAAGCGCTTTCATAACAAAAAATATCAGGAGGCGAATAGGGGATGAAGAAAAAGGTTTTGACAGGTATAGTTATTTTTGTATTAGTTCTTGCTGCTAATGTTCTTGGTGCGACAAAGGAGTTTATGGTTCAGACATCTTCACTGTCTGGAACGGATGTTCCTTATGTAATATCTTTTTCAAAGATGCTCGAAATGGTAGGAGATAATTTTGAAGCAAACTGGTACTCTATACGGGTATACGATGAGAGCAACAAGGAATTGCCCTACCAGATAGAAGATATTGATATGAACAGAAAAATTTCGGCAGGGGACAGGCTTGCATTTATGTTCAGATCAAAAGCCAAAATAGTGGTTTCTGATGATTCTGACATGGATCTTGGCGAGTATGCTCCGGTATTTAATATTGAGGAAAAAGACGGTGCATATATGGTTTCAACGGATAAGTTTACAGTAAAGGTTGACAACCATGCGCTTGTAAGTTTTATAAAATATGGGGCGAACGAAGGAACGCTTTTTAATGAACTTGGAATAGTAAGAGTTGCGGGATGGTCTATGAATACGTATTATACTGACGGTAAGCTTGGAAAGCATGAGGAAAACGTTTCCGCAAGCTTTGACGTGCAAAGCTTTAAAATTCTTCAGGCAGGTCCGGTATGTGTAACCGCTCAGGCACTTATGACAACGAAACTTTTTCCGGGGTATAACCAGGAGCTCACAGTACATATATTCAAAAACGGAGATGTCCTTACGGAAAATAGGTTCTTCTTCACAAATTATGTAAGTCTTATGAAACTTCAGTTAATGGCGACGGCACCAGTTACCAGTTATGATGAAGGAGCCGTTCATATTCTTCCGATGTTCAGAAAAATGATATGGACAGATCAGCTTAACTCTACTCCTTATGAGTACTGGCTTGAAAGAAATGCGGTAAAAATGGTTGACAATAAGCCGTATATATCTTTTGCAGCCATAGATTCAGTTAAACCTTTCTGGTGGGGAGCAGCTTATATATTTTCAAGCATGGAAAGCTGGAGAGCTAATTTTTCTGAGAAGTATTCTATAGGAGCGGCTGAAATTTTGCCTGTAAAGCCTATGGTTTATGCGGATATGGAAAAGTTTATCAATGGCGATACCTGGGTATATGAGAGCAGAGAGTTCAGAGACGGAATATTCCGATGGATGCCTGATGAATTCAATGTTTATGAAAGCACTAAGGATGTATTCCTTCCATATTCGGATGAGAACGTAGGCAATCAGTGGATGGCCAAATTTAAGGCTAATGACGAGCTTACATATACAAGAATATATTCTATGTTTGATGCTAAAAATACAGAAGATGCAGTAAGATATCTGGAGAACAGGACAAAAGATATTCAGGGAATCAAACTTTCAAAATAATAGAAAATAAAAGAGTTAGGGCAAGTTTACAAGACTTGCCCTAAACTGTTAGAGGAGGAAGGATGAAAAGATTTTTTTTAATCATGATTATAGGTATGGTTATGGGTATATCAGCTTTTTCAAAGATAGATATAAATCTTTCGCATCTGGAGTTTTTAAAAGACAGTTTCAATATAGAGGGCAAGTATTACACAGGCTATTGGATTTATGCCGATAAAACAGCTGGCTCATATAAACATGCGCCTGCGGTATCTGAAGGAGTCACCTGTGTTGATGATGTCGCAAGGGCTGTGGTTCTGTATACAGATTTATACAGACAGGAAAATAAACCACTTTATATGCAAAGAGCCCGGGAAGCACTTGAGTTTGTTCTTGCTATGCAGGACAGCGATGGAGATTTTTATAATTTCATTGATGAAAACGGTACAATTAACCGTACCGGAATTACAAGTCGAAAGAGCAAAAGCTGGTGGGCAGCAAGAGCTTTCTGGTCAATTGCCAATGGTATGGATATTTTTAAAGGTACCGATAATCAATTTTACGATAAGCTTTCCATGGCTGCCAAAAGTTCTTGTGATGTTTTAAGAAGCGCTCTTGATAAAGGTTTTCTCATTAACGGATATACAGATGTAAGTTCAGTTTTTCTTCTAGGACTTGTGAAGTATTATCAGAATACTTCAGACGAAAAAACGCTTGAACTTGCACAGAGCATAGGAAAAGCTATAATCGACAAACAGTTGGATGAATCGGCATATAAAGGAGTATATAACGAATCGAACTCCGGGTTTGCATGGCATAGCTGGGGAAGCCGTCAGGCGCAGGCGCTCGCTGATCTGTATACGGTTTGCGGAAAAGAAGAGTATATTGCATCGGCAAAAAAATATGCTGATAATTGGCTGGAAGTACTTTTATCTCTGGGACCAGTTTATGAGGTGAAGGATTATTTTGCCCTCTATCCTCAGATTGCGTATGGAGCCGAAGCGGCGGTTTCTTCGTGTTCAAGTATTTTCCATGCGACCGGTGAGGAAAGATACGGCTATCTTGCAGCACTTTTTGCAGGGTTTTTCTTCAGAAACAATACTCTTTCCGTTCCTATGTACGGTAAAAACGGCGAAGGTTATGACGGTCTGCACTCTGTCTATATCAATTCTAATGCAGGTGCTGAGTCTACAATATCTGCACTTTTAACACTTATGCAGATTAAATCACTGGATGAAAAATTTCATAGGTTTATCAATGCCAAAGTAATAGGAGCGAGCAAAACTATTCTGATGGAAGCAGAAAAGTTCGATGCAGGCATATCTTCTTTTGATATAGATAACTCCGGAAATGTCCGACTTGCATCAAAAGAGAAGCTTGTCATTAAAAGTTCTGTACCTCTTGAGAAGGATGTATACGATGTTTATATGCTTGGTTCTGTTCAGGCATCGGATGTTGCGGTAAAAACGTACCTTGGAGAAAATATACAGGAAACTGTATTAAAAAGAGGTTCTGCAATATACCGTCTTGCACATGATATTTCCTATTCCTCTGGAAAGGTTACTCTTTCGTTTACACCTTCAAATGGGTATGTTTATGTTGATCAGATACTTTTTGTTCCACAGATGCATAGGTTTGTTATAGAACTAGATGGAGAGTTCTTTCTTTTCAGCGGCGGAAGAATGGTTAGTACAGATTACGTACTTTCAGCGCAAAGCAGTAAAGCGTATACCGATAAATTTACTGTAAAAACTTTTGAGAATAAAGGTCATATAAATGTCGATCTTTCGGAGGTTTTCAATAATGACGGCATAGTTGATTTTAAAAACCGGCGGGAAGGCAATTTTGATAATCCGGAAGGGGTATTTGGTGCTAAGTACTCACAGGAAGAGATTGAAAAGAAAAATGCAGAAGGTTATATACTCAGCGGAACTGTGCCGTTTTTTATTCAGACAACCACAAAGGATAATGTTGTATGTACCGGACAGGAGCTTCTTTTTGAAAAACCTGTCTATGCAAAGTATATGTATATAGCCGGTTCTTGTGATCACGGAAGCTATGAATCAAAACTGACCGTACAGTATGAGGATAAAAACAGCTCGGAGTTTAATTTAAAGTTTTCAGACTGGTGCCAGGAACCAATATACGGTGAAAGTACTCTTTTGAATGGAATATACCGTTATACGAGTCTTGGAATAAAAGAAAACATAAATCCAAAGATATTTATACAGAAGATAGAACTCTCTTCAAAAGGAACTGAACGGATATATCTGCCTAAAAGCCCTACCATGCATATTTTTGCCATAACCTTTTCTTATTAGTGTCGTATAACAACAAATAATTATTGTTTGTCAATAAAAAATACTTGACAAACGATTATTTTTTATTGTATAATAGTAAAGAAAATTAAAGGTATGGAGGTATACTATGATAAACGAAAACTTTAAAAAGCTAAGTTCATTTCTGTCCGGTTTTTTCAGTGTATGTTTTTATATTTCGATAGCAGCGGCAGTTTTTCTTTTGGGGATGGGATTTTTCTGGATGAGTAAAGACAGATTCACCAACTTCAGGATTGATTATTACGGTCTTTCATTTAATATAAACGAAATGGTGTTTTCAAAGGAGCTTTTCGCAAGTTATATTCTTGGAACGGCAGTACTTATTCTGACAATATTCTGGCTTAAAAAAATTTTTTCCAATATAAAAAAGGAAAAGATATTTGTCAAAGAGAACTTCTCACTTATGTCAAAGCTTTCTGTAAACATTATGATTATGTCTGTGATTCAAGGAACGATAGATTTCTTCAACGGCAGAGTAATTGCAGAAAAGTTTATAAAAGAAGGCAGCGATTATTTTGTTAATTTCAGAATCAATATTAATCTTCTTATTCTGGCAGTAATAATTTTTGTTTTTGCTCAGATTCTTAAGATGGCAGCGGATATGAAAGAAGAAAATGACCTTACAATATAGGACGGGGAGGATATAATGGCTATAGTAGTTAATCTTGATGTGGTTATGGCAAAAAAGAAAAAAAACTCCAAGGATCTTGCCGCGGCGCTTGATATTACCCAGGCAAATCTTTCCGTGCTTAAAACATCAAAAGCAAAAGCCATAAGATTTTCGACTCTGGAAGGAATATGCAGATTTCTTGACTGTCAGCCTGGAGATATACTTGAGTATGTTCCGGAAAAACCAAGCGATCAATGATTTTCGTTTCCATGCTTAAAATTTCCTGTTATTTTAGCCATTATAAGCTGTTGTTCTGAAGGAGATGCAGCGGAGATATCACAAAGAAACTTTTGTGCCTGTTCTCCCTTAAGTATTCTGGCTTCTTTATTCTTGAAGTAGATAAAAACCTTCATATCCTTTGTGTTTCTGAATGAAAAAACATTGCCTTGAAGAAACTCTTCTTTGCTTTTGCCCATTTTTAGTGCCTCTTCTTTATAGTATTTATCAAATATATGATATTATTATAATACAATATGAGTACATTTACTATTGAGAAAAGGGGGAAAAACCAATGGATACCATTCTTCAGCTTAAAAATATAAAGGAAAACAACTTTAAGCCGTTTGAAAATACTGATATCGATGACCTTACACTGTTTATGCTCAGAGAAATAGGGAATCTTGACCCTTACCTGCGCGATACACTGATAAATGACGTATTTTCAATGTTTATAGAAAACGGAGTTTATCAGGACAGGAAGCTTGAGGAGATTCTTAATGTTCTTCTTGATCAGGAGCATCTGTTTTTTAACATAGGACATGAAGACGACAGTTCTGTGTTCAAACGTTCGTTTTCCATGCTTATAATAGCCGAGATACTCCGAGTTAATACAAAAAACAACTTCCTTTCGCAGGAAGTATTGAAAATCGTTCAGCAGGATTTCATATCGTACTATAATATGGAAAGAGATTTGAGAGGATATGTAAAAGATGCCGGATGGGCTCATTCCATGGCACATGCTGCCGACTGTTTAAAGATGATTGTGCATAGTCCTTATGTAGAAAAAGATTTTGTCAACTCTGCGCTTAAGGGTATAACCACAAAGTTCTGCATCCATAACTATGTATATATAAATGAAGAAGATGAAAGAACGGTAAGTGCTGTAGTTGCCATGTACCAGAACGGACACGTGTCCGATCAGGAGCTAATTGACTGGTTGAATGATTTTGAAAAGGCAATGTGCATAACAGCCTTTCCTCAAAGACATTATCTTCTTACAAACGTTAAAGGGCTGTTAAGGTCAATGTACTTCAGATTTTCAAAGTATAGTATTTCTCCTGAGGTTATGGAGTCGATACGGCAGGTGCTTATAAAAAATTCAAGATTTTAAAGATCAAGTCCCTTGATATTTTTCAAGGGACTTTTGTATTGAAACTAAAAGCAGCTTAAAACATAATTGAAGTTATCAGTGTGTTGTTTTTTTTGGCTGATATGTTCTGACTATTCTTATTCCAACATTGCCGTGTCTGTTTTCGGATGAGATAAAGTAACGGTAAGAGGGACTCATCTGTTCCAGAAAACTGTAGTAGCTACCTCCCAGGGCAATGTTGTAGGCCATAGAAAATGTTTCGGATACCTTTTTTTGCGGATCCGATGAATTTCCTTTAAAACTGTATCTGTCATGACACCACTCCCACACACTTCCGGTCATGTCGTATATTCCAAGCTCATTTGGCATTTTGGTTCCTACCTCATGAGAAACATTGTCTGAGTTCGAGGCATACCATCCCACATCATCTATATTATCGCTTCCGCTGTACTTGTATCCTTTACTTTTGTTTCCTCCCCTTGCTGCATACTCCCACTCTGCCTCTGTTGCAAGACGGTATCCTTCAACCTGGCTTAAATCTGTGGTCGGTCTTCCGTCTCTGCTTTGGAATATTCGATCACTGTAATACGCTGATTTGAGCTTTTCTTTTGAAGAAAGCCAGTTGCAGTAATCTATGGCTTCGTACCAGCTCATATAAACAGCAGGAAAAATACCTTTTTTCCATCCATACTGTTTTGTATTATCTTTTTTCTGTTCTTCACAGTATACTGTGAACTGATCAAAAGTTATTTCATATTTACTTATGTAAAAATCATATCCAATACTCAACTCACGTATACTCTCTTTTTTATCTTCTTCTGTTAATGGATTTTCTATCTTTATGCTTCCCTTTTCTACAAGAACAAATTCAGGAGGAAGATAAACAAGCTTTATATAAAAATCGTTGATTTTGCTTTCAATTATATCTACATCTTTTACGATTTTTTCTTCATATCCTCCCTGTATAAGCTTTATCTCTGCATTATGTACAGGCGATACTTCTTTGCTCAAGGGAGTTTTCCCTATGAATTCGTTATTCAGATATACTTCGGTTCCAACTGAGTTTGTTTCTAATCTTATTCTCGTATGAGCCTTAGGTTTTGTATTTATATCCGACGGAGCCACACGTACAATCCTAAAACCAGTATCACTGTCGCTTACAATCTTAAAACCAGTATAACTGTCGCTTCTCCCTGAATACATGTGCCACCTGTAATAGTTTAAAATAAGATCAGTAGAACTGTGCCAGTTTCCTCCGCGTGTAATCCGAAAAATTTGTTCTTCTGAAGTAAACTCGGAAAACACATACGGGTTAATCTGATCTGAGGATATCCTATGGTCTGAATACAAGTCGTTACACCACTCGCTCACATTGCCTGACATGTCGTATATTCCAAGTTCATTTGGCTGTTTGGTTCCCACTTCGTGTGTAGTACCGGTAATGAAGAATTCTCCATACCATGCCACATCATCCGGATTATTGCTCCCGCTGTACTTATATCCTTTGCTTTTGTTTCCACCCTTGGCTGCATACTCCCACTCTGCCTCTGTAGGAAGACGGTATCCTTCTGTTCTGTCCGGATCGGTGGTTATATTCCCGTTTTTATCCAGAAAGTTTCCCTTTTCATCGTATGCTTTTGCCAACCCTTCTTTTTCACTCAGCCAGTTGCAGTAGCCTATGGCATCATACCAACTCACCCGTGCAGCAGGATAATTGCTTTTTCTGATTAAGAAATATTCTCGGCGCATCTCTCTTCTTGTCTCTTCACAGTATCTGTCATACTGGTCAAAGGTTACTTCATACTTTCCTATATAAAAGTCATATGTCAGTGTCACTTTGTGTGCATATTTCCGTAGCCAATCTCTACTGTCATCCTTACCGCCCATTTCAAAGCTCCCTTTTTCTACCAGTATCATCTGTGGTTCTTTCTTCTTAAGCTCTGCATAAACCTGGACAGTTTCATTCTTGGGTATGTATACATTTTTTATGATTTTTTCCTCGTATCCTTCTTTGATTACTCTTATCTGTGCGTTATGCATGCATTTCGTATCTATACTCACCGGAGCTGTGCCTATGTACTTTCCGTTCAGATACACCTGTGCATCTTCCTGACTTGCATCTATTTTCAGTTTTGTATTACTGTCTTTCTCCCATATTGTTTCATGTGGCTCTGTCCTTACAAGGCGAAACCCATAGTATTCGCTGGCATGGTAGGGAGGTTGTACGTTACGAAAGAAAAAGTGCAAATCAAACTCCGAAGATTCATAGCAACTGCCGCGTAGTATCAGTTCATAACGATCAAAGTTATTATTGACATAGCCCGCATAGCACTGGTTCACGGTCGGAATATTCTTATAGTTGCGTTCGTCTTCCCAATCTGTATACCACTCGTATATATCTATACACCACTCGTCTATGTTTCCGCTCATATCGTATATTCCAAGCTCGTTTGGCTGTTTGGTTCCTACTTCGTGAGTAGTGCCACCGGAATTTTTTTCATACCATGCCACATCATCTGCTTTATTGCTGCCGCTGTACTTATATCCTTTACTTTTGTTTCC
>DJGH01000057.1 GCA_002431635.1 Petrotoga sp. UBA5851
TCATCTGAATACTTTCTTTTTCTTGACATAACAAAACCCCTTTCGTCAGATTCTGTCTAACTAAAGGGGTTCACTTCATTAATGACCGATTTTTTATTTTTTAAAGAAGAAATAACCTTAAAGTTTTAACTATTTCGGTGCTTGTACAAATATTAACTATGTTGAAATTTTTTTCATATTCATGCTATAATTTTAACGAAAAGGTTTTTACTGTTTACAAAGATGGGGGAGATAAGTGTGAGGATAGAGAATCATCCTGTTTTAGAGTTTAAACGGGGAGAAAAAATAACCTTTTTTTTCAATGGTACACCTGTTGAATGTTTTGAGGGGGAGACCATAGCAGCGGCTCTTTATGCCGCAAATATTCTTGATCTTTCCAGTAGTCGAAGGTTCCATAGGCCACGTGGATTATTCTGTGCCATAGGAAACTGTTCTTCATGTTTAATGGAGGTTGATGGAGTTGTAAATGTAAAAACCTGTGTTACTCCGGCCAGACATGGAATGCATGTTTGTGTTCAGGAAGGCAAAGGTGATCTTTTATGATTTATACAGATCTTATGATTATTGGCGGAGGTCCTGCAGGGCTGAGCGCCGCAAAAACTGCCTCTGATTATGGAATAAACAGTATCTTGGTTGAAAAAGATAGAAAGCTTGGAGGGCAGCTTGTAAAACAGACTCATCGTTTTTTCGGTTCGAAAAAAGAAAAAGCTGGCATACGTGGCTTTGCGATTGCAAGGAATATTGAGTCTGAAATAAGAAAATCTGAAAGTTCTGAGATTTGGACTGATTCAACAGTGCTTGGTTTGTATGAGGATGGGGTGGTTACGGTCTTGAGGAACGGAAGAATGCAAAAGATTAAGCCTAAAAAGATTATTGCTGCAACTGGTGCATTTGAGAGATATTTGGCGTTTGAAAACAATGATTTGCCAGGTGTATTTGGAGCAGGTGCAGTTCAGACGCTTATGAATGTTTTTGGAGTTTTACCGGGTAAAAAGGTTTTAATGGTAGGATCGGGCAATATTGGTCTTATAGTGTCATATCAGCTTATTCAGGCCGGTGCAAAAGTAGTTCAGCTTGTTGAAGCGGCGCCTGAGATAGGAGGATATCTTGTACATGCTTCCAAAATTGCAAGGCTAGGTGTTCCAATTTTGACTAGTGCAACTTTGAAGGGAGTCTATGGCAATGACAAGGTTGAAAAGGCTGTCATTCATAGAGTGGATGAAAGATTTAATCCTATAGACGGAACAGAAGAGGAAATTGAAGTCGACACCGTTTGTTTAGCCGTTGGGTTAACTCCTTTAAATGAGTTGATCAGGATGGCAGGATGTACAATGGTTTATTCTGGAGAACTCGGAGGTTATGTTCCTTTAAGAGATGAGTTTATGCAGACATCTATAAACGGACTGTACTGCTGTGGGGATGCAAGCGGTATAGAAGAGGCAACGGCAGCAATGTTGAGCGGAAGTATTGCCTCGCTTCATGCCTGTTTCAGTATTTTTCCCAGTATACCGGATTACCAGGAGAAGATGCAAAGGCTCCAGTCATCATTGACTGAGCTTAGAGCGGGACCTTTTGGTGAGAAAATAAGAAAAGGATTATCCAAAGCTGTGGTGATAAAGAATGCTTAAAAAAAACGGAGTAGCTTGTAAAGAAGAGTACATGGAAAAACTTCCATCTGATATAAGAAAAGAAAGAGGACCTTTTGCTATGATAGAATGTTTTCAGAGAATTCCATGTGATCCGTGCTTTTATAGTTGTCCGATAAAAGCAATAAAACCTATGTCTGATATAAACGATATCCCGAGAGTTGATTTTGATAAGTGTAACGGCTGTGCTTCATGTGTAGTTAAGTGTCCCGGACTGGCAATATTTGTGGTTGATCTGTCAAAGCCATCCGGAAAAGCCATTTTAAAAATGGCGTATGAACTTCTTCCTGTTCCTGCGGTCGGGGATGAGGTTATTGCTCTTTCCAGAGAAGGGAAGGAACTTTGTAAAGCAAAAGTAGTTGAAGTAAGAGACGGGAAGATTAACGATAAAACCTATCTTTTAGGAATAGAGCTTGACCGGGAGTATATCTATGAGGCCAGAGCCGTAAGGGTGGTTGATTCAGATGGAAAATAAAACTATAATATGCCGGTGTGAAGATATTACAGTTGAAGAGATTCGTAGTATTATCAAAGAAGGTTTTACAACCCTTGAAGAAATAAAAAGAATAACAAGATGCGGAATGGGACCGTGTCAGGGAAAGACCTGCACTCCCATAATAGCACGAGAAATATCGCGCATTACAGGAAAAAGCATTGATGAGATTATTCCATCAAAGGCACGTCCACCGGTTGGAGGAATAGCCTTGGGTGAATTAACAGGTGATACGAATGAAAAATAAAGCGAGTGTAGTTGTTATAGGAGGAGGAGTCGTAGGCTGCTCAATAGCCTACAATCTTGCATCACAAGGTATCAGTGATGTAGTACTTGTTGAAAAAAGCTTTCTTGCAAGCGGGTCTACTGGGAGATGCGGAGCAGGTGTCAGGCAACAGTGGGGAACAAAAATGAACTGTCTGCTGGCACAAAAAAGTATGGAGATACTCGAAAACATGAACGATATTCTCCATACGAAAAGAGATATAGAACTCAAGCAGAAAGGTTATCTTCTTCTTGCCTACACAGAAAAAGAGATGAATCAGTTTAAAAAGAATGTTGAGCTTCAGAACTCTCTTGGAATAGCTTCAAAAATAATCACTCCTAGCCAGGCAAGGGAAATAGTTCCTTATCTGAATACAGAAAAACTTTTGGGTGGTGCTTTCTATGAAAAAGACGGACATGCAAACCCTTTTCTGGTAACAAATGCCTATGCCCAAGCAGCTATTTCTCTAGGAGCTGAAGTCAATACATATACCGATGTTGTTTCGATTAAAAGAAACGGTAGCAAAATAGAAGGAGTTCAGACAAACAAAGGATTTATCAGTACAGATACTGTGATAGACGCAGCAGGCGGCTATTCTGCAGAAATAGGTAAGATGGCAGGAGTTGATATTCCTGTATATCCTCAGCGTCATCAGATACTTGTTACAGATCCGGTCGATGAAGTTCTTGGTCCTATGGTTATGTCTTTCTCATATAACATATACTGCCAGCAATCTCCGCAAGGGAGTTTTATAATGGGTTATGGTGATCCTAACGAACCCAAAGACTATAATATTAACTCTTCATGGAGGTTTCTTGAGGAAATGGCTGAAAAGGCAGTATGGCTACTTCCTCCGTTGAAAAATCTTCGTGTGGTAAGACAGTGGTCTGGTCTTTATACCATGACTGAAGACAGACAGCCGTTAATATGTAAAGCCGATGAAGCTGAAAATTTCTACATGGCATGTGGTTTCAGCGGACATGGGTTTATGATTGCACCTATGGTTGGAAAATTAATATCAGAAATGGTTCTTGGTAAAAAGTTGAGTATTGATATTGAACTCAACTATAAACGGTTTGAAAAAGGCGAACTACTGTTCGAACCTTCGGTAGTATAATTTGTATGTATAAAAGTTGATGGAGGGGATATTAATGGATAATGGTATCATATCTATTCAAAGGCCTTATAATGAGCCTACTTTTTCCTATGCGCCTGGTAGTGCTGAAAGAAAAGCCGTAATGGAGAAAATAACCGAACTAAAAAATACAGTACTGGAAATACCTCTTATAATAGGCGGAAAGGAAATAAAAACTGGAAGTCTTGGGGAATGCCGCATGCCTCATGATCATAAGCACAAACTTGCAGTATACCACAAAGCCGGAGCACAGGAAGTTAAATATGCCATAGAAGAAGCTTTGAAAGCTAAAAAAACTTGGGAATCTATTAACTGGGAAGAAAGAGCATTTATATTTCAAAAGGCTGCTGACTTGCTTTCTGGACCATACAGGGCAACAGTAAATGCTGCTACAATGCTCTGTCAGAGCAAAAATGTTTTCCAGGCAGAAATTGATTCAGCATGTGAACTTATAGATTTTTTCAGGTTTAATGCTTTTTATATGCAGCAGATATACAGAGAGCAACCTTTTTCTGCTCCTGGCACCTTTAATAGGCTTGAATACAGGCCATTAGAAGGTTTCATATATGCGGTTACTCCTTTTAATTTCACATCTATAGGTGGAAATCTTCCTTCCGCCCCTGCTATCATGGGTAATACTGTGATATGGAAACCGGCGCAGACGGCGGTTTATTCAAATTACTTTATAATGAAACTTTTTATGGAGGCGGGTCTTCCTGCAGGAGTAATAAACTTTGTCCCAGGAAATTCTTCTATGATCTCTGAAATCGTCTTTTCTGACCGTGATTTTGCCGGAGTACATTTTACAGGTTCCACAGAGGTTTTTAACGGGATGTATAGAAAAATAGGGGAGAATATAGATAAATACAGAACTTATCCACGAATTGTTGGTGAAACCGGAGGGAAAGACTTTATTTTTGTTCATGAGTCTGCTGATGCTGATTCAGTGGCAACAGCATTGGTAAGAGGAGCTTTTGAGTATCAGGGTCAGAAGTGTTCTGCGGCATCACGTGCATATATACCGCAGAATCTATGGGATAAAATAAAGATAAAGCTTATCCAGCAGGTACGCGACATAAGTACGGGTAGTCCTGAGGACTTCAGAAATTTTGTCAATGCAGTTATTGATAAAAGTTCATTTGATAAGATAAAAGAGTACATAGAGTACTGTAAAAGCAACTCTGATGCTGAAATAATTACTGGAGGAAAGTACAACGATTCTGTAGGATACTTTATTGAACCAACAACAGTTCTTGTAAAGGATCCGTTTTTTAAAACTATGCAGGAGGAGATTTTTGGCCCCTTGCTTACAATTTATGTCTATTCTGAGGAAAAGTATGAAGAGACACTGGAAATTTGCGACAGAACGTCTTTATATGGTCTTACAGGGTCGATATTTGCAAAAGACAGGCTTGCTGTTTTGAAGGCGCAAAGTATACTGAAAAACTCAGCGGGTAATTTTTATATAAATGATAAACCCACAGGTGCGGTTGTTGGACAGCAGCCTTTTGGAGGAGCTAGAGGTTCAGGTACAAACGATAAGGCCGGAAGCTATCTGAATCTACTACGCTGGACATCTCCGCGCACAGTAAAAGAAACATACATTTCACCAAATGACTTTAAGTATCCATTCATGAGGGATGAGTTTTGATAAAAGACCTGCGGTATAGCCGCAGGTCTTTTTAATTGGAAAAATTAGGTATTTAAATTTTTTTCTATCTCTGATATAATCTGCTCATCCCACATGATATAGTTTCGCTTAACCGAGTTGAGCATAGTGTAATCGAATGAAAGGATGCTTTTATAAATCATATTAGTATCTTGGTTATTGGAGATCATATGAGGCGAAACAACTTCATTTCCGTTTGTACAAAAACAAAAAAGTGAATCGGCAAAAAGCTTCATTGTGACTGCAGAAATACGGTTGTCGAAAAAAATAAAATCTGTTTTATTTATTTTAAGATTCATTATTTGTGCCGGAGAGATACTATCTTCAAAAAGTATAAAGTTAATATTAAAGGATCTGATAAAAAAAGATCGGACTTTTATATTGTCGTATTCGGATATTTTTTTTACTGAATTTTCATAAACTCTGTAAAGATTTTTTTTATCGCTTAAAATAAAATTGATTCCGAAAGTGTTAAAAAGTTCTGCCATAACTTCAAGCTCACTATATGTAAGTTCTTTTGTGCACATTATCAAAAAAAGCGTACAGCCACTATTAAGGCCAGCTTTTATAGAATTTAAAATATATCTTAAGTTGGTAGTTCTTATTACTTCAACATTTAATTTTTGTGGATCGTAATCTGGGGTTTTGATTTTTTCAAGAATTTTCAGAACTTTCTTTTTTAGAAAGTGCCATCTTATTTTATTGAAATAACTTCTCATTTGTTATTTATAATCCTTTTACGTATAATTTTCAAACTACTTGTAAGCTCTTTGATATGCTTATCTTTAAGAACCAGCCGTTTCTCGTTTTTGAGTATTCCGGTATAACAATAAAGTAAATAGTTATTTTTTTCTGATCTGTAAGAGTTTGTCTCATCAAAGATTGCAGTGAAAGTTTTTTCATCTACACAAAATAGAAGCAAGGTTGGTATTTTCACAATGCTTATGTTGGAAGCTATATGGTCAAAGAACTTTTCATAATTTTCTTTTTTTTCAATATTGATAGAAAGTATTATTAGATCAGTATTTTTAATCCAATTCATGAAGAAAAAATCGTAGTTCAGACAGTCATAGCCGAAACCGAAGCAGAGCTTGTATTCATTAAGGCTAAGAAAGCGTGACTCAGTATTTATCTCATAAACCTGTTCCCTGGAATAAAGTTTTATTTTTTTGTCTATTATTATAACAGCCATTCCCTGGTCCTTAAAAGACCAGGGAGATGTACTGATTATAAGATTTAAATCATCATTCATAAATTCAATGGCATTCATTGGGTTGCCTGCATAAAGCTTCAATCCATACTCTCCATAAAAGCTTTGTAAGCAAGATAAGTTTCGTATATATCAGCCTTTGAAGCAATTTCATATGGTGCATGCATTCCAAGAAGCGGTACACCGGCATCAATAACATCAAGGCCTTTTTCTGCAAAGAATTTTGCTATGGTGCCTCCTCCGCCAAGATCCGTTCTGCCAAGTTCACCAGTCTGCCATGTAACGTTTGAATCATTAAGTATTTTTCTTATTTTTCCAACAAGTTCAGCATTTGCATCGTTGGTTGCTCCTTTTCCGCCGCTGCCAGTATACTTGGTTATTACTATGCCGTATCCTAGCTTAGGTGCATTGGTCAGATCGTGAACATCTTTATAGTTAGGATCTACTGCAGCAGAAACATCAGCCGATAAGAGAACGGAATTTCTTAAGGTTTCTTCAATAGCTAAGGTAACGTCTTCTTTTTGAAGGCTGAGAAGCTCCTTCAGCACTCCTATCCAGTAATGATTTTTTGATCCAGTGTTTCCTTCACTTCCTATTTCTTCTTTGTCAGCGATTATAAGCGCAGAGGATTTAAACTTTGGTTCAGCTTCAATAATAGCTGAAAGAGCAGTGTAGGCACATACTCTGTCATCATGTCCGTAAGAAGCGATAAGACTCCTGTCAAGTCCAACATCTCTTGAATCGAAAGCCGGAACAACTTCTATTTCCGCACTTATAAAGTCCTCTTCAACTATACCGTACTTTTCATTAAGGATTTTAAGCACGTTAAGCTTGACCCCTTCTTTTATATCTTCATCGTAACTTACGGAAATCGAACCCAGAAGTATATTCAATTTTTCTGCTTCAAAAACTTTTTTCACATCGCCTTCTCGCCTGTCAAGATGAGGAAGCAAGTCACTTATAACAAATATAGGATCTTCCTGCTTATCTCCAATTGAAATATCAATAATTGAGCCGTCTTTTTTAACTATAGTTCCATACATCTGAAGAGGAATATTGAGCCACTGGTACTTTTTAATTCCGCCGTAGTAATGAGTTTTAGCCATAGCGATTTCGTAATCTTCAATAATAGGCTCTGGTTTAAGATCAAGGCGTGGTGAATCAACATGTGCACCTACTATATTTACTCCGTTTTTAATATCTCCTTTTACTCGTATAGCAAAAAGGGATTTTCCTCTATTAGAAAAGTACACCTTGGCATTTTTGGGAAGTTTACCGGTTTTCTTAATTGATTCAAATGATTTATAACCGTTTTTTTCTAATAAAGCTATAATGTTTTTTACAGAAAGTCTTTCAGTCTTTGAGGTATCCATGAATTTAGCATAGTCCTTACAGTACTCGTTTATTTCCTCAATCTTTCTTTTCTTCCATACAGTTTCCTTTTTTCTTAATAATTGGTCTTTTAATACTTTTACATCCATTTATTTGCACCCCCGGGCTAATTTTGTGGTTTAACCATCTTTTTATTGGAAATATTAATTTCTGTTTTGTCAGTTTTTAGTTTATAATTAAGTTGTAAAAGGAAGTTGATTTTTTTCAACATGAAAATATAGTTGGGTATTTGGGTACTCACTACAATTATACCATCAAGGGGAGGTTTTTAAAAGTGAAACAGCTTAACTATCCGGAGATTACTCTGGATCTTGTAAGAGTGACAGAAGCTGCATCATTGACTAGCAGTCTTTATCTTGGTTTTGGGAACAAGGAGGCTGTTGATGGAGCTGCAGTAGATGCCATGAGGGGAATGCTTGATTACATGGATATGAAAGGGATCATTGTGATAGGTGAAGGAGAAAAGGACGAAGCCCCTATGCTATACATAGGAGAACATGTCGGATGCTGGGCTGACGATTCGCCTGAACTGGATATAGCTGTGGATCCTGTTGACGGAACAAGACTTGTTTCGTACGGTTTGCCAAATGCAGTGTCAGTTATGGTCGCAGCTGAAAGAGGAAAGATCGCTTATCTTCCTACGTTCTATTCTTACAAACTTGCCGTCGGGCCGGAACTGAAAGGCCGTCTTGACATCAATGCTTCAATAAGAGAAAATCTTCGTATCGCCGCTGCCGCTCTCGGAGTTCCAATAAGTGAAATAACAGTTGTAGTTCTCAACCGTGACAGACATAATCCTATAATAGAAGAAATAAGAAAAGTCGGCGCCAGAATCAAGCTCATAGGCGATGGTGATATTGCAGCTGCAATTGCCACTGCAATGCCAGATACTGGAGTTGATATCTATATAGGTATAGGAGGTTCTCCAGAAGCAATACTTGCTGCTGCTGCTATGAAGACTCTTAACGGAGAAATGCAGGTAAAGCTTTGGGCCAAGGATGATGCTGAAAGAGAAAGATTCGAAAAGGAAGGCTGGAACTTTGATAAGATTTATTACACAGATGATCTTATAGGTGGTGACGATGTCATATTTGCAGCAACAGGAGTAACGGATGGAGATTTTCTTAAGGGTGTAAAGTTTCTTAAAGGAACTGCCATAACAGAATCTTTGGTAATGAGAAGCTCTAGTGCAACGATACGTAAGATACAAACTCATCATGATCTGAGCCGTAAAACTATACGTATCAAATCACTTAATGGGGATGAGAAGATACTTAACATAAACAAAAGAAGTATAAGTAATCCTAATCTTGGTTTTTCCAATATGATGTTTAGATAAAAAATACTTCCACAAAATCATCTGATTTTGTGGAAGTAAATTTTTTAATGCAGGAAGATAAGGTACAGTATAAACAAAGCGGCTAAAATCCAAGTCATTATGTTTACTTGTTTATATTTTCCGGTGAAGAGCTTTATTATAGGATAAAAAATCATTCCCAAAGTTATTCCGGTAGCGATAGAGTAGGTCAAAGGCATACTTACCATAGTAATAAATGCAGGAAGTCCTTCTGTTGTATCTTCCCATTCTATTTCCTTTAGACTCATAACCATGAGTGAGCCAACAAAAATAAGTGCCGGTGCTGTTGCTGCAGAAGGAATTGCTGCAGCCAAAGGTGAAAAAAATACCATCAGAAGCAGAAAAACAGATGTAAATACTGAAGCCAAACCTGTTCTGGCACCCTGTGCAATACCTGCGCCGCTTTCAATGTAAGTTGTACATGTGGAGGTACCAAAAATTGCTCCGATGAATGTTCCAAAGGAATCAGCAAGATATGCTCTTTCTGATCTCGGAAGGTTGCCATCTTTGTCTGTGTAGCCTGCAGAGTGTCCTAAACCGGTTAAAGTACCTGCTGTATCAAAGAAATCAACAAAAAAGAATGTAAGAACTACCATCCAGAATGTTGGACTTATAATAGATTCCCAATTAAACTGAAGTTTCATGAAAGTGGGCGATATGTCAGGTATGGGACCGACAATACCGTCTATCTTGGTTATGCCCATAAAAGCACCGAAGATGGTTGCTGCAAGTATCCCTATCATAACGGAACCCGGAACCTTAAGAGCGAAAAGCACAGCAATTATTATAAGACCGAAGACTGCTGTAAGTGCTTGTGGAGAAGTCATATCGCCCAAAGTTACAAATGTGGCCGGGTCACTTACAACTATGCCGGCTCCCTTAAGACCAATATAGGCTATAAAAAGACCAATTCCTGCTCCAGTAGCAATTTTTATTGTTTTGGGCATTGCATTGGTAATTTTAGTTCTTACTCCCAGCACTGTAAGTAAAATGAAGATGAGGCCTTCCATAAAAATTGCACCGAGTGCAACTTTCCAGTCAATTCCGAGCTTAAGGCATACTGTATAGGTGAAGTAAGCATTTAAGCCCATTCCGGGAGCAAGTGCAAACGGATAGTTTGCAAATAGTCCCATTAAAAGAGTGCCTATTGCAGAAGCTATTATTGTTGCAACCATGATAGCTCCGAAATACTGGTTATAAAGCGCAGGATCACTTGCTGCGCCTGGTATAGCATTGACAACGACAGAGGGGTTTACAAATATTATGTATGCCATTGTCAAGAAAGTGGCAATACCCCCGTAAAGCTCAGTTTTAAAAGAACTTCCTGCAGCTTTTACACCGAAAATATCTTTCACTTTGGTCAGCCTCCTTAGAGAAATGAGATAAAAATAGAAACTTCTCTTCCTAATGAAAGGAAGAGAAGCAGATTTTATAAACTTCACTTCCTATAGTCAGATAATTAACGGTTATCTGGTAGATACTCCTGAGCCATATTATCAGGATTATATAGGAGAAAAAACGTATTAAATTTTTACTTTATTATTTTATCAGAAATAATATCAGCTGTCAAGAATTTTCGATTCAATAAGTCCTTGCAGAAAATCAATATCCTTTTTTTCTCCAAGAGCAGTTATTATATCGCCGGATTGAATAATAGTTCTTCCGTAAGGAACAATGTATTCTTTATCCCTTGTTATGAGGATTATCAATAGTTTATCTGGAATGCCTAGGTTCAGAATTTCTTTTCCGTGGGCAAAAGATTTTTCAGGAACAATCATTTCAAAAATAGTATTTTCAGTATGATTCTTAGGCTCAAAAGACATTTCCTGTTTTCTGTCCTGTTTGAAAGAATTTTGAAGATTGAGTTTTTTTGCCATGAAAGGAATGGTGGTTCCCTGAATTATAAATGATGTTAAGACGACAAAAAATACAGTGTTGAAAATTGTATCTGCGTTATTTACATTACTAACTAGAGGAATTATTCCCAGAACAATCGGAACGGAGCCTCTTAAACCTACCCAGGAAATAAGAGTCTTTTCCTTGGTGGAAAGTTTAGAAAATAAAAGTGTAGCAAAAACTGCAATGGGCCTTGAAAAAAATATAAGTACCAAAGAGAGTAGTATGCCGTTGAAAGCAAAAGGAGGCATACGGGATGGGAATACCAAAAGTCCCAGAGTAAGGAAAAGCACGATCTGCATAAGCCATCCCAACCCTTCGTAAAACTTTAGAACACTGCGTTTATGAATAAAATTTGAATTTCCAAAGATGACTCCGGAAAGGTATATTGCAAGGTATCCGTTTCCTCCCAGAACTGATGTAACCGAGTATATCAGTATTGTAAAAGCTATTATGAGAACAAGATACAAGCCTTCGTAATCAAGCGTGAGACGATTTATAACTCTTAGGGAGAGCTTGCCAAGAATAAAGCCGCATATAAGTCCTAAGAGAATCTGTTGGGTAAAAAAAAGGAAAAAGCCCCAGCCAGTCATGTTTCCGCCAGTGTTTATCATAGTAAAAGCCATTGTCAGAAGGATGGCCATCGGATCGTTGCTTCCTGATTCTAATTCAAGAAGCGGTTTCAGGTTTCCCTTTAAACTTATTTTTTTTGATCTAAGAACAGAAAATACAGCTGCCGCATCAGTCGAAGATACTATAGAGCCTATGAGCAGACCGGCTTTCAACGGAAGCTTGAATATAATACTGGCAAAGAGTCCGGTTATTAAAGCAGTTATTGCAACACCTATGGTTGAAAGAAGTATTCCTTCTTTAAGGACGGGGCGTATCGCTTTGTATTCGGTATCAAGTCCACCGGAAAAAAGTATAAAGATAAGCGCCACTGTTGAGATGTATTGAGCAAGATACGGATCATCGAAGTATATGCCACCGGGACCATCAGAGCCCCAGAGCATTCCTATGACCATGAACAAAAGTATAAGCGGAAGACCGATTTTTGAAGAGATTTTGCTAGAAAATATACTTAAAATAAGCATAAGCGAAAAAATTAGCAAAACAACAGAGAGGTTATCCATCATAGCCTCCTTTTTTAAGTACCGAAAATAGTGAGCTTCCTGACCCGCTCATAAGGCAGAATATACATTCTGGCATAGCAGAATAATCAATTTTAAGCTTTTTCAGCAGAGGAAAAAGTTCAAAAGCCTTTTGTTCAAAAGCATTGAATGCCAAATCTCGTGCAGCATCCACATTGTTTTTTTTGAGAAATTCATAAAGCTTTAGCGGTTCGTCGCATGATCTCCGTTTCCTTTGGATTTCATCAAGAAACTTGTACATTTCTGGGGTCTTGAGCTGAAAATCTTGCGGATGGATTTTGATATTCAGTATAAGTTTTTCAAGATGTTCGATAACATCACCTTTCCCGCTTACTATAGCTGTTCCGCCGTTTAGCATGAAAGGAACATCACTCCCTGTCTGAGATGAAATCAGTAATAGATCCTTTTCAGGTATATTATAAGTATTCCCTAAAAATCTCAATACTGCAGCAGCATCTGCACTTGAACCACCCAATCCTCCAGCAAAAGGTATCCTTTTAATCAATCTTATGGAAAGATTAAAATCTGTATAACCAGTAAGCCGTTTGAAAGTTTCTATGGCTTTTTTTATTGAGTTTTTTTCCCAGAGACAGTCAAACTTCGCATCTGTTTCAAAATGTTCTTTATCTGAAAAATTAAGATAAAGAGTATCGTACAGATTGATAGTATGCATAAGCGATAAAATATTATGCATACCATCCTGTCTTTTATCCAGGACGTCAAGGAAAAGATTTACCTTTGCATAAGCTTTTATCAGCATGTTTTATAGTTTTTCTAAAGCTTTGAGGGCAATCTGAGACCATGTTTCCATGTTGCTTATATCCATGTTTTTCAAATCATTTGTTGAAATCCACCTACCAGAAAAATTTTCTGTTTCTTTTATTTCAACCGACTCTGCCTGGGCTAAAAAAAGTAGACCTAAATGTACTCTAGAAACTGAATTTTCAGTGTCGTAAATAACACCTTTATAATCAAGGCGTTGAATATTTTTAATATGCATTTCCTCATTTATTTCTCTGTTAAGCCCATTAAAGAAAGTCATTGTTGGTTGAATGGCATCATCGGACGGATTTATATGTCCTCCTATCCCCACAGAAAGTTTTTCATGGAGCCGTTTTTCAGACTGCTTCTTAGTTCTTTTAACAAGAAAAACATCATTTTCTTTATTTATAAAAACCACATAAGGAATAATCTGTTTGAGAGATTCATCGGATTCAACAGAATCACGTAGTTTGAAGAAACATTTTTGGAACACCTTTTCCATTAGTGGAAAAGGGAAAAGCTGAAAAGGTGCTTCAAACTTGAGAAGNNAAATAACTGAGCAGATTCAACTACCCATACCGATTCATTCATCATACACTTTCCACCACTATGTTGGAGTTGGTGTATATACAGATATCACTAGCAATTAGTATAGCTTTTTGAGCTATTTCTTCAGCAGAAAGTTCAGTATTTTCAAGCAGAGCCCTTGCGGCTGCAAGAGCATAAGGCCCGCCTGATCCTATAGCTATGGCATCATCTTGAGGTTCTATAACCTCGCCGTTTCCTGAAATGAGAAGCATGCTTTCCTTATCAGCTACAATAAGCATGGCTTCCAAAGTTTTCAAGGCTTTATCAGTACGCCACTCCTTTGTTAGTTCAACAGCTGCTTTTAAAAGATTTGAATTAGAATTCTTATACTTTATTTCGAATCGTTCAAAAAGAGAAAGAGCATCGGCGACCGAACCTGCAAATCCTGCTACGACCTTTCCTTCTCCGAGCCTTCTGACTTTTCGTGCAGTGGCCTTTAAAACAGTATTTCCAAGAGTCACTTGTCCATCTGCACATATAACTGTTTTTCCGTTTCGTTTTACGCCTATAACAGTTGTACCTTTAAGTATCATGAGAGTACCTCCGGGTTATATATGATTTTTGATTATTGTATCAACTATCTGATCAAAGGTCATACCTTTGGCATATGCAGATTGTGGAAGATCACTCAGGTTAGTCATTCCAGGAACAGTGTTAACTTCAAGAACATAAAAAGAATTTTTCCATATCAGACCGTCTATCCTAAACATATCTTTGAGATCCAGAACAGAAGTAATTGTCTTACATGCTTTTTCTATAGACTCCATTTCTGTGCTGTTTAGATTAGCGGGAACTATAAACTCTGTCATGCCGTCTGTATACTTGGCCTCATAATCATAAAATTCGTTCTTTGGTCTCAGTTCAAGTATGGGTAAAATCTCGTAGTCAGATCTGTTTTGAAGTACAGATACAGTTATTTCGCGTGCTTTTATGTACTGCTGAATAAGCATCTGTCCGTATATTTTGAGTTCCTGCTCCATAGCCTGAAGGTACTGCATATGAGAGTGTATAATATGAACTCCTTTGCTGGAGCCGCTGGATCGTGGCTTAATAACAAAAGGATAATCAAAAGGTTCTGATATTAAGTCTTTAGTCAGATATGTTTCTGGACATTTTATAACATCTTTAAAAAGATTATGAAAAACGTACTTATCATAAGTACTTGAGCATACTGATACTCCCGAACAGGTATATTTTTTCCCTTTAAGATCTAAAAGACCCTGAATTTTCCCATCTTCGCCTATTGCACCATGTATAAGGTTAAAAACAAGGTCGCATAAGTCAATTTTTTCTATAAAATCTTTATCTCTAGGATCCATAAGAAAAGATGAATAACCAAGCCTTTTAAGGGAATTTAAAACATTATTCCCACTGAGATAGGAAATTTCGCTTTCGTTGGAAGGCCCCCCGACCAGAATACCTATTTTCATTTTTGCGGCATCTCCTTTTCATCATAGTAGGTTTTGTCTTTAAGACAAAAAAGTTTTTCAGATTTATTTTTATAGCTATAAAAAAGCTTGCTTCCACATTCAGGACAGATATAATCGGAAGGTTCGTACCAGAAAAGTTCCTTGCACTGTTCGTTAGTACAGGCATAAAAAATCTTTCCCTTTTTTGACCTAAGTTTAATAACTTCGGAGCCGCATTTTGGACAATGTCCACGTACAGGAATATTCTTAGTAAACTTACAGGTCGGATAGTTGCTACAGGCTATGAAATCTCCATATCTTCCTTTTTTCAATACAAGATCAGAACCACATTTAGGACACTTGCCAAAGTTCTTTTCTTCTTGAACAGCAGACGCATCTGAAAAATCAGAATTAAAAAAGACTTTATTTCCCATAGTCACTGCGAGACAATCAAAACTAACTTTTTTGGTCTCTTTGCACTTAAGGCATTTCAAATAAATTCCGTACCTTCCGAAAGCAAGCACCATATTTTCTTCACAATTCTTACATTTTACATTACTTTGATAGCTTAGTTCGCTTTGTTCCTTAACAATGTTGTGCTCTGTTTCAGATAAATTTATTTTAAATGATGAGTAGAAATTCTCCATAAGGTCGCAGTATCCAAGCTCACCGGTTTCTATCCTGTCAAGTTCATTTTCCATATTTGCGGTAAAACTTGCATCCACAATATTAGGAAAGTTTTTGTTTAGGAAATCATTTACTAAAAAGCCTGATATCGTTGGTATCAATACGCTTTTTTCACCCTTTACGACATATTTCCGTTCATAAAGGGTCGAAAGAACCGTTGCATAAGTTGAAGGTCTTCCAATTCCTAGAGTCTCCATTTCTTTTACCATAGATGCTTCCGTATATCGTGAAGGCGGTTTGGTCTGTTCGGCTTCACTTTTAAGAGAAACCGGAGAAATATTACCGCTCTGCGGTATAATAACTTCTTTTTCTGTCTCGCCGCTTTTATAGAAAATTTCGTAACCATCAAAATTAAGTTTTTTAGATGAAATTTCAAATGTATACTTCTCAGTTTCATCAGTTATGCAGTAGACTTTTTCAGTGTAAGAACTGCTGGTAGACTGGCTGGCCATAAAACGTGACCATACAAGGTTGTAAAGTTTTAAGAGATCGCCTTTTATAAGAGTTTTTGCCTGAGAAGGATTCATCTGTATATCGGTCGGTCTGATTGCCTCGTGTGCATCCTGAGTTTTATTTTTCGGATTTTTCATTTTATAGTTTCCGCAGTATTCCTGTCCATAGTTACTTAATATATAGTCTTTTGCTGCTTTTGCTGCTATATCTGAAATTCTTGTCGAATCTGTTCTCATGTAAGTTATAAAAGCAATATGTCCGTTTTCAGTATCCACACCTTCATAAAGCTGCTGGGCTACTTGCATTGTTCTTTTAGAAGTCCACCCAAGCATTGAAATTGCAGTTTGCTGTAAAGTGCTTGTAATAAATGGTTCTGGCGGATTTCGCTTTAACTGTTTATTTTTAACTTCTTTTACAAAGAACTGTTTGTTCTTAAGATATACAAAAATTTCATCTCTTTTGGCTTCATTTATACTTTCCATTTTCAATTTTTTATTATTTTCTTTTGTGATAATTATTTTGTAATCATTATACAGCAGAAATATTTTGAAAAAATCTTTCGGGATAAATTGAAAGATCTCTCGTTCTTTTTCTGAGATAATCTTTAAGGCAGCCGACTGTACACGCCCAGCACTTGAGTTGTTTGAGCGTATAATTTTCCATATTAACGGACTCAGTTTGTATCCGACAACCCTGTCCAAGACTCTTCTTGCCAGCTGAGCATCAACTTTTACAGTATCAATTTTCTGTGGTGTGTTAATAGCGTTTTTTATTGCGGTTTCTGTGATCTCACTGAATATTATTCTGTTGGGTTCATCCTTGGGCAGATCAAGAATCTGACTTAAATGCCATGCTATGGCCTCGCCTTCCCTATCCATATCTGATGCAAGAAAAATATTTTTACCTTTTGAAATTTTTTTTATTTCATCAATAACGTTTTGTTTTCCTTCCATTATTTCAAATTCAGGAGAAAACCCCTTTTCAATGCTGACGCCAAATTTTTTCTTTGGAAGATCTCTTACATGTCCCTTGGAGGCTACTACTTCATAGTTTTTTCCAAGGTAGCGTTCTATAGTCTTTGCCTTGGCCGGGGATTCCACAATGACCAAGTACTTTTGTTCTTTTTTTGCCATCAGATAGATCCTCCAGCGAAAAATTCTTTATTGAACATCAATCTTCTGCCCAGAGATTTGTCGTATTCAGTCCAGTTACTATCAACTGAAGATTTTAGCGAGTTGTCTATACAGGTTCTAAATTGAGACACCTTCGAGTCCATGTTATCGCAGAAATGTAAAAGCTGTGCCTCTATAGTCTTGGGAATAACGGGACTGCCATACTCTATCTCTCCGTGGTGAGAAGCTACAATATGAACAATATGCTCAAGAGTCTTGTTGTCAAGCTCTTCAATATTACGTGCTTTTTCATAGATCATTGAACAGCCCATAACTATATGACCAATAAGTTCACCATTATCTGTTTTTTCAATCCCATAGGGACATATAGAGTATTCATAAATTTTTCCTATATCATGAAGAATAGCACCGGCTATCATTATATCCTCATCGATTATACCCTTGTATATTGAACACAGATTGATACTTATTTTTAGCACAGTACAGGTATGTTCAAGAAGACCGTTTTTATAAGCATGATGAACAGTCATTCCAGCCGGTAGTTCAGTAAACTTTTTAATAAAGCCGTTGTCTTGCACAAAGAATGATTCTAACAACTTTTTGATGCCTAGAGTTGTTATTGTATCTATAGCATTTTTAATATATAGAATCATTTCTTGGGGATCCTTTGAACTTTTTTCTATAAATTTTTCCTGATATATCTGAGTTTCGTCCAGTACCTCCAAAGAACCTTGTTCTTTAAAAATATTAAGCTGAAGCCTATTTTCAAACATCACTGTATGTCCGCTTACACGGACAATCTGACCTATACGGAGATTCTTGTCATACTCTTGCGGAAAAGACCAGTCGATTGCTCTTAATACTCCGCTTTTATCAGCTAAAGTGAGCAAAATAAATTTTTTACCGTCTTTCGTTGACTGAAGTCTTTTGCTTACGAGCTTAAGATCAATTTTTACAGTCATATCCGCGCCCAGATCCTTAACAAGAATGTCTTTTTCCTGAAGAAGACTGCCAAGTTTTATTCCCTGGTCTTTGATTATGCTCGCAAGATCAATACCTTCATTCAAATATAACTCCTCCCTTAATGTATTTGCGTCTGATTCTAGAGGTAATTTTTGAAGTTATCTCATAGTTTATGGTGCCGCATATATCCGCAAGCTCATCGGCAGAGATAAAACTATTGTTTGACTGTCCTATAAGAACTACCTCATCATCATAAGCAACGTTTTTGCCAGTTACATCAACGGTCATCTGATCCATTGATATTCTGCCAAGTATATCGCAGTATTCGCCGTTTATCAGAACCCTTCCCCTGTTGGAAAGAGATCGGAAATAACCATCAGCATAGCCTACCGGTATTATAGCGGTTTGAAGCTTTTCCTTAGCAGTGTATGTTCTGGAGTATCCTACTGTTTCGCCTTTTTCTACAGTATTCAATTTTATAATTTTACTTTTAATTTCCATAACAGGTTTAAGACCGTTTATATACTTTTTTGATGACGGTTGCAGTCCGTATGTTGCAATTCCAGGCCTTACGATATCTAGTGAGTTTTGTGGGAAAAACATTGCAGCCGCACTATTTGACATATGACGCAGTGAAATGCTTATCCCTTTTGAAAGTATGTATTCAAGCATCTTTAAGTATTTCTCATACTGTATGGAAACAAAGTCATCCAGATCATCAGCCGTTGCATAATGAGAATAAAAACCTCTAATTCTTAGATTATACTTCTTGATTAAATCTATGACAGAATCCATTTCATAATCATTAATTCCTACTCTGGACATTCCAGTGTTGTATTTGATATCAAATACAAATTTTCTTATATCGTTTCCCAATAATGCGTATGCCTGCTCAATAAAGTGTGCTGAAAAAATGGTTGGAACAATATAATCGGAAAATTCTATGTAATCTTTCAGTTCGTAAGGTTCACAGTATCCGAATATAAGGATCTGCGAAGTCAGACCATTTTTTATAAGGTCAGCGGCTTCTGAAATAAAGGCAACAGCAAACTTACTATAGCCCTCATTCTGTGCAGCTTTTGAAAGTTCAATCTTTCCGTGTCCGTAGGCATCTGCTTTTACTACAGGCATAATATCTTTTTTACAGGTGTTTCTTATAAGTTCAAGATTCCAAAGATAATTATCAATATTAACCCAAGCTACCGTTCCCCTGCCGTTCATTTTTTTCCCCCCTGATTAAATCTAGCAGTATATATATATTCTCAATATTTTTTGAGACCTTTAATATCTTTATCTTTGTTTTTATTATAAAATAGTTCTTCCTCTCGACTATACTTTCTATTTCGNNCATATAGTATCGTATTTGGCAGCATAAGTCATATAGCCTGCAAATAAAATGTCTGCTGATGTGTTAACAGAAACTTTATAGCGCAGAACCGTTAAAGGTAGATAGAAAAAAATACTTGCGAACATAACTGCACAGATCCAACCAGTGACAACACCTGGTAACAGAGAGTAAAACCATGAAAGAGTAAAAAATCCAATGAAAATAAAAACCGCACAAAAAACTCGTACTTTTTTATTATACCTAAAATTATATATCATAATATAATACTCCTTTGCACCAAAAGTTTCAATTATAATTATACATTCGTAGACAGTCAATATACTTTAAATTTATGTGTTGATACTTTTAAAATTAATATTAGGGTGATTGATTATTTGCTGAAAATTTGCTAGTATTTAATAAACAGAAGCTAAGGAGGTGTAACAAGTGAATAAAGCAGAAGAGTTTAAAAAATATGTCAAGAAAATTCAGTACTATTATCAGGCATTATCTCTTATTCATTGGGATATAGAAACCGGTGCACCAAAAAAATGTATTGACAGCAGAGCGCAAGCCATAGGTGAAATATCAACTTATGCATTTGAAATGAGTACATCAGAAAAAATGGAAAACTTTCTAAATGAACTCTCATTACCTGAATCAATGGAGAAACTAAGTGACAATGACAGAGCTTTAGTAAAGGTAATGAAGAGAGACTTTGAAAAGCAAAAAAAGATTCCTCCAGAACTTATTGGGCAACTTTCGGTAGCATCTTCTAAAGCCCAAGCAGCATGGGAAAAAGCGAAAAATAATGATGATTTCAGTGTTTTTCAGCCTTTTCTGCAAGAGGTTGTTTTACTCACTAAGAAGATGGCAGACTGTATTGGATATGAAACCAATAGGTATGACGCTTTACTTGATGAATATGAACCGGGTTTCAAAAGCAATGATGTAAAAAAAGTCATCAATTATCTCAAAGGTGAGCTTGTACCGTTTGTTGAAAAAATATCAGAAAAAGAGGTTGATGATGATTATTCTTTTTTGAAAATAAAGATTGATAGACAGGTTCAGAGAAAGTTGAGTGAGAAGGTTTTAAGATTGATGAACTATGATCTTGATGCCGGACGTCTTGATGTATCTATGCATCCTTTTACAACTTCTATTGGAGCTAACGATATCAGAATAACAACTTTTTACAGGGAGAATGATTTTTCCGATTCGTTTTTTTCTACGGTTCACGAATGTGGGCATGCCCTTTATGAGCAGGGAGTGTCATCAGACCTTGCAGATACACCCCTTTCAAGCGGAGCTTCAATGGCTATGCATGAATCTCAGTCGCGTTTATGGGAAAACATAGTGGCACGCAGTCATGAGTTTTGGGATTTCTTTTATCCCGAGACAGTTAAGATCATACCAGAACTTTCGAATATTGACCCAGAAAGATTTTATAGGGGAATAAACACGGTTAAGCGATCCTTAATAAGGACTCAGGCTGATGAAGTTACATATAATCTTCATATAATGATGAGATTCGAGATAGAAGAAGCTCTTATAAACGATAAGATAAAAGTCTCAGAACTTGAACAGATTTGGAACTCCAAAATGAAGGAGTATCTTGGAATTGTTCCTTTAAAGGCTTCAGAAGGAATTTTGCAGGATGTACACTGGTCTCATGGAAGTTTTGGATACTTTCCTTCCTATATGCTGGGAAATGTTTACTCTGTCCAGATATACAACCAGATGAAAAAGGATATTCCATCTCTCAAAGATAGTATTTCCCATGGAGATTTGAAAGTCATACTAGACTGGCTTAGAAAAAAAATTCACGTCCATGGAAAAAAATATGAGCCTAAAGAGCTTCTGACTATGGTAACCGGTCAAGAACCAGATCCATCATATTTTATGGAATATATAAAAGATAAGTACTCGTATATTTACAAAATATAATACAGGGCTCAGCCCTGTATTTTATTTATTAAAAGATTTCAAAAAGCTGCGATAAATTCTTTGTTGGAAAAGACATAAAATACTCACACCGTTTTGAATATAGTTTTAATAAAGCATCATCTGGATATATGCTGTAGGCATCACTTATAAATTTTCTGCAAGAAAGAAAGTCATAGTTTATATACGAGTTCCAAGCTTTTTCAAAAAAGTATTTTGAGGCATTTTTAAGGTTCTTTATATCGGGTTCATCAAAATCATAGAAGTCAAAAAGTATAGAAAAATTTTTAGTAGAAGGTTCGTAAAAAATGTCGGCTATTCTAAAACTATACTTCAGAGGATCATTTAAAGATAAAAAAATATCTGATGAAACCAGAAGATTAGAATTATAATTAAAAGCATTATTTAGAATTTTTTCATGCATTGAAAACAATTCGGTGAAGGCATTAAGAGTATTAATGCCGCTGTTAAAATCCTTTCCAGAAAGTATAAAAGGAGTATTTTTTAAGAGGGGCAGCTTTTTTATTTCCTGAAGAATTTTTAAGCTGCTTCGTATTGCCGTATCGCTTTCGGTTTGATCTGAAAAAAATGAAGAATAAAGATTGAGTATCTTTTTAAATTTAGAAGTGTTATCTGTTGCGAGTATATGTTCCACTTCTTTTGAAATATGAAATGATGCTTCCAATGCAATGTCGTGTCTGTCTATTCTGTAGATACTGGGCATAGTACTGAGTATGGCGCTGAAACGATTATTATGTGTTATGTCCGATAAAGATAGTTTTTCTTCTTTTCTAACGTTTTGCTGAGATAAACAACTGTAAGATATTATTTTAATAATAAGTTCTTCAACAGATATAGGCTGGACAAATATTTCATCAAAAAACAGAGATTCACTTACCGTTAATCCTGACAGAATAGTTTGCGAAGTAATTAAAAAAGTAAAATTATCTTTTAAGCCAATACGGGTTGATGAAATAATTTTTTTAACGGTATCTGTTGTATGACATATGAAAATAAAAATGTCTTTTCCGGAAAAATTTATGTTATAAAATAGTTTTTCAAGACTTTCGTGTATCGTGACACTGTACCCTTCAGCTTCAAGAAGATCTGCTACAGTACAGTCAAGGTTATCTCCATGCAGAACAGATATATTAAAATACTTATTATTCCTAAGGTAATAGGATTTTCTGTAATCATAAAAATTAATTGGCATTAGAATGTCAGGATTGAAAACCACACTTATCTCCAAAGTATCGTTTGAAGAAGCTCTGCTTGAAAAACTATGGATTATTTTGGCTGAAAAAAGATCTATTTTTTGATTCAAGCTTATCATCAGTTCGCTTTGTTTGGTAATATTTTTTAAAGGTAATGAAAATAGCACCTCTGAATTTACTGAGCTTTCTCCAAAGGATATATTAACATTGCAGTCATATATAAAATCACTTAGTTTAAGCAGTAAGAGATTTAAAAAATTTATCAAAACCCAACTTTCTTTTTTTATGATCATGGGGGAATCAACCTTTAAAAAAAAGAAAACTAATCTCTCCTGAAAAATTTTTTTATTATGTCTTCTAATGTTTGCTATTATCGCAGACAGTTCTTTCAGATGGCTAAAACCGTATAAATCATCGGATGCATCTTCTTCTGATGTCTGAGATACGGACTCAATAAAATTTCGTATCAGAGTTAAAGTATACTTTTCGGATTTTTCAAGCTTAAATGTGTCAATGTAATTGGATATTTCTTTTGAATAATCATTTATAACGCTTTTTAAACTGTTGGCTTTTTGAGTCTGAAGGTAATATACTTCCATAAGATTCTTGTTTTCAGTAACTGCACGGTCAAGTTTTTGCTTCAGGCGCATATTTTCCCTGGTCATTTCATGTAAGAGTAGAACTATTAATGTCAGAGAAAATAATAATGCTCCCCATTGAAGATAGGTGCGGTGCCAAGAGATAAATCCAAACCCCCCCAATATCTCATATACAATAAATATTGAAATAAAAAAAATTCCATAGCAGAAGCAAGTTTGTGAAAAATTCTTATCGCATATGAAAAAAATATATGAAATTATAGCCGATATGACAAATAGAATGAAAACATACCAAAAAAAGTTAAAGTAGGATCTGACTTTTATTAGTACAGGAAAATCTATCAGATCAATAAAGTTTATAACAGCAAAAATTAGGGAAATAATAGAAAAAGGTAGTATAAACTTCGCCTTGAAAAGGAAAAACTTTTTTTTGAAAAAAGATCTGACTAGAAATATGGCAGATATAGGAAGCAGATAAAGTATAAAATCATTAAGTACATTCTTTATCAGACTATTCTGGAGAATATAGGAAAGAGAATTGGTCTGAAAAAGAATTCTGAATGCCAAAAGGAAAAGGAAAGTTCCTGAAAAAAGGAGCTTAGCACGGAACTGTTTTCTTATGAAAGAAAAAAGAATAAAAGAGATGCCACATAACAATAGTATAAGAGCTATTATAAGGCTGTCCAGATCAAAAGTAATAATTTTCCGAAGTATGTCAAGTTTCTTTCCTATGACAGTATATCCAGAAAAACCAATATTGGCTGTATTGGAAACTATTCTATAATAAATATACTGTCCCTGTGCAGTTACTGGTATAAAAAAAATTTGATTTCTCCAGTAAGTGTCTTTGTTTTTAATTTTCGGAGCAATATTATCTGACCTGAAAACTTCTTTTCCGTTAATAAACGTCTGAAAATCAGATATAATAAGATTGGAAAATAAATNNTTGTATTCAGATTCAGCAAAAGGAAGAAGGAAACGTACCCAAAGAATTTTATTCTGATCCAGAGGTTTTACCAAAGGTACTGCTGGAGAAGAATACTTCTCCCATTTGCTGTGAAGGATAATATCGGAAAACGAAAGTTCCTCGGAAGAGAACAAGTACTCCCACCGGCAATCTTGATTGTCTATGTAAATAAGTTCTAACGGATGTTTTGTATCCGCAGACATCCCCAGGATAAAAAAGAAAGAAAAAAGCATAAGAAACAATATTTTTTTCATTATAAGCCTCAAAATTTTCTTAATATATAAGGAAATTATACTATATAAGAATAAAAAAATCTTCCTATCAGGAAGATTTTATGTTAGAAATCCACGTATTATAAGTTCGGTAGCTTCTTCTTCAGTAAGTCCTTTTGCCATAAGTGTTTCAAGCTGCAAAGCGTTTATTCTTCCTACAGAAGCTTCGTGAGTAAGTTCTGCCAGTTCATTTTTAACTTTGAGTATAGGTATTGTAGAAACTTCTACACCATTTCCTTTTACTATTTCGGTACATTCAATGTGACCTTTAGAGTAAGGAGCGTTTCCGTAGGCTTCATTTACAACCTTTGCTTGACTTTCATCCTGTGCTATCACATAAGTTTTAGCTATACCGCTGGCACCTTTACCGTTAAGATTGACAATTTCATTTATATCTACTTTGTCATCTTTCCTTGCCCATACCTTTGTCTCAAGAAAAGCCTTGGCATCTTCTGCCAGATCAACACTCATAAGAACCTTCATGGAGCCTACACGAGTCTTAGTGAGCCTGAACCTTGTAGAGTATGAAGAGCCCGTACCTACTTCAGCCAGATAATCAGTATTAAGATCGACCCAGCCCTCCTCATTATGAAAGTGAACATCCTCATATCCTACTTTTGAACCGCTGCGTGCCAAAATGTGAGAAACCATAGAATGTTTTATCTTCTGAGCGTTTGGAAACGAACAATGAGATAAAAAAGAGACTTCAGAATTACTGCCGATATCAAAATAGTATTCAAGATTTTGTTCGCCGTACTTTTCAAGAAAACCTACACACATATGAACGGGTTTTAAGATTTTTACATTGTCAGCTATACTCATCCATAGTTTTAAGGAAGTCCCTTCGGTTTTATAGTCTATTTTTACGCCTTCAATACTGTTTTTTCCTAGTACCTTATCCCCGCTTATTATTATTGAGACCATATCCTTGGAAAGAAGGGAATCAGTTTTGCCGCCTGCCTGCTCATACGCTCTGGCAATATATTCAAACTCTTTAGAATAGTTCGGATCAATTCTCATATGGACCTCCTATTGCGATAAAGGAATATTAATATGCGAACAACTGTCGCACATATCTTTGTAGGATTTGCTTACCGACTGAGGAGAACCATAGGCATAAATTTCACCTGCGCAAAGTAGCAAAGCCTCATCAGAAAGCATAGCAATCTCTTCTCGGTGAGTTATGGATATGACTGTTGAACCGCTGCTCCTGAGAAAGTCGATAACGTTAAGAATCATAGAGTTAGACATCATATCTATACCAGAGTCTGGTTCATCTAGGATAACTACTTTTGGTTTTAGTATCATCACCGATGCAAGTTCAATTCGTTTTCTTTCGCCGCCGCTAAGTGTCTTATCAACTTTTCTAAACAAATAAAAATGATTCAGCCCTACTGAAGAAAGTGTTTTTAAAATGGACTCATCGGATATGGATTCTTTTCCTCCGAGTGTAAGGTAATCACGAACAGAAATTCCTTCAAATCTGGCCGGCTCCTGCCATATCATGGTTATACCAGATCTGGCTCTTTCATCAACTTTCTGTTCTGAAATATCCTTTCCTTCAAAGAAAATCTTTCCGGTATGGATATTTCTGTATCCTTCTGTCCCCATTATTATCCGGGCAAGAGTAGATTTTCCTACACCATTGTTTCCCAAAATGGCATAAGTTTTATCTTTTTCAAAGACGAAGCTTATGTTATTCAGAATTTTTCTGTTTCCTGCACAATATGAGATATCTTTTATCTCTAGCATAAACACCTCTTACTTTTAATAATGATATTTTTCATTATTGATGATTTTATAGGCTCTATAAATCTGTTCGTAAAGGAAAAGTACAATCATCTCATGGGTAAAGGTCATTTTTGACATAGACAAAACCATATCCGCTTTTGCATATACTCTGCTGTCATGACCCCAAGGACCTCCGATAAAGAAATTAATACTTTTCTTAGAAGAGTTGTTCCAAAAAACTATCTTCCGGCTCAATTCAACTGAAGAAAGTATTATTCCAGTCTCATCAAGCACTATGTTCGCCGAATCGNNTTTTCAAAAAAAGGTTCTATTCTCAAAAAATCATAGGCTGTTACTTCTTCCCTTGAAAGTTTTTTAATGTTTTTTTTAAGCTCCAGCTCAACCAATTCATTTTTGGTATAGGGATTGAGCCATTTCTTGTACTGCTCTGTACCCTGAATTATAAAACTACTCTTTAATGGTCCTATAAGAAAAATTCGAATCATCTGAAAATGAGTTGAAACTTAAAGGCTGCTAATTATGAACTGTTCTATTGTATGACAGTTTGATTTCAGACCGCCAGTCAATTTTGCCAAAGCACCCAAAGCCATCGAGCTGGTAATAGGAGAGGCGAGTTCTACGTCTGTAATAGAACAGTTAAAATGTTCGGCAATCTCTCTTACTTTATCATAAACCTCTATCATACTGTACTCTTTGGCACTAATGTTAAGGGAAAGGCTGAAACGTTTTGAGTAGTTATCTCTGCTTACAAAAACACTAGAAGGCAGTTCAATCAAAACCTCTCTTCTTATCTGATCAATAAGCCATCTGTCTGATATGCTGAATGAAAAATTAATGCTTAGCAGTGGTTCTCTTAAGCCTATTATTGTAGCTCCAGCTGTTTTATGAGGAGTCCTTGGACCAAAGTCAGGTTCAAAAGTCTGTTCCTTCATTTTTTTTGCTAATCCTTCAAACTCGCCTTTTCTTATATTATTTATGTTTTTAAAACAATCCTTCCGTGCAGATTTTTCATAAAGGAAAACTGGAAGTGCCAAATCCCTTGAAATCCTTGAAGAAAGGGAGGTAACAACTTCTTGAGCTTGTTTTTCTTCAATGTTCATAATAGGTACTATTGGGATAACATCTATTGCTCCTATTCTTGGGTGGGCACCTCGGTGCAGGTTCATATCTATTTTTTCTACAGCTATACGTGAAATGTTGTACAGACATTCCTCAAGGCTGTCTGGACTACCTACAATTGTAAAAAAACTTCTGTTGTACGATGGATCCGATAGTTTTGAAACCAGCCAGAGGTTCTTATAAGAAGCAACTTCTCTGACAATTGAGTTAATTAATTTTTCATCTCTTCCTTCACTTATATTAGGTACTGATTCAACTAACTGCATTTTTTTCACCCCTGTCTTTTATTCTTATTTACTATGCATCCTTTAGTAGCCAACCCAAGTAATATTGAGTACGTTATTATCTGATTTCCTCCCCAAGATACTAATGGAAGAGGTACACCTGTAACAGGCATTATTCCAAGATTCATTCCGATATTTTCAAAGACATGAAAAAATATAAGAAAACCGCTTCCAAGAAAATAAAATTTCCAGAAAAAATCATAGCTAAGGTTAAATCCCCGGTATAGTCTATATAAAATAACTGCATACAGAAAAAGTATCAGACATATACCTATAAACCCAAACTCTTCTCCAATGACAGAAATAATAAAATCAGTATGATCCTCTGGAACAAAATTTCCAAGATTCATATTTCCATTCATATAACCTTTGCCCAGTATCCCGCCTGATCCAATAGCTCTCATGGACTGAATTGTATTATAGGCAGCACCAGTAGCGTTTTGCTGTGGAGAAAATATGCTGAGTATTCTGTCTCTCTGATAGTCTTGTATCATAAAAAAAGCGACCGGAGAAGCAAGGATTGCCCCCCAGACAGCGCCTTTCCATATTCTTTCATGTTTGGCACAAGCAATAGTCATTATAAGCCACATTGAAAGAACAATCAGAGTGGTTCCAAGATCAGGTTCCTTATATATAAGTATTGCCGAAAAAAATATGGACAAACAGGCCATATAATATACTTTAGAATTTTTAGCTGCAAGCACTTCAGAAAGAAAAAGAATCTCTGCCAGCTTAAAGTATTCTGAAGGTTGAAAATTAAAAAAACCAAGACTTATCCAACGCCTGGAACCGGAAATCTTGGGAGCAGCCAGAACAAATATTAATGCGGCAACCGTCAGAAAAAAAAGTACGGGGATAAATCTCCGTATAAACCTTTCTGGGAGAATAATTGTGAGAAAAAAAAGAAAAATTCCAAACAGTATAAGAATAAGATGTTTAGAGGACGAAGATTCAAGAGCTGTATTCATATTTGCACTTTTTACTGCAAAGAAACTTATGGTGAGTAAAGCTAAATAACAAAGAAATATATAAAATTCAAATCTTTTATACCGTTCTTTGTACTCAGTTCTTATGGATCTCAAAATAGTATTACGCATATCTTCCTCGCTTACCATTCTTTTTAAGGTATTATATCATCATCAAGTATATTTACGGTTAATAAATTAAAAATAAATCGGTATTAAGCATTATCAACTATCAGAATATCTTTAAAAGCTTAAAAAGCGGAGTTTGACCGACCAGAAAAAATTTATATATAATTAACAGATCAATGGATATTTTATTTGCAAAATCTTATTAAGACATGTATAATAAAAGTATCTAAAAGTTATTTAACTATATTTAGGATTGATAAATGTGATTGAGGACAGAACAATTTTTTTTGATACTTTAGGTTCAACAAATAAATACCTGTTGGAGAACTGGCAGATTCTTCCTTCAGAAACGGTTGTCTGGGCTAAACAACAGCAGAATGCTTATGGGCGTAAAAAAAGTTTTTGGAGTTCTAATTCTGGAGGATTATGGTTTTCTGTGCTTTTTAAGCCTAAAAAACGTCCTGTGAATCCTTGGCATTATGTAAGGCTCTATAGTCTTACCGTGTATGATATATTAAAAGAATACGATATCAAAGCTCAGATTAAATGGCCAAATGATGTGCTTGTTGAAGATAAAAAAATATGTGGTATACTCAGTGAAGCGGTTTATGCTGGAAAAAACCCAGAGGCAATAATAGTCGGAGTTGGCATAAATGTTAATAACAGTATTCCAGAAGAATTGAGCGGAAAAGCTACATCACTAATAGAATTCACATCAAAGCAAGCTAATCTTTCCAAGCTTTTGAGCAGAATAAATCATATTGCTTATTATCGATACTATCTAAAATATCTAAAAGACAAATCAGTTTCTGTGATTACAAAAAAGTGGATAAATGCTCTAAATATAAAGGTTGGGGATTCGGTAGAAATCATTCCTGTGGAAGGTTCTCCGTTTTATGCAGAAATAAGTTCTATTAATCCTGATTATTTAGAAATTCTTGACGAAAACTATAATGTGAAGAATTTTTTTGCCGGCGAAATTTCTGTCAGGACAAAAAAATGAGATATTATATTAGGAGGAAGCTATGGAACTAAAAACACTTATTTCCAAAGAACAGCTAGATAATAAGGTCAGGGAGCTTGGAAAAGCTATATCTGACTATTATAAGCCTAAAACAAATGAGCTTTTTGGTGTCTGCGTTCTTAAAGGTTCAGTGAATTTTTATAGTGATCTTGTAAAAAATATTGATATGGATGTTATTTACAATTTTATACAGGTGTCAAGCTATTCTGGAAAATCTACAACCGGTCGTATAAAAGTAAAAAGTTGGCTTGAAGAATCTTTAGAAAACAAGCATGTACTCATAGTAGAAGATATAGTCGATACAGGAGCTACTCTCCGCTATATCATAAAGTATCTTGAAAAGCAGAATCCGGCATCCATAGAGATTGCTTCACTGGTTGTAAAGAGTCAGAATCAGAACGGTATAGACGTAAGGTTTCCTGGTTTTGATATCGGAGATTATTTTATAATCGGCTATGGTCTTGATTATGATGAAAAATACAGAAATCTTCCGTATATAGGATATTTAGAATAATAAGACTAAAAGAAACCTAAAAGCAATAATTTTTAAATAATAT
>DJGH01000059.1:0-23629 GCA_002431635.1 Petrotoga sp. UBA5851
GTCGCACCCCGTGCGGGTGCGTGGATTGAAATCACCATCTCACCCGCCAGATATATTATCTGCTCTAGTCGCACCCCGTGCGGGTGCGTGGATTGAAATATATTATTTCCATGGTCCTTATCAAAAAACTCATCGTCGCACCCCGTGCGGGTGCGTGGATTGAAATTTTGAAATTACTAAATCTGGTATCCTGCATAAGCAGTCGCACCCCGTGCGGGTGCGTGGATTGAAATTTTGCCGAATAATGAAAGTTATAGATATACTTTGACTCTTATTAAGATTCTCTAAAAGAAAATGGAAGCGTTCTTATGGATGATAAAACAAAAAAGGAAGTTCTTGCTGCATGGCATGCAAGAAAACAAGAAGAAATAACACAACGAATAATAAGAAATTATCAATTAATACGGCATATTTTGAATACGCAAAAGATATAAAAAAATTATTAAATAAGGGAGTGAAAATATGGAAAAAATAACCACTTTATTAAATCCTTATGATATATCTCTTGATATTGATGGTAAAAAAACTGATCTATATATCGAGTGTGAAAAAAATCACCTGATTCAGCCTATAATCTTTTAGATGATTATTTTGATAAAGATATTTATGTACATATAAACTATAACAGCGATAAAAGCATTGCACAAATATGGATTGAATGGGTAAACAAGGATAAAGAAAAAATCATGAAAGTTTATGATGAAATAGGATTTGCGTATGAATTTGAATACAAAGATAAACGTTATACAATGAAAGATATTTTATTTGAATTTTTGAAATAACAAACAGAGAGAGCTTAACGGCTCTCTTTTTATACCGATTATTATCAGCAATGCTTGGAACATCTTACACAAGTTGGCTAACAGTAGTTCCTGTAAGCAGTTAATCAGTACAGCATTATGCGACAGACAATGAGTTTTTATCAATAGTTATTTGCTTTGCCAATAAAAAACCACCTATTGATAAAATTCCGTCGATAGATGGTATTATTCTTATATAAAAGCTTAAGGTAGATGTCATTGTTAGTGCTTCTAATACAGACCTCAGGTGGGAGGGCAGAGTTTGTGGAACAATTTTAAGGCGGTTGGTACAGAAAAACTTCAAGTTGTACGTGACAAACTTGCTCCAATTGAGATCGGAAATGCCGTCATCACTCAAGGCTTTGATCTTCAAAGACTGCAGGATAGTTTGAAATCGGCAGTGACAGACCAGTTGATTATATTGCTTACAGCAAAAGAGCAATTCTTAATTTCAAGATTCTGAGTAAAGTAGTATCATGTTACATGGATACGGAATTTTGAAAGAAAATGATTTTGATGCTTTCCGTAAAGACGTAAAGAGCAGAGATTTTCAAAAGTAATGATTTAATACGATTAAACAGGAGAGTTAACATGCATAAAAATATTATTTGGAACGTAGCATTTTCAGAAGTGGATATTACTCCGGATTTTCAGACTGAACTTATCGGATGTTACCGTCAGGACAGTAGATCGCAGGGTGTGCTACACAGACTCAGTGCACAGGTGCTACTGTTTGAGAATAATAATGATTTTTACTGTCTGTCTGCAATTGACAGTCTTGGGTTGACAGTTTCTTTGAGCGCCAAGCTGCGCTCAGCGATAGCGGAAAAGCTCAACACTCAGCTTTCATATATCATGCTGAATTTTTCTCATACTCACTCTGCCCCCGCACCTCTTTCTCCGCTTAACGGGGAAAGGTACTTCTGTTTCCTGACAGAACAGATTATGAAATGTGTTGAGACTGCAAAACAAAATCTTTGTCCGTTCAAACTTTCGTGGTCTGTAACTGATACGCAGATAGGCGAAAACAGAAGGGAAGGATGCAGTGAGGTTGACCGTAGACTCGGAGCCTTAAAGCTTGAAAAGATAAACGGCATTCCCCTAGCTGTCGTTCTGAGGGTTACAGCTCATGCTAACGTTCTTATGAACTGTAATAATAAAATTTCAGGAGATTACTTTGTTCCTGCCCGCGAAAAGCTAGGGAGATACTTTAAATGTCCTGTAATGCTTATTCAAGGTGCAGCAGGTAATATAAAACCAGCAGGGACGGATAAGATACTTGGCGGAAATCTCGGTGATCTGGAGAAAATAACTGATATTCTGCTGGATTCTGCGAAAAAACTTAGGTTTGACCCGGATGAGGTCAGGAAGATTTTTATGTACAGTAGTGAGTTTGATTATTACTCGGATATTCCATGTGAAACAGAGGCAGAAAGCATTGCCGCAAAAGCAAAAAAGCTTTTTGGCATTGATGGGGCTCAATGGCTCGCTGAATGCAAAAATTTAAGGGAAAGAGAAGTCTCTCAACAGCATCAAAAGGGTGAAGTTCAGTTTTTTTATATAAATGAAGGCTGTATCTGCGGCGTTGCTGATGAGCTTTTCTGTGAGATATCCATAGATGTCATGAAAAGAACCGGTTCGCCTTTTATGTTTTTTAACGGTTATACAAACGGATGTACAGGATACCTGCCCCATGCCGAAGAATGGGAAAATGGCGGTTACGAAACTTTATACAGTTATCTTCAGTACTATATGTTTCACGGACATGTCATGCCATTTCGTAAAGATACTGCAAAAAGACTTATAACCCTTGTGTCTGATGAATGGAAAAAAATTTTTTGATCGTAGTGGGTTATGTTTGATCATCCGCCTTTAAAACCTTTTATATGATATAATAAATATAATTGGTAGTCATACAATTTTTCAGATAAAATAGACAAGGAGGCGGAAAATGGGAAAACTTCTTGAAATTTTTAATTATCTTGATTACAGGAAAAACTCAGGAAAAACCGATTATGCGGTTCCGAAACGATGGATGCCTGAAAATTATATAGGCGATGTTAAGCTTAAGGGCAGAAAGTTTTTTGTCAATCCTTATGAGTACTATACCAAGATAATAAGAAGCATGTCCTCAGAGGAAAATATACAGAACTGTTTATCCAGCTCTCTTTCATCTTTAAAAGGTGAAAAAGATTCGTCTTGGCTGAAGAAAAGCGTTATTTACAGTGCTCATGTGAGGATGACAGGAGCATATATCCACAGTGAGAAAGAACTTTTTAAACCCGTTGATGAGCTTGGATACAGAGAATCCGGAACTTTTCTGAAGATGATAGCAATGCTTCCCTATCTTAAAAGGTACAATGTAAACTGTGTATATCTTCTTCCCGTTACACAGTCCAGCAACAGGTTTAAAAAAGGTGAAGTTGGTTCTCCCTATGCTGTAAAAGATTTTTTTAAGGTTGACAGGGACTATCATGACCCGCTTCTGGGTGAAAATTTTTCTGCAGACGATGAGTTTGCCGCTTTTGTTCAGGCATGCCATCTTATGGGTATAAGGGTAATGCTTGATTTTGTGCCAAGGACTGCAGCAAGGGATAATAAGCTGATTCTTGAGCATCCAGAATGGTTCTACTGGATAGATACCAAAGAGCTTTCTTCCTTTAAACCGCCATGGATAGATACTCTTAAGTTTGAACTGCCTACCATGGAAAATATTGAGAGTATCTACAGTAATGTGTCGGTCAAAAATCATCTGAAAAAATTTAGAGTGGATCCCAAGACTCAAAGTCCTGAGAAATGGGAGAACTTCATAAAGGCAAATATTGATAACGATAACTTCCTTGATGAGATTATGAAAGAATTTAAAGTAATTACGGTTCCGGGTTTTTCAGACTGGATCAATGACCCTCAGCCGACATGGGATGATGTAACGTTTTCAAGACTTTATCTAAGTCATCCTTCGGCCGCAAAAAAGTTCCTTGACCCAGATCAGCCTCCTTACGTACTCTTTGATGTTGTAAAGGCAAGCAACTTCCCTGGAGAAACAAAAAACGAAGAACTTTGGGAGAAGCTTTCTGATATAATGCCGTTTTATCAGACAAAGTACGGAATAGACGGCGCAAGGCTTGATATGGGGCATGCTCTTCCAAAAGAGCTTGAACACAGGATAATACAGAAAGCAAAAGATACTGATCCTTCCTTCGTAGTTATTGCTGAGGAACTGAGCATGGATAACCATAAAAAGGCTAAGGAAAGTGGATATGATGCAATTTTGGGAAACTCATGGTGGACTATGCCGCGTTACAGACAGAGAACCAATGATGCTCCGAAGGGCTGGATGAAAAAATTCATCTCCGAATTGATGCCTAACCTTGAACTTCCTGCATTTGCAACATCAGAAACTCCCGACTCTCCACGAGCTGTAACCAGGGAAGGCGGAGAAAATTTTTCAAAGCTGTCGGCAGTGCTAAACACCTTTATGCCTAACGGCATTACTGTAATAAATAGTGGTTACGAGATATTTGAGGCTCAGCCTATGAATACCGGACTTGATTTTGATAATCCGCAGGAGCAACGTTTTCAGTTTTTGCCACCCGTTGACCAGTTTTACGGAAAGTTGGCCTTTTTTGACTGGTACTGCCTGCACTGGGATACAGATCATCATATGGTAAAGCTATTACAGCTTTTAGGACAGACCAAAGAAAGAGTCAAGGAACTTATTGCTGATCCGAAGAACTTCAGATTTCTGGACTACGGCGAAGAAGCCTTTGTAATGTTCTGGTGGGAAGGAAAAACAGGAGTGGTGGTACCGGTAAACCTTAATCCAACCAATCCTTATTATTTTGAAGTGGATATAGGATACTTCACCTGGAGAGGTTATCATAATATCGACACCGCTCTTGAAAACTATCGCCGCGGTGAAAGCCACTGGGAAGTACATGACGGAAAACTCAGAGTCACCGTAAATCCTTCCGAAGCAAGAGTTTTCATAGTATCCTAATCAATCATAAATCTACTAAAATTATATATACTGAAATCATCAAAAAACAGCCGCACATTAAGTGCGGCTGTTGCTGTTTATTGTTATACGGATGTACCGTCATTCATCTTTTTATAATTTTCGTATCTTTCTTTGGCATCTACCTCGGCTTTGGCAAAGAGTCTTTCTGCCTCTTCCTTAGACTGGAGGATAAGCGATGTGTACCTTACCTCACTCATTAAAAAGTCTCTGAAAGGTGATTTGGGTTCTTTGGAATCAAGAGTAAACGGACTTTTTCCGTCGTTCTTAAGAACAGGGTTGTATCTGTAAAGATGCCAGTATCCTGATTCAACGGCTTTCTTTTCCTGTTCCTGCGTTTTTCCCATACCCGCTTTAAGTCCGTGGTTTATACATGGTGCATAAGCTATTATAAGCGCCGGTCCGTTATACTTCTCGGCTTCTGTCAATGCTTTCATAAGCTGGTTCTTGTCTGCGCCCATAGCTACCTGAGCAACATAGACATATCCATATGTCATTGCCATTCTTCCGAGATCTTTTTTCTTGGTTTTCTTTCCTGAAGCTGCAAACTTAGCTATAGCTCCTACAGGAGTGGATTTTGATGACTGTCCACCGGTATTGGAATAAACTTCGGTGTCGAATACAAGAACCTTTACATCTTCACCGCTGGCAAGGACATGGTCAAGTCCTCCGTATCCTATATCGTAAGCCCAGCCGTCTCCTCCGAATATCCATACGGATTTCTTTATGAGATGATCTTTCTTGCTGCTTACTTCTTTAAGTATTTCATTTGCCCTTGCATTTGAAGTATCTTTATCAAGAACTTTGAGAATCTCAAGAGTAGCGGCCTTGGATGCCTTGGCATCTTCTTTTCCTTCAAGCCATGCTTTGAACGGAGCCTTTATGCAATCGCATATATCAAGTCCGATAAGTTCCTGGGCAAGATCAGCTATTCTGTTTCTCATCTGCTTCATGGCAACATGTATTCCGAATCCGTGCTCGGCATTATCTTCAAACAGTGAATTAGCCCACGCCGGTCCTTTTCCTTCAGAGTTCTTGCAGTAAGGGATAGACGGTGCAGATGCTCCCCAGATCGAAGAACAACCTGTAGCATTTGAGATAACCATTCTGTCGCCAAACAACTGTGTAATAAGTTTTGCATATGGTGTTTCGCCACAACCTGCGCATGCTCCGGAAAATTCGAGCAACGGTTTTGAGAACTGGCTTCCTATTACGTTATCAACAGGGAGCACATCTTTCTTTTCCGATACTGTAGCAGCAAAATCCCAGTTGCTTATCTGAGGATCAAGCTGAGTTTCCAAAGGCTTCATTATAAGTGCTTTTTCTTTTGCAGGACATATATCGGCACAGTTCCCGCATCCGGTACAGTCCATGACACTTACCTGGATTCTGTATTTGAAATCTTTTAGCTTAGGATTGGTAGGTACTTTGGTTTCAAATGAAGCGGGTGCTTTTGCAGCTTCTTCCTCATTGAGAATAAACGGTCTTATTGCTGCATGAGGGCATACAAACGAACACTGGTTACACTGTATACAGTTCTGTGGCTGCCACTGTGGAACAAGAACGGCAATTCCTCTTTTTTCATATGCTGCTGTTCCGACCGGGAACTGTCCGTTTTCTCTGCCTACAAAAGCAGAAACGGGGAGTTTGTCTCCTTCCATTCTGTTCATTACATCGGCAATTTCTTTTACAAAAGTAGTTTTATTCTTGACTATTTCTTCAATATCAACATCTTTTGCATTCTTCCAGCTGCTCGGAACATCTATTTTAACAAGTGCCGATGCGCCCATGTCTACAGCTTTATAGTTCATCTCAAGCACTTTTTCGCCTTTTTTGCCGTAAGTGTGTTCAATGGCTGACTTAAGATACTTTGCAGCATCTTCCATCGGAATAACCTTTGCAAGTTTAAAGAAGGCAGACTGCATTATCATATTTATCTTGTTGCCAAGACCTATTTCCATTCCTATCTTTGTAGCATCGATCACATAAAAATGAATACCGTTGTTGGCGATATACCTTTTCATTGATGCAGGAAGGTTTTTGTCCAGATCTTCTATTGTCGTCCAGTTTGTATTAAGAAGGAAAGTTCCGTCTTTCTTAAGACCATCAAGAAGATCGTAGCTGTGAACATAAGATGTCTTATGACAGGCTATAAAATCAGCCTCATCTATGAGATATGTGGAACGTATTGGTTTTTTACCGAATCTGAGATGTGATATTGTAACACCGCCGGACTTCTTTGAATCGTATGCAAAGTATCCCTGGGCATACATGTCGGTTTCATCGCCGATTATTTTTATGGCATCTTTGTTGGCACCGACCGTTCCATCTGAACCGAAGCCCCAGAACTTGCATCTTATGGTTCCGTCGGAGGCAACGTTTATTTTTTCCTTAAGCTCAAGTGAGGTAAAGGTTACATCATCATTTATACCTATGGTGAATCTGTCTTTGGGGTTGTAAAGGTTAAGATTGTCAAAAACAGCTTTTATCTGGTTAGGAGTTGTATCCTTTGATCCGAGTCCATATCTTCCGCCTACTATAACTGGTCTGTTTTCATAATTATAGAAAAGTGCCTTTACATCCTGGTAAAGCGGTTCTCCGAGTGCGCCTGGTTCCTTTGTCCTGTCAAGAACAGCAATCTTTTTTACAGACTGCGGAAGAACATCAAAGAAGTACTTGGCAGAGAACGGCCTGTAGAGATGAACTTTAATTAAACCGACCTTTTCGCCCTTTGAATTAAGATAGTCAACAACCTCTTCAATGGTTTCTGTTACAGAACCCATTGCAACAATAATTTTTTCAGCCTGAGGATGTCCGTAGTAGTTGAAAGGTCTGTACTCTCTTGAGGTAAGCTTGGTTATTTCCTTCATATATCCGGCTACAATATCCGGGATAGCTTCATAGAACCTGTTTGAAGCTTCTCTTGCCTGAAAATAAATATCAGGGTTCTGAGCAGTTCCCATAACCTTTGGGTGCTCAGGATTAAGACCGCTATTTCTGAAGCTTTCCAGTGCTGCAGAGTCTATGAGTCCTGAAAGCTCATCATAATCAAGAACTTCAATTTTCTGTACTTCGTGGGATGTCCTGAATCCGTCAAAAAAATGTACGAAAGGAACTTTTCCCTTTATAGCAGCAAGATGTGCAATACCGGCTATATCCATGACTTCCTGAACACTGCCGCTGGCGAGAAGAGCAAACCCTGTCTGTCTTGCCGCCATAACATCCTGATGGTCACCAAATATTGAAAGAGCCTGTGCAGCTATTGCCCTGGCACTTACGTGGAAAACTCCGGGAAGAAGTTCTCCGGCTATTTTATACATATTTGGTATCATTAACAGTAATCCCTGAGATGCTGTAAACGTTGTGGTTAATGCACCTGCTGCAAGTGATCCGTGAACTGCTCCAGCAGCACCTGCTTCTGACTGCATTTCAACAACATTTACTGTCTGTCCGAAAATATTTTTTCTTCCTTCCGCAGCCCAAGCATCAACATACTCAGCCATTGTGGATGAAGGGGTTATCGGATAAATGGCAGCAACATCTGTAAAAGCATATGCAACATGTGCAGCTGCTGTGTTACCGTCCATAGTCTTCATTTTACGCGACATCTTTTTACCTCCTTATATGTTATAGTGAGATTTATTTATTACCTTCCTATTTTATGCATTTTGACGGACGTACTTTGCCACTGTTTTCACATGTTTTAACATCAAGAAAAATAAAAATTTACTTATTTTTATTTTAGCCCATAGACTTAAATTATTCACTTAAAAGATGTAAATAGAATATGACATATAGATTTACAGTTTCAACAGTTACGATAAAGTTTATATTTATGCTTTAAATTTATTTCTGATATAATTTAATTATCTACGACTGGTGCGGGTGATTATTATGAAAGTATCAAGTGCGGTTTTCAGCAGCAGCCACAACCGGAAGTACTGCGAGTACAACGATATTTTGTGTTACCTTGACGAGCTGACCGATTCCTGCTGCGGTATTTCTTCGGAAATTGTTGTGCTGGGCAGTTTCTTCGGCGAAAATATGATATCTGCCGCTAAGAAAAAAGGAATAATATTCACCTATACTGATTATATAAGTATACTATGCCATCTGTCCCTGAAAAAAAACATCTGCATCTGTTCCGGCGGAGTTATTGTTGTACGTAAAAAAGAAAAATTTATAGAGTCCTTTTTCATTTGCGGCGGTAAGGTCGCTTTTTCACAACTTCAGCTCTATACTTCTGCTTTTGAAAGATCGCTTGGACTTTCCCAGGGTAGCAATCTGGAGATTTTTGAATACAACGGTGTCAAATGTTCTATAATACAGTCTACAGATACTTTGTATCCTAATACATTCAGGTACGCGGCCATGCAGGGTGCCAGGCTTATACTTTGTCCGACAGGTTTTTATAACAGCTACAACAAGTATTTTCAGTTTTCTGGTGCATGGAACAACTGTCAGATGAACAATTTATTCTGTATTGAAAGCGGTTTTAACGGTAATCTCTATCAGAAAAGCATCTGGGGAGAGTCATACATTCATACGCCTTTGAATATGCTTGATTTTGGAAGAATTTCTGATTACGATCTTTCTCAGGACAGACTTTTCATATATGCTGATCTGAATTTTGAAAGACTTTCTGAATGCTCTTCTTTGTTTGACCCTCTCGAGGGACTAAATAAAAACCTTTACGAAAAATTATATTTTCAGGGGGAAAAATGAGTTTATGTACTTTCCTTTCATCCGGGATAAATAAAAAACTTAGCCGCATACCACGTTCTGAGTCATCATTTAACCGCTTTGACTGTACTGAAAAATCAGACGGGAGAATCGTTGTAAGCACCGTACAGCGAAAAATACGTCTGGTTTCTGATCTTTCTGCTTATATGGAAAATATGGAAAAGTTTATCCTGCAGTCCAAGAACAGGAATTCAGATCTTATTGTTTTTCCGGAATACAATTTTTTTGATATATTTGGGTTTATACCCGTTATGAAACCATTGAATTTCTTATTGAAATTTTTCCATTCTGAAAATGTCCAGAAACCTGATTCTGCTGATCAGAATACACTTATGCACGATATTTTTTTTATGCTTGCACAAGGAATTGAAGAAGCGATGAAAATACTGTATTCACAGCTTGCACGGAAGTATGGAATCTTTATTTACAGCGGTACCTTCATAATAAAACGCAGTAACAGTCTGTATAACTGCGGATTTTTATTTGACAGAGCCGGCAAAGTGGTTCTTGAACAGATGAAAACACATTTAACTCCTTCTGAGGAAAAAATGGGCATAACCTGTGGTAATACCCTCGAAACATTTCTCATAAACGGCGTACGCTTTGCCTTTCCCATATGTATGGACGCATCTTATTTTGAAGTTTTCCGAATTCTTATGGATATGAATACGGATGTTGCTGTTATTCCGATAGCTAATAACGAAGAATACGATATATCAAGGGCGGCACGCGGCATTTGGGCAAGGGTTCAGGAAACTCCTATGTATGGTATAAAATCAAGTCTGAACGGTTGGATTATGGGACAGAAATTTACCGGAAAAGCAGGAATATTCGCACCGGTTAATCTGACTGCCTCTCAGAATGGTGTAGTTTCCATAAGCAGTGCTCCCTCAGGTGACTTTCTGATTACTTCCCTTATCGATCCTTCTTCCATACGGCTTTATTCAAAAAATAACGAATATTCTGTGCATCACAACTTTGATTTTGAATTCCAAAGCTGCAACTCCTATAAAAAATATAATCCGCATGATATCAAAAAGAAAGGACCAGCATGACAGGAAAATTTTTTATCAGATCTCTTTTGATAGTATCGGTAATGTTTATTGCAGGCATTATTTTCATAGTTCTTTTAAACAAAAACCTTTCAGAGCAGGAAGTCCTGACGGTAAACAAAGCAGGATTTTCTCTTGCTTCAAAAATCGAAGATCGTGTAAACAGACCGCTTTCGGCTGCTTATGCTTTGGCGGCAATTATAAAAACATACGGAGGTTTCAGTTCTCAACAAGAGTTTGAATCAATTGCTCAAAAAATAACCGAACTATATGACGGAGTATCTTTTCTCGCTGCTGCACCCAACGCTGTAACATCTTTCATATACCCTCTGCACGGAAACGAAAAGGCTATTGGACATGATCTGCTCAACGATCCCAAAAGAAGGGATGATGTATTAAGAACTATTCAAAGCCGGTCACTAACTCTTTCCGGACCTTATGAGCTGGTACAGGGAGGCGTATCAATTTTGGGAAGACTCGCTGTATTCAGAGATACAGATGAAACAGAGTCGAACTTCTGGGGATTGGCCGTGGTATCAATAGATCTAAGCAAGCTCCTTTATGATCTTGAACTTGATTCTATACTTGACAGCGGGTTCCTTTATGAAATAACCCGGAAAGATTCTCCTTCTGATCAGGAAAAAATCATCTTAACGTCTATAGGAGAAGAGTATGATAAAAAAAAGTATGCTTTCAGTCTGAACCTTCCAAACAGCTTTTGGTACCTGTATATTGCCCCTAAAAAAAACCGAGCTTACGATATACTAGCATGGGAAGTTTTAATTTTATTCATCGTTTTGTTGGTAGCCTTTACAATAGCTTACAAATTAGTAAAGCAGACATACGATATAAAGACGGCCAATATGGAGCTTCATATGCAGATAAAAGAAAAAGAGAAGATTGAACTTGAGCTTATTGCGGCAAAGAAAAATGCAGATACTGCGAACAATGCCAAAAGTCTTTTTTTAGCCAATATGAGTCATGAAATAAAAACTCCTCTTAACGGTATAATGGGATTTATAAGCCTTCTGAATAAAACTGCTCTTGATAAAGAACAGAAAGAATTAGTAAAGCAGGCAGAGATTTCAGGCCGTTCCTTGAAGAGTCTGATATCTGACATTCTTGATATTTCAAAGATTGAAGCTGATAAAATAGAATTGAACACAGAACCGTCAGATATAAGAAATCTGATAGACGAGGTTGTAACTATATTTCTTCCTTTGGTAAAGGAAAAAAACATACGGCTGTCAGTAGATATAAGTAAAGATACTCCCAAAGTTCTTGACCTGGACACAGGCAGACTTAAGCAGATACTTATTAATCTTATTGGAAATGCCGTCAAATTCACAGAACAGGGGGAGGTTTCATTATCAGTCAGAACCCAGGAAACTACAGAAAATAACCATAGACTTCTCTTTAGCATAAAAGACAGCGGGATAGGAATTGCAGAAAATGATTTTGAAAAACTTTTCAAAAGCTTCAGCCAGGTTGACTCTTCGACATCAAAAAAATATGGCGGCACCGGACTGGGACTTGCCATATCCAAAAAACTGATTGAACTAATGGGTGGGGTAATTACCTTTAAGAGCACGAAAGGATATGGCTCCACATTTGAGTTTTTTATACCGGTACGCACTTCTCCCGGTCAGATAGAGCTTAAAAAACATGACTCTGATGTTAACAACAATACTAATAATAGTATGTCTTCTGATCTTAAAATACTGGTGGCCGAAGACAATCCCATAAATCAGAAACTCATATCTCATATTCTTTTTAAAAACGGCTTTGATTACGAACTGGTTTCAAATGGAATTCAAGCTATGCAGGCTCTTAAAAGCAATGATTACAGCCTTATCCTCATGGACTGCAACATGCCTCTAAAGGATGGGTTTGAAACTTCCAGACAGATAAGGATGACAGAAACAAGATATCATCCTATAATAGCGATAACTGCCGATTCCTCTAGGGAAGATATCTCAAAATGCATGAGTAGCGGAATGGATGACTTTATTTCTAAACCTTTTGAACCTGATGAGTTTATTAACAAAATAACTCACTGGTTAAAAAAAATAGAACCCGGCTCAGATAAGTGAGCCGGGATTATTTTTACTCAAACTTTACAACTGGAACCGAACCTTCTCTTCCCTGCATATCTTTTATGTATACCTTTACCGGCAGTGAAGGATCTCCGGGCTTATATATCAGGACATAAGAATTTAGGACATACTCTTTTACACCAAGGGTAGTAAGATCGACTGAACCAGAGGAAGTATAAAGTATTATTCCGCCTGTTTTATACGAAAGCTCTCTTATATCATCCGGAGCAGAGTAAGGAACATCTCCACTATGCCTGTAATTACTTACAAATACTGAATGGATAGTTGCATATCCGCCCATCTTGGCAAGAAGGTCAGACTTAAGGAGAGATGTGTAGGATGTACCGTCACCTTTATAATGGGCATTTATATCGGTAATAACTATGAATATTCTCTGTGAACCTTTTCTCCAGCTCATATTGTCCCAGGAGTACATAAGAGCATCGTACGGGTTCTCAGGGCCGTCTCCGCCGCCTGCAGCATATAGCTTTGTCGTATAAGCCTGTGCTTCTTCAGGACTGGCAAGATCAAGCCATTTTGGATCAACACCTGTCATATCCTGGGCAGGAGCGTAATCATCAAAAGGAATTATACCTATCTTGGCATCAAGGCCGGAATCTTTAAGTGATTGGGCGAAGTTTATTATACTATCCTTAGCTCCGTTGATCGCTCCACCCATACTTCCTGTCGTATCAAGAATAATTGAAATATCAAGAACATTTCTCACCGTTGATTCCTTATTAAGAACAAACCCTTTTTCCACTGTTCCTTCAAACAAATGTATTATCGAATTTTCAAGGTTAAGGTCCTTTTCTGTAGTAGAAATTTTTATCTTTTTAAAATCACTCTTAAGACTCAACGGAGTAAGAAAAGGAAGCTTATCAAAAGATGCGAAAAGCTTACCGTTTAGAACCGTTCCCCATTCAACAACATTGGCCGCCGGAGAAGGATCGGCCGGAATGTTTATAGGTGTCGGAGCAATTTCCATACAACCTGCAAGAACTAGAGTCAGTAAAGCGATGATACCAAACAGTCTAAGCATTTTTTTCATCATCATCACCCCTTCAGAAACTTATTCCAATACCACCGGTAATACTGTATATACCGCTGGTATGGAATTCTTTATCAACAGCAGTAAGAACCTCTCCGAAAATAACAAGCGGGCCGCCGAGCTCTAAACCTGCTTTGGCATGGAAAAGATCTTTTGAAAAGAATCCGAACTTCATTTCGGATATATCGAATATTATTATTGGAGCTGCGCCTGCGTAAATCTTAATGCCCGGTAGAGGAAGAACTGCCATGTAGAAAGGATTGAACTGTAGATACTTGATATTTGCAATCTCATTACCGGCATCTTTTACCGAGGAAAGCGGAAAATAGAATTCATAGGACACTCCAAGAATCTCTTTCAGATTGGCTACTCTGAGTCCTACGTAAGGTCGGCCTTCTCCGCCAAGCTCCATGCCACCCATAGCAGATATCTCAAATCCAAAGCTTAATACGGTTGCTATTGTAAGTACAAGTATCAGCAACTTTTTTTTCATATACCCACCTCCTTATGCTTTATGAGATTATGGTAACATATTATTAAGTATTTTTCAACTCCATTCAGACAACACGAGCAAAAAAAGGAGTGAACTGCAACAGTATACAAAGCAAAATCTTGACAAAAACAAGTATCTCTTATCAGTCATCTGTAAAAGAAGATGATAATTTTATAATCGTAATGTTATTATAATATAGTATCCGGAGTATATTAACTAGTTCAAAAATGTTTTTAAATTTTAAGTTTCTCGAGTTATAATTAGATTTTCTTTTTGAGAGATCCGGATTTTACCTAAAGCCTTATAAGATATTAGTAACTTTTTATTCATATTTCTTCAAATGCAGTCATGCAAAATGAATAAAAAGAAGTGTAAAATGTAGTAACATATATTTTAAACTTGATATTGACAGACTAAGAGGTGATAAGATGATAAAAGCAGCAGGGCTGAAAAAAATTTATAGAAGCATGGGAACACAGGTTACCGCGCTTAAGGGTGTTGATTTGAATATTGAAAAAGGTGAAATAGTAGCCATTCTCGGCCCATCCGGATGCGGAAAATCCACCCTGCTGAACTGTCTTTCCGGTATTGACAGAAGCTCTGAAGGATACATTGAGATTGACGGAACAGACATAACCAAGATGAACGATAACCAGCTTACTTGTTTTAGAGCAAGGAATATGGGATTTATCTTTCAGTCCTATAATCTTATTCCGGTTCTCAATGCGGTTGAAAATGCAGAGCTTCCTCTTTTGGTGCTTGAAACACCTGAAAATCAAGCTCGCAAAAGGGCTTTGGAACTGCTTGAAATAGTTGGTCTGAAAGACATGGCAAAAAAGATTCCCGACACAATGAGCGGTGGGGAAAGACAAAGAGTTGCCATTGCAAGGGCTCTGATTACAAATCCTGCAGTAGTATGGGCAGACGAACCGACTGGAGCTCTGGATACTAAGACAGGTGTTGAAATAATGAGTCTAATTACAGAGCTTAACAAGAAAAACAATCAGACTTTTGTGATTGTAACCCATGATCAAAGAATAATAAAGTATGCCGACAGGGTAATACACATGGACAGCGGACTGATCGTTTCTTCTGAAAAGGTAGAGCATAAAGTATGATAAGATACATACTGTTCATTCCTCTTTTAGTTATTGTTTTTGCACTTTTTTCGATGCTCAGAAATAAAGTGCTTGCCAAAATGTCTTTTAAAAATATCTTCAGAAAGAAGAAGCAGGCTTTTCTCATGATAATGGGCTCTATGATAGGTACAGCCTTCATTGTGGGAGCAATGGGACTGAATGATTCTTTCAACAGTTATGTGTACAACTATGTAGACAGCAATCTTGGTGAAATAGACGAAGTGATAAGCTCTGCGGAAGGATTTTCTCTTGAGGAGGCTGATTCTTTTATTTCTTCTCTTTCAGAACAGTCACTCACAGACGGCCACATACTTTCTTGCATGAGCAACTATGCGGTTGGTAAAAAAGGCAGCATCCGCACCCTTAACATAGCAAAGGTAACCCAGGCAACCATTATAGGATTTGACTATGAAGCTGCCCAAAGTTTTGGAACAGATAAACCAGAAGTTCCTCAAAAACTTTACGATATCTCAGGAATGCAGGCTTTAATCACCAAGGATCTTGCAGAAAAACTGGATGTGAAAAAAGGTGACAGCATAGAGCTTTTGGATTCATCAAATCCACTTTACATACTTCTTCCACCGACTTTTACAGTTGTAGATGTTCTTTCGGAAAAAGGTCTTTTTAACTATCGGGAGGAAGGCGGTTTTATTTCTGGCGCCATATTTGTGAGTCTTCCGACAGCCAGGAGATTTGCCAAACTAGACGATGGTTACTTTTCTCATATAATCATTTCCAACACCGGCGACAGTCTTAAGGGTGAAAGACTTTCCGATAGAATAAGACAGGTGGCTGAAAAGTTTTCTACTTCCTTGCCTGGAAAAAATACTACCCAGCGCTACCTGAAAAGCGAGCAGCTAGGGGCTGTAACCGGAAACGGCATATCATTAGTATTCATAATACTGAGTTCCTTTGCCATAATTGCTGGTGCAGTTCTTATAACAAATATGTACGATATGCTCGTGCAGGAAAGGAAAAGCGAGCTTGGAATAATGCGGGCCATCGGTTTTACACGAAGTTGGATAAGAAAGGTAATGTTTTATGAAGGATTCTTCTACTCATTGTTTTCTCTTCCGGTTGGCATTGCTTTCGGAACCTTGGTTTCCCTTTTCACATTTTCAAAAGTGAACGTTCTGGGAGATCAGTTTTCCACTTTTGAATTCACCTCCGGTTCCATTCCTGTAATGAGTTCTTACAGCATCTCCCTGGAATCAATGATAACGGGCGGTATTTTAGGTATGATGATACCTTTGCTGATAATAGTCTTGGGTTCTTCAAAAATCAGCAGACTTAATATTTCAGACTCTATACGAAATATAAGTGATTCCCATGAAAAACAGAAGAAACTCGAATTTTTCCTTTGGTTTGTGCTGATAATAAGTATACCTTTCATCTTTTTCAAAAATCCATCGATAAGGTACGCAGCCGTTTCAGTACTTATTCTTATGCTTCCATATACGGCTCTTAAAAAAATTTCAAAATACTCTCTTAATATTTCGGTACTATCGGTTATAACCTTTACTCTGGCCTTTAGAAGCGAAGGGATTATTTTGGCAGGACTTAAGGCACTTATAGTCCTTATTGCGGTTATTCTGCTGTTTGTTTATAATTTTAAACCTCTGGAAAAAATTATCACTTTCTTCATAAAGCTGATAACCAGGAAATCTACCAAGGCTACTCCGATAATGCGAATAGCTTTTTCATATCCATCCTTTAATAAAAAAAGAACATCTCTTACCACCGTACTTTACGGCATGGTTATTTTTGTAATAGTTATCATCACCATAATACCCTATTCTCAGACTCAGAGACTTGCGAAAAGCCGTAATGAACTTTTGGGAGGAAATGACGGTTTCGTCATAAGTCTTCCATTTCTCCCTTCACGCAACCGTCCCGATGTTTCAAAAATTTCAGCAACACAGGGAATATCTGATGTATCACAGTTCGGATTCGTAATGACACAGGACAGTGAGGGCGAAAGCTATCCGCTTATTTTACTATCAGACGAACTAATCGACAGTTCTCACATAGATTCAAAGTTCAGCAGTATCAGCAGCGAGTTCAAAGGACTTTCCGAACGTGAGGTCTGGAATCTTTTAAAGACTCACAGCGATTATACTATAGTAAAGAGTCTGCCTGGTTCAAAATTAAAGGTTGATCAGAATATTTCCTTAAAGGTAAACGAATTTGATTTCAGCTCTGCTTCCCAGCTAAAACCATCTGAAACGGCACAAACAGTCAACCTTAGAGTAATAGCCATCGTTTCTCAGGCCAACAACTCACCTATAGTCGGTCCGGTGGTAAGTGAGAGATCTGTAACTGGAATGATAGAGCAAAGCAAGATAATAACAGGTTTTTTATTTAAAGTATCCGATTCTTCCAGAGAAACCTACAAAAATATTTCCAACTCCTTCAAAATCAATGACTATCTTTTTATTTTTGTAGATGATATAATAGATTTTATAAGCAAGATTACTGCCGGAGCAGTAGATATTTTAAGCTCTTTCCTTTATTTTGGGCTTGTTGTGGGAATACTTGGCATATCTGTTACCACCATAAAATCTATCGAAGAACGGAGAAACGCTATAGGTATGCTTAAAAGCATAGGCTTTACATCTCGTATGATTTTCTGGTCTTTCTTTCTGGAAACAAGCTTTATAATAGTAATGGGAATTCTGATCGGCGTAATAGCCGGAAGTATTGCAAGCTACGAAATATATACCCAAATTCTGAAAGATTCTGCCCAGTACTTTATGATACCTTACTCAAAACTTTTGGGTATGTCTGCGGTATTTTACCTTATCTCCATTATTTTCACTTATTTTCCGTGCAGGCAGGCTTCAAAGATATCACCTGCAGAGGCTATGCGTTATTACGAATAAACTTACGGGAGTGGTATAATGAGCTATATTCTTACTCTTTTATCTGGGATTATGACCGGTCTGTCAATGCCGGGAAACCTTTTTTCTTTCATGATATGGGGATCGCTTGTTTTTTATCTTAAAGCCATGGCATCCTCACAAAAAACTTTGCAGAGATTCCTGCATACTTTTATTTTTTCATTTTCAATGCTGTTTACTACATTCTGGTGGGAGATTCCGGTTCTTTCAAAAAATATCCCACAGGTTCTGGGAAAGTATCCGGCAATACTTGGTTTTTTTGGCTTTTTAGGCATGATACTTCTTATGTGCCTTCCATACTTTCTTATATGGCTTTTTTCTGAACTTTACCATAGAAAAAGCCGACGGTTCAATTACTGGTCACTGGTACTTTTCTATTCATTTTCCTATACCGCTGCCGAAGCATTAAGGGAGTTCGGAGATCTGGCTTTTACAGGCGGTGCCTTAGGATACGCTCTGTATGACCATACCGGGCTGCTTCAGATTGCAAGTGTTTTTGGATATCTTGGACTTAGCTTTTTAATTGTTTTTGTCAACAGTCTCATAGCTTTTGAAAAACCCAAAGAAGCACTGACAAAAATGCTCCTTATAATATGTACAGTATACGGTTTGAACTTTGCCATAGACCGTTTTGTGCCACTGCCCCAGCATACTCAAAGCATAAAGGTAGATGCCATACAGATGAATGTTCCACAGGAAGTAAAGTATGGCTCAAATTCATGGACCAACTACTTTATGTTTCAGGATCTCATAAAATCATCGGCAGACAGCGGCAGTGATGTCATAGTACTTCCGGAGTCCGCTTTCATGTCAGATATTAGCGACTCGGAAATAGCAACCGCCCTTTCAGCTGATATTGCTTTTACAAAAAAAGATGTGATAATGGGTTATCCGCGCATGTCACAGGATAAGGACTATAACACTGTATGGCATTACGATTCCTCTGGAAATATAAAAGAGTACTATGATAAGGTTAAGCTTACTCCTTTTGCAGAGTTCCTTCCTTACGAGGTTATATTCGGAAAAGCACAGGTTTTCAAACTCTTGCGGTTTTATACCGCCGGTAATACTTACAGTGTCTTTGATATAAACGGTAAAAAAATCGGTGCACAGATATGTTTTGAAACCTATTTCCCGGAAGTTTCCATGAATCAATCCCTAAAGGGTGCCCAAGCTCTCATAGTGATAACCAATGATGGATGGTTTGGAACTCATACAGCACTTATGCAGCATTTTTCACAAATTATATTCAGAGCAGTTGAAAACAGAAAGGAAGTACTCCAGGTAGCTAACACCGGTATTACAGGAAAGGTAGACTCTTGCGGAAGAATTATAAAAACTCTTAATCCATCACAAGTAAGCAAGGTTCAGTTCGAACTTAACCTCAATGAGAAAAAAACTTTTTTTCAATCCTTTGCACTTTTACTCAAAATACTTCTGTTTATAATTTGTCTTGTACTTGCCATAGTATAGTATAAATTCAAAACGTCCGGCTAATAATTTGCCGGACGTTTGTTTATTTAAAAAATCCTGAGTACCCATCTTTTCTCTTTATTACCTTTTCAATATAATCTTGGGTTTCCTTGGCTGCATTAGTTTTTATATAATTATATACATACTCGGATGATACAGAGTTTATATCAACATTTTTAAAAAGGGTTTTAATAGCTGTCGGTCCCATGTTGTAGCTTGCGATAACCAGATACTCCTTCTTGACCTCATTGCTTATGGCAGGAAAGTACAGGGAAGAAATGGCCTTAAGATATGCAGAACCGTACTTTATATTTACAGAAGGATCAAAAAGTTCTTCTTGGGTGAGAAGCTTTTTTTCCTTGTGAACGTAGTAATATCCATCGGCAGCACCGTACTTAGGAATCAACTGCATGAGTCCAAACGCACCAGAAGCACTTTGTGCTCTGGGATTAAAAGATGATTCCGTATGAACAACGGCTATGACAAGCTCTGCAGGAAGTTGCAAAACCTTTGCAATACCTTGGATAAGACTTTTATATTTCTGTGCATTGCGCTTGGCATAATCATCTACAAGGGGAACCTTTACCGTGTATATCATCTTTCCGTCACTCTGCTGGGAAACAGTTGGATTTAAAATCCCCTTTTCTGCCTGGCTTTTTTCTACATCACCTTCTAGTATGGGCTTTCCGGTATAGTCATCTTTTTCTTCAAGAATTGCATTCATCTGTTTTTTTATGTTTTCCTGAGCCACCTTTTTTCCTTCTTCTTTAGTAACAATGGTCTTTACTTCTATAAAACCACCCTTTTCCTCATCAAAGCTTACCCTGCTGTAAGTTTTATAGTCCTGAGAAAAACTTCCCCACTCTTTTGTGGAAAAGGTTATAAACTTTCCCCATGCTTCCTTTACCTTTTTATTGTGCTCCTCCATCCTTTTCTGGTACTCAAGCTCGTACTTTTCAACCTGCTCTTTGAAATATTTTTCGGCATTTGAAAGTATATTTTGTTGTGCCTGAGTCTGATTATTCATAAGACTCTCCATCTGCTTTTTCTGCTGTTCATACAGAATATCTGCCGATGTCTGGGGCTGGGCTGAAAGCAAAACCGAAATATATGCGATGAAAACAAAAAAAATCATCTTCTTCATAATTTATCTCCTTTAATCTTTATACTTGAACTTCAGTATAAAATAAAATCTGCTCCCTTTTCCCGGAAAACTATCCACTTTTATTTCACTTCCAAATGCCTGAATAATTCTTTGGGATATTGCCAGACCCAGGCCTGTTCCCCCGTACTTTTTCCCCGGTGTAGAATCAATTTGACTGAACGGCCTAAAAAGCTTATGCATATCCTCCTGTTTTATTCCTATTCCGCTGTCTTTTACGGAAAAACTTATTTCACATGCTCCATCCGTTTTAGAAATCATAGAAAGACTTACTTCAACTTTTCCGTTTCTGCAAAATTTCACTGCATTTCCAATAAGATTGGAAATAACCTGTCTGTACCTTTCTTTGTCCACAAAAATACTGCGCGGTATGCTGCTGTCCGTTTCCAAAACAAAGTTGTTTCCGGATGATAAGCAAACAGGAAGGAAAAACTCATATATCCTGCTCATGTATGCTCTTATATCTGTCATCTCTTCACAAATACTCATTGCGGACGAATCCAGCCGTGAAAAATCTATTATGTCATTAAGAATCCTAAGAAGACTAAACGAAGAATCTTGAATTATATTAACATACTCTCTCTGGCTGTCATTCAGCTCCGACTCGCAAAGCAGATCAAGAAACCCCATTATGCCGTTCATAGGATTTCTAAGCTCGTGGCTCATATTAGCGATAAAAATATTTTTTGCTCTCCATGCCGCCTCCGCTTCTTCTTTGGCCTTGATAAGCTCTCTGTGCATAATAACTTTTTCTGTTATATCAAGAGCAAGAACAGCAAAATAATATTTTTTTGGAGAAAAGGCAATTACATCGAAGTACTTTTTTAAATCGGAAGAGAAGTTGTTTATACGCATGGTTTCACCTTCCAGGGCGACCTTGGCGTATGTATCTATCCAGTACTGTTCGACATTGGGAAGAATTTGGCGTACAGTTTTACCAGTTATATCAGCGCTTTTCAATCCCATTATCTTTTCAAAAGAAGGATTGACCTGCAAAAACCTGTAATCATAAGCTTTGCCATGCTCGTTTAAGATAATCTCATGCAATGCCAGACCCTCGGTCATGGAATCAAAGACCAGCTTAAGCATCTGTTTCTCAGTATCCATACTCTCCTGCCCAACATATATGTCAGACAGGTTATGAATCTCAACAAGCTGCCCGTTAAGTTCCTGCGAAAAAACTGCCCGTGAAACCATAATTTGGGCTTTGAAAACCCCTTTTTTTGAAGTTTTGTAAAAGCATTCATTCTTAACAGCTTCAAAACTATAAACTAAATCAAATACCGTCCTGTCCTCACCGAACCGGATAGATGACTTTTTAAATCTATAATTTGGATCTTCCCAAAAATACAGGTCTGAAATATTTTCTTCATTGGAAAATCCAAAAAGTTCAAAGGCAGTACGGTTTAAGCAGCCTACTCTTCCGTTCTGACAGATAAAGAGCATTGGAGTCGCACACAGACTGAAAAAAGTCTCAAAGTACCTGTCGTATCTTTTCTCCAAAAAGCTTATATACCCCATAAAACCTCCGGTATTCAAAGGCAGCAGCCTTCAATTTGACAACTGGAGCTAATGACTTTCATGAGTCAGGATTCCGTCTTCACCGAAGAAGTATCCGGAACCTTTCATATACTTTTCTGTTTCGAATAAAGACGCATTGGAGATACTTGAGAACTCTGCTTTGTTTATACCTGCTTTTATAAACTTTTCCCCAAAAAACTTCAACAGTGAGGGAATACGCTCCCCAAGGGGAGTCATCTCTCTGCTCCGACTTATAATATAGTTCTTTCTTATGCGGTGAAGCTGGTTCTTAATAAGCCTGATTCCAAAATCACAGCTTGAATCTATCGTGTTCCTAACGGTAGAACTGCTTAGCACCAGTATATCACAAGGATACTCACAGTAAACCATTGCCTGTCTGGGAAGTTCTGAAATCAGTGAAGACTCACCGAATACTTCGCCTTCGTCTATAGTTGAAAAAAACGAAGCCTCTTTTCCCGGAAATCTCGATACTTTCAGACCTCCGTGCAGAAGCATAAAACAGTTCCCGTCACACTTCTCACCCTCGGCAATTATAATGCTGCGTCCCGGAAAGTGCATATAGTTCTTACCATAAAGATCCATTATAAATTTTTTTTCTCTTTTAAGACAGTATTCAAGATACTCGCGACCAAACCCTTCTGTACCTGAAACAAACTTTTCTTTCATCATTTCCGATGCTTTTGCATAATCAATGTGGGAAAGGATTATCGCTTTCCAAAGCATTATCTCCTGTACATAGTCGGTCTGCATATCCATAGCCTGCATATTCAAAAGCTCATTGTAAGCTTCTTCGTAGCACATCATCCTGTATAACGACTTAACGTTAAGCATTCTGCTAAAAACTTTGTTTTCATAGTAATTGGAGTATAAAGGATTGTTCTGCTTAAAAATTCTTACTGACTGTTCGCTGTCTGAAATTTCACAAAGTGCAGAGTTCATAAGGTTCAACCGTTGGGTAACAGAACAAAGCATATTAAAGAAGCTTACTCCCGACATGCAATCTCTGGACGAAACCTCAGAAAGCTCGTATCTAAGCAGTACGGTATCTTTTTTAACCACAACTCTTTCACACGATTCCAGACCCGCCAAAGCCCATTCACCCAAAGTTGAAGCACAAAGCGGAAACTCTTTGCCGTTAAAATTAATAACAGCATACCCTT
>DJGH01000059.1:23644-41034 GCA_002431635.1 Petrotoga sp. UBA5851
CCCTTCTTCTATGAAATAAATACAGTTCAGTTTCTGTCCGACATCGTAAAGAAGCTGATCCTTTTCGAAAAAAAGTTTTTCCATACCCACCCCACAGCTTTGGCATATTAAAATTATACATCTTAATGTGTATTTTTTCTCTTTTGAATTTCAATATATCTTAATCTTTTTTTACCATTTAATGTTACAAAGAATGGTATAATAACTATGTCGTGCGATAAATACTTTGTGGCAACTGCATCCTGTATATATGGAAAAGCTTTGGGGGAATTGACTTGAAAACCTTAATACTTGCCGCTGGCAAAGGCACTAGGATGAAATCAAAGTATCCAAAGGTTCTGCATAAGATCCTTAATAAACCCATAATAAATTGGGTTGTGGATACAGCAGCATTATTTTCACAGCAGATAGGTGTTGTTCTGGGATTTGGAGCTCAGGAGGTGCAAAAAGTACTTCCTCCGGGAGTGCTTGTCTTTGAGCAGAAAGAACAGTTGGGTACAGGTCATGCGGTAATGTGTGCACAAGAGTTTCTTGACAGTGGTGAGCTTCTTGTCCTTTACGGTGATGTGCCTCTCATAAGCTCATCCACACTGAATATTCTCATAGAAAAACACAGAAAAGAAAAAAACGATGCCACCATACTTACCTTTGAACTTGACGATCCTACAGGCTATGGAAGAATATCTAAACATGATGGAAAGTTTATAAAGATAATCGAAGAAAAAGATGCTAACGAACAAGAAAAAAGAATATGTGAACTCAACAGTGGAATAGCTGTGTATGACTGTGAAAAACTTAAACTCGCACTCAAAAAAATATCTTCCGATAACGCTCAGGGGGAGTACTACCTTCCTGACGTCTTTTTGTTTTTTAAAAAAGTTGGTCTGCTTAAAACCGATGATCCTGTCGAAGTATCTGGTATTAATGACAGGGTACAGCTTTCAGGTATGCAGGCACACGCGCGTGAAAGGATAAACAAAGCTCTGATGCTTCAGGGAGTAACCATAACCGATCCTCTCTGCACTTATATAGGACCTGACGTTAAAATAGGTTCGGATACAGTCGTTCATCCTCAGAGTTATATATTCGGAAAAACCTTTATAGGACAGGACTGCGAGATTGGCCCCATGAGCGTTATTTACGATTCCGAAATTGGGGACAATGTAAAGGTTATCCGTTCTGAAATGGATAAAACATCAGTTTTTCATGGTGCAAGTATAGGTCCTTTCGCCCGCATGCGTGAAGGAACCGTAATAGAAGAAAATGTAAAGATAGGCGATTTTGTTGAAACCAAGAAAACCACTCTGAAAAAGAACTCAAAAGCTCAGCATCTTGCTTACCTGGGAGATGCCACCATAGGGGAAAATACCAATATAGGAGCAGGAACCATAACTTGCAACTATGACGGAGTAAACAAGCATAAAACATTTATAGGAGACAACTCCTTCATAGGAAGCAACAGTTCGATTGTAGCTCCAGTCAATATAGGTAAAAACTCAATTGTCGGCGCAGGCTCTGTGATAACCAAGGATGTTCCAGAATATTCGCTTGCATTAGGCCGCGCGCGTCAGGAAAACAAAGACGGTTGGGTAAATAAAAAAAATAAGAAGGGAGACTAAGCCATGTCGATTGTCGGGCGATCTGAGATGAAGGTATTCAGCGGTAATTCAAACCTTCCTCTTGCTCAAAAGATCGTAGAGTACATAGGCTCCAGATTAGGAGACTGTGAATTATCCAAGTTTGCCAATGGTGAGATTAATGTTCGGATAAATGAAACTGTAAGAGGATACGATGTTTACGTTATCCAATCCATATCCGAACCGGTAAATGACAACCTTATGGAACTTCTGATTATGATTGATGCTCTTAAAAGAGCTTCATCAGGATCTATTTCAGTGATAATACCCCACTACGGCTATGCAAGACAGGACAGAAAAGCAAAAGGTAGAGACCCAATTTCCGCAAAGCTGGTTGCCAATCTTCTCACCAGTGCAGGCGCAGACCGTATCGTTACTATAGATCTGCACTCCGAACAGATTCAGGGTTTCTTTGATATTCCCGTGGATAACCTATGGAGTTTCCCAGTCTTTGCCGAACATTTTTCAAACTGCAAAGACATTGATCTTAACGATGTAGTTGTTGTATCTCCTGACGTAGGAGGAGTAAAAAGAGCCAGAAAGTTTGCCGAAAAGCTTTCTACCCCTCTTGCCATTTTGGATAAAAGAAGACCCAAGGATAATGTGGCAGAAATAGTAAACGTTATCGGAGACGTAAGGGATAAGACATGTATAATGTTTGACGATATGATAGATACAGGCGGTTCTCTTATAGAATCCTCACAGGCACTTGAAAAGAACGGAGCAAAAAAGATCATTGCCTGCGCAACACACGGTATTCTTTCCAAAGACGCAAAAGACAGACTGCAGAAGTCTAACATACACAAAGTCATAATAACGGATTCAATAAAGCACAACGATCTTCCGGAAAAGTTTGAAGTGCTTTCTGTGGCGCCTTTGTTTGGAGAAGCCGTCGTCCGGATAAGAAAGAATCTTTCAGTGAGCATCCTTTTTAAATAATAGTATTACAGTCCCTAAAGGGAAAAAATAAAAACAGGAGGTTGAAGACGATGGCGAGAGCATATACTCTTGAAGTAGTCAACAGAGATCAGAGCAAAAAAGCAAAAGTATTAAGAAGGGAATCCATGGTACCAGCAGTTGTTTATGGTCCGAAACTCGAAAAGAATTTTGTAGTGGCCATTGAATATCAGAAGGTTACAGCTCTACTTGAAAAAGCACTTGAAACTTCTCTGGTAGGTCTGGTATTTAAAAATGAAAAAGGTGTTAACGAAGAACACGAAGCATTCATTAAGTCGGTACAGAGGGACAAGACAACCGATAAGGTTATCCATATAGATTTTTACGTTCCTGCTAATGACAGAAAGATGACTATCAATATCCCGTTCAGATTTACAGGAGTGCCTGCCGGAGTTACTAAAGGCGGAGTCCTTCAGACACCCCACCACAACATCACAGTTGAGCTTTATCCTTCGGATGTTTTGGAAACCATTACGGTAGATGTATCTGCCATGAATATAAATGATCATAAAACCGTTGCTGACATAATCCCCTTGTTGCCTCACAGCGCAAAGGTACACATGGAAGAAACCGAAGTTATTGCAGCCGTTACAAAGCAGGTTATTGTTGACACCACCGCCGAAGGCGCAGTTGAAGAAGGTGCCGCAGCTCCTGGCGATGTTCCTGCAACTGCACAGAAATCTGAAAAGAAAGAGGAAAAATGAAAAAATTAATTGTCGGTCTTGGCAATCCCGGCTCACGTTATGTCTTTAACAGACATAACGTGGGCTTTTTGTGTGTGGACAGATACTATGAACTCACCAAGAAAACTATAGATTATAAGTCTTTTTCTTTCAGAACCTATGAAGGGTTTGAGAGCAAAGAGTTTATTCTTGTCAAACCTCTTACCTTCATGAACCTTTCCGGAAACATTTTTTCCGATCTCTTTCAGAAACACGGAAAAATTATGGTTCAGGATATTATCGTTCTCTATGATGATGTTTCCATACCTTTCGGGAAAATCCGCATAAAAGAACAGGGCTCGGCAGGCGGACACAACGGCATGAAATCCATAATAGGAGTTCTTGCAGGCGATAATTTTACAAGAATACGAATAGGGATAGGTGAAAAACCTGAATTCATGGATTTAGCGGATTATGTGCTTGCCAATTTTTCACAAGATGAGTATAAGTCCCTCTATCAGATACTTGACGGTGCATGCTCTGCCATAGACTTCCTGCTGCAAGGGGAAACCTCAAAAGCCATGAATGTTTTCAATAATAAAGATTTTTTGGTATAATTGATATGTGATTTTTTTCTGAAGGAGCTGATTATGCTTAAAAGAATCTTTCTCCTCATTCTGTCCGCAATAATAATTGTTGTTCTTATTTTTTTCATAGTGCAAAGCGGAAAAGTTGTCAGGCTGGCTATAATGATATCGCCTGATACAAATCTTGGGTATGAGGAATTAAAGGCATTTGAATACTTTTTATCTCAACCGGAGTATAAAAATCAATCCATGGTGCGGGTTTCTTTTTTTAAACCCAAGCTTGAAAAACAGGATATGATAAATGCATTGGAAAAAGTCAAGAGTTTCAGACCGGATATTCTTATTGCAGGCGCCGTGAGCTCGGAGATTCAGATGATATATTCAGAGCTTTCATCCTTGAGCATTCCAGTGGTCTTATCAACGGTCAGTTCCGAAAGATTCAGCAATAAAAAAGACAACGTTTTCAGGCTGGTGCCTTCTTCAAATTTTTTATCGGAGTATTCGGCAAAATACCTCTATGAAAAAGGATTTAAATCCGTATTAATAGCACGTTCTGCCATAAATCCAGATTATTCTGATTCAGTATACGAAGTTTTTGCCCAAAATTTTCAAGGATCAATAAAGTACGTTGACTACGACAAATTTTTGGATGAACCTTACGGTCTGTATGACTGTTTTTTTCTTGTAACAGGTCCAGAGGAAACCATGCTGCTTCTGAACGGACTTAAAAAAGAAAAGGGAAAAGGATATTATATAAACAGCTGGGCTTTTGACTTTTTGAGAAACAACTACAATGGTTCTTTCATGCAGGGTACCAGCGTTATAAGCGACTATGTTGTAGATTATCAGAACAATCATAACAGCATCATTGAAAAATTTACAGAGGATTATGGTGTAAAACCAACTTTTGCTTCGTCTGTAATACTTACACTGCTTGATTTTGTCTTTGATGCAGTGAACTCCAAGAATATTACAGAGTTTTTGAAACAGGAAAAAAAGTTTGAAAATACCGTCTATGGTTCTTTCTATTATAATAATTTTGGAGACAGTATTCCAGAAAACATCTTTGTATACAGCTATAATAACGGCACTGTAAGACTCACGGACACCATTGAGATTATCAAACAGTAGATACGGAGTTGGAAACTAATGACATTCAAAAAAATTTTCAGAAGAACCATACGAAATCTTTTTGTCCAAAATATCTTCATGGTTATGATGGGAGTAATGATCTGGCTCATAGTGATGGGTCTGGTTTTTGTGAACCTCTCAGTTATTTCCGATGTTAACACAGACAGTCTTCAGACTACTCTGAAGAACTATTCTTCTTCACTGATTGCAATCTACGAGACATCTGATCCCCAAAGGCTGAATAAGTTTCTTGATATAAACTCCCTATTCATCATAGATAAGAACGGAAATATCGTAAGATCAGTACCAGAAGGATTTGAAGGAATTAATATTAAGAACAGTGACTTTTTCAGGCTTGTTACCTCTATTGAATATCAGCCAAGCATATTTAAATACTCTTCTCTCTCGGATGGAAAGCTCCGGGTACATTTTTTTTCTGAATATAATGATATGTATCTTATTACAGACATGGACGATAACTACTTTCATTCATCATCGTCATACTACATGAGTCTTCTGAAAAAAGACGGAACAGTTCTTTACTCTCCAAACTTCTTTAACATTACAAAAGTCGATCCAGAAAAATTTCCCCGTTTTTTCATAAGAAATGCCAGGTTTATAATAAACAAACCTGTAAGCTGGAACAGTCTTTATATTGTGACTTCGCTGGATATAACACGCGAATTTATAGTTATGATGATTCTTTCAGCTATAATAACCTGTCTTATATGCTGGAATCTGGTTTCGCGAAAACGCAATATGGACAACCTTGTAGAATTCACGCAGGAGTTTTTCAGCATAAAAGATAGTTTTGACATCCTGTCTCTAAAAATCAAGGCAATTGATAAAAAACTTTCTCCATCAAATATAGATATTGATTTTGGAGAAGTTTATGACACCATAATGGAAAAGAACTTCCAGTTTCATGAAATCTCAAGCCTCAAGGAAACCCTTGATATTACACTAAAAGAGTTTTTAAAGCTTTTTGAGAATCTTGCTGCTTCAAACGAAGAGATAAAAGCCTCCAACGAAGAGCTTGAAAACCTTTACAAGGAGCTTGAAGAAAGCTATAACCAAGTTGAAAGCTCATACCGTAAGTTTTCAAAACAGCTTTCAAATATAGCTGAAAAATACGATGACATAACCGGGAACCATATAGACCGGGTAGCCGAGTATGCACTGTTTGTTTCAGAGAAAATGGGTTTACCCAAAAAAGTTCAGGAGGATATATACTACTTTTCTCCCCTGCACGATATAGGCAAGCTTCTGGTAAAAAGAGAGATTCTGGACAAACCTGGTAAGCTTACCAGTGCGGAGTTTGAAGAGATGAAGAAACATACTGTCTACGCCGCAGAAATTCTCGGTGATGACAAGCAGTTATCCATAGCCAAAAACATAGCTCTTTATCATCATGAAAGATTTGACGGTAAAGGATATCCTTTCGGACTTAAAGGGGCAGATATCCCCATTGAGGCACGGGTAGTAAGTATATGTGATGTCTACGATGCTCTAAGGAGTAAACGGCCTTATAAGAAGAGTTTTACCCATGAGCAGGCATGTGAGATTATACTTTGCGGGGATGAAAAAACTTCGCCCTCACAGTTTGACCCTGCTGTACTTAAGATCTTTAAAGAAAATCATACTGTTTTCAAGGAAATTTTTGACAGGCAAAACTAAATACCCGGTAAAACGGGTGTTTTTTTATGATAGAATTGTCTTATACTACATACTTAAAGGGGTTTAAAATGGCGGACAAAGTTATTGTATTCAGCAAATCCAACGAAGAGATTAAAGTTGCCTTAATAGAAGATGAGATACTTTCTGAAATTTTTTTTGAAGATGTTGAAACCGAAAAAAATTCCGGAAAGATTTTTATAGGACGTATAGAAAACGATGTTCCAAGTTTGGAAGCTTTTTTTGTAAACATAGGCATAAATAAAAACGGTTTCCTCAGGTACAAAGATCTTATTGGCCTTCCAAACGAATATAAACGCGGCGATAAGGTAATCGTCCAGGTAAAAAAGGATGGAACTATACGCAAGGGTCCACAGCTGTCAATGCAGATAAATCTTCCAGGCAGATATATTGTGTATCTTCCGGAAGGAGAGTCAAGCATAGGCATTTCACGTAAGATAACCGATGATCTCATCCGCGAGGATTTAAGAGAGCTTGGAGAAGATATAATAAATGAGCGCGAAGGAATAATCTTCAGAACCAACTGTACCTCCATAGATAAAAAAACCATCCGTGAAGAGTTTGAATCCCTCAGAGAAAGCTGGAAAAATATTGTCTCTTCTTATAAATCCACTCAAAAGCCTATTCTTGTGTACTCCGATCAAAACTTTGTAGAGTATATACTGCGGGAACGGCTGGACAAAGACACACGAAAAATAATTCTTGATGACAAATCCGTAAATGAAACCGTAGAGCAGGTCCTAAAAGAGATGAACTACTCCATAAATGTCGAACTTACGGATCGTGATGCCTTTTCATACATGAACATATATGGCGATATGAACGATATATTTGCACGGAAGATAACTCTTAAAAACGGTGCCATAATAACGATAGACAGAGCAGAAGCTATGACTGTTATCGATGTTGACTCCGCAAGCAACGTTCAGGAAAAAAATATTGAAGAAACTTCATTTAAAACCAATCTTTCAGCTGCCAAAGAAATAGCCAGGCAGCTGCGGTTAAGGAACATATCAGGAATAATCATAATAGACTTCATAGATATGATGGACAGACAGCATCAGGAGGCAGTTAAAACTTTTTTGGAACAGGAGACCTACAGAGACAAGGCAAAAGTGTCTGTTGTAGGTTTCACAAGTCTTGGACTGCTTGAACTTACAAGGAAACGCACTTCTTCATCAATTGAATCGTATATGTTCTCTCCCTGCCCGGTGTGTCATGGCACAGGCAGAGTTGCTTCACCCAGAGTTGTATTTGACAGGATGATAAAAGATATTCATGACTCAATGAGACTGTTTGAGGATGACAACATAGCAGAGGTAATGCTCAATGTCTATCATAATCTTTCAGGGTACATAACTCCCGAAATTAAAAGCTGCCTTGAAGATAAGTACGGTATCAAGCTCAAATTTGAATTCAGTTGGAATGATCCGAACTCCTACAACATAAGATTCAGAAAATAAGGGGGACAATACTTTGAAAGCAGATAAAACCCTTATAACCCTTTACGGACTGTTAGCCTTTTTTTCGCTGGTCTTTATTCTTTCGGTCGCTTTTCTTTACAAGAGTGACCCTGTTGAAAAACTCATTCCTCACAGCTCGTCTCGAGAGTTTATAGAGTACATTTCGTCAGGAGAAAAGACTGAAAAGCTCCTTGGGAGTACCTTTATAAAACTTTTTGACGTCAAAGGAGGAGAATTTCTGAAAATATGCATCTCAGAAAAAAACTCCTATGGTGTGCTAATGAAATCGGATGACGGATACAGAATATATACTATAGACAGCAGGGGCGCTGTGCTTTATTCTTTCGCCGCTGAAAGATCTTCAGCCAAAATCAACGATATAAAGTATAAAGACGGTTTATACCTTCTTGCAGGAGAAAAAGAAGGATTTGCATATATTGGTGCATATGGTGCAGCAGACGGACAGCTCAGATGGTCAAACTTTCTGAATCTTAAGGGCGAGTTCAAAACTCTCAGACCTGTCTCACAGGGCTACCTTGCAGGAGGCTATTTAATAAACGCACAATCTAAACAGGCTTTGACCACCGAACTGAATCTGAACGGCGATACAGTATGGACAGATACCTACACCAGGGGTGATAACGAATACATATCCTCTATTGTCCCGCTCGCAGACGGATTTTTTGCCATAGGCTCCTCTAATTCAAATCCACTGAAGGATTTCAATGTTTTGATACTACGATATGATATCCATGGAATTAAGAGATTTGATGGCGCACTTATCATTGAACATCATGATGAAACTCCTTTATCCGCTGTTTCAGATAAAGAGGAAAATCTTTTTATATGCGGATTGAGAACCGATGCTTCTTCTTATGCCCAAAAAAGTCTCATACTAAAGCTCCCTTTTCCAAAAGATGACACAGATAGGCTTAAAGAAACATTTTTGGACATAAAAGCCATAGATAAACAGTCTAGTCTGAACAGCATAATATTTCATAACAACCGTGCTTACTGTGTCGGTAGCATATCCGCAGATGACGGAAAACTGTGCGGATTTCTGAAAATAATCAACTCCGATGGTTCGCTTTACTATGAACGTGTGTATGATATCAATGAGAAAAGCTGGTTTTCAGATATCATCCCGACGCAGGAAAATACTCTGCTGATAGTGGGAGCAGTTGTAAAAAACGGAGTAAAAACTCCCGCTGTTTTCAGTACAGATCTTAAAGGCGGAATAAGTGAAACACCCGAGTGAACAACTGTTAAGATTTCCGTATATAAACTTTAACTTGACTATTTTCCATACATGAGGTATAATATTTTTCAGTTATGTAGCAGTGACCTGCTAGCTCAGCTGGTAGAGCATTTGACTTTTAATCAAAGGGCCCTGGGTCCGAATCCCAGGCGGGTCACTATTTTTTGTTGCAAACACGTCTACTCTGTTTTGCAACATTTTGTTTTTTGAAGCAAACCGGCGTGAGTGGCGGAATTGGCAGACGCGCTGGACTTAGAATCCAGTGGACCTTATAAGCCCGTGTGGGTTCAAGTCCCACCTCGCGCACCATAATAAAAAATGCGGATGTAGCTCAGTGGTAGAGCACCTGCTTGCCAAGCAGGGGGTCGCGGGTTCGAATCCCGTCTTCCGCTCCATGACTTGTTTCCCGTACTTTTTAAAGTACGGGGATTTTTTTATTTCTCCCTATCGCCTTGCGGTTGAAATTATATGTATCTGGTGCTATTATTGAGATGTAAGTAAAATCTTTCATATGGGAAGTGATCTTAAAATGGATAAAGCTTTTCATACACAAAACCGACAGGCTCTATATCAGAGCATAGAAAAAAACTCTGTCGTTCTTCTTTTCAGCGGTACTGCGCCTAGGAAAACCGCCGATGAGTACTATCCTTTCTTTGCCAACCGTAACTTTGTGTACATGACCGGCATACAAAAGCCTGACTCGGTTTTTATGGCTGTTGTAGGAAACGAAACAGTCCAAGAAACCCTTTTTATTCTCCCGAAAGATAAAATGGCAGAAAGGTGGACCGGAAGCAGACTCACTCCCGAACAGGCAGAACATGTTTGTGCAGTAACAGATATAAAATCAGTCCAAGATTTTGAAACTGTTTTTTTAAAAGCTGTTCAAAGTGAAAAGTATGAAAACATATACATGGACTTTGATAAGCTCACAAAAAACGAACCTGACAGCAGAGCTTACGAATTGGCCGAACTGCTGAAAAAACTTTATCCTTACATAAAACTTAAGAATCTTTCTTCTCTCATAAAATCCCAGCGTACTATAAAAAAAGACTGTGAAATACAGGCGATGAAAACGGCTCAAAAAATAACACGCCAGGGAATCATTTCCATGATGAAAGCATCAAAACCAGGAATGTATGAATATCAGCTTAAAGCTGAATTTGACTATGCACTGGCTCAAAATGGCGTTCTTTCGCCTGCCTTTCCCAGTATAATATCAAGCGGTAAAAATAACTTTTTTATTCACTATTACGATTATTCGGGTATTTGCAGTGATGGCGACATGGTTCTCAACGATGTTGGTGCCTGCTGGGATAATGAATGCAACGATGTCTCGCGGGGATGGCCATGCAATGGACGGTTTTCTGAAAAGCAGAAACTTTTATATTCCTGCGCATACAATACCTCAGAACATATGTTCGGCATTATAAAGCCTGGCATGCTTATGAAATCGGTAGATGAAACCATCAGAAGATTTACCTTCGAACAACTGAAGGATATAGGCCTATGTAAAAATTTTGAAGATATCGGTACCTATATGTGGCACGGCGGCTCTCATCATGTCGGGTATGACGTTCATGACTGGGTTATCTATCCCCAGGTTATTGAACCGGGAATGGTATTCTGCGTTGATGTAGGCATTTACTGTGAAGAGTGGGGAATAGGCTTCAGGCTTGAAGACAACTGCCTGGTTACAGATACAGGCTGTGCCAATCTCTCTGGACAGATCCCAAGAACTATTGAAGATATTGAGGCTATAATGCAAAAACAGATTTTTTAACAGCCAGAAAATGCTTATTAATTTTTTTGATGTATACTTATATGATTTTATTTGTTTTTTTACGGACATTGTTCAACCAAATTCAACCAAGGGGTGAAAAATTTTGAATGAAATTATTTTAGGCATAGTTCAGGGGTTTGCCGAGTTTCTACCTATTTCAAGCTCCGGTCATCTGGTCGTTTTTTCAAATATTCTCAATGCCGGTCAGAATGTCTCTTTTTTTGCTGTACTTCATCTTGCAACCTTTCTAGCGGTGCTGCTTTTTGTTTTCAGCGATGTAGTATATCTCTTGAAAGGTCTTTTCACACTCGATAAGCGTGTGCTTCCTCTCATAGGTAAGCTTTTGCTTTCAACTATTCCAGCCGTACTTACCGCATTCTTTCTCAATGATTTCATAAATGAGGCTTTTTCTTCAGTAAAGCTTGTAGGAGGGCTCTTCCTCGTAACTGCGCTTTTCATGTTTTTTTCTGATTTTTTCAGAACCAACAAAAAAAGTCTGGATAAAATAACCTGGATAGATGCTCTTATGATTGGTATTTTTCAGGCTATAGCCATACTGCCCGGGATTTCAAGGAGCGGGGCTACTCTATTTGCTGCTTTGTTCCTTGGAGTAAAACGCGAGGATGCCGTAAGGTACTCTTTTCTTATGAGTCTTCCGGTAACTTTTGGAGCTGGAGTCATGGAGCTTTCAAAGATCTCAATCACACCGGCTCAGATTTTTGGAGCGTTGGCCGCTTTTATCGCTGGCCTGGCAGGACTTTTCCTTGTAAAAAAACTTGTGCTGAAAGGTCATTTAAAGATTTTCGGAATATACTGCGTTATTATTTCAATAATCACCCTAGTCTTTATTTCATGAGGTGATTGATGCTTCAAACTTTATTTCTTGGAGTGCTTATAGGAATTGCCAATATTGTCCCCGGAATAGGAGGCGGAATGATCGCCGCCGTTTCCGGAAGGTACTACGATATTCTCGATGCTGCTTCAAACTTCATGTCTTTCAAATTTGACAGAAAGTCAACTATGCTCCTTATTCCGGTTGCAATAGGAATGATTGTGGGAATATTTTCTTTTTCAAATCTTCTGGAACTCTCCTACGAAAAGTTTCCAGGATATACTGTGGGCACTTTTTTGGGCTTAATACTGGGTGGACTTTTTCACATGGGTAGAGAACAGAAGGTGCTCAAAAAAGATAAGTTGTTCCTTTTTCTGACAGGTCTCGTTATAGCTGTATGTCTTTTCTTCTTTGTAATACCACGCCCGGACAGTTCCTTCCAAAGTGAAAATCAGTCATGGTGGTATCTCATGATAAGCGGAATGTTAGGAGCATGCGCAATGTCAATGCCTGCCGGAATAGACGGTTCTTCAGTACTGATAATTCTTGGCGTATACAGAAATGCCATAAAAGCTATCTCAGACTTTGATTTTTCTGTTCTTATACCGATGGGTCTGGGAATCCTTATAGGCCTTATTATTATTGTAAAGCTTTTGAACTTTCTTATGAAGAAGAACAAAGAAAAGGTAATCTCTGTTCTTCTCGGAGTAATGATGGCAGGAAGTATAAATATATTCAAAAATGACATCTCCGCCTTCACAGGAAGCTGGACAGTATATATATTTGTAATGCTTGGCTTTATGTTTGGTTTTTTTGTGGAAAGACTTTTTAAAGAAAAATAATTACATAAGTAATGCAACTTCATGACTTAGTTCATTAAAAGAACTAGGTCATTTTTTAGTATAATCATCATTGGTATACTGCATCTGCTTACCGGAAAGAGGGGAGATATATTTGCTTAGGATGGAAAAAGTATCTTTTTCATACAAAGCCAAAAAACTTAAAAAAAATATCCTTGAAGATTTTTCAATTTCATTGCAGAGCGGTGAAAATCTCTGTATCTGCGGTGATTCCAAAAGTGGAAAATCTACTCTTCTTTACCTTATGTCCGGATTAAAAAAACCTGATGCTGGAAGTGTTTTTTTTAACAGTATGGCGCTTAACCGCATGGAAAAGAAGAAGCTTGAAGAACTGCGACAAAAGGAGTTCGGCTTCATATTTCAGAAGCATTTCCTGATAAACTACCTTTCTATACGTGAAAACATTATGATTGCAGCCGTGAAAAGAGAGAATGAAAGTAAAAGACGGCTTGAACTTTTCTGTGAAATGCTTGGAATAACAGAGCTTATGGATACTTTTCCGTATCAGCTTTCACCCGTACAAAAGTATCGGGCGGCTATTGCAAGAGCTTTGATAAACTCTCCAAAAATAATCTTTGCCGATGAACCTATGGCAAACCTCGACTGTACAAATCAAAGACTGTTGGTAAATCTTCTGTTTGATTACTGCGAAAGATCAGGCTGTTCAGTTATTATGACTACCATGGATTCTCATACTGAAAGCTTTTTTGATAATAAAATACATCTGAAAAGCCTTCTTACTTCTGCCGGGACTTGTGATGACTAAAAATATTCTGAAGTTCTTCAGACAGAACTTTTCGCTTTTTTCTCAGAATGTTCTTATTATGTTCATATCTGTTACAGGAGCAGTTCTTATAAATACTGTCCTTACAGCATTTAAAACTTATGCTGCCGATGTTCCAGAAAGCGGATCACTCTTGAATATGGTGAATGTTTTTCTTATTTTAATTATATTCTGTGCAGCTGCAACTATTGCCAGTATATTCTGTAATAAAGGACTTTTTTGGCATAACAGAAAGAACTTTGCAGTTCAGAAAATCATGGGAGTAAGAAATGTTTCAGCTTACGCCATGATTTTTTCGCAGCTCTTTATTCCTGCTCTGATTGGTTTTATTGCCGGAGTACTTACCGGATTGGCCGGAGCGGAACTTTTGGAAAATTATTTTTTTGAACCGGCAGGGATTAAAACCAATTTATATTTTTATACCTTGCTGCCTGCGGCATGTATTCCTCTTTTATCAACCATCTTTTCTTTTTTATACGGTGCTTTCATCTTAAATTGGGGTAGTCCCGTTCAGACAATTGAAGAAACAGCTTCCTTCGGTCGAATTAAAAAGGAGCTTCATTTGGGAAGAAGCTCAAAAAAAACATTTGCTTTCACCATACGTACTGGCACAAATCATCCGGTGCTTTTAAGTATTTTTCTGGCTGCGGTTTTAACAACCCTGCTGACAAACATCACTGCAACTGTTGAGATGCAGTCTACACAGAAGATAGGTGAATTCAGGCATATTACTCTTCTTCAGCCCAAAAATCTTGGTTCTGAACGGAAAATATCTCAAATCATGAGCAGGTACAACATCTCCTGGCTTGCAGCAGAGTATCAGATTCAGGAAGAAAACATCCTCTTCGGAACACAGAAAAAGTACATATTTCATGCAAATGATGCCGCCACAAGAAATAAGCTCAGGACAATAGAAAATTTAAAACTCTTTTCGATAATGGACAACCCCATACCTGCAGTAATAATAACGGTTGATGATTACAAAAAGCTGAAAGAATCCGATATAGATCTTTCAGAAGACTTTGAACAGATAGTAGATTACGATTTTCTTGTAGGTCAGACAGCTTGCACTGCTTATTTTTTAAGTCTTATAAAGCTTTTATTACTATCCTTGCTTTTTTTTATTCTCTTTTCTTTTATAATTTTTTCTTCTGCACATACTTGCCGGATGCGTCTTGGTGAACTTTCGGTTATGCGTGTCCTAGGAATATCTTCTGCCAAAATTTTAAGGGATACTGCCTTGGAAGTATCTTTCTTTATGATACTTTTTTCTGTAGGCGGTTCGTTATCTGCGAGTATAGGATGGAGCATACTCTCAAATATTATTTTAGGAGAACGTTTCACTTTTTATATTGATATTGCAGGTATTTTAAAAATTTTTTCAATAGGATTTTTAAGTTATATGACTCCTTTATCCATGTTTTTTTTGAGAAATGATCTGCCTTCTATGCTAGAAAAGTGTAACCGTTTATAACAAAAAGGTTTAGTCATCATTTATATTTTTTTCTTCATCGATTGCACTACCGTTCTGAGAGTCTTAAGCCTTGCATAGTATTTATCATCTGATTCAACGACGGTCCAGGGTGCATATGAAGTGCTTGTCCTTAAAAGCATCTCTTCTACTGCAGGTTTATAAAGATCCCATTTCTCCCTATTTCTCCAGTCTTCATCAGTAATCTTCCAGCTTCTGCCAGGGTCGTTCTGCCTATCGTTAAATCTTTTCAGCTGTTCTTCTTTACTTATATCAAGCCAGAATTTCACAACAGTTGCTCCGTAATTTACAAGCTGGCTTTCAAAATCATTGATTTCTTTATATGCCCTTTTATACTCCTGCACCGAACAGAAGCCTTCAACCCTTTCAACCAGAACCCTGCCATACCATGACCTATCAAAAATTGCTATATGCCCAGCTTTAGGTACTTTTATCCAAAATCTCCAAAGATAGTAGTGTTCTCTCTCTGCATCCTTCGGAGCAGCTACTGGAATTACCTCATAGCCTCTGGGATCAAGCTCCTGGGTTATACGTTTTATATTGCCGCCTTTGCCTGCGGCATCCCAGCCTTCAAAAACAATCACAAGCGGAATACGTTTTAGGTACATTCTGTTTTGAATCTCTCGCAGTTCCATCTGAAGGTCTTTCAACTCTTTTTTATACTCCTTTTCGGGTATACTCAGCGTGTGGTCCGTACTGTCCAGAATGGCAGAGTTTACAGTTTCAGAGTTGATAACTATGTTTTCCTTCATCCGAGCAGAAGCTTCTCTGCCTGAAACAGCCTGTTCAAACTCTGAAGCAACAGTCCGTACTATCTGAAGCGCTGCAGTTTTTCTATCCTGCGAAGAGATTACATTCCATCTGTTTTGGGTATCTGTTTTTTCCATTATTCTTTCAAATGCCATCATATAGTGTTCATAATTTTCATTCTGTTTGAGATCTCTTTCTTCTACTTTCCACTTTTCACTCTGACTGCGCAAAAGTGATTTTATCCTTTTCTTTTGTTCTTCCTGACTTATGTGCAAAAAAAATTTTATTATAAGCTCTCCGTTTTCATAGAGCTGCTTTTCAAAGACATTTATATCATCCACCATACTCAAAATCCTGCGGTTTATCTTTCCTTGCGTAACACAGTCTTCAAACAGCTCGTCATACCAGCTGTGATCAAAAATATTTATTCTGCCCCGTGCAGGTGTTTTTATCCAGAACCTGTATAAAAAAGGCCAGTATCTATCTTCACCTTGTGGAAGATGTGTTGTAAAAACATTAAATCCCCTCGGATCAAGCGTCCTTATAAGCTCATTTATCAGAGTACCCTTTCCTGCTGCACCCCATCCTTCAAAAATTATCATGACAGGAATATTCAGTTCCTTTATCTTCCTTTGAAGTTCGGAAAGTCTCATGCTTTCTTTTTCATACAGAGCTTTGACCTGTTTGTCTTCTTTTTCCACCTGGAACCGCACATTCTCAAGCATACTTCACCTCCCGGCATTCTTTGCTTAGCACCTCTCTTATTTATCCAATTATAACATATTATACATACTGCTTTTTTATTAAGAAATATTAAGAGGATTGAAAAACATCCCCAAAGCATAGTATCATTATAGTGGCTTCAGGAGGTGGTACTATATTATCTTTGCCTGAGAGTTTCTTTTTAATATGTATAAATAATGAAGATCATTCGGTAAAAAAGAAGTTAGGAGGGCTTTTTGATTTCGGCCTTTCTGCGGCGGTATTGAGTGAAATGCTGCTTAAGGATTATATATCTCTCGTAGATAAGCTTGCTGTTACCTTCGATGACAAAAAAACAGGCGAAGACCTGTATGACTTTTTTCTTGAAAAAATCCATGCTGAAAAAAAAATCCACAGTCTCAAGTACTGGATTAAGAAGGCTGGTAAAAAAAGGAAGTTCATCCAAAATGAAGTTGCTGCCGGTCTGGAAGGAAAAAATATTATCGAACCCATTGGGAAGAAAGAATATATCATAAAAAACACAGCCATCGTACAGAATATATACAAAAACATCCGCATTACTGCACAGAAGAGCACCTCAATTGACGAGCGCTCGGTTATTCTTCTATCACTCGCCAAAAGCTGCAAACTTTTAAAAGATATCTTAGGAAGCGATGAAAAACAGGAGCTGAAAGAAGATATTAAAGATATTATAAAAACTGATTTTTTCAGCAATAAGCTTTTCGAGATACTTCAGGAACTGGAAGAATTGGAAGATTAAATTAATGTCTGATCAAATC
>DJGH01000059.1:41060-77453 GCA_002431635.1 Petrotoga sp. UBA5851
TTTTATTACTCAAATTCCTAAGTACATTTGTCAAACTTATCCATAATGATATATAATCTTTTCGAATATATGAACATAATATAAATACACTGAAAAATCAAAAAAAACACTTTGTTTATGTAGTATACTTGTAAAAATATCTGTGATATAATAATTTCATAAGATGATTTTCATACAAAGGGGGACTGACTATGGCGAGAAGACCCAACCCGGACCTGAGAGAAAGACGCCAGCAGGAGCTGATAGAGTCAATCATAAGCATAATCAACGAAAACAGCATAAGCGGAACCACAACTCGCAAAATAGCCAGCGAAGCCAGCTTGACAATTGCTTCGCTACACTATTACTTTGGCTCAAAAGACGGCGCCATGATCGAAACAGCAGCTTTTATACTTCAGGAATGGATACAGCCCATACTTGAAAAACCAGAGGATATCGAAGAAAAGATAAACAAGCTTTTCATACCGTCCGATAAGATGGCTGCTTTTGCCCAGATAATGACCTACCCTTACAGATCCAAAGTAACCATAAGAAAAATTCAGGAGATCGACGAAAAGTTTTCACTGCTTATAAAAGATGTACTGAGAGCCAACGGGTTCAATGTAGACTCATCTTTTATAATTGCCGATGTGCTCAAAACCTTCCTCATAGGTCTTGGTTTCAAGGGTTATGTCTACCCGGAAACCATAAAAGATGAAATAAATACCGTCATTAACTTCCTTAATCTGCGAAAAGTGAGGGAGTAGTATGAGGGTAATTCTTGTCATACTTGACAGCGTCGGAATAGGCGAAATGCCTGATGCTCCGCTATACGGAGACACAGGTTCCAATACTCTGGCAAATATAGCAAGATCAGTTAACGGTCTGAGAATGCCCAATATGCAAAAACTCGGATTGGGAAACATATATCCTATACAGGGAGTTTTTCCTGTACAGGCAAGTCTTGGAGCCTACGGAAAGCTCAAAGAGTTCAACGATGGAAAAGATACAACCACCGGTCATTGGGAAATGAGTGGGATCTATCTTGAAAAACCCTTTGATTTTTTCCCTAACGGATTTGACAGTCATATAATAAATGAGTTTGAACGCAGAACAAACCGCAAGGTTATAGGCAATACTGTTGCTTCTGGAACTAAAATAATCCAGGATCTTGGACCTGAACAGGAAAAAACGGGTTCATGGATTGTTTATACTTCAGCAGACAGTGTTTTTCAGGTTGCCGCTCACGAAGAAATAATTCCGCTGGAAGAGCTTTATCATGGCTGCAAAATCGCTCATGAAATGTTTAAAGAAATGGGATACAATATCGGAAGAATAATCGCCAGGCCATATGTCGGAAGGTATCCAGAGTATATAAGAACTTCAAACAGAAAAGATATTTCTTCTCCACCGCCTGCGGAAACGGTGCTTGATGTTCTTACCGGTTCTGGAATAAAAGTGTATGCCGTGGGAAAGATACACGATATTTTTGCCGAAAGAGGTATTTCAGAGTACGTTAAAACCGTTGACAATACCGATGGGGTTGAAAAAACTCTTTTGTATATGAAAGAAAAGAATGAGAACTGCTTTATCTTTACCAATCTGGTTGATTTTGATATGAAGTACGGACATAGAAACGATGCTCAGGGTTATGCAGATGCCCTTATGAAATGGGATGAAGAGCTTATATCCATAATGTCTCAGATGAAAAATGACGATATTCTTATGATAAGTGCTGATCATGGCTGCGATCCTACAACCCCTTCAACAGACCACTCAAGAGAGTATATACCTTTTCTGGCATACGGAAATCCGATTAAAGAAAATGTAAACATCGGAACAAGGGAGTCCTTTGCAGATATAGGCCAAACAATAGCTGATATCTTCGGAAAGAAAATAAAAAACGGACAGTCTTTTAAAAATCTTATTCTAAAATAATATTCGGGGTCGTGGCACAGCTGGGAGCGCGCTGCCTTCGCAAGGCAGAGGCCGTGGGTTCAAATCCCATCGGCTCCACCAAAATCACCCAAAATCTTATAAAAGGTTTTGGGTGATTTTTATTTTATCTGTTATTACCTATTTCACAAATACTATCTATGGTAAAATTTTAGTATAAACATCTGCGGAGGTATGAAATGAAAAAACTAAGTAAAAGCACTCTTCTAGACCGCCTGCGCATAATAAGAAAAGAACTTCCCCAAGTGCGCGATTATATAGAAAACGAGTATATTGATAGTGAAGGGTTCGCAGTAATAGCAATACACCCAAAAAACAGGGAGTCCATCTTTCATCCTTTTTCTGCTTCAGACAAAGTTAGTCCCGAGCTTTACGGTTACATTGAGTCTCTGACCTATCCTATTAACTCATATATTCCCCTGAAGATACTGTTTGAAGAAGATTTTCTTTCTCCCAACGAACAGCAGGAGCTTGTAAGAATCATACTGAATCATTATAAGCTTAAGCTGTATGAAAAAGATGTCGAACTTAAGCTAAATTTCCTGAGAACCTTTTCTCTCCTTGCTATTGGAGCTGTTCTCTATTCTATGTCTTTTTGGCTGAGCACAATAAAAACCGGTCCTTTTCTTCATGAAATTGTATCCATAGGAGCCACTTTCGCAGTATGGGAATCTGTAAGCCATTGGATTATAGAACGTAAAAACCTCCGCCTGCAATGGATGAACGCCGGACAACTTGCCACTATGAATATTGATTTTAAACGTCAAAAGAATTAAAATATCATTCGGCCACTTATCTTTATATTCAACATACATCGGAGGGGAAGGTACATGAAAAAAAACAGAAAAAGAGTTTACTGGTTTACAGCATTAGCTATGTTGGCAGTAACCTGTGTCCTGATACTGTTTATCACCGGTACAAATAGTTCTTCTGAACAGACTGATTTCAGCAAGGAAAGATGGACTACAGCATTTCAAAAACTTCACCACAGACTTGTCAAAGAGTATGCCTTCACTGAACATAAAAATATCGACTGGCAGAGCATGTATGCAGCTTACTACCCTCAAATTAAAGCTGCTCAGGAAAAGAATGATTTCGATAGTTACTATGTATCTTTAAGAACTTATCTGCACTGCATTCCTGACGGTCATGTAATCATCAATAATTTGAACGAAACAGATTACAAGTATGTCGGAGGCGGTTATGGACTGGCAGTGACAAGACTAGATGACGGGAAAGTAATAATTTCATGGGTTGATACCTCCGGTCCTGCGTGGCAACTCGGTATAAAAACAGGAGCGGAGCTGATTTCCTGGAACGGCATGAATGCACAACAGGCTATTGATAGAACTTCTATAGTATTTTCCAGCATCCCTGCGACTGATGAAAATAAACTGCTTAAAAAAACTCAGTATCTCGTACGTTCACCTGTTGGTACGCAAACCGAGATCCAGTACATGAACCCGGAAGATTTATCGGTTCAGACAGCTGTAATCAAAGCTTACGATGACAAAGGCGTCTCGCTTAAAAAAAATTATCCTGATTCTGTAGTTTCAGACAAGCTCAGAGACATGTTTCTGAATATTGAAACCCCCGAACCTATACCCGATGCAATGGTACAGTACAGAATGTTTGATGAGAACATCAGCTATATAAAAATTCTCGGAGAGTTTGACGCTGACTTTCAGCAGACAGGAAATGCACCTTCTACTCTGGGTCTTTTCCGCCAGGCAGTAGAGCAGGCTATAGAAAAAAATTCTCCGGTGCTTATTGTTGATCTCAGAAATAATCTGGGCGGTCTTGATTCCATGGCAGCAGATCTTTTGGGTTCTTTTTATGAGGAAAAAAGTATTTTTGAATATCAGAACGTCTATAATTACAAAATCTCAAAGAGAGAACTTTCAAAAGATGAATCTCATCCCGATTCTTTAGAGCTTTTTATAAATCCTGCAGAAAAAATTTTCAAGGGTACAGTCTTGGCTTTAGTAAATCCAAAATGTGTGAGTTCCGGCGAAGGTGTCGCAATGGGAATAAGCAAACTCAAGAATGCACAAGTAATCGGTTTTTACGGTACAAACGGATCATTTGGGCTTGTAGGGGCACAGGCTACAATGCCCGGAGGCGTTACTGTAAAATGGCCATCAGGACAGTCTCTTGATAAAGATAAAAATATCCAGCTTGACAGCCGCAATGGAAAGGGCGGTGTAAGTCCAACCATCCGCATTCCCATAACCGAAAAAAATGCCATCCTTACAGCTCAGGGAGTAGATATAGAGCTTGAAGAGGCTTTAAAATTTGCTTCACAACTTATAAACAAATAAAAAAACCGGGATGAAAATCATCCCGGTTTATTACTTCTACTTTGCCAGTTCGTCTGATTCTTTCAATAAAGTTTCAAGTGCATTGTATATTCTTGTATAAGCATCATCTATGCTTACCTTGTCATATATCATATCTGTAAAAATCTTAGCAAGCTCGGACCTTATGTCGTTCCATGCCGCAGGGTTAGGATCGGCAACGGCTCCTTCAAGACTGTTAAGAGCTATAACCGGTTTCTTGTCGGTAGCAACATAAGCTTTCCACTGAGCTGTCTGAGTTGCATCTCTTCTTACAGGAACATATCCGCTGTTTATTGCCCAGTATGCCTGGTTAACTGGATCAAGCAGGTACTTCATGAACTTCCATGATGCATCCATCTGTTCTACAGGAACCCAGTTAAACATTATAAGATCGGTTCCGGCTATCGGGGAATGGGGAACTCCATCAATTGACGGAAGAGGAGACCAGTTCCATCCGTGCTTTCCCTTACATGAAGCATCTGTGGGGTTCTTACCTGCGATTGATCCCATGTATGCGGCTATCTGACCTGAACCAAACTGGTCATTGTAGTATCCGCCCTGGAACATTGAAAGATTGTTCTTCTTAAGGTAATAAACTGTTTCAAGAGCCTGTTTGGTCTTAACGGGATCAAGAATTATTTTATACTTGCCGTTTGCAACATGCTGCAAGAATCTTCCGTTATGTGCATACAGGTATATCTGGAAATCATCAACTATGGTTCTTACTCCAAAGCCATACTGGTCAACTGTTCCGTCCTTGTTTATATCTTCGGTGAGCAGTTTGGTTATTTCCTTGAACTCCTCTATGGTCTTGGGTGGCTCTATTCCGTACATATCAAAAAGATCTGTGTTGTAAAAATAAACCTGGGTTGATTTGTTGAAAGGAATAGCATATATCATATCTCCCCATGAAACGATGTCTTTGAAAACAGGATAAATCTGAGTATCCCATGCTTTCTTCATTTCCGGGTCTTTGGTTATGTAGCTGTTAAGAGCTTTTACAACATCCGAATATAGATACTTGGCAGTCCAGTTTCCATAAGACTGTGCCATTGCAGGAAGACCGGACTTGGTTCCCTGGTTGTATGCTGTTATAGTGGCAAGAAGTTTCTGGTTCAGAGCATTGTAGTTGCCTACATAAACTGACTTAACTTCAATGGTAGGATTTTCCTTGTTGAACTGGTCTACAAGATTCTGAAGAACCTTTCCGAGATCACCGCTCATAGCATGCCAGAATTCAACCGTTACCTTGTCTGCAAATGCAAATGTAGCAAAAAGAGCAACAAGCAGAACAATAAGAAGTTTCTTCACCTTTAGCACCTCCGTAATAAAAGAATTGGATAACTTTTTTAAGTTATTTCTATTTATCCAAAAAATAAAAACCCCTTACTCCACCGACGTAAGCTGACTTAGGAATTCTTCAACCTGCCTGCAGGTGCTTTCAAAATTTCCTTCATTTATAATTTTGAAATCAGATCTGCCCAGATTGAGTTCTTTCTGAGACTGCACAATAGCATGCGCTTTTTCTATAGGGATACTCCTATTCAGAATCAGCCTGTCCACACGCTTATCTTCGGAACACTCCACAAGAACTATTATGTTACACATTTCAGCTAGTTTTATCTGATCTAACAATGCTGCATCGATTATAATTATATCATAACTTTTTTCTTTTTCTTTTAACATTTTTTCTACTTCGTGCCTTATGACAGGATGCACAGTTGCATTTAAAAACGAAAGCTTGGCACGACTGGAAAACACTTTTCTTCCCAGAGCTTTTCTGTCTATCTCTCCGTTTTCATTTAAAATATCGTTTCCAAAAGCTTTTACAAGTTCTTGACGGATAAAAAACAGGGAAAGGACATCGTGTCCGACCCTGTCTGCATCAATGACTAAAACCTTTTTCATAAGCGCGGACTCTGCTTTTTCTTTCATAATTTTTGAAACATAAGATTTTCCGCTGCCTGCTAAACCTGTTATTCCAATTATCACATAATCACCCTATTTTTTACCTGTATTTTTTTCATAACCTCTGCGGCAAGATCCTCATACCCTTCACGTCCCATAAGAGCATACGTAACCTTTTTCCCAAGCTCCACACCGGGCTGGTCATAAGGATCAACCTGCAAAAGACCTCCCATCACAGCAGTTGAGAACTCATACATGAAAATGAACTCCCCGATGTTATAAGCACTGATTCTGGGAAATGTAACTCTCATATTGGGTCTTTCGTGTTCCAAAAGTGCATACTCCGTACCTGCAAGCTCTGTATTAAGAAGCTCGGAAAGCTTTCTTCCGCCAAGATACTTCAGTTCGGCAATATCTTCATGTATTTTGGGAATCGAAACTTCCCTTTCAAAATTCTCAAGCTTTATGAGAGTTATTATCTTATCTTTTGGTCCTTCGTTGTAAAGCTGAACCTGTGAATGCTGGTCAGTAGCACCAAGAGCTTTTACCGGAGTCTGCCCCACATTGACCGTTTCTTTTTTGAGATTAAGCTTCTTTCCTATACTTTCAGCCCATATCTGCCTGTACCAATCGGCAAGAAGATACAGTCTGTTGGAGTAAACCATCATCACGGATAAGTTATATCCTTTTAAATAGTAAAGATAATGTATTACCGCATTAAGAGCCGCCGGATTCTTCCATATATCTTTATTTTTACATTTTTCACACATATCGCGTGCACCTAGAAAAAGCTCTTGTATATCAATTCCTCCTGCCATAGCTGAAACAAGTCCGACAGGAGTGAGCACGCTGAACCTTCCACCTACCTGCGGAGGAATCTCAATAGCTCTTATATTTTCATCACGTGACATCTTCCGAAGTATGCCGTTTTGAGGATCGGTTGTAAATAATATATGATCCTGAACTTTAAGACCATTGGTCTCAAGCAGTCCCCTGGCCACCATATAGTTTGCCATAGCCTCGGCTGTGGTTCCGGATTTTGAAATAACGTTAAAAAGAGTTGTTTTAATATCTATCTGATCCAAAACACTTGAAAGGAGGTCCGGATCAACATTATCCACTATATATATCCTAGGGGTTTTTCTGTTTTTCTGGTTATTATAGTCTGCAGGATTAAGGGCGCTTTGCAAAGCAATATTACCAAGAGCAGATCCACCTATTCCTAAAACTACAAGACTTTCAAAAGAAAGTATCCATTCTTTAAGTTCTCTGACTGACTCAAGCCATTTTGATTCGAAAGGTACTCCCATAAATCCCGGATTACTGTTAAGTATATTCTCAACCGCTTCAGAAACTTTTTCTTTGTAGCTATTTATATCCTTTTTGGTAAGTCCGCCTTTTAAAACTGGTGAAAACAGATTGGTAAAATCAAAAGAGATCCCTTCCATACTCCGCCTCCTTCTTAATATTTAAGGATTGAAGCAACCTTAAGATCTTTAAGACGTTCCCTACCTTTTAAGAAACCGAGTTCAGCCATGCAGAGTACACCTTCAACATCTGCGCCTACATTGTTGACCATTCTTCTTATCGCATCAAGTGTTCCCCCGGTTGCCAGAACATCGTCAACTATTACCACCCTGTCACCCTTTTTAAGTGCGTCAACATGCATCTGAAGCTCGGCACTTCCGTACTCAAGATTATAAGATATATTAACTGTTTTATAAGGAAGCTTTCCTGGTTTCCTTACCGGTATCAGACCTTTTTTCATAGTATATGCCAAAGGAGAGGCAAATAAAAAACCCCTGGCTTCCGGTGCGACTATGAAATCAAAATCCCAGTCCTTTAACAGTTCCTGAAGTATTTTTATGGTGTATCCGAATGCCTCCGGATCTTTTAGTATTGGCGTAATATCCTTAAAAATAATCCCTTTCTGCGGAAAATCAAGTATATCTCTTACATACTCCTTTAATTCCATACTTTTCCTCCTCTAAAAAATAAATAATGACATCGTATATTGTACCATATTTTTTTATAGATTACATTGTAACTTTTTTTTAATAAAATATATAAAGCCGCCATTTAATGGCGGCCCGTAAAAATTATTTCTTTTCTTTTTTCGGAGTTTCTTTCTTTTCTGGTTCCTTTTTAACTTCTTTTTTCACTTCTTTTTTTTCCGCCATTTATACCGCCCCCTTTTTTGAGCAATAATTATTCTGACAGAATTTTTTTATAATAAAATTATAGTACCTTTCTCCGGACATGTCAATACTAGAAAATTTTTATTCCCTGTACCGGTCATAGATTCTTCTTATACTATCCAAGCCGGTAGTAAACGCATGAACCACATCCGGGTCAAAGTGACTACCGGACTGCTCTATTATCATCCTTACCGAAAGATCAAAATCAAAAGCTTTTTTATATGGGCGAGCACTGGTCAGAGCATCAAACACATCTGCCAAAGCTACTATTCTTCCGGCAAGAGGAATATCATGCCCGCTTAGCTTTCGCGGATACCCACTCCCGTCCCATTTCTCATGATGCCCCCCGGCGATATCTATAGCAGTCTTCATAAAAGAAAAACCGGTCATGTTCTGTATCTTGCCGTCCATATCCTTAAGAATATTTTCTCCGAAAAGCACATGCTGCTTCATTATATCAAACTCTTCAGGAGTGAGTTTGCCAGGTTTAAGAAGTATATTGTCCGGTATGCCTATCTTTCCTATGTCATGAAGCGAGGCAAACCACAGTATCTCTCTGCGGAACTTTGGCGTAATCGTGGGAAATATTTTATACATCTGATTTGCAATAGTATATGAGTACTGCGACACTCTTGATATATGAAAGCCTGTCTCATTATCTTTCTTTTCTACAAGTGAAACAAATGCCTGAGCACTTGTAGATACTATCTGCTGGGTTATATAAGAATAGAAAGTCGTCCCCTTAAGAATATTCATAACTCTTAGCATTATCTGGGAACATTCATTGGTATAAGCATCCTTGTTAACGCTGTTGACAAAAAGAAAGCCTACGACCTTATCGTTGGTTATTATCGGAACAGTCAGACTGGATCTGTATCCTTCCTGGAGAATGAGTTCTGTAGCTCTTGATTTATGAAAATTTTTGTAGTAGTACTCCAAATCATTTATTATTCTTGGGGATCTATTTTCTACTATCCATTTAAGTGAAGTATCGTTTATGTTTTGAATAAATCCTGCGCCAAGTTTAAGATTTTCAGTATAAGAAGCCGCTGTCTCAGCCACCACATTTTCGACACTGTCGATAAATGCCACCCCCACTCTGTCACACTGGATATACTCTTTCAGAAAGGGCATAAGCTGAGGTACAAGATCTTCCAGAGTTCCGTAAACAGGCAGGCTTATTATCCTTTTTTCAAGCCCAAGTTCCTTTTCAATCGAAGAAACATTATCATAAAGCTCCTTTTCTTCAAGCCACCTTATTGGAATATTCTGAGAAGGTGCATTTAGCTTTATAAGGCCTAGAACCTTTTCGGACATATTCTTTACGTAATCGTTGTATGAAACAAATACCCTTTTTGCCTTCATTTCAAAAAACAGCCTTATTCCGCTTATTGCAAGCGCAATCAGAACACTTATGGTAAAAACAAACGTAAAACCTTTATTCACATAAAGATACGACTCATACATAGAATCTTTTGCTTTTCTTATTGCACGGTCCAGCCCGTCAATATCAAAAGAACTGCGATTGAAAAAATATTCTATCTCATCCAAACTCACCGGTTCAGAAAGAGTATTGTTTATCTGTCCGACAGAAGAAAAGATGCTTTCAAGCTTCTTATAAATTTCGTCGGAAGAATTAACCGTAATTATATTATTTCCTTTTGCAAGATACCCTTCTTCAAGCATTTTTGAAAATTCATTCCCGATCCTATAATATACATTCCCGATTTCCTTCATCTGAAAGTACTTATAAACAACGAGTATGATTACTATGCCGAAACATAAGAGCATTATCCTGGTAAAAAGAAAGTATCTGCTGACAGATTTTATTATACTTTTCATTTTGCCTCTCTCCTTAGCATATTTATTATGACTATTAATTTTATCATAATTTTATTACCTTTGTTGCTTGCTGAAATTTTCATAAAAACATTATCTAATGAAATTTTTTTCATGTTAGTCATTCCATTCCGCCTATAACAATTATGAAATACACTTGTCATTATCCGGAAAATAAATTATAATTATTTGGAGTAAAATATGTAATTGCCATATTAATGTGAGGGGGTCATACTATGAATCTGAATGTTTACTCTGAAATAGGAAACTTAAAAAAAGTAATGCTCCACAGACCTTCCAAGGAACTTGAAAATCTAGCCCCTGAATACTTACAGGAATTACTATTTGACGATATACCTTACTTGGAAAAAGCGCAACAGGAACATGATGAGTTTGCATCAATCCTCCGGAATGAAGGGGTTGAAGTTGTTTATCTGCTAGATCTTCTGCAGCAGACCTTATCCTCATGGGAACTTAAATCTGAGTTTTTGCGAGAGTTCATTGACATGTCGGAAATAACCAATCCTTACATATCCCAGGCTTTATATGATTTTCTTGTTTCCATGGATACTAGGGCCATGATTGAAAAGTTGGTCTGCGGTTTGAGAACTGAAGAACTCGGTCTGAAAAAAGACATCTTTTCCGTCCAGGTCAGAAAATCAAAGCTAAATCATCCCTTCTTTCTCGACCCGCTTGTTAACCTTTACTTCCAGCGAGATCCGGTTGCAGTCGTGGGAAGAGGTGCTACCATAAACAGGATGAATACTCCGGCAAGAAGACGTGAATCAATGTTTATGGAGTATGTGCTTAAATATCATCCGGATTTTTCACGTTCGCCGTTTTACTATTCAAAGGATATGCCTTACTCAATTGAAGGCGGAGATATCCTGGTTCTTAACCGTAATACGCTTGCGATAGGAATATCTCAGAGAACCGAACCTGAGGCACTTGAAATAATCGCAAAAAAAGTCTTTTATGAATACGGAGATGAGTTTGATACCATAATAGGTGTCCTTATACCGTCTTTAAGAGCTTTTATGCATCTTGATACCGTTTTCACTATGGTTGATTACGATAAGTTCGTCGTACACTCCAAGCTTGAAAAAAATATGAAGTTTTTTACTATACGCAAAAAAGAGAAGGATGAATTCGAAATAGCTGAAGAAACTGCACCTCTGAACGTTGTACTGGAAAAATACCTTAAGATTAAAAAAGTCACCCTTATAAAATGCGGAGGCTCTGATGATATTGCTGCTTCAAGGGAACAATGGAATGACGGTTCAAACTGTCTTGCCATAAGACCTGGAGAGGTTGTAGTCTATGACCGTAACAGAATAACCAATGCCGAACTCAACAAATACGGGATAAAAACCCTTGAAATTCCATCAAGTGAGCTTTCACGAGGAAGAGGCGGTCCAAGATGTATGAGTATGCCCCTTTTCAGGCAGGACTAACATGATAGCCGGTAAAAGATGTCCGTGGTCTGATTCTTCTGAGCTTTATAGAAATTATCATGATAAGGAGTGGGGAGTTCCCGTACATGATGAGAAGAAACATTTTGAATTTATCTTGCTTGAAAGCTCTCAGGCAGGACTGAGCTGGATAACCATCCTGAAAAAAAGAGATAACTATCGTACAGCATTTGATGACTTTGATTATGAAAAAATTGCTCTATACGATGAAACAAAAGTACTGCAGCTCATGGAAAATACCGGGATAATAAGAAACGAACGAAAAATACGGGCAAGCATAACCAATGCACAGGCTTTTGTAAGAATACAGAAAGAGTTTGGTTCTTTTGACAGATACATATGGGGTTTTGTAAATTTTAGGCCAGTTATAAACTATTTTGAAACACTTTCAGAAATTCCTGTAAAAACAGAGCTTTCGGACAAAATCAGTGCTGACATGAAAAAACGCGGCTTTACTTTCTTTGGCTCTGTGATATGTTATGCCCATATGCAGGCAATAGGAATAGTAAATGACCATTTAACCTGCTGTTTCAGACATCAGGAACTTTGCTGCAAAATTTAATTTTTATATGGATGAGTGCATTTTAAAATACTATACAGGAGGAGAAGAAAATGCCTATTAACCTCAAAGGAAGAAGTTTTTTGACTCTCAGGGATTTTACCACGGAAGAGATCATGTACATGCTTAACCTCGCAAAGGATCTTAAGGCAAAAAAAAGAATGGGTGTAAGGGGAGAGTCGCTGAAAGGAAAAAATATCGTCCTGATATTCGACAAAGCTTCCACTAGAACCAGAACAGCCTTCGAAGTGGCCACTTTTGATGAGGGCGGATGCGTTACCTTCCTTACCAACAGCCAGATGGGTAAAAAAGAATCAATAGAGGATACTGCAAAGGTTCTAGGAAGATCTTACGATGGAATCGAATACAGAGGTTTCTCACAAAAACTGGTAGAAGATCTTGCAAAGTTCTCCGGTGTTCCTGTATGGAACGGTCTGACCGACGAGGATCATCCCACACAGGTTCTTGCAGACTTCCTCACCATGATGGAAAATATCTTCAAACCACTGAATAAAATGAAGCTTGCTTTCATAGGGGATACCAGAAACAATATGAGCAATGCTCTTATGATAGGCGCTGCCAAACTTGGAATGCACTATGTGGCCGTAGGACCACAGGAACTTAAGCCAAATGAAGAGCTCATGTCTCAGATGAAGGAAATAGCCAAACAAACCGGAGCAGTTATAGAGTACTCTTCCGACCTTAAAGCAGTCAAGGGCGCAGATGCCATATATACCGACGTATGGGTTTCCATGGGTGAAGAAGCCAAACTTGCCGAAAGAGTAAAGCTGCTTACACCCTACAAAGTAACCATGGATCTTCTCAAAATGACAGAGAACCAGGATGTAATATTCCTCCACTGTCTGCCTTCATTCCACGATTTTGAAACCGATGTGGCAAGAGATGCTAAAGAAAAGTATGGCTTTGATATAAGAGAAGTCGAAGATGAAGTTTTCAGAAGCAAGCATTCCAAAGTTTTCGATGAAGCAGAGAACAGAATGCATACAATAAAAGCCGTTATAATGGCAACTATTGTCGGCTAATAATCAATAAGGCCCGGTGATATATGAATAAAAAATTAGCAGTTGTCGCAATAGGCGGAAACGCAGTCAACAGACCCGGTGAATCGCCTACGGCTGAAAACATGATAAAAGCCGTCAGAACCACGGCATCTTATCTGGCAGATATGATACAGATGGGATACTCTCTCATAGTTACCCACGGAAACGGTCCACAGGTAGGAAACATTCTTATACAGCAGGATCTGGCAAAGGATACCATCCCTCCTTTTCCTATGGACTTATGCGGCTCCATGACACAGGGTTACCTTGGATACATGATAGCTCAAGAGCTTCATAATGTATTCATTGAAAGAAAGATAAAAAAAGATGTATGCACCGTGGTTTCACAGGTGGTAGTTGACGAAAACGATGATGGCTTCAAAAACCCTTCAAAACCAGTCGGACCTTTTTACAGCGCCGAATATGCAGAAAAAATGCATAATGAAAAAGGCTGGACCGTAAAAGAAGACTCCGGAAGAGGATGGAGAAAGGTTGTACCTTCTCCCATTCCCCAGGACGTAATCGAGAAAGACACTATTAAAAGTCTTATAGAAAAAGATTATATCGTTGTGGCAGCAGGCGGAGGCGGAATACCTGTTGTAAGAAGAAACAACGGCATGCTTAAAGGCGTTGAAGCTGTAATAGACAAAGATAGGGCTTCTGCTCTGCTTGCAGGTATTATGGATGCCGATGAACTCATAATACTTACAGCTGTAGAAAAAGTATGCCTCAACTACAATAAACCCGATCAGAAAGAACTTGATACTATTACGCTTGCACAGGCACAAGAGTATATCGCACAGGGTCACTTTGCCAAAGGAAGCATGCTTCCAAAGATACAGGCTTGTGTCGATTTTGTCAGGAATACAGGTAAACCTGCACTGATTACTGACATGGAAAAACTTAAAGATGCTTTGGCTGGAAAAACCGGAACTAAAATAACGAGATAACCACATCACAGGGATTGCTTAAGCGATCCCTGTGTTTTAAAAATTTTACGTAGCAACTGAAATTCTTTTTACATCAGTAAACTTTTATATAACCTTAAAGACGCATAGTTTTAAAACTAGTGGTTGATTTTTTATAATTGTGGTATAATAAATTTAGGTTAATACTTTAAGTGCTTAATAAGCACTTCTGATATAGGGAGGGGAAATATGAAAAAATTTTACGTCCTTCTTGTCTTCTTTGTTATTTTCTGCGCTTTTACCTTTTCTTTCGGTCAATGGACACCTTCTGAAAAAGAGATACCAGTACTTTACAATAAACTTTTCGGCGAGCTTAAAAATGTGTATACCGAATCTTCCCAGAATGGTTATGCTTCAAAGGATTTTCTAGACGAGCTCCAGAAAGCTGTTTTCCGGCAGGTATCTTTTAATATGACAACCCCATCCCGTGAAGATATCGCTTCACAGGCTCTTTCAAGATACTCGGTTATTCTGCAGAGCATTGAAAAGGAAAAAGGTAAAAATTCCAATCTCTATATTTTATGTTCTTATATATATCAAAAGTATCAGTCATATGGAGTTTTTGATTTAAAAAACCTTTCTTCTGAGCTTGAAAATAACTACCAGAGCATTTCAGAGTATCAGAACGAAGGCAGTTCGACTCTATCTGTTCCAGACAGTCCGCTGATAAAACAAAAACCTACGGCTCCTGTATCACAGGATTATGTTTCTGTTTTTAAGAAGTTCATAACCAATATGAACGAGTACTCTTCTTCAAAGCTAAGTAATCAGACCATTTACAGCCAGTACCTCAGACAAATAGAGACTATTGTCCAAAAAGGCTGGACGGATAAAAGCGCTATTGTTTTTATACTTGAAAAATTAAGTTCACTTACAAGGGGATTCAAAATAGAGTAAATACTAATTCTCATTCACAGGAGGGATAACGGTGAAAAAAGCATTAAGTTTCTTTTTGTTGTTGTTAGTACTCAGCTTGGCTTTTGTTTCTTGTACCAAACCTGCTTTGGTAGCAACTATTGCTCTTAAGGATGTCAGAGGAATTGAAGGCTGCCATGTGGCCGGACAGGATCTGCCTTTAGCTTGGAAAGTAGTAACAGTAGGAATAGAAAAACCAGTTTTAAAGTATGAGGTCTACCTTACTGCCCCTGGAGCAGCCAAAAGACTGCTTGGCGAAGGAACAGCCGATGGATATACTATAGTTGGTTCAAACCTTAACGTTGCCGGAGCTTATACCGCAGAAGTAAAAGTTACGGAAAGTTCCAACACAAAAGAACCTAAAGTTGCCAGTGCAACATTCAACTTTTCAGTTCTTGATCAGCAGGCCAAAGTAAAAGACGATAACGCTAATTATTTTGGTACTGGAAAACCGGTTTCCATAGAAGTTCAGTCGGTTGACGGAAAAAATCATATCTTTGAATATGCTTTAGATGTTGCAGAAAACTGGAAAGCTTCTGCTTCTTCAACTTCTTTAATTATTGATCAGTCAAAGCTTGTAGCTGACTATGGTCCTAACTATCTTTCAAAATCAGAAGATCATATCCTCTACTACAGATTGAAAGATTCACAGACTATACATAACTTCAAGTTTAAATATGATGTAACCGGTCCTTCGATAACTTTCAAGGGTTCACAGAGGGACGGAACAGGTTCCACAGCCCATGCGACAGTTATTCCAAGTGGTTCATACTCACTCATTAACTTTACTGTAAACGAGTCTTCCGGAAAGATCCAGAGCTTTAAAATAGGTTTCAGATTAATATTCCAGGATGGATCAAACATAGGCGATGCAGCAAGATTTGTAATTCCTGGGAAAACCGATGAACTTGGATATGTAGATGTTCCGGTAGCTCTTTTTAATACCACCAAGGTAAAAACTTTTGGTTTCAGGTTAAACAACGAGTACATGTCCCTTACATATAACACTAACAAAAATGTGCCTTTAGTAGGGGCTGACGGCAAGGCTTTTGATATAATGAGCTTCTATAACACATTCAGATCTTGTGGATATAACGTTACTTTTGCAATAGGAATAGAAGTATTTGATACTCTTGGCAACAGAGGCTTCAACCTTATTCCTTTCAGACCTGAAGAAAGATTTAACGATGATCCTGTTATTGGAGTAGTAACAGCTACAGAAGCAGCCTCACAGAATACCAATATTCCTTTTGTGCTTGCCACAGCAGGAGTAAAGGAGTACCTTGGAGTAGACGGCAAGTCAACAGCAAATAATCCGGCAAATGACAGACCGGTTCAAAATGGTCTTTCTTACTTACAGATACCTATACAGGTTCTTGAACTTGTTAACGATAACCCTGTTGATATAACTAACTGTTCAACAGTTACGACAGCTGATGCAACAGCACTGAACTTCTCTTCATCATACAATGAAAAGGTAGCCATTACTCCTAATAAAATGATTACAGTCGGTTTGACCAAGTATGGAACAGGCCCTTCGGGAAGCACAGTAAACAGTATTGCTTCTTTCAATCTTAAAATTGACGGAAAAGGTATCTTTGTTGTTCAGATTCCATACGAAGCAGGCTTCAAATTAACAGACAGAAACGGAAAAACCACAGACGGTGTACAGGTTCTTTATACGCCTAACATAATAGTTTTAGACTAAGGGGGGCTTAAGAATGAAAAAGTTAATGGTCTTTTTACTTTTAGTAGTTCTGCTGTCGGCAGCTTCCTTTGCCGGAGTAAGAGAAGAAATAGAATCACAGGTTAAAGATATCAACTCTACAAAACTTCCTTGGGTAGCAGGTGTAAACCAGTCTTTCCTTGATCTTGAGCAGATGCTTTGGAACAACGGAATGTCAGTTTCCTACAAGGATATAGTCACCAAGCTCAATGGATACAGAGATCTTCTTAAGGAAGATACGGCTTTAAAAGCAGATAATCTCACTGCTAACGATGATGTATATGAAGCTTCAAGATTCGTATATAAGTATATTGGAACACCTGTTCCCACATCGTATATTCAGATCCATACCCCTGTAAAGAACCAGCTTTACCACGGAACCTGCTGGGCATTTTCGGCAACAGCAGCCTTCGAAAGCGCTCTTTTAGTTCAGAGAGATAAGCTTACTGGTTCTTCTGTCACGGCATCTCCTTTAGAATTAGAAGATACCACTTACGATCTTTCAGAACAGTACACCTCTTATCACAATATTGACTGGGACATATACAGAGACTCAATATATGCTGGCTACTATACCGGAAAAGGAACCGTACAGCTTCAGGATTGCAATCTTGATGCCGGTGGAAATGCTTACTTTTCAACATTTAACCTTATCAGATACGGAATAACCACAGAAGAAAAAATGCCTTACCAGTTCGACAGAAATGGATGGGTAAGCTGGAATGCAAAAGACGGATGGAAAGAAGAAATTGATAAGAATTCTTTTTTTGCCGCAAAAACCACTTACGTTCCTTCTGCAGAGTACGCTAAAGCAAGAGGTTTTAATTATGAGACCTATATAAAATCCATAAAAGAACTCCTTGTAAAAAATGGTGCTCTTATGGTTTCTTTCGATGTTCCTGTTGATTTTAATGTGTATCTCGGAGGAATATACGTTCCTTCAGCGGTTTTTGGAAGTTATGTAGATGCAGGATTAAGTCCATATGACGGAGGGCATGCCGTAAGTTTGGTCGGCTGGGCAGATATGGCTAAGATTAAAACCATGTTCCCCACAATAGTTGCTTCTGATGCCACTTACATAGAGTGGAACAACTATGAGTATAAGGTCGGCGGTGTTGCTTCAAAAAATCAGGCTACAGAGTTCTGGATAATAAAGAACTCCTGGGGCAATAACTGGGGATGGCACGGATACTATCTGGTTCCTATGATAACTCAGGCCCAGTATGACGCATTTGACGGTAACAATGCAAGTATCGAAAACTGGATGATCGAAAGCAGAGATATATTCTCAACTATTCTTGGAGAAAAAGCATTTTATGGTATTGATGACAATCTTAAAGTAATAGACTTCAATGATGATCATCTTATTAATGATACTGACTATGCTCTTATCCTTGGAAAAGTAACCGAATCTCCAAAGGTATATGAGGAAAAATACGATATTTCGGCAGTTAAAGATGGAGTTATCGATTACGACGATCTTGAAATGTTCTTCATAATATCTTCGATTATGTCTTCTTTCAAATAACAGTATAAAATTACAGGAGGCTTTCCTTGAAAGCCTCCTGTTTTTTTTAATACTCTACAAGCTTTAAAAAACCTTTCGCACATTTCAGTTGTTCAATCGCAAAGTTCATTATACTTAAGCCACATACGGAGGTTTGGTACTCCATGGCTGTTTTCAGCTTTTTTTCCAGTCCGGTTACAGCATTTTTGAGTACTTTTATCTCATCTTCCCCGTACTTTTCAACTGCAATGGGAATAGAACTCTTAATCAAAAAAACCGTTCCTCCAAGTATCTCTGCCCAGCCGTAGAACTCTTCAAGCCAACAAGAGATATCTTCAAGCATATTTTTTTCTAAAGAGCTTTTTAGTTTCTGATAAATCTCCTCCATTCTGAGGCTTTTTTTCATAATCAGACTTAAAGCTTCCTGTATATTATTACTTTCATACATTTTGAACATCTCACCGAACATATCTGTTAAATACTCCGGTTCACTATTATGCAGAGGACTTTTGATATTACACATTGAAAACTCATAAAACTCCTGGGCTACATCTGGATAAAGCTCCATACATACTCTTTTTAAAGCTTTATAACTGTCGTAACTATCGTTTTCAAAAAATTCTCCGGCAGCTGCAATGACAGGCATGCTGGCATAAGGCTGATTCATAGGGTTGAGAACTATGCCTTCACAGTATTTTTTTACTCCAATTTCTCTGTTTTCATACGGTCCCAGATGAAGCTCCATAACCATCCTTGCATCATTTACCGGATAGTTGTCCCAGTAAAGGACGGGTCTTTGAAATGCGTTGGATATCATTTTAGCATTTTCCATGGTAAGACTTTGAGAACACACCTTATTCCCGGTCCACATAATACTTATCTCTTTATTTAATCTTTCTCCCAGTACTCTGTGATACTCAGTACTCGTTTCACCAAAATACTGAGTTGGACAGAAGATAAGTTTAATCTCTTTTTCACGTGCTGTAAGTTTTTTATGAAGCCTGTTGAGAAAATCCTGCTGGGCATCGGCAAGACATGCATACTTCTGCTTGTCTTTATCATGAAAAAGCTCCTGGGCAATATCATCAAGGAAAACCGCAACTGTATTCATTCCCATAGCTATAAATGGCATAAATTTATGAACAACCATCTCAAGATCCTCATCGGAACTGTAAGCAATAGAATTACCCGGGCTTAAAGCCATACATATATCAAGTCCTTCTTTTTTCCCAAGATTCACAAGCTCTCTGAACTGTTCAATAAATTCTTTACCATAAGGCTCTTTCCAAGCGAATCTATGCTGAGGATCAGCTTTGGGTGCATAGATATAGAGATTGTAGCCGTGTTTTGCGGCAAATGAAATCATATCTTTCCTTTGTTCCATGCTCCATGGTTTTCCGTAAAAACCTTCAACTACTCCTCTTATACTAACGTTCAGAAATATCCCCCCTTTTCGTACTCTTTAAATCATTCTATCATCATTTTTTTAAAAAGTAAACACAATTTCTTAAATTAAGTTATAGCTGATACTTATAATATTATTACTTTTTTGTTACAAATATCTTTTTTTTGTTTCAGCAGAAAATAAACATTATATAATTTATTTATGTGCATTATATTTTATTTATTATTCTGTTCTGGGGAGAGCGGGGATTTTTTTGTTTATATCAAAACACCTGATCTCTTTTTATATGAGACAGGTATTTTTTTTAGGAGGGATCAGTATGAAAAGAATATTTCTGATGCTTGTAACGTTTTTATTGGTTCTTACATTGATGTTTTCATCTGATAATTGGCAGAGTTCTGCTGTATCGGATTTTTTCATTCAAAACTCTTTTTATGAAAAGATTGGAGAGTATTATTTTCAATGTCTTAACTATGAGCTTGCCGACAATTTTTTCCTTTCAGAGCTTAAAAGTTCCATTGACTCTTACAGGAATGCAGATTTCAGTAAAAAGGGATCTTTAAAAACTTTCTATGAAAGAGTAGAAGCTTTGTATAATCTTTCTTTAAATGCAGCTTCAAATGTTTCTTCGAGATATGCGCTGATTAAACTGAATGAGATACTGATTCTTCATTCAGACATAAAAACCATGGGTGAAAACATAATTGGTATATCGGACGGTCCTACTTCGATTTATTTAACTGATACAAAAACTCAGCAACCCGCCTCTCCAGTTTTTAAGTACGAGGCTATGCAACCGGATCAGGTTTATGCAGAAATAGGTATAATTAAAGAAAAATCCAGAGGTTTCAAGATATTGAAACAAGAAAAGAATTTATTCTATGTTCTGGTATCGGCCGGCGAAAAGAGTACGGGGGGTTATTCGCTGAATCTTGAGGATATTACTTTCAAAGATTCTACAGTTACTATAAAGATCAAAGAAACGTCTCCGGCAAGAGGTAAACCTGTTACACAGGCATTTTCTTATCCGCAACTGGTTCTGAAGTTTTATTTTGATTATTCCACTGTAAAGAACATACTTGTTACAATAAATAATGTGGAGCTTTCAAACTTATGAAAACTTTATTATCTTAACAAGGAGGGATTAAAAAGATGAAGAAGAACTTGATTGTACTGTTTGTTGTTATCTTAAGTCTTGCTCTGGTTCTTACTTCTTGTATGGTAGACAAAGATCCGGAAATAAATGTTACGGATCAGTCAGTACTTGAAGGAGACACTCTTACGGTAGATCTTTCTACCAAGGTAACGGATCCTGAAGGAAAACCGATTACAATAACCAAAGTAAGCGGGGTGGGTACTCTAACAGGTAAAGTTTATACTTATACCCCTTCATTCAGCGACGCCGGCGTTAAAGAGGTAACGCTTAAAGCCAGCGATGGCAAAAGGGAAGTACAGAAAACCTTTAAAATCACTGTACGAAATGCAGTTGCGGGATCGGTAGTTGTAAGAGTAGCAGAATACACTACAGGCCCAGGACTCGAAGATGCCGATGTCAAAATAGATAAAGATGGAACAGTTATCGGCAGCGGGAAAACTGATGCAGATGGAAATGTTACTATTGTTTTCAAATACGAAGGAAGCTCTGATGCTTCATTCCCTGTAAAAATATCTGCTAAAAAGACTGGATATACCGCACCAAGCATTATTACAGGGAAATGTCTTAACGTAAGCAACTCCGGAACTCCAGCCAACAACGGTATTACTGACATTCAGGTTAGAAAGGCTCTGACTAGCACAGAAACTTCCAACCTGCCAGATCTTGAAATAAAACTTTATGATCTAAGCAAAACTATTGTTGATCCAACCAATATTTCCACAAATACTATCTTAGTGTATGTAAAAAACAAAAATATGCTTGATGGAAAACCTGACACTATTGAAGTAGGTTATGTCGGATTGGGATATGTTCCCACTGCCACAGCCAGAAATGCAGCTTTTACAGGTACTTCAGAAGCTACGATGACAGTTTCTCTGATCGGATACGATAAAAAGACCACAGATCTTAACATTGTTGCCTTTGATCTTAACGATGCCAGGATACAGTATACCATACCGCTTACCGTCAATTATGGCTCAGCTCCGGTCACTTTAGAGAAGTATGCACCAAAGGTTATAGGAGCCGTCGGTTTTACATCAGATGTCGATCTTAGGTATTATTCTACCGGTCTGATAAGCAAGCTTTCAAAAGATTTACCGATTGATAACCTCAATGAAGTATTTCTCGATGCAAGAAACTCTGATGAAAATATTTTCATGCAGGTTCAGTGGACTACGCCTGCAACAAAAACAGGTATTGTAGGATATAATCTCTACAGATCCGAAGATAAGGTTAACTGGGAATTTATAAAAAACAGAGTAGGAAATACTGGTACTTCATTGACTGAAAGCTGTTTTGGAGTAGTCCCGGGTAAAAAATACTACTACAATGTAAAGTCCCTGTACTCTGACGGAACAGAATCTTTAGCAAGCAATACCCTTGAAGTTATTCCTTTGAAAAGCTTTGATGTAAGACTCAACTCTCCTGCAAACAACGCCATAGATGTCGGCTTAACTCCACAATTTAGCTGGACACCGGTTGAATCGCAGGATCATTCTAAAACTGTAAACCTTTCAAACGGTCTAACTAACGATGCTTCTATACTATTTCACTATACTCCGTGGGTGTATGATACCACTCAGGATGAATCAGGAATATTTGTTATCAACTCATTGGGAAATCAGTTTGATTTTGTTACGGCCGGTGCACAGGAAGTTACTGTAGATTTTCTGTGTTCATCATGGGGAGGAGCATCTACCAGATGGGTTTTAAACTCTGTGATATATCCTTATAAAGGATTAGAACAGGGCAAGACCTATGAATGGGGTCACGACTTTGCCTATGCACAGTATCAGAGTGCAAGAGATGAAAACAGTGCGTATTTTATATGGAGAAGTGTTTCTATCGATCTTGGCTTCGGACTTAACTGGCTAAACAATCCGAGTCTTAAAAACCACGCCGAATATTATAACAGATTTACAACCGGAAATGGATTATAAGGAGGTGAGCTGAATGAAAAAGATTTCAATCCTAATTTTAAGTACATTGATTGTCGGATTGCTTTTGACAAGCTGTACCGGTATCACTAAATCAGAGAGTGCAATAAAAAATGAACCTGTAACAACCATAAGCTATCCGGTAACTCCTTTCGAAGGTTCGATACAGGATGGAATACTTATAGTCGGCTACAACGATAAAAATCTGGCAATGGAAAAGCTGACCGGAATTTTTGGAAAGCTGACTATTAGGGCAGATATCCCACAGTTGGATGCTTTTAGTGTAAATATCTCATGCAGCGTTGATCAAGCCATTACTATGATAAAAAAGCTTGAGTCAGAAGATAAGGAATTTGCTTCGAGTCTTAAGTATGTAGAACCTTCATACAAAAGAGATTTAATAAGACCATTTGATAAGAGTTCTATAATAAAAGATGCTCCGGGTGGTTTTACAACCGAATATGCAACTACAACTCTTTTAACAGATTCTCATAGACTTTGGGGAATATATAAAATCAATGCCGATAAAGCATGGACCAACTCTGCTGACGGAGAAAATGTAAAAGTCGCTGTGGTAGATACCGGTATTGACGGTTCACATCCGGATCTTTCCGGCAACTTCCTTGGCGGATATGCTCCATACTCCGATACAGTTCTTGCAACCAATACTGATCATTCACAGAACGCAGAAACTCATGGTACACACGTAATGGGAACCATAGCTGCACTTAATAACTCTATAGGAGTTACCGGAGTGGCACCAAAAGCTAAGGTTATGAATATAAGAATTTTTGATACGGATGCAGATCCAGCACATTCGTCCGGAGCTTTTGTAGGTGACGATTTTGTGGCCAAAGGAATAATATGGGCAGTTGACCACGGAGCTGAGGTCCTTTCAAACTCATGGGGCGGAAAAGGATATTCTTATCTGCTTCATTCCGCTATAAACTATGCTCTTGCACATAACAGCGTATTTGTAGCTTCCGCCGGAAACGATACTACCGATGAAATTCATTATCCGTCATGTTATCCCGGAGTTATAAATATTGCTGCAAGCAATGCTGCTGACGGAATAACCTCTTTCTCTACCAGAGGAGAATGGGTAACGGTATCTGCACCGGGTGAAAAAATTCTCTCAACAATTCCTGTATGGGCCGGAGCATATGGCTATATGGATGGAACATCTATGGCTACTCCTCATGTTTCCGGGGCAGTTGTAGCTCTTATAAGTAAAATCAAAAAAGCTTCCAAAACTTATACTCCTTATCAGGTAAGACAGATGCTTATCAACTCTGCCGTAGACATATGTAAACCAGGTTTTGACAATGACAGCGGTTGGGGAAGAATAGACCTTGAGGCAGCTGCAAAAATAGATGTTGATACAATGCCTAAAGGAGCAACAGTAAAGTACATAGTAAAAGGTGAAAGATTAGTTTCTGTATCTGAAACTTCACAGTATCCAAACGGTTTCCCTCTTACAGGCGCTTATATAACTCTTAAACCTTTGACACCAAATTCACCTGTTCTTTACGGAAGAACCGCTTTCGATAAGACGGCTTCCACAACATATGTAACTTTTAGCGAAGTTGTTCCCGGAGATTACACTATGATTCTTTCTTCAGGAAATATGAACGGATTTATGGCAATGACAGGAGTCCTTGCACAGAGCTATAAAAAATCTAACGAAACACTCGTTGCAAATACAAATACATCTGTGACCAAGACCCTAAAATCATCACCGACTGTTACTGTAAATTCGTCTTCTCCATCAGTATCAAGCAACTTTAAGCTGACTTACACAGACGGGCCTATTGATGTAAGCGGTACTACTCTTACTTTTAACGATACTTATAAGGCCGGATTCTATGATATATTCATAACTACCCCATCACCGGCAGCCACAGATACAACGTTTGATGTAAGCATCTCTTATCCCGGACTTGCACTCTCAGATACATTTAATGTATCTCTTACAATGGGTAGCACTCTCTCGGTTAATCCTTTACCAGTATATATCTATTAAATACTAATAACTGACCCCTTCCTTACGGAAGGGGTTTTAAGTTTTTATCTCTTTCTGAAAGAACCGGATGCTGTATGTTATTTTCTCTGAGTTTCCAGTTAATGCCAAGTTGCCTGTCGTTCCATATTATACCGCTTTCATCTTTGGGATCGTAATAACCATCAGCTTTATAAAGCACAACGGCCGGTTCGGACAGAGCAAGAAAACCGTGTGCAAACCCCTTAGGTATATAAAGTAAAGTATCGTCATCCCCATTAAGCTCTACCGAAAAGTACTTCAAGAAGCTCGGTGACTCCTTTCTTATATCCACCGCCACATCCAGTATGCATCCTGTCAGAACTCTAAGCAGCTTGCTCTGAGGCTTGTATCTCTGAAAATGAAGACCTCTTATAACCCCAAAATGCGAGGAAGATATACAGTCCAGTATAAACTCTTCTTTTATTCCGATTTTTTTTATATCATCACGGTTGAAGCTTTCAATAAAAAATCCCCTGCTGTCTTTAAACCTTTCTGTGTGAAGAAGCATCAGTCCCATGGGAAGTTCTTCCTTTTTTATAAACACTGTGTTCTCCATCCTTTAAAAAATTTTTCTTCTGTAATGGCAGTATGGTTTTTTACCTGTCTTCTCATAATACCTCTGATGGTACTCTTCGGCAGGAAAAAAATTCACAGCCGTTTTAAGCTCTGTTTTGACATCATATCCAGCCTTTTTTAGCTCTCCTGTTATCTTTAAAGCTGTTTCCATCTGTCCGCGGTCAAAGCAAAACACAACACTTCTGTACTGTTCCCCAAAATCTGGACCCTGTCTGTTCAGTTGTGTAAAATCGTGTATTTCAAAAAAGATTTTTATTAGCTTTTCATAACTTATCTTTGTACTGTCATAAATAATAAGTACAGACTCCGTATGTCCGCTACCACCTGAACAGACTTCATCATAGGATGGATTTTCAATTGTTCCTCCGCTGTATCCTACTTTGGTTTCCAAAACTCCCTCTATGTCCTTGAATAGGTGTTCGACTCCCCAAAAGCAGCCTCCGGCAAACAACGCCCTCTGAAGAACCATTTCATTACCGGCCTGTATAAAATCAAGCGAAATTGAGTTTACACAATGACGGATGTTTTTGGTTGTAAAGTTCTCTCCTTCAAAAACATGTCCGAGATGAGCACCACAGAAAGAACATGTTATTTCAGTTCTTCCGTCTTTTTCAGGTTTTCTCTCTATGGCAGAGGGTATCTCGTCATCAAAACTCGGCCATCCGCACCCCGAACTGAACTTATCTTCAGATCTGAAGAGCGGAAGGCCGCATTGTTTACATATATAGGTTCCACTTTCATAAAAATCGTTGTATCTGCCGCTGAACGGTTTTTCAGTATTTTTGTTAAGTATCACAGATCTTTCGTTTTCATCAAGATGCCTAGGTATAAACTTCATAACACCACCTCCTTAATTGGGAGTTTTTTTGTCGGTGTTAAAATTATACCATAACATATCTGAACTCTGTCAGTTTATTGACACACTTACTCCGAATGCCGGAACTGGAGCAGCCAGATATGGAGTCAGATAGAAAATTGATTCTTTTGTAGGAAAATCATAGGAGTAGGTTGCACTCAGAAGATAGCAGCCTGCCCATACTCCTAAGCCAAAGTTATCAGAAAGGTTTATATCTACATATAATTTTGTATTTAGACCTCCAAGTCCAACAATCTTTTCACTTGTGTTTTTCAGAGTACTGTAGTAGTAATTTGCTTCAATCCAAGGTCCTATTTCAAAGCGCGTACTTAAAAACCCTAGAGAAAATAAGTCTGTTCCAAATCCGGGTTCCATTCTTACACTACCGTAATACCCCTGTGAAAGTATTATCTGTGAAAGCTCATCCTTTGGAACCGTTATGCTATTAACAACGGTTTCATACTTTCCGCCGTATCCGCTGACATCAAAATAAAAGTTCTGATCGTCGTTGAAGGTTATACCGACCTCAGGATAAAAAAACAACATGGAAATACCGCCGTGAATCCTCGCAGAAAATGCAGCAATGCTTATTAATACAACAACAAGTACTGATAAAAAGAGTTTTTTCATAACTTTCTGCCTCCTTAAATATAGGGTATATATTTGTTATAATAGTATATATAAAGATTATATCAGATTCTGCCCTGTGGAGGATAACTTACATGAAAAATTTTATTGTGATACGCAGCGCAAATGAGCATGACATGGACAGGATACTTGAAATTCAATCTAAATGTTTCAGGCAGGGTTACCTTGAATCACGTGACTCCCTTTTTTCAAAAATCTTAAGCTCCGGAGATACCTGTATACTAGCAATAGCCGGAACAGAAATTGCGGGCTATTTTTTTTCTGTAGAGGCTGATTTTTATGAACCTCCTGTTTTCAACTCCACCCGGCACATTCTTAAGCGTACACCTGATTGTCTTTATCTTCATGATCTGTCTGTAGATCCAAAATTCAGAGGACTGGGAATAGGTAACCTTCTTTTAGAAAGACTGGTTGAAAAAGCAAAAGAAAAGGCTCTTAATAGGCTTTCTTTAATTGCCATTGACGGGCTGGTTCCATATTGGACCAAAAACGGTTTTTCCGTTGTAACTGCTATACCTCAAAAGCTTTCAGACTGTCTGCAAAGCTACGGAAAATCCTGTACATATATGCTCAGAATCATATAAAATAAACAGCCTTATGATATGAACTGACCCCCTAAAAGTTGGACAAGAACCCAACGAAAAGGAGGTCAGTTTATTATGAGGGTCTACTCTTTAAGCACAATCAAAAGTTTTTCTGCCATCTCGTCAATCTGTTGAAAAGTAATGTTAAGAGCCGGAAGTAAACGGATTATACTTTTCCTTACCAGATTTAGAAGAATAAAATTATCAACTCCTTTTTTCAGGAGGTTTTCCACCGGTTTTTCCATAACAGCTCCCAGCATAAGGCCCATTCCCCTTACTTCCGCTATATTTTCACAGGTCAAAGGCTCAAGCTTTTTCTTTAGATATTCAGATTTTTCATTTACTCCTTCAACAACTTCAGGTATTTTGTCTGTTATAACACGGGCTCCGGCAAGAGCAACAGGATTAGGAGCAAATGTTGAGCCATGATCGGGATCTTTGAGGATATTACCGCTTTCTTCAAGAAATACTGCTGCTCCCAGAGGAAGACCTCCTCCGAGTGATTTGGCAAGAGTAATTATATCTGGGTCAAGAGGATAGTTCTGATATGAATAGATCTTTCCCGTCCTTCCAAGTCCGGCCTGAACCTCGTCACTTATAAGAAGAAAACGACACTCTTTATGGTACTTTTCTATTTTTTGTGCGAACTCCCGTGTAAGAGGAAGCACCCCTCCCGAACCCTGTATGGGTTCAACAAACATAGCTGCTGTATTTTGAGCATTTTCAAGCATATATTTATCAAGTTCTTCACAGTCATTTATATTCAGGCAAACTGTATTTCCAAGCAACGGCATAAACTGTCCGGTAAGATTTTCAAATCCGTTCACGGAAAGAGCTCCGAGGGTTCTGCCATGAAACCCGTTTTTTAAAAAAACTATCTTGTTTTTACAGGCAGTACTGATTTTTTTTACTGCTTTTAAAGCTGCTTCGGTAGCTTCGGTACCAGAGTTGGTAAAAAAAACTTTTCCTTTTTTACCGGAAAATGAAACCAGCTTGTCTGCAACATATATACAATCTTCATCCAGAAAGTAGTTTGAAAGGTGTGCATATCTGCTTATTTTATCTATGAATGCAGCCGAAACCTCCGGATGGCAGTGTCCCAGACTCATAACCCCTATTCCCGAAAATGAATCCAGATACCTTCGGCCATATCTGTCATATATATTNNGCACGTTCCACCGCTATATCGAACGGATGATACATTTCGAGAAGGTTTTCATAGTTTTTCATAGATCAAACTCCTTTACAAGGGCATTGACTATGTCATCTTTATATCTATTTTCAATAAGACAGGAGATCTTTATATCTGATGTGGTTACAAGTTTCACCGGAACACTGTCCATGGCCTTAAAAAAAGAAGAAGCTACACCGGTACTTGTTTTCATGCCTATCCCCACTACAGATACTTTAGTAAATCCCTTTTCATACGTTACATTGCAGTTTTTAAAATCCATGAGAAACTTTTCAAGTATATCCTCAAGTTTTTTCTCATACTCCTGTATAACGGTAAAAGAAAGTTTTAGTCCTTCATCAATGCCTATTATAGAAATCATATCAACATTCAGACCGTCTTTTGCGACTCTTTCAAAAATTTTATGTACCAGCTTATAATCAAGCGGCAGGTTTGAAATCACGACCCTGGTCTGATTTTCCATTACACTCAGACCGCTGACTACAGGATCTTCTATGTTAGTCTGCATTACGTATGTTCCCTCCTCTTCACTGAACGTTCCGGCGCAGTAAAGCACCACCCCATATTTTTTAGCTATCTCGACTGATCTGTCATGAAGTACTTTGGCACCGGAGTTAGCCATTTCAAGTATCTCATCGTAAGAAATGCTTTTTAATTTTTTGGCTGATGGGTGAAGTTTTGGATCAACTGTATATATGCCTTTTACATCAGAGTATATTTCACAGTTGAACTCCAGTGCTGCAGCAAGCGCCACCGCAGAAGTATCCGAACCTCCTCTGCCCAGAGTGGTCAGATCACCATTGTCTGTTATACCCTGAAAACCTGTTACTACAACCACATCATAGTCCATGAGAAGTTTTTTTATCTTTTGCACATCAAAGTTCTTTATTCTTGCACAGTTGAAATCAGATGTGGTCATTATACCTGCCTGAAAGGCATTTATCGATATGGAACGGACCCCGGCTTGCTTTAAAGACATGGAAAGAAGTGCAACCGATATCTGTTCGCCTGTTGTAAGAAGCATATCCATTTCACGTGGATCTGGAACAGAGGATACTTCTCCTGCAAGCTTTATAAGATTATCCGTGGTCTTACCCATTGCAGACACTACAACTACAATCTTGTCGCCTTTGACAGTCCTGTCTTTTATTTTCATGGCAACTCTTTTTATTTTTTCGGTATCAGCTACCGAAGAGCCGCCGTATTTTTGAACCACAGTCATCTTTGCTGTCCTCCTTCTAATCTCACAGCTTTCTCAATTCCTGCAGAATCTGGGACTTTCCCCTTGTTTTATCATCCACCTGTTTTATAAATCTTGCTGGAACTCCTGCAACAAGAGTATTGGGAGGAACATCGTTTATCACAGCCGACCCGGCAGCAACTACCGCTCCGTCGCCCACCTTCACTCCCTCAATTATTATGGCGTTTGCTCCCACCAGAACATTATTGCCTATAACCACAGGCTGAGCACTCGGGGGTTCTATGACTCCGGCAACTACGGTTCCTGCACCTATATGGCAGTTTTCACCGATTACAGCCCTGCCTCCAACAACCACATTCATATCTATCATGGTGTTTTTTCCTATGCTGCAGCCTATATTCAGAACCGCCCCCATCATTATAACGGCATTTTCACCTATATCAACCATCTCTCGTATAATGGAACCGGGTTCTATCCTTGCTTTGTACTTTAAAATATCTGCAAGTTCAACAGCTGAGTTCACTCTGTCGGATATGATTTTTTCGCCGGTAATCTTTTCTTGATTTTCCATCCGGAATTTCAGATAGTTTTTATAATCGGCGAATATAACTCCCCACTCTCTACTGCCGAAAAACTGAATATCATATTTGCCATAGTCAATATCTTCAAGTTCACCTTTTATGTAAACCTGAACAGGACTTTTTTTTTCAGAGCTGGAAATATATTTTATGATCTCATAACTGTCCATTTCCATTCCCCTCTCCGACTATTACCTGTCTGAAAGTATACATGCCCGAAGGTTTACCGATTAAAAAGTATGCACTCTGGAGAACCCCTTCAGCAAATGTTCTGCGTGAAAGCGCCCTATGAGTTATGGTTATGACCTCTCCAAGACTTGCAAAGCTTACGGTATGCTCACCTGCTATATTTCCAAGCCTCTGGGAGTTTATCTCAATACCTCCTCCTAGTGCCTGACATAAGGTATTAGCGGTTCCGGAAGGCTTGTCTTTTTTAAACCTGTGATGAATCTCCGATATACCAATATCCCATTCGTCCGTGTTTTTTTTCATAAACTCAGCCATACATATCATAAGCTGTATACCTATGGAAAAGTTTGTACTGTATATAACCGGAATTTGTTTTGAAAGTTTCTTAAGATCTTTCATGTTCTGTTTGGTAAGACCTGTAGTTCCCATTATAAGAGGCTTTTTTAATCTGTATGCCGTCTCAATGGTTTTTTCAAAGGCACTTGCAAGAGAAAAATCTATAAGAATATCCGGTTCTGCGGTCATGGTTTCACCGTTAATATCCATTGAATAAACCATCTCATGACCTTTCTCAGTAAAAAAATCTATAACTTCTTTCCCCATCTTTCCGCTGCTTCCTATCAGCCCGTACTTCAGCAACATACTATATTCAACTCCTTCATTTTATCTGAAAGTACCTGTCGGTGCTTGTCACATAATGGTATAAGCGGAAGCCTTACGTAATCGCTTGTAAAGTTCATTAGACTTGCCGCATACTTTACGGGAACAGGATTTACGTCCACAAACAACAGGTTCATAAGCTCCAGATATTTATTATTTATACTACGTGCTGTCTGCATATCGTTGTTAAGAATTGAATCGGCTATCCATTTCATCTCAACAGGACATATGTTGGAAAAGACTGAAATTACACCGTCTCCTCCCAGAGCCATTATAGGAACTGTCTGATCGTCATTTCCGCTGTATACTTTGAATTCTTGAGGTTTTATTGACATAAGGGATGCTATCTGTGAGATATTTCCGCTGGCCTCCTTTATACCCACTACATTAGGACATGCCTGAGCTATTTTTACAGCAGTTTCAGGAGCAATATTCATGCCTGTCCTTGATGGAACATTGTAAAGTATTATAGGAAGATCGGTTCTTTGGGATATATATTTGTAATGTTCAAAGATTCCAGCCTGGGAACTCTTATTGTAATATGGGTTTACTATAAGAACACCATCCGCACCGAGTTCCTGAGCCATCTTATTATTAACTGTAACCTTTTTTGTATCGTTAGTTCCGGTTCCGACGATTATCTTTGTCCTGCCTGCTGCTTTTTCAATTACGAACTTTATTATCTCCATTCTTTCTTCATCACTTACTGTACTTGCTTCGCCGGTTGTCCCCAGAACAACCAAAGCATCTATATGTGCTTTAATCTGAAACTCTATGAACCTATGCATCGCATCATAATCAACATCACCGGTATTTTCAAATGGTGTTATCATTGCTGTGGCTACTCCTTTAAACATATCCGCATCACTCCTTTTTAATTTTTAAAGTTAAGGGTTGCAAAGTAATCTTCAAGTGTTTCTGCACGTCTTATCATTTTGAAATTATGATCTGAATCCATAAGAAACTCCGCACTGCGCAGCTTTCCGTTGTAGTTGAAGCCCATTGAATGACCGTGTGCTCCTGCATCATGAATAACCAGAAAATCTCCTTCGCTCAGACAATTAAGCCTCCGGTCTATGGCAAACTTATCGTTATTCTCACAGAGTGAACCTACTACATCATATTCAGCAGTCTGTCCGCAGCTATCTGAACCAATACGGGTTATATGATGATACGCCCCGTATAGTGCCGGTCTCATAAGGTTGGCCATGTTGGCATCTACTCCTGCAAATTTTTTATAACTTTCTTTTATATGAATCACTTTGCATACAAGATAACCGTAAGGACCGGTAATATATCTTCCGTTTTCCATAAATATTGAAAAAGGCTTCATTCCATTCATAAGCACTTTTTCGTACTCTGTTTTTATCCTCATGCTGAGCTCACTTATATCCATCTGCGGCTGATCCTCACGGTATGCCACGCCTATTCCGCCTCCCAGATTGACAAAGCCAACTTTTACATCAAGCTCTTTGCTTACATCAAATGCAAGTTCAAACATATTTTTGGCAGTAATCTGAAAGTACTTGGGATCAAGTTCGTTCGAACATATCATCGTATGAAGTCCTATACTTTTTATTCCATACTTTTTCAGCTCATAAACCGATTTTAAAATCTGTTCCCTGCTCATTCCGAACTTTGAGTCTTTGAGCTGTCCTATTATCTCGTTTCCCCTGCGGTTGCCTGGATTATATCTAAGACACATGCTGCTGTCTGGATTTATCCTACGACCAATGTCCTTTATATGGGAGTAATCATCCACATTAATAACCGCACCTAAAGAAAAGGCTTTCTCATACTCCTGCGCTGGTGTATCGTTGGAAGTAAACATTATCTCCATACCTGAACATCCTGTGTTTTCAGCCAGTATAAGCTCCGGCATTGAACTGCAGTCCATACCACAGCCTTCCTCACGTAGAATCTGCATTATCGAAGGATTGGGTGTGGCTTTCACTGCAAAGTACTCTTTAAACTCTATCCATGAAAATTCTTTAAGAAAATTTTTTATGTTTTCTCTTATGGCTTTTTCATCGTAAATATAAAACGGAGTCGGATATTTTTCTGTGAGAGCTTTGATATCTTCAATACTGAAAGGTACAGTTTTTTTGGGCATTTTTCATTTCCCCGTATTTAACTGTGCATGGCTCAGAAGTATTCTCACAGCGTTAGTCGCCGCTCCAACTCTTACGTTATCGGCAACTACCCACATCATATATTCTTTTGGTCCTGCTTTTCTAAGCCTGCTTACATACGTAAGATCGCTTTGCGCAATATGCAGCGGGGTAATTATTTCGTCACTATAAACAACATTTTCAGACATTTCTATGAGTTTCTTAATCTCCGAAAGCTGCACTTCTTTTTCTGTACGGAAAAAAACCGATTCACTATGCCCGTAGAAAACAGGAACTCTCACTGTGGTTGCAAAAACATCAATTCCACTATCATTGAAAATTTTTCTGGTTTCATTCACCATCTTCATCTCTTCCTGAGTAAAACCGTTAGGTTCATACTCACCTATCTTAGGAATCACATTGTTGAGTATCTGATCCGGAAAATGCTTAATCTCCATGTCTCCGGCCTGCTGAGCCTGAAGTTCACTTATTCCCTTGTTTCCTGCACCAGAAACCGCCTGATAGGTAGAGACTACCACTTCCTTTATTCCCACATTTTCATGTATCTTGTTAAGAGCCAGAACCATCTGAATGGTTGAACAGTTCGGATTGGATATTATACCTCTGTATCCTTTAAGCAGACCGGCATTTATCTCGGGTACAACCAGAGGAATATCCTTGTGCATTCTGAATGCCGATGAATTATCTATTACTGTATTTCCATACTCCTGAGCTAGCGGCGCATACTTCCTTGATACATCTCCACCTGCTGAAAAGAGCAGATAATCATACTTCTGTTTCATCTTCTCCTCAGTAAGTTCCTGAATTTTTATTTGCTTATCTTTATACATTAACTCTTTTCCTGCCGATTTAGATGAGGCGAGCAGAATTAACTCGCCTATTGATACCTCCATTTTTTCAAGTACTTTTATCATCGTTCGTCCGACTTCGCCGCTTGCTCCCACAATACCTATCTTCATAGAACACCTCCATGTTTGGGAATAATCTTTCCTTTTTCCCCACATTAATCAAAATAAAAAACTCTCCTTAATTAAGGAGAGTTATTACGAATAAAATAAATAGCATCTGGCAGAGCCAACACTACATCTTATCCGAAACGGCTCTCCACAAAAAACGTGACAGTTATACAAATATTATCTGTATAACCAGGCAATACGGACTGAGGAAGTTCCGTACCCTTCGGCGGCATTACCTTTCAGAAACCGCAACCCTCTTGCAGAAATGGTTTCTTACTCTTTTGTGCCGCGCCTCCGTTCAGAATTTTTTCTATTCAATTATTTAAAAGTCTACCACAGTTATTATTTCTTTTTTGTAACCGTCAAGAAACTATTTAGGAAAGCTTACTTTATTGAAGTTGGTTCAAAAAGCCACGATAAATAAAAAAACCGGCTTTACGCCGGATTATTAGAGTCCTCTCCTCATATTTTCTATAAAGATACTGCTGACTTTTTCCATTTCTTCAAAAACTCTTGCATAAGAAGTTATCTTCCGTATTCTTTCAAACTCTTTCATGTTATCCCTCCTATCCGATTCGTCCGTTCCTTCTGTACTCCTGGAAAACATGTTCCGTAAGCCTTTCCATCTTTGAAAAGTAATAATCACAGCTGTTCTTAATCATTTTCTTCATTTTCAGACCCTTCTTATATGCTCCATAAATATGCTTTCAAGCTCATAAATCATTTCATATCCTGCGTAATACGATTCCACTGTTCTTTTTGCTCTTTTTTCTGTTGTCATATTATCGCCCCCTGATAAATATNNTAAATATTTTTATATTTTCAACAAAATTATAACAGATATTTTTTAGTTTGTCAAGTATAAAATTGATATTTTTTATTTTTTTATTAAATTTTTTTATTTCTCTAAAAAAATTATACTCTAAATAAAAAAAACCGAACAGTTTTTCTAACCTGTCCGGCTTTTCCCTGAGAAGTATAAGACCATTACAATGCCATTATTCATTTTAATATATAAATAACTTTTTTTATAGTAACTTACGTCATGAAAACATTTATGATAAAAGTCACATTTTAAGATTTTCGCTATATGAGGCTCATGTATTTTTCAACCCCATCACATGCAACAGTTGTTATTCTTGATTTTCCACCAAGTTCACCGGAGAGTTTGAGTGCAGCCAGTATATTAGCCGCAGATGAAAGCCCTATGGAAAGTCCTTCGTATGTAATTATTTTTTTTAGTATTTCAAATACTTCTTCCTGATCGACTGTTATGACTCTATCCACCACAGAAAGCTCATAGTTCTTAGGAATAAATCCGGCTCCTATTCCCTGTATTTTATGAGCAGCCGCCTTGTTTCCACTTAATACGGCTGATTGCAAAGGTTCGACTGCTACTATCTTCACGGTTTTTCCAAGCTGCTTTTTTAATGCTCTTCCTACACCTGTTATGGTTCCGCCAGTTCCAACTGCGGCAACAAAAGCATCCACTCTGTAATCTGCCTGCTTTAAAATTTCAGGACCTGTTGTAATCTCATGCGAAAAAGGATTGGCAGGATTAGAAAATTGGTCAGGCATGTATGCATTTTTGCTTTCCACTATTTCCAAAGCTTTTTCTATTGCTCCTCTCATGCCTTTTTCATCAGGAGTAAGCACCACATCGGCCCCATAGAGTTTTAAAAGTTCTATTCTTTCACGGCTCATGTTCTGCGGCATAGTAAGAATTACACGATAACCTCTGCTTATCCCTATTGCACTCAATGCAATACCGGTATTCCCGCTTGTTGGCTCTACTATCGTCTTTTTATTTTTTCCTAAGAAACCCCTTTTTTCTGCATCATTTATCATAAAAAGG
>DJGH01000037.1:0-2178 GCA_002431635.1 Petrotoga sp. UBA5851
CGAAACACTCAGTTTAGTGGTAACGGTTTTGGATACTTCTGAGTTGTCATTGATCTGAGCAGGAACTTCAAAAGTTGCGGATGCAGGATAGTCTGCTTCTGCATTAGCATTGTATGTGGGACATACCCAGTTATTAAGCTCAACTTCATATGTCTTGCCCAAGTTATCCTTAACTGTCGTACTTGTCGATAGCTTAGTCATAGCCGTTGCTTTTGCTGTTCCCAGCAGTACATAGTACTTTTCATTAAGAGCTGTCACAGAGTGAAGCTGTGGTCTTATAACTTCTATCTGAACAGTTACTTCAAGAGGCACTGGAGGAGTTTTCTGAGATACTCCAACAGGAAGCGTAAAGGTTCCTTTTGCAGTGTATGTTCCCACTGTATCTTTGTCATATCCGTTCAATGCCCATGAAGCAGTTATTTCATAGTTCTTTCCTTTGTTATCTGTTATCGTCACCTTAGTAGGAAGTTCATTCATAACCTCCGCTTGGGTAGTTCCCAGAGCTACCTGTACCTTGGCAATGCCTTTCACAGAATCAATAAAGATAAGTTCCACCTTTGGCCCGCATGAAACCAGAAAAACCGTTAACAATAAAAACAATGAGAACAACCTAGCTACTTTCTTCACATTGTGCCTCCGTAATATTAAGTTTTTACACCCAAATTATTATACGCTTTTGTATCTATTAAGTAAATATATTCTTTATCACAATTAACTTATCCTTTACCTTATTGATTAATCATGTTACCAACATATGCGTTTTTTCTTTTGTTTACATCTTATATTTATATTTATTATGGAAAAGAAATATTCTTTTTACTCAGTAAAATCAATTTAGATATTATTTAATTCATTGTTTTTATAAAACTAAACTTGTTATTTCTAATTTTTTTATCTTCTTAAAAATACATCCCTGAATTATCGCTTTTGGTCGGATTCTTTTTGTTTTGAAATTTATTATCTGTTATAATTATTAAAGAATCCATACTTTCCGGAGGTTATTATGTGCGGTATTTTTGGCGGATTTTCGAACGTTTCGGCTCCAGAGATAATGAACTGTTCGGATACATTAAAACATAGGGGTCCGGATGACTCGGGAATATTCTTAAAAACCTCTTATGAACAAAGTTCTTACGCTTTGCAAGACACGAGTGCTTCAAGCACGAGCTTTTTCATGCTGGAAAAACTTGATCCGTCCTTCCAGGGAAAGGCACTTTTTTTGGGTCACAGGAGGTTAAGCATTCTTGAACTTTCTCCTTTGGGATATCAACCTATGGTCTGCGATGGTATTGCCATAGTATTCAACGGAGAGATCTATAACTACATTGAGCTCCGAAAAGAGCTTTCAGAGGATGGTTTTAAGTTTATCTCCGACTCTGATACCGAAGTAATAATAAAGTCTTATCAAAAATGGGGACACGACTGTGTCCGCCGTTTCAATGGGATGTGGAGCTTTGTTCTTTATGATCCGCAAAAAGAAAGTCTGTTCTGTTCCAGAGACAGATTCGGAGTTAAGCCCTTTTATTATTTTTACGACAGCAGAAGCTTCATCTTTGCTTCGGAGATAAAGGGATTGTTTTGCTTTGAACCCGTATCAAAAAAAATAGATCTTCAAAAAGTTAAACGGTTCATCGTCTGGGAAAACTGGGAGCATACAGAAGATACTTTTTTTGAAGGAGTTATGAGGCTCAGACCAGGATACAACATGATACTTGAACTGAATAGCATGTGTTTGACTCAGACCAGGTACTATGAAATCAACCCGTCCGTCAATGTTGCTCCAAGATCTTTGGAGGAATGTGCCCAAGATCTGGGAAGTATTTTTTTAGATAGCGTGAGAATACGTCTGAGAAGCGATGTTCGTGCAGGAACATGTTTCAGCGGCGGAGTAGACTCATCGGCAATAGTATATGCCATAAACGACATTCTTAAAAAAGAAAAGATTTCAAGCGTAGGAGATAGTCAATTTCTTTTTTCAAGCGTTTTTAAGTCTGAAAAGAGGTATGCAGGCTTTGATGAAAGCCGTTGGATTGAACTGGGTGCAAAGGACACTGGTGCAGTACTCGTTGAAACCGAACCGACAGCAGAAAAACTGATTTCGGATATACAGCGCCTTTCGTGGCACCAGGATGAGCCTTTCAAGACTATGAGTATTTTTTCCAGTTGGTGTGTAATGGA
>DJGH01000037.1:2199-15816 GCA_002431635.1 Petrotoga sp. UBA5851
ACGAAAAAACGGTGTAACCGTAACCCTTGACGGTCAGGGACCGGACGAAACAGTAGGCGGTTATAACGATATTTTTTATGTAAAGTTGGCTAGTGATCTTGCAAAGCTTGATCTTCCCCTTTTTATTAAAGATCTTAACGGTTTTTGTTCCAACTTTGGTTTATCAAAAAAAATGCTTTTGAAGAACAGTCTTTCGAAGTTCCGGATTTCCGGACAGACTCTTCTTAAGCACAGCCGCATTTTAAGTGCAAAGGTCTTTGAAACTGCATCTGAGGTACCAAATGTAAAAACCCACAGACTAGAGAATAAAAACGTCAACAAGCAGCTTAAACTGCTTGTGGAGGAAAATCTTACGGTACTTCTGCGGTATGCAGACCGTAACTCAATGGCTTTTTCTGTGGAGTCCAGAATGCCATGGCTTGATTATAGGCTTATAGACTACTGTTTTTCTCTTGGAGAAAGTTTTAAGGTTGCACAGGGGTGGAGTAAACTGGTTGAAAGGAAGGCCATTGAAGCCTTTACAAACAAGGAAATGGCTTGGCGCAAAAGCAAGCTTGGATTTCCTGCTCCTCAGGCTTTATGGCTTAAAGAGGAAAAATTTCAAAAAGTGTATAACGACTATATAAATAGCTCCCGTGTCCTCAGAGAGCTGGGGATAAAAAGTTCAATTGAACCAAGATGGGATCTGATGAGTGTTGCTGTCTGGGAAAAGGTAATGGGGCTGTAAACTTATGAAAAAAATTTTTATGATTGGATATATGCATACTAAAAACGATAAGAGGGTTGAAAGGTCTGTAAAAGCTCTTGAAAAAGAGTTTGAAGTAAAACTCCAATATCTTGAAAAAAGTAATGGTCTGATTAATGACAGACAAAATCTGGGAATATATCTTCAGAGAAGCGTTAAAAAAAATATTCTTTCAAGGAAAGTAGACAGTTTTCTTCTTCTCAGACAGTACGACCGGAAGATACTTGCCGAGGTAGTTAATGGAGATTATGATATTCTTTATATACACGGAGTAAGTATTTTTTATCCTCTAAAATTCTTCAGGATAGCTAAGAAACGTGGCAAAAAGATTGTTTTTGACATGCACGAGTACTATCCGCAGGATTATCTCTCCTATATTAAAAAACCGTTTTCCCTGATTAAAGAGTTTATCTATGAGAAACTGATCTTTAAAAATCAACTGAAGCTTTCAGATATGGTCATAAGTGTTTCCAGAGGAATTTCTCAGCATATTTACAGCAAGAACCTATATGAAAAAAGGATATACTATCTTCCTAACTATGCTTCTGAATATACTCCAGAAAAAGAAGAAAGAAAAAAAGAAAAGAGCATATGTTTTGCTGGAGGTACCAGCAGAAGCCTCAACTCCGTGCTTCCTCTCCTAAAGGCTCTTTCAGAAAAGGGATTTTCAGTGAAAATCATAGGTACTCATATACAGGGATTTGAATCTTTAGGTTTTCTTCCATATCCCAAGATGATGGATAAGATATCCGAGAGTATGTTTTCGCTTATTGCATATGACTTCAATCCTAAAATGACGGAATTTGCACATTCTATGCCGAATAAGTTCTTTGACAGTATCTGCGCAGGAACACCTGTTGTGGTCGACAAAAGGTTTCTCAGCATGGCATCCGAAGTCGAAAAATATGGAATAGGGACTGTAATTGATATCCGCAACATTAGCCAAAGCATCAGTTCTTTTATGAAAAACTCACAAAAATTAGAATATGAAAGTATTTTGAAACATATTTCCGTATACAGGGATGATTTTATCTGGAACAGGGAAAAAGAAGAAAAGTATCTGAATGAACTTACAAAACAGTTGAACATGGAGGAAAAAAGATGAGAAAAGCTTTGATTTTTTGCATTATTCTGTTTATAGGTATTTCTGTATTTTCTTTCGATGCGGATTTTCAGTTTACACAGAATTTTTATGATTCTGTCTTTCCGAACAAAATAAGAATTGGTCTGGAACATTCATACAATGATTTTGACTTTACCGCAGCTCTTTATGCCAGCAGTGACGCAAAGTACCAGTCTTCCATGGGTGATTACTATAAAGGTTATTACTTTTTTCTTGACAGAGGCGGCCTCATATTCACTCCCGGTAACCTTTCGTTTTCTTTCGGAAGACTAAACCACAAAGATTAGGTTGAATCTCCTTACTCACTTTTCATTTCATCAAATTATCTGCCCGCAGTCATGGGCGATATAAGATTTGAAGACCGGATATTTTTTTACAACTCAAGGTGGATACGCCTGAATGTACGCTCAAAGTACGGATACCCTGACAGGGGAGCAAATTACAAGACTTACGGACTAAAGTTCAACAATATAAGGTTTGGTTTTCAGGACTCGACGGTTTATGTGGGAAGGAGTTTTGACGAGGAACATTTTTTAAGCCCCATTCCCGGGTTTTTCACTCAGTACGTAAATACCTCCCCCGGTAAACCATGGAGCGTAACAGGTGATGAAAACTCCATACTGGGATTTTTCATGGATTATAAGGATGAGTTTTCTTATTATTACTGGCAGATACTTGTAGACGATCTCAACGTCAACCGTTTTATGTTTCCCGACAGATATCAGAATCCGGACAAGGTTGCGTGGTCTTTAGGGGGGAAAAAACAGACGGCTATAGGCGCAATTGGTTTTTATCACGCAGGCTCAACCAAGTATACTTTTGAACCTTCCGGAGGAGTGAGCGTTGATAACAAATACGGATACACTTACTATCCCGATACTACATATACCGTTGATTCCAAAGAGCGAGCCATAGAGTACGAGGACAACTACATCGGCTTTAAGTACGGTGAAAACACAGCCGCTTTTCTTCTTAACTATGAAAATACCTTTGACCGCATTAATCTTTATGCGGATTTTGAGTACAGGATTTCCGGTTCAAAATCACCAGCCAACCCATGGCAGGAGTATATTACATGGGATCAGGGCGGACAGGGTACTCATTTTCTGGATGAAAGTGTTCTCGAAAACGCATTATTGAGCAGGATAAAGCTTTCTACAGCTTTTTACGGTCTTAATGTAACTGCCGGCTGCGATCTTGGAATGATCTTCAATAAACTTGAGCTTTCAGAGATCCCGCCCAAGTATTATGACAGCAATGTCAATAAAATAAAGTACTTTAAACCTTCTTCAAAAAATGAAAGTATTTTGAAATTTCATCTTTCTCTGGAATATACTATGAACTTACTTTAAAAAGGCGGTTTTGCATAGATGGCGGAAAGCGCACGTACTTTTCTTAAAAGATTTCTTGGATTTTCCATAGGACCTCTGGTTTCCTCTATAATAGGTTTTTTCACCGTACCGGTAACCACATGGTTCATAATGCCCGATGAATTCGGAAAGGCTTCGATGTATGCCCTCGCATCGACCTTTCTGGCAATGGTTATATTCATGGGAATGGATCAGGCCTTTGCAAGAGAATTTCATGCCCGCACAGATAAAAAAAGTCTTTATTTTAATGCTGTACTCATTCCTCTGGTGCTTTCAGTCATAGCTGGCTTTTTTATTATCGTTTTTTATAAGCCTTTTTCAATGCTTTTATATGATAGCATTCAGCTTGATGCGATGATCATGCTGGCTGTTTCTCTTCCTGTTTCGGTATTTTACCGGTTCAATCTTCTTCTTATAAGAATGCAGGAACGTGCAAGACTCTATTCACTGCTTAATATTCTTGACCGTGTTTTTGGTTTTATCTTTCTGATGCTTTTTATATTTCTGTACGAAAAAAGTTTTAAAAGCATAGTACTTGCAAACTTCTGCTCCTATATTTCCATATCTGCCATAAATGTTGCCCTTACCAGCGATTATTTCAAAAAGGGTGTACACATAGACAAAGCTCTTCTGAAGGTTCTTATCAAGTTCGGACTGCCTCTGATACCTACTTCACTTCTGGCGTGGGTTTTTGAATCCATGGACAGGATAGCCATGCGACAATGGTCTGATTTTACCCAGATAGGCCTTTATTCAGGAGCCTTTAAGATTGTTACAGTTTTACAGCTTTTCAGCAGTGCTTTCAACACCTTTTGGGCTCCTACAGTTTACCGATGGTATGAAACCAATGTTGAAAAAGATCTCTTCCATAAAGTAAGCACGGTACTTTTCGGCATGATGAGCATATGCTTTGCTTTTATTGTACTTTTCAGGAATATTATAATTATGCTTTTGAGCAAGTCATACGCTGGCTCTGCCATACTGGTGCCTTTTCTCATATATATCCCTATAATGTATACTACATCGGAAACAACCGGGATGGGTATCGGATTTACACGGAAAACCTCATACAGCATTATCGTTTCCGGGGTATCTGCCGGGATCAATTTTATAGGAAACTATCTGCTTGTACCCAAGTACGGTGCACTTGGAGCATGTATTTCAACAGCAGTTTCATATATGGTGTTTTTTTGGGTAAAAACTATGATATCCAGAAAGCTTTGGTGGAAGTTCAATTTGAAAGCTTACATAGTTAATTCGGCTTTTATGGGAGTTTATTCTTTTTTAACTCTTTTTACCAACAATTTCTTTTTGGAGCTGCCGCTGGCTTTAATGATTCTTGTGTACAACTACCCAAGCATTAAGTATCTATGGGCTGTGGCCTTCAATAAAAAATTAAGGCGGCAGGAATGAAGATCGTCCATGTCGTTTTTGACAGCAACTATACAAGAACTTTTTATGCTTTTATCCGAAAAAATTTTCCTGCCTGCGAACATGATTTCCTGGTCTACGGATCGGTTCCGGAAGGTTCGGTTTTCCTCGGGAAAGAATTTTACAAGATAACTTCCTTTAAAAAAGACTCAAAAAAAATCAGACTTATTCTTTCAAAAGCCGATAAAGTGATATTCCATGGGATGTTCTCCGAAAGCCTGAACCTTTTCCTTTTTACCCACAGAGCCATTCTTAAAAAAGCTGTCTGGATGATCTGGGGAGCTGATATCTATCCTAAAATTTACAACAGCCGGATAAAATACTTTGTTTTTGAAAAAATCATACGGACAGATATAGTACGGTCTTTTCAGAGTATTTCTGCACTTGTTCCTCAGGACTACGAAAAACTTAAAGAGATATACCGGATCAATACACCATACATACAGGCTTTTTACCCTAATCCAGTAGACTTTGAGATGTTCAATAAATGTGAATCTTTGACAGACAGTACTTTGACTGTGCTTTGCGGAAACTCTGCCGATCCTGCAAACAATCATCTTCAGATGTTTGATATGCTTGAGAGGTTCCGTAATGAGAACATTAAAATAATCTGCCCCCTTTCTTACGGAGGCAGTAAAGATTATATTCAAAAAATCATAGAGTATGGAAGAAGTATTTTTGGAGGTAATATAGAGTTTCTGCAAAAGTTCATGCCTGCGGCAGAGTACGCCAAAGTTCTGGCAAAATGTGATATTGCAGTAATGAACCACAGCATCCAGGAAGCTCTTGGAAATATAATAGCTCTGCTTTATCTCGGAAAAAAAGTTTTCATACGGTCACAGACTACTTCCTTCAGATTTTTTAACTCTATGGGAGTGCAAATTTCCAGTGCCGATGAAATATCATTCATGAGCTTTAAAAACTTCTCCTCTGTTTTACACGATTCACAAAACAGCTCTTTAATCTACTCTTTTTTTAGCGAGTCAAACTGTATACAAATGTGGAAAAATCTGTTCTCAAAATGAACGTTTCTCAAGAATCTCTATAAGACTGTCATCTATACAATCGCGTGTACAGTCGCTCAGATACTTCATATCTTCTATGGTTGAGTTAAGACACGTATTTATGACACCTTGATTTGAACAGACACCTACTCCACCTGCAGCCATAAGAGCGCTAAAATAAGCATCATATGCGGCATTTCCTATTCTGAAAGCACAGCTCTCCTTGGCTCCGTCGCATATTACCCCGGCTTCATTTGAAAGATTGGTTATTACCGCCTGTTTCATCTGTTCCATACTACAATCCATAAGATACGATATTCCGGCAGCACTTGCCGGACCTGCCGCTCCGAACGCGCCACAGCCTGCGTTTATCTTTCCGATTTTTGACTTTACATAGCCGCTGAAAATATGGCTTATGCAAAGTGCAACCGCTGTTTTTCTATCATCTGCCTTGGCTTGGAGCGCATATATATAAACCGGAAGCGTAACGGTTATTCCTTGATTCCCGCTTCCTCCGCTGCTCATTATTTTTTCATTTATTCCGCTCATTCTGACATACGATGCTATCGTAGCAAAGGCTCTTATCTTTGACCCGACATCATCTATCCCTGTTTTCCTGAAAAAGCTGCAAAGCTTCATTTTTGAATCAGAGTAGTACCTTTGAGCAACAGAATAGTTCATCTTTGCACCATAAAGAATAAACTCCATGTCCTGCTCATCTATTTTTTCAGATATCTTTACTATATCCTCAAGTCCGTTCACTCCGTGAAAGTTGACTCCGCCAGAGCTTTCTCTGCACTCTGCTGAAAAAATTATTTTCCCGTCGACAGTTATTTTTTCAATATCAGAATGACCATTCTTCACAATACAGCATGCTTCATGATCTTTTGATTTTAAAACAGCCTTGACATAAACACCGTTAACATCTTCAAGACATTTTCCCTGAACCCTGCCCTCATCCAAAAACTTTCGTGCTTTGAGGTTATCCTCATTACTGCATCTGTTAAGCAGTGTAAGATCAGGATTTTCACAGTCTGTACACGCAGCCAGCGCTGCTGCCACTATATTTCCTTTTCCTATTTGAGAGCCTGGAATCGGAACAAAAATCCCGTTTTTGTAGATATTTTTGCTCATTTCAACATACACATTCTCAACTTCAGAGCCAAGATGCTTCTTTGCAGTACTAACAGCAAAAGCTACGCATCCTGGCTCGGTACATCCCGCAGATTCTTTTACCTCTCTTTTCAGATAATCCTTTGCTAACATTTTTACACCGCCTTATATGTGATATTACCATTATAGCACTTCAAAAAATCTTATCTTATTCCTGTATTTTGCGGTAAATTTGAAAAGATTGCAGATAAACTTATCTTTTGTGCTGTTTTATGGTTTTTTCAATTTTCCGTTAAGTTTAAAACTTCTAGAAAATAAATTGAATCCCTTGCGGGATTCAATTTATTCTTTGTCTATTATATCTATAAGCTCTACAAACTCCTGTGCTGTTTCACTTACCAGCTTTTCATCCTTTCCTTCAGTCATAACCCTTATCTTGTGCTCTGTACCTGAGGGTCTTACCAAAAGCCTTATCTCTCTGTTGGTTTCATATTTCTTCAATGCGGCGGTCATTCTTTCATCGGTCATAATCTTCTTTTTATCCTTAACAGCAACATTTTTAAGAACCTGCGGATACTCTGGTATTTCGCCCACAAGCTGATCAATGGTTTTAGAGAAAAATTCCATCGTATCTATAGTTTCAAGCGCTGTAATCAGACCGTCTCCGGTTGTCGACCTGTCAAGCATTATTATATGACCCGACTGTTCACCCCCGATATTTGAAGATATCTCCAGCATCTTTTCAAGAACATACTTATCACCGACCTGTGTACGGTAAAGCTTTATTCCACGGCCACGCAGATACTCTTCAAATCCAAGATTGCTCATTACGGTCGATACGACTGTTTCTCCGGTCAGCCTGGTCTGCTGTTTCATCTTAACTGCATTTATGGCCATAAGTTTATCACCGTCGACTAAAGTACCGTTTTTATCCACAAAAAGACACCTGTCGGCATCCCCGTCAAAAAGCACACCGAAATCGTATCTTTTTTCCCTGACAATCTTTGAAATAGTTTCCGGAGCAGTGGAGCCGCAACGGTCATTTATATTGAATCCATCTGGCGAGTTAAAGTATATATCGCAGTCCAGTTCCAGTTCTTTGAATATTCTGCCTGCAACTGCACCGGCAGCACCGTTTCCGGTATCAACTGCAAATCTGAAGCTGTTCTTTATGCCTTTAAAGGTGTTTATTACATAGTCATAGTAAAGCTCTTTTACAGAATCTTTTTCAACGGTTCCTATCTCTCCGTATGGACTGTACTCCATATGGTCTTTGAGTATAAGGTTTTCAATTTCCACTTCTTCTTCATCTGGTATTTTATAACCCTGCGCCATTACCTTAAGCCCGTTGTATATGGATGGATTGTGAGAAGCCGATATCATAACCCCGACAGCGTTTTTCTGTTTTGTAAGGAAAGCAAGACTCGGAGTGGGGATAACCCCGCACTGTATCACATTCATTCCGGCAGATATTGCACCGGTGGTTATTGCTGCCTCGAACATCTGACCGGAACTTCTTGTATCCATAGCAATAAGAAGCGTTTTATACTTTCCATTGTACAGGCGGGCAACTGAATTACCAAGCCTCATGGCAAGATCAACTGTCAGTTCATCATTTACTATTCCCCTTATCCCGTCTGTCCCGAATAATCTTTTCAAGATAGATTCCCTCCCGGCATAAATTTATTGTACTATTTATATCTATTTTTTATCATAAGATCTATAGAGGCTGCGGCTTTTTTCCCTGCCTGCATAGCCAGAATTACCGTAGCAGCACCGCTTGCAGCATCTCCTCCCGCATAGACTGCGGTTTTTGAAGTTCTGCACTCTCCATCAGTTACAATACATCTTTCGGAGTTTACTTTTATATCAGGTGTAACAGAAGTTATAAGAGGATTCGGAGAGGTACCTATTGCCATTATCACCGTATCCGTAGGTATTTCAAACTCAGAACCTTTAACTTCTACAGGCCTCCTTCTACCTGAACTGTCAGGAGCACCAAGCTCCATTCTTATACATCTCACAGCCTTGACCCAACCGTCTTCCCCTGTAATTATCTCAACAGGATTTGAAAGAAGATTGAAAACTATGCCTTCTTCCTTTGCATGATGAACCTCCTCACGTCTCGCCGGAAGCTCATCTTCTCCGCGCCTGTAAACAATCGTTACCTCACAACCCATTCTTAAGCTTGCACGTGCCGCATCCATTGCAACATTTCCGCCACCTACGACAACAACTCTTTTACCAAGACGTACTGGCGTATCGTACTCTTTATTATACGCTTTCATAAGATTGATCCTGGTCAGAATCTCATTGGCAGAAAAAACCCCCTTGCTGTTTTCACCCTTTATGTTCATGAACCTGGGAAGCCCTGCCCCTGAACCTATAAAAACTGCTTCAAACTTTTCCTGTATGATAAGCTCATCTATTGTAAGCGTTCTGCCTATTATGACATCGGTCTGTATTCTTACTCCCATTTCTTCTATACGCCTGATCTCTTTCTTGACTACTTTCTCTTTAGGAAGTCTGAACTCCGGTATGCCATAAGCCAGTACTCCCCCCGGTTCATGAAGAGCTTCAAATACGGTTACTTCATACCCCATGGTGGCAAGCTCCCCCGCACATGTAAGACCCGCAGGCCCGCTGCCGACAACCGCAACTCTGTACCCGTTTTTTTCTTTTGCCTGCCTGGGTTTTATATCATTATCAAGAGCCCAGTCGCCAACATACCTTTCAAGCTTTCCTATGGAAACAGGTTCTGATTTTTTACCCAGAATACATCCGCTTTCACACTGTTCCTCCTGAGGACACACCCTTCCACAAACCGCAGGCAGTGAAGTATACTTTGAAACAATACCGTATGCACCAGCAAGATCTTTATTTTTAAGACAGCTTATAAATCCGGGGATATCAATTCCTACAGGACATCTGCTTACACACGCCGGAGTCTTACAGCTAAGGCATCTGCATGCTTCTTCAAACGCCTGCTCTAATGAATAGCCATAACATACCTCAGAAAAGTTTTCCTTTCTTGTCAAAGGACTCTGCTCACTTACGGGAACTCTTGGCTTAATCATCTCATCTCACCATCCAGCCTGCACCTGTGTTTTTCCTCATCCCTGTATATACCCTGCCTGGACATTGCCTGGTCAAAGTCCACCTGATGAGCATCAAACTCCGGACCGTCAACGCATGTAAATAGGGTTTTCCCTCCTACCGTTACCCTGCATCCTCCGCACATTCCAGTTCCATCAACCATGAGGGTATTAAGACTTGCCACAGTCGGAACACCATATTTTTTTGTCAACAGCGATACATTTTTCATCATGATCATTGGTCCTATGGTTATTACTTCATCTATATGCCCATGCTCTAGGATAGGTTCAAGCTTGTGAGTCACAAGACCTCTGAATCCTATACTACCGTCATCAGTACATATATGAATATCTGCATTAAGTGCTGAAAACTCTTTTTCCAAAATAACGTACTCTGCACTTTTAAAACCAAGAATTACATCGGTTCTTATATTCTTTTCCGACAGCCATTTAACCTGTGGATATACAGGAGCCGCTCCAACTCCTCCTCCTACAAAAACTATCTTCTTGTCTTTTAACTCCTGTAATGATTTCCGAACAAAAGCTGACTCATTGCCAAGAGGCCCTGCAAAATCCCTTATCTGGGAAGACTCTTTCAAAGCCGTCAGCTTATGGGTAGAATGACCTACTGCCTGCACGACAATAGATACCCAGCCCGCAAGGGGATCAGTATCAACAACGGTAAGCGGTATCCTTTCACCATTTTCATCTATTACAAGAATTATAAACTGCCCGGGCTTGGCAGACCTAGCAACCATAGGGGCTAGTATATGCATTTCATAAATATCTTTGGCTATTTCCTTATTATAAATAATTCTATACATTACTACCTCCTGTTCAAACTTTTTATACATATAAAAATATATCATACTATCGTATTTTTTGAAACTAAATACTTTTTATTTTTATATTAATATATACTATCTGAAAAAACCTCCCTTTCGGGAGGCTTAAACTTCTAAGTAATTATCTTAATATAGGATATCCGTTGTTTTTGGCAGGATCTATCGTCCAGATACTTGTAAAGTCCCAGTCCACATAGGTTACCTGGTTTTTCATCTCGGCCGTTGTTTTGGGAGTACCTACTACTGCTGAATTATACTGTGCACTGGTTGATGCTCCGGAAACTTCTGTATCCCAGTAAGTATTTAATGCAGAACCACTGCTTGATGTTGGTATGGTTTTTATAAGTCCTGCATCACTCAAACAACTTACAGTTGAGTAGCAGTTTTCAAATCTAAGCCTACCGGCAGCAGAATATACCAGACCGGCCTTAGCTGTACCTGTGGCATACGAATTTTTAATGGCCTTTGTTTCCAAGTTTTCTCTGAAAACCCCTACAAGACCTCCCGAATACTTGGAATTGCTTATACCCATTGTTGAATAACATCTGTCTATGCTTGCGTAACCTCTGCCAATGAGACCGCCTTTAAACCCATCATCATTCAATCCTGAAATTGCTCCGTCTGAATGACAGCCGGTAAGCGTTATATCATATGCATATCCGATAAGACCTCCTGTATCGCCATATCCGTTTATGCTGCCGTTATAGTAAGAATTACTTATTTTTACTCCAAACTTAGCCTCGCCAAAAAGGCCTCCTATGCCTTTCTTTTCTACAAGCGTAGTTAGTCCTGTTGTTGATATACCTGACTCGGAAGATATACTGTCAAACTCTGCCGAATGAACACAACCGGCTATTCCTCCAACACTTCTTTGACCCTGTACTGTTCCAGAACTCTCAAGATTGTTAATAAGAGTTGCTTTTCCTTCAATCTTTCCGACTATTCCTCCACATACCTCACTGCCGGATACATTTCCTTCATATATAAGATTATTCAGACTGACATGCGTCGTTGACGCACATATTCCGCCAACTGTCGATCCGGTACCTTTTACATCAGCATTTACGGTTATGTCTTTAAGCGTACCGCGGAACATTACACCTACTACGCCTCCAACCATCGTCGTGCCTTCTACTTTACCTGATATCTCAATATTTTCAATATTGACTATGTTTGTATTATCATACTGTGCTCCAGCCTCACCTGCAACTGTTCCAACTGTTGCGCCAGCCTTAATATTTACATTTGTGAACTTCAGATTTTTTACCGCCGCTTTGGAAAGTTTGGCAAAAAGCCCTCCGTTGCTATAGTTAGTTGAAAGACCATCTATGGTTTTATTGTTTCCATCAAGGGTTCCTGTAAATACTCTTATACTGTCATAACCGGAGATACCTATCGGCCTCCAATTACCGCTGAGAATTAAATTATTACCTAAAATATAGTTCTTATCAAGTCTATATCTTATTCCGCCCAACTGCTCCGCATTTTTTATTACATATGGATTAGATGGTGTCCCGTCCCCTTCGTCGTACTTAACTTTAAGCTCACGAAGAAGAAATGGGTAACTTTCATCAATAAACCATCGTTCACCAAAGTACCAAGTATTATAACTAGCTTGTTCTTTTGCATTTGCAGAAGTTATACTGCCGCCTGTTCCGCCAAGTTGATCGGAAGAATTTATTATCCAATAGCTCTTAGTTATACCTGCAGTAGAAGGAGCGGCAAAACCATACATCTTTCCATCAGAAACTGTAAGGTTGGAGTAACAGTACTCCACAGTGCCAGTATTTTGGGCAGCAAATCCTGAAGGATACGATGATGCATGTCCCGTCATGCTCCCTTTTACATAGCAATAACTTATAGAACCTGTACTTTCATTTTTACCTACAAAGCCTCCTAAAGCAGAAAAATCAGATCCATTATTACTTTTCATTTCTGATATACAATCAGTTACAGTTCCACTGTTTAAACCAATAAAACCTCCAACAGAAGCACTTCCCACTATATGAGCTTCGCCAGATACAGTACTGTCTGTTATGGAACCGGTATTATAACCCACCAATCCTCCTACATTTTCGCCAGACCAATTCGAGAACTTTGGTTGAATAGATTTACAGTTTATTATTGCCCCTTCACTTTTACCTGCCAGTCCTCCGACATTTTTTGATCCAATGGTATAATCGAATCTATACTTTTCAACAGTACAGTTTTCTATTTTTCCTTTGTTCTGTCCGGCAATAACTCCTATATTTTCATTTCCATTGGACATCTCATACTTGACCTTAAGATTCTTTACAACTCCTGTTGCACCAATTACGCCAAAAATACCAACGTTATTCCTCACATCTAGAACAGAAAAATCATAGCCTATCCTTTCGGCCACGATGACAGATCCGTTGCCGTCAAAAGAACCTGTAAACATAACAGTCTCATCACCAAGAGGAGTCCAGTAATCTGTACCTACCGCTGCATAAATTTCAATATTTTCTTTTAATTTATAATGCTTGTCCAATCCATTTTTAACATTCAAAAACTGCGTGAGGTTTTCTATGATATAAGGATCACCTGAAGTTCCAGACCCAATCTGACTGATAACCGTTATCTTGGCTGAAACCTTCAGTTCCATTGGAGGAACAGTGTTCTTTACATTTGAAGGAAGAGAAAAAGTTGCACTCACAGTGTACTCACCGGTTTTTGTCCAATCATAAGCCGAAACGTCCCATGTGAGATTTACAGTATGGGTAGCATCAACTGAATCCGTTATCTGGGTTGTGAGACCCAACACTTCTTTTATCTGATAGGTGTTATACGTATTTGCACTTACAGTTATATTTTCTACTGGTTTTATGCTCTTGAGCGTTCTGTTATCCGAAACACTCAGTTTAGTGGTA
>DJGH01000016.1 GCA_002431635.1 Petrotoga sp. UBA5851
CGGCGTAAGCCGGGAGGGATTTAATCTCCCATCAAGGAGAGAGTTTTAAGTTTTTGTCCTGGCAATACGAAATCCTACATCTTCTCGTCTGTGTTTAGGATAGTCATAGCTGCGGCAAGATACTCTTATATTCGTATTATTGGCCAAACTACCTCCACGTTTAACTCTAAAGGCTTCTTGGCTTGAGTTATAAGGATTGATCTGCGGAGATTTCTCATAGTAGCTTTCGCTATACCAGTCGCTGCACCACTCCCATATATCAGTATTTTTACTTATTATACTTTTCGCACTCTCCCACTCTGCTTCTGTAGGTAATCTATATCCTTCAACTTCACTTGGATCAGTTGTTTTTCTCCCGTTTTTGTCAAGAAAGTTTCCGGAAGCACTGTATGCTTTTGAGAGTTTTTCTCTTTTTGAAAGCCAGTTGCAGTAATCTATAGCTTCATACCAGCTTACATTTACAACTGAATTTTCTCTAAATCCCTTATGTTTAGTTTTTAAAACATCCTCAGCATACCTGCCATACTCTTCAAAGCTTACTTCATAACTTGCTATATAGTAATCATAAGTAATCGTTACTGTATGAGATGGTTTTTCGTTATCCCTGCCATCCCCTAAAGTATCTCCCATCTGGAAACTATTCTTTTCTACAGCAACCATTCCGGGTAACTTTTCAACTCTCGCCTGTATAAAGTTTGTTTTTTCATTTTCAATGTCAAAAGTGCTCTGTTGTTCTTCTTTGATTTCTTCTATAGCAATACTTTCAAAATCTGTATCTATATTTTCCAAAGTCGGAATCTCATTATTCAATGAAACTGTTTCTTTTTCTTCAGACGGATCTTCTTTGGCTTGTGATGCTTTTGGTTCTTCTGAAATAGTTGTTTTTTCTGTTGAGAATATCTTGCTTAATCCGCTTACAATAACAAATAATAAAATGACTAAAAATATTGCAATCTCCATTTTTGCTCCTTTTTGTTTTATTAGTATTTGATCTGAGCCAGTTTTTCAGGAACTGAGCTTATACAATAATCTCACCGTACATATCTTTTATTTCTTTTTCGCGTTGTTCTCCTGTCAGCTCGGTCACAGTTGAATAGACTAGATCTGTATTCTGTACTTTGGTGATTTTCAGATGTTTTTCCGCCAGATTGGCCACCTGCGGCATATGGGTTATGACTATAAGCTGTTTATCTTTTGAGAGTTCTTTTAGTTTCTCTCCTACGGTCATTGCCATCCTTGGACCTACACCTGCATCGACCTCATCGTAAAGCATTGAATCAACAGAATGATCAGTTCCGAAAACTGTTTCTATGGCCAAAAATATTCTGGACATTTCTCCGCCTGAGGCTATCTTGTCAAGAGGTAGGAAGTCCGACTGTGGATTTGTTTTCATTAGTATCCGTATTCTGTGTGCCGATATTTGTCCCGGTTCTTTAAGTTTTTCAAAGTAAAAATCTATCTCTGCATTCTGCATGTTAAGATCTGCAAGGTTCTTTTCGATCCCCTGCTTTATCTGTTTCAGATAAGGCATTGATTCGTTGATTATACGTTCGCTTACTTCAAAAAGATGTTTTTTTATTTTTTCCATCCTTGGTGTAAGTTCGTTCATTATGCTTTCAAGTTCATATAATCTATTAAGTTCTTCTTCAAATTTTTTGCAGTTTGTAATAACGTCATCCAAAGACGGGCCATACTTTCTTTTGAGCATAAGAACCGCATTAAGTCTCTCACTTACATTGTTCAGCTCCTGAGGATCTGTCTGCAGGTCTAAAAGCTTTTTTTCTATGGCATCATATAGCTCAAGGAGCTGCTGCTGAATACTTATGGCAAGCTGCTCAGCATCTTTAAACCCGTACTCCCTGATTTTGGAAAGATTGTATGCGACCGTACCTATAGAATTATCAGTGTTGAACTCTTCTGAATCTTTCAGCAGCTGCATGTTCTCATATAGGTTTTTCTTTATTTCCTGTATGTTGTTCAAAGCTCTGAATCTTTCCGAAAGCTCTGTATCTTCATTAGGCTGGGGATCGGTCTTTTTTATTTCATTTATTTGAAAGTTGAGCATGTCTATCTTTCTAAGTACTTCAGACGGATCCGAAGGTATGGCAGCCGATTTTTCCCTAAGTATGCTGTATTCGCTGTAAAGGCTGTTATATTCAGCAAAAGCTTCGCTATACTTATTAATTATAATATCGTACATAAGCTTGTTCTGATATAGAGGATCACGTAATATGGCACTTGATTCCTGAGAATGAATTTCAATGAGGTATTTGCCTATTTCTTCTATTATATTTTTGGTTACTATCATTCCGTTTATCCTGTAAAGTGTCTTTTTAGATGAGAAGTTCGCAGAGACAACTGCTTCATTTGATTCAATTCCCGTTGTCTGGGTAATAATCTTTTTAACTGTATCGTTCAGATTGAAAAATGCAGATATCATGCCGTCCTGGTTCTTGAGTTCGGATGGGAACTGTCCTGTTATAAGCGAGTTTATGGCGCTTATAAACATTGATTTGCCAGCTCCTGACTCCCCGCTTATTATATTAAGCCCATCCGAAAACTCTATATTTTCATCCTTAAACAGTCCAAAATTTTTCAGAGAAAGAGAAACTAGCACCTTACACCCCCAGATCTTATACTTTTTGCCTTTTCTTAATTATATCATTTATTAATGTGTGGTTGTTTAGCTTTATATGTTTTTGAAAGAAAATGAGAGGTCATTCACTTTTTCTGCTATTATTTACACGGAAAAACTCACAGCCTTAATTGATTTATTATTTATTTAGTCTATAATATATATGATGTATATGAAGAAATTAATTCCAAGGAGGATAAAAGATGAAGATACTCGTTATTAACTGCGGAAGTTCATCCATAAAATATCAGCTTCTGGACATGGATACCGAAAGTGTCATTGCGAAAGGTCTCGTTGAACGAATAGGCATTGACGGTTCAAGAATAGTCCATAGTGTAAACGGTAAGAAAACTACCTTGAATGATGATATCAAGGATCATGAAAAAGGTCTGAAATTAGTTCTTGATATCCTTGTCTCAAAGGATCTCGGCGTTCTGAACTCTCTGGATGAAATAGATGCAATTGGTCACAGAGTTGTACACGGTGGAGAAAAGTTTGCATCCTCGGTAAGAATCAACTCTGAGATGTTAAACACAATGGAAATGCTTTCCTTTCTCGCTCCGCTCCATAACCCTGCAAATATAACCGGAATAAAAGCCGCTATGAGAATTTTGCCAAATGTTCCGCAGATCGGTGTTTTTGACACTGCCTTCCATCAGACCATGCCTGAAAAATCGTTTATGTATGCCATTCCGAAAGAGTACTATGACAAGTATAAGGTTCGCAGGTACGGTTTTCACGGCACAAGTCACAGATATGTATCGCAAAGAGCTGCGAAATTTCTGGGAAAAGACGTTAGGACACTCAAGATAATTACCGTGCATGTAGGAAACGGCGGATCTGTTGCGGCAGTATGCAATGGAAGATCAGTAGACACTTCGATGGGTTTTACTCCTCTGGAAGGGCTTGTAATGGGAACCAGATGCGGAGATATTGATCCGAGCATAGTTACTTTTCTTCAGCAGGAAGAAGGTCTTTCTTCCAAGCAGGTAAGCGATGTTCTAAATAAAAAATCAGGAATGGCTGGCCTTACAAACGGGCTCAGCGATATGAGGGATATTGAAAACGGAGCTTTGAACGGTGATGCAATATGCACTCTTGCACACGATATATATGAGTACAGAATTGCTAAGTATATCGGCGCATACACCGCTGCCATGAACGGCGTAGACGTTATAGTCTTTACGGCAGGCGTTGGCGAAAACTCGCCGCTGTTGAGAAAAAATATAGTAAATAGATATCTCGGATACCTCGGAATAACTCTGGACGAACAGAAAAACAATATGCGCGGTGATGATAATGAAATATCTACAGCAGATTCCAGGGTAAAGGTTCTTGTCATTCCTACAAATGAAGAGCTCATGATAGCAAGAGATACAAAGGAAATTGTAGAAAAGAACCTCAATGAACTGAAAACAACTTTATAGACCGGTCAAAAACACGAAGCTTAACCGCTTCGTGTTTTTTTGTATATCTGATATAATTTTTTAACATATAAAATCTTTTTATGATAATTTTTGAGATAGGGAGGTTAAGATGAATGATTCTGTATGGGCGGGGAAAATTTTATCTGCTCAGAATTCAGACGGCAGTTGGGGATTTTTTCATTCGATGTGCAGTATTTCAGGTTCAAAAAGAATAACAACCGAACAAGCTCTGAGACGGCTAAGAAAACTTGGCTTTACCAAAGAAGATAAGGTTATTTCAAAAGCCTTGTCCTACATACAAAAATGCCTCGAAGGATCGGTTTTTATTCCTGACAGAAGAGAAAAATTCAGAGATTGGGATGTTTTCTTTTCTTTTATCTTTTCAGCATGGCTAAAGTTATTTGATGCACAGACTCCACAATCAGAAGAAATTGCCTTAAAGCTTGGAACTGTTGTTGAAAAAGCTTTTGAACAGAAAGTTTTTAATATTGGTCTGTATCTTTCGGAGTTTGAAAAAAGGTTTGGCGTTAAGCCTCATAATGAAAGAAACTTTGATTTTGTAAGTTTCTACCAGGTTGTTCTGCTGAAAGACATCCTTACTCGTCAGACAGAGCATCTGATGTTAAAGTACATTCTAAATAAGGATGACGGAATATATTATATATACAATAAAAAACTCAGCCTTCTTCCGGCCGAGTTTAAGTCTTTACAGACTGTAAGATATCTGGATGCAGTTGAGCTCATCGCAGAATACCGTTATTCTTCTAGCTGCCTTGCTTTTGTGTCCGACTGGCTTAAGCATAATGTCCAAGAAGATGGTTTCTGGGATTTAGGAGCAAAGGCAAAAGATAATATCAACTTCCCGATATCTGATTCGTGGAGAAGCTCAGACTCCAGGAAAAAAGATTGTACCACAAGAGTTAATAGGCTTATGTGCATGATTCAAAAATAGATTAGTAATCAGTACTCGTTTTTTTCTTTAAAAAATACAATATTCTCAGGTGTTACAGGAAGTTTCCTTATCCGCTTTCCTGTTCCATTAAATATAGCGTTGGCTATTGCAGCCGGTGGTGTATCTATTCCTATCTCTCCTACGGATTTTGCACCGAAAGGGCCTGAAGGTTCATAACTTTCTGCAAACTCCACTGTTATTTTTCCGATATCTTTGCGTGATGGAATGTGATAAGTCATCATATTGTCAGAAAGGAGTTTACCGGAACGGCTTTTTATAACTTCCTCATACAGTGCCATCCCTATTCCCTGCACAATAGCTCCTTCCACCTGTACCTTTGCAAGGTTTGGATTTATAGGCGTACCACAGTCAACAACCGCCACATATTCTATAACTTCAACTTTTCCGGTAAGCATGTCTGTTTCTATCTCGACAAACCCTGCCATATACGGCGGAGGAGAAACGGCCGGGACATAGCTTGCACAGGAGTATATCTGTTCCTGGCTGCCGCTGTAATATATTACTGTTGAAAGTTCCTTCAGAGATATCTGCGTATTATCGGGACCATAAATGACACCTTCACTATATCTGATCTGAGACATGCTGCACTTGAAATATTCAGCCGCCTTTTCCATAATACTTTCCTTTATTTTTTCTGCTGCCTTTTTCACAGCATTACCGGAAGCATACGTGGTGCTTGAAGCATATGCTCCTTTATCAAAAGGGGTAAGATCGGTATCTGAAGAGTACACTATAATTTTTTCCATCGGTACTTCCAACACATCCGCCGCTATCTGAGCCAGGATGGTATCACTTCCCGTACCAAGATCGGTTGCTCCGATAGTTAAGTTAAAAAAGCCATCATCATTAAGCTTTATGGCTGCGCTTGCCATATCGTAGTTTGCTATTGCCGAGCCTTGCATGGCTATAGCCATTCCGACACTTCGGACTTTGTTGGTAGATATCTTTCTGCATGGATACTTTTCTTTCCATCCTATCAGCTCCATACCACGGCTTACACAGTAATCCAGCTTGCATGAATTTATAATAGTGTCCGTTCCTTCCCTGCCTTCTCCCATAATTCTGAATATAGGGGAAGTTTCACCCTGTTTTATCATATTTATTTTTCTTATTTCTATGGGATTCATACCCAGTTTTTGAGCAAGCTCGTCAATTGCCGATTCGAGGGCAAAATTTCCCTGAACTGCCCCGTATCCTCTGTAAGCACCGGCCGGTGTATTGTTGGTATAAACAACCTTTCCGTCAAATCGTACTGCATTGACTTTGTTATAAAGGGGCAAAACTTTGGAACCGGCTACCATGAGCACAGTAAGTGCGTGTTCGCCATACGCTCCTGTATCTGAAAGGATTTTGAAATCAATCGCATTTATCATACCGTTTTTTCCGGCACCTATTGTCACATCTATTCTCATAGGATGCCTTGTATATGTGGCATGAAAAACTTCCCGGCGGGTATATACCATCTTGGCAGGTAATCCTGTTTTTATGGTTACTGCCGCACAATAAACCTCTCCGTGTATTGCCTGCTTGCCTCCAAATCCTCCGCCTATACGTGGTTTTATGACTCTTATCTTGTGCATGGGATATTCAAGAACTCTGCTGAGTATTCTCCGCACATGAAAGGGAGTCTGAGTAGTGCTCAGAACAGTAAGCCTTCCCTGATAGTCAAAGTACGTTGCACATGCATGCGGTTCCATCATAACATGCGCCTGTGCCTGCGTGTAATATGTCGAGCGTACTATTACCTCAGAACGAGAGAGCTCTTTTTCAACATCATTCGTACTCATGCTGTAAGAAGCCGCAAGATTTTTTTTAGCGTTGTAGCCGATATCAAAAGTCGGATGTGCTTCTTCTTCAGGATGAATGACAACTTTGTTTTCATATGCTTTTTCAAAATCATTTATACTTTCATACTTCTCATATTCTATATTTATTAGTTTTAAAGCCCTTTCCGCACTTTTTTCATCACGTGCTGCCACAACTGCGACTTCATCGCCTATATAACGGACATAATCATCAAGGGCAAACTTATCATATGGGGATGGTTCAGGCTCTCCCTGTCCTGCTCTTGTGAATATCCTTCTGGGAAAATCTTTTTTTGTCAAAATACAGACAACTCCTTCGACGTTCTCAGCCGCCGAAGTATCTATTTTTTGCACTTTGGCATAACTGTAAGGACTTCTAAGCATCTTTACCACAATGCTGTATGCAGGAGCAAGATCATCAACATAGGCTGCTTTTCCCAAGGCTAGTCCGGATGAATCAATTTTCGGAACAGAAAGCCTGACCTGCTTCATATTTTCACCCCCAGATATCTGGCAACTGCTGCCTCTTGGCTTTCATACCCAGAGCACCTGCACAGGTTAGCCTGGAGTACCCGTTTTATATCCTTAAGCGTTGGATTGCCTACTGTATTTTTCAGGTAGTATGTGCTTATTATCAAAGATGGGAGACAAAACCCGCACTGGTCGGCTCCTTGCGCCGCAATAAACTCTCCTATTTCTCTGGCTTGCTCAGCAATGCCTTCTACCGTTATAATACTGTGTCCGTCAGCTTTGGCAGCTAAATATGAACATGAAAGTATGGGGCTTGCGTCAAGCAGAACTGTGCATACACCGCAGCTTGAAGTTTCACAACCTTTTTTCACACTCAGACAGCCGGTTTTTCTAAGAACATCCAAAAGAGTATCGTCCGGACTTATTAGCAGTTCTTTTAAGGTACCGTTCAAATTTATTTTTATTATCATACAAAAACCTCCCTGAGAGCATCTTTAAGAAGGACATTGCATATATGTTTTCTGTATTCCTGACTGGCTTTTATATCAGAAAAAAACGAAATCTCCTGGCATGCGATCTCCGCTGTTTTTTCAATTATGCTTTCATTTACTTTTCCACCTGAAATAAACTGCATGGCACTCTTGGCATACTGTGCAACCGAAGGTCTGGCTCCTACGGCTATCCTGCAATCCCCATGTTCAGCCGCTACGCTGAGATTAAGCACTGAAAAGTCCTGGCTGGTTTTTCTGAATGACCTGAAAGCGTTTTTTCCTGAGCCTTTTAATATTATTATTTTTTCAAGTATTTCCCGGCCTTCCTGCTTTTTTTCAATGAAATCAGAAAGTCTTACGGGATCTTTTTTATAAAGCTTTACCCAGCAGTTTAATGGCATAAGAACCGTTATAAGATCAGAAAAAGGATATGCCGGATAGATAGTTCCTCCAACACAAGCCATATTTTGAAATGCTATACCTATAATTTCACTCAGAGCATCCTTTACAGTTTTTAATACAGGAGTGTCAAAGCAATCCGACTGTATTATATCCAGGTATGTTGTCATGGCACCAACTTCAACTCTGTCTTTATGCTCGTTAATAAATCTTAATCCACATTCTGAAAGATCTATGGCAGTATTTATTTCTTTTGATGTTAGTCTTATAAAAAGACCTCCTGCGATTATTTCATTGTGCGGAGATGCTTTAAGAGCAGAATACGCTTTATCCAGATTTTCAGGCTTTAGATACTCTTTAATTCTCATCATAGCTCTCATCCCCATAGGTTTCCTTAAAGTCTAAATACTCTTTAATATCCTGAACATCAGGCTTCAGATGTTCGACAGTTTTGCATGACGATACTGCGGATATATCTTTCAGACCATTTCCGGTAACCGCAAGGCATACTCTTGAACTCTTTTCTATTCTGTTTTCATGGACAAGTTTTTTAAGAGCCGCATATGAAGCTGCTCCGGCAGGTTCCGAAAATATACCTGTACTTGAAGCAAGTTCTTTTTGTGCTGAAAGTATTTCATCATCTGTAACAGATATTAAATCACCCTTGGATTTTTTTATATATGTGCAGGCTTTCAGAAAATCTCTGGGTTTGCCCACATTTATACTGTCTGCTATGGTCTTGCCGCTGAAATCCACAGGCCAGAAAGGTTCACCTTTTTTGAATGCAAGTTCAAGACTGTTAGCTCCAGATGCCTGAACACCTATAAGCTGTGGAATTTTTTTTATTATCCCAGCGTTGTAAAAATCAGAGAAACCTTTATAAAATGAGCTTATTACTGTTCCGTCACCTACGGGTACAACCACTGTATCTGGAGGATCAAACTCTGTCTGGACACATATCTCCATGGCCGCTGTTTTTTTACCTTCGATAAGGTACGGATTTACAGCAGAGTTCCGGCAGTACCAGTTTTTTTCTTCGCCTATCTTCATAGAAAGATCAAAAGCAGTATCGTAATCAGAATCAATTGCAAGAATCATTGCATTATATACCATAAGCTGGGCAATTTTTGCGGCCGGAGCTTTGCTTGGAATAAAAATATACGCTTTTAATCCGGCAGCAGCGCTTAATCCGGCAAGAGATGCTGCTGCATTTCCGGTCGAAGCACAGTAGATGCTTGAATAGTTTTTTTCTACCGCTCTGTTTACAGCAATAACTGTGGCTCTGTCTTTAAATGAGGCTGTAGGAGTTGTACCGTCGTACTTTATCTGTACTTCTTTCACACCTGAAAGATTTTCAAAGCGGTACAGCGGTGTGGTACCTATCTTCAGATTAACTCTGAAACTTTTAGCACTTACAGGCAACAGTGCTTCAAACTGCCATATATCTGAGCAACTATCAAAATCACTCTTTTTTATTGAGATATTGTCAAAATCATATAATGTTTCAAGTGTTCCAAGCCTTGTGCCGCATTGCGGACACGTGTACTCTACATCGTTTTCTTCATATAGCCTTGAACAGTTCATACATCGGAATCTGAATTTTTTCATTTTTACCACACTCCCGTTATGGCCTTTACTGGACATCTTGACTGACAGAGTCCGCAGCCAAAGCATCTGTCTTTGTCTATACTTACGCTGTCCATAACTTTTATTGCAAAGTAAGGACAGACTCTTTCGCACAATCTACATAGAGTACAGCGTTTGACATCAACTAGCGGATATTGGGGAAGGTATTTCGGTGAAAATGGCTCAACAGAAGTCTTCAAAAGATCTCTGATGCTGTCAAAACCATTTTCTGTCAGTGCCGGTTCAAGAGCAGATATGATTTTGCCAAAGATATCTTTTCCGTTAACAAGCGCACCCGAGAGAACTTGCACTGCCTTAGCTCCGCAAAGCATAAATTCAAGAACATCTGATGCATTGCTTATACCGCCTGTTCCGACTATATCAAAATCCTCTACACTTTGGCTTACAGTTCTTATCATTGCAAGGGAAAGGGATTTTAAAATATTTCCTGATGCCCAGACCTGACCTTTTTCATTTCCCAAAAGCAGCTTTCTGTTTTTAAGATCTACTTTTAGTGAAGGTCCCAGAGAGTTCATAATTACTATGCCGTTGGCTCCGTTTTTTTTAGCGGTCTTTGCAAACATTACCGGATCTGGAGTATGTGGACTCATTTTCATTAAAAATGGTTTTTTTGTAGCTTTTCTTATTGTCCGTACAGTTTTTTCAATAACCGTCATCTCTGTTGAGCAGTAATGAGTGGAAATTTCAAAAATATCTGCATACTCTTCAAATTGCGGAATCAGAAATTCAAGTTCTTCCTCTGAATAGCCCAGACTGACTATTAAAGGTACACTCAATTTGTTTCCGATATTAGGCAGAAACTCTTCCTTCCATTTTTTGTAGTCGTATTCCGACCAGAGCTCGCAGTTAAAAACAGTATCTTTTTCATTTATAATACAAGGTCTTGGCACAACAGCTGCTTTGACGGATATAGTCTTGGTTACTACCGCTCCGACTTTCTGCGAATCAAGAAAAAGAAGTTTTTCATCGTCACCGCTGAGCGGTCCCGAAGCCGGCATTACCGGATTTTTTAGTTCAATTCCGCATAATGTGGTTTTTATATCCATTTGTGCCTCCTATAATGAGTCCCATACTTTTTGGGCTATAATTACAGAGTTTCTGTTTATTTGAGCCTCGTCGGCTCTCAGTCTGTTGTTTTTCATAAGAAACTCTCCGGCAACAACAACAGCTGTAGGGCGAAATGAATCAAAGATTCCGTTAGAAATATGTGAAAAAACATTCCCATGGTTAAGAGGAGTAAACGGAAAATACGGTAAAACAAGCATATCAGCTTCATATCCGCAGCTTATCTTTCCGAGTTTTATACCTAGAAGTTTTGAAGCCAGAGTATAAGAATTTTCTATCATCTTTTTCAATTCATCATTTCCAAAACCGACAGGACTACCTGTTCTGTATCTCATCAGAAAAAGAAAGGTTTGATACTCTTTGGCCATATTAAACCCAAGTCCGTCATTTCCTAGGACACAGTTGGATTTTAAAGCTGAAAGAGTATTCCAGTCTGCTATACCCACTGCATTATTCAAATTAGAGGATGGGTTAAGCGCTGCAAAACAATTATTTTTCGCAATAAGCATGCTTTCCATGGGACTTATATATAGACAATGCGCTAAAATTGAGTTTTCATTGAGAATCCCGTAGTCACTGAACCTTTTCACTATGCTTTTGGAATATTTCTTATAGCAGTCTTTCTGGTCATCTATACTTTCGGCAACATGGACATGTACCGGAAACTTTGCGCCAGCTGATGATATTTTTTTCATGGTATCATCGGACAACGTCATGCTGGCATGCATACCGAACATACCGGCGCTTTTGCCATCTTTATACCCAAGAAAGGATAAATTTTCTGCAATTGCTTCATCTACATCGAACCTGTCACTTGTCTCAAAACAAAAGACCCCTCTCATACCTAAATCATCGCATACACCTTTTTTGATAAGGGCAAGAGAACCGTGGGAATTTTTGGAGGCATGATGATCGATAATAGTCGTAACACCGTTCTTTATGTACTCTATCCCGGAGCTTAAGGCAGAACCGTATATTGCTTCGCCGGTAAGGGCACTGTCAAGCCTCCACCATAGCTGCTGTAGTATATCCATAAAATTCTCGGGATGAAAGGGTATGGTCATTCCCCTTGCAAACGCTGAATAGAGGTGAGTATGACAGTTCACCAAACCAGGTATTACTAGAGCGCCTCCAACATCCGTTATTTCATCGGCACCGTTGAAGCCCTTCATTGAACCTACTTCGGTTATTTTATCTTCAAATTTTATATAGCTGTCTTCAGAGTAACTGCTGTAATCGTAAACATTTGCGTTTATTATAGCCTTCATTCATGCTCATTCCTTTTCACAAAATGTCCGTTTCCTCTTTTGCCCATAAAAATACCGTTTTTCACCGCAAACTTTCCTCTGCATATGGTAGACTCAACTGCCCCTTTTACAGTTATGCCTTTATATATATTGTAGTCAGAGCCGCTGTGGTTTTCTTTTATAGTATGTTCTTTATTAGGGTCAAATATTACGATATCTGCATCCGAAGACGGAAAAATTGTTCCTTTCTGTGGAAAAAGTCCGAAAATTCTGGCAGGATTGATTGTAAACTTGTCAATCACTTTTTTTCCAAGAATATTGTACATTACCTCAAAAGAATGCTCTACTCCGCCTACACCCATTGGTATTTCAGAAACATACTTCTGATTTTTTTCTGCTGCTCTGAAAGGGCAATGATCTGTCCCTATTACAGATATGGCGTCAAAGTTTTCCCACAGCAGTGAACGTTGTTTTTTAGGCTTAAGCGGCGGTGTCATCGTGAAAAGAAAACCGTTTTCCATACTGTATACATTGCTGTCAAACATGAAGTAGTGGGGGGCGCTTTCAAGGATTATACTTTTACTCAAAAGTTTACAGTACTTTTCTTTAAGTATCTGTATTATTTCTCCACATCCGGTATGTACGATGTAAAGATTTCCGTCATGGTACTCGTTCATCTGAGCCAGCTTTATAACCTCAGTTGTTTCACACAGACAGTTTCTAGACTCGTAAAGGTCTTTAACTTCAATATCCTGATCCTTCCTTATAAGTGAATCATTTTCTGCATGAACCATAAGAAGGATCTTTTGCTTGCGTGAAAAACTCATGATTTCATCAATAACATAATCCTGGCACATTCTGTCACTTTGGCTGTATGTTGTAAATACTTTCACGGAGGGAATACCATAATTTTTTATTTTTTTTAGCACTTTGGATATATCGCCTCTGAAATTGCCAAGACATGAATGAAATGAGTAATCTATCACACTGTCGCTGGCCAGATTCATACGGTTCTCAAAGTACGGATCAAGCTCTCTGTCCTGTCTTATTGGGTCAAGAAAATCTATAAAGGTTGTTATCCCTCCGAAAGCAGCACTTATAGAACCTGAAAAAAATGTATCAGCACTCATTCCCTTTTCTGTATTAAGCGAAAAATGAACATGAGGATCTATAAAGCCCGGAAGAACAAGTTTATTATATGCGTCGTAAACCTCTGCAGCTCTCATTAGTTCTTCACCTATGAAGGCAATTCTTCCGTTTTTAATATAAACATTCGTGTTGACAAACTCCCCGCTAAAATAGACATCTCCGTTTAAAATGGCAAGATCATACATGAATGCATCCCCTTTCAGTATCTTCCGCCCATAAGAAGGGTCATGACTGCCTTGGCTGTATGAAGTCTGTTTTCAGCTTCATCGTAAACTATCGACCTTGGCCCGTCTATCACCGAATCTGTTACCTCGTTACCCCTATCCGCAGGGAGAGCATGCATATAAACACCTGATCTGTCCATGAGTTCCATTTTATCCTGCGTACATATCCAATTCTTATACTTCTCCTGTTCTTTTCTAATAGCTACGGGATCTTGTGAAATAAAAAATCCCCCCCAGTTCTTAGGAAAAACAATATGTGCACCTTCAAAAGCTTCATCCATGGATTCAGTAAATGTTATCTTACAATTGTTTTCATAAGCATTTTTATTAGCCTGCTCTACAATATCAGGCATAAGATCAAATCCTTTGGGAGCGGCTACTGTTATGTCCATTGCATATCTTGTAAAAAGAAGTATCTGTGACTGTGGAACAGAAAGAGGCTTAAGGTGTGATTCTGCATAAGCCCAGCTTATACCGACCTTAAGACCTCTAAGATTATTCCCGAATCTTTCCTGAATGGTCATAAGATCTGCAAGAGCCTGAAAAGGATGGTATACATCATCCTGAAGATTCATAACCGGGGCTTTGGAATGATCGGCTATATTTCTTATATATCTGTTACCCTGCCCGAATGCACAGTGCCTTATTCCGATAGCATCACCAAAACGGGATAGGATAATTCCTGTATCTTTTGGCGATTCTCCGTGAGAGAGCTGCATCTTGTCGGGTGAAAGGTATATTCCGTTTCCTCCAAGCTGGGCTATACCTGCCTCCATACTGTTCCGCGTTCTTGTTGATTGGTCGAAAAAGATGAGAAACAGAGTTTTGTACAAAAGATAAGGAGTAAGTTCTGAAAAAGCAAACTTTCTTTTTAGATCTTTGGAAAGTTCAAGCATTATATCTATTTCTTCCCTTGTATAATCCTGCGTATCTATAAAGTGCCTGCCACGGAAAAAAGTCGACATTTCAACCTCCTCTGCTCCCTCTAGGTTATGAATTTCATGCACGCCATTGGAAAAGATGCGTAAAAAGCACATGCCTTAACCAGATGATCAATCTCTACCCTCTCGTCAGGAGCATGTGCATACTTCTCTTCTCCAGGTCCGAATCCGATGGTTGGAATATTGTATACACCGGCGGTAACTGTACCGTTAGTACTGAATGTCCATTTGTCTATAACCGGCTGCGTACCAAAAAGTTCTGTGTATGTATGAACTGCGGCCTTTACCGCCATGCTTTGCTCAGAAATAACCCAGCTCGGAAAGAATTTTTCCACCGGGTATACCTGCGAGGTGTACGATGGCTTTTCATATGTAAGCTCAATTATTTTTGCACTATCAACTCCCGCTCTTGCAATGGCCTGTCTGATCTGTCCAAATATTTTTTCCTTGGAATCTGAAGGTATAATCCTTCTGTCAAGCTGTATTTCACAGCTGTCTGGCACAGCATTTGCTGAAGGTGAGGTAAAAAAAATCTGTGATACAACTATGGTTCCTTTGCCAAGGAACTCATCTTCTTCAAGGCATTCATTTAACTTCTCAATCTCGTTTATAATTTTTGCCATTTTGTATATGGCGTTTTGTCCTCTTTGTGGAGCGCTGGCATGTGCACTCACCCCGCTGGTTCTGATTCTGAACTCCAATCTTCCCCTGTGTCCTCTGTAAATATTAAGTGAAGTCGGTTCTGTTATCAAAACAATATCAGGTTTTATGCCGTCCTTTTCTATTATGTATCTCCAGCACATCCCGTCACAGTCTTCTTCCATAACAGTGGCCGTCACATATAAAGTAAAATCACCGCAGAGATCCAATTCTTTAATTATCTTTGCGGCGTAGACCGCACTGCATATACCACCTTTCTGATCACTTGCACCCCTTCCGTAGATGTACCCTCCGTCACGAAAGCCTTCGAATACGGGCTTGGTCCATAAAGACACATCCCCTTCTTCGACTGTATCAATATGCGCATCTATTGCTATTTTGGTCTTCCCGTTGCCGATTCTTCCTATCACATTTCCCAGACCGTCTTTATAAACTTCATCAAACCCATTCTGATTCATCTGTGCGCAAATCAGATCTGTAACCTCTTTCTCTTCTGAAGAAAAACTCCTGGCTCTTATCAGTCTCTGCATAAAACTGGTTATAAGGGGTTCCAACTCTTTTGCTCTTTGCATCACAGGATTCATCTTACTCCTCCTTAATATTCCATTATATTTCTGAGAACCTTTTCATGTGATTTTCTGTACTCTTTTATCTGCTTATCTGTTTCAAAAGTTTTCTCCTGTTGCTCCCGCCAATAAGCTTGCTCTTTCTGGGCATTTAACTGGGCAACTGTTTTGTTCTGCTGTTCAACCCATGTAAAGTACTTAAGATTATGCCATCTCATGCGGTTCTCCCTTGTTCCTTCATATACTCCGCAGGTATCCTGCTTGAGCAGTATCCTTTCTATATCTCTTACTGCACTTTCAATTGTTATAGCCGGCATTTCCTGCATTACTGAACGGTACCTGCCTATACTGTCGGTTGCTATTATCATGATATTTTCATCTTCTCCTAAGTTGTAAAACCTTGCTGTCTTTATAGCTGCAATAAGGTTTGCAACGCCTGATATTCCAAAGTTATGCGATATCATGCGGGCATTTGACTCACCTGCTGTCTGCACAAGATATGGAAAAACAGACTCATCTGTAAAGTCCTTGAGTATTTTTTTGCTGTCTGTATCATCAACTAAAACCACAGCATCAGTATTCATTACATTATGTATCCAGGTTACGTGCTTGTCTCCTATTCCCTGGATATCGTGCTCGCCATATCCATTAAGCGATACGGTGGGACACTGTACGGGCTCCATCGCAACGCATTTACAATCTGCAAATTCCTGCTTTACCCTATCAGCACTTGCAAGAGTTCCCGCTGATCCTACTCCAAGAACTACAGCGGCAATTTTCTGATTTCCAATCTTATTTTCCCTTACCAGTTCAATCATGGAGTTTCCGGTTACATACCAGTGGAAACGGTAGTTGCCAAACTCCTCAAACTGGTTCAGAACTCTCACATGTTCCCTGTCTGAGTTGTAGAGCTCTTTGCTTTTATCATATATTTCCTTCACATTAGACTCGCAGCCTGGTGTGGCAACTGCTTTTGCACCATATGACCTTATAATTTCAAACCTTTCCCTGCTCATCTTTTCAGGGAGAAGCACTATGGAATCATAGTTCATGCGTGATCCAACCCATGCGCCACCGATCCCGTAATTCCCAGTCGAGGGCCACACAAGGGTGTGAATTGATGGATCAACTTCACCGGTAACTGTCTTTTCGGCAAGAATTGCATATGTTGCTCCTACTTTATGGCTTGCAGAGGGAAAATCTTTTGCATACATTACCACAATATTAGCTTTTATGCCTGTAAGCTCATGCGGAACCTCAAAAAAATAAAAGTGATTATCTATATCTCTCCATGTTATGTTGTAAAGGTTTATAGGATGCAAGGGGTCTTCCGTTCTTTTTCTCCATGCTGTTCTCCTTATTGTTTCTTCTATCTTCCACGGATGAAGCATTTCTTCAAAGGTCGGCCCTATCACAGGAATCTTTTCCATTTTCCACCCCCATATGTTTAATTTGAAAAGTATTATTCAGCATTAATATTATATTACTTTTCCTTTTAAAAACAAAGGCTTAAAATGAACTTTTTTAACTTTTTTTC
>DJGH01000007.1:0-16822 GCA_002431635.1 Petrotoga sp. UBA5851
TGTGGTGGTGGGTAGTACCGCCAGGAATCATGATAGCGCTTATGGGAATGACATTTGCATTCATAGGATTTGCAATGGACAAGATATTGCAGCCTAAGTTGAGAACGAGGTAGATAGTATGAATGAAAACAATGAAAAGATTCTTCAGGTTAACAATCTAAAGGTTTATTACTATACAAGCAAGGGAACCGTAAAGGCTGTGGATGACATAAGCTTCTTTCTGCGTAAAGGAGAAACTCTCGGTTTGGTTGGAGAAAGCGGATGCGGTAAGACCACAACAGGTGTGGCTCTTCTGAAGATGCCTACTCCTCCGGGTAAGATAGCCGGCGGAGAGATAATAATAGACGGTCAGAACATAGTGGAACTTTCAGAAAAAGATGTAAGGAAGAACGTACGCTGGGAAAAAATAGCCATGGTCTTCCAGGGAGCCATGAACTGTCTCACACCTGTTTACACAATAGGCAAGCAGATGATGGAAACCCTAACCGAACACAAACAGATGAACAAGGAAGATGCCATGAAACTTATAGTGAAGTATCTCAATCTTGTAGGACTTCCGGAACATATAGTAAACAGATATCCCCATGAACTTTCGGGAGGTATGAAGCAGAGAGTAGTAATAGCGATGGCTTTGTTTCTGGAACCCAAAGTCATAGTATGTGACGAACCTACAACGGCTCTTGACGTAATAGTACAGGCTCAGATCATAAACCTGCTTAAAGACCTGAAACAGAAACTGAACCTTTCGTTCATCTTCATAACACACGATCTTGCAACGGAAGCGGAGGTATCTGACAGGATACTGGTAATGTATGCAGGAAAAGTTGCAGAAATAGGAACCAACCAGCAGATATACGGTAAACAGGGACCAATGCACCCATATACCAAGAAACTGCTCAAAGCAACTCCGAGAATACATGAAAAAGTAGATGAACTATCGTTTATTCCGGGTACTCCTCCCGATCTTCTTGACCCTCCAAAAGGCTGCAGGTTTCATCTCAGATGTTCTGAAGCCATGGACATATGCAGGGAAAAAGAACCACAGCTCATAGAAATAGAAAAAGACCACTGTGTAGCGTGCTGGAGGTGTACAAAAAATGTCTGAAATAAACAAAAACGACAACATAATAGAAGTAAAGGATATAAAGAAATGGTTTCCCATAAGACGAAGCTTTTCTGAAATTTTTAAAGGAAAACAAAGATACATAAAAGCAGTTGACGGAGTAACCTTTACCATACACCGCGGAGAGATCTTCGGACTGATAGGAGAATCCGGGTGCGGCAAGACCACCACTGGGAAACTCATCATGAAACTGCTTGAACCAAGCCATGGACAGATGATCTTCAACAAAGAAGATGTAACGCACATAAAAAAAGAAAAACTGGCACAGTACCGAAGATCGGTTCAGATGATCTTCCAGGATCCATACGCATCGATGAACCCCAGATTCAAGATAAAAGACGTTCTTGAAGAACCCCTCATAATACACAAGATGGGAAAAGACCGTGATGAAAGAATGGAAAAAGTAAAACAAGCCCTTATGAAAGTAAAACTCACACCTGCCGAAGAAATAATGGGAAGATACCCCCACATGCTTTCAGGAGGACAGAGACAGAGGGCAGCCACAGCAAGAACACTTATTCTCTCACCCAGCATGATAGTGGCAGATGAACCTGTATCGATGATAGACCTTTCAACAAGGGCAGAAATCCTTCACATGATGAAGGAAGTACAGAGAGAACTCAACCTGACCTACCTATACATAACACATGACCTTTCCACAGCCAGATACTTTACAGACAGGATAGCGGTAATGTATCTAGGCAGGATAGTAGAGATGGGAGACCCGGATGATGTAATAGACAATCCACAGCATCCATACACCAAAGCACTGATAGCGGCTGTATGTGAACCGATATCCGGCAAAGTCAACATAGTCAAGGAAGTACCGATAAAAGGAGAGATCCCATCGGCAGCAAACATTCCAAAGGGCTGCAGGTTCCACACCCGTTGTCCGTATGCCAAACAGAGCTGTATAGACAATCCTGAACCAGAACTCGTTGAAGTCGGTCCTAACGGCCATCTAGCAGCATGTTCAAGATACATCGATATCAAATCAGAACACCCTGTCTTATAATCTCTGCTCCCTTTTAGGGAGCAGTTTCTTTTGTTTGATCCGGTTACTCTTATTTAATTATATAGAAATTTATATTTTACTGTTCTTATGATACAATTACCCGGAATAAAAAATTTAATAGTAACCCATATAATCCCGATAATACGGTTCGGGAGTTTCTACGGGAAAACCTTAAATTTTCCATGCTATGGGAGTGGGTTTTGATGGCAAAATAATGCCCATCATCGACTTCCATAAGTTGATGATGGTTTTTTTATTAGGAGGAGATAAGATGCTTAAAGGCAGACACTTACTTGATCCATCGGATTTTTCGATTGAAGAGTTGTCAGAAATCTTTGATCTTGCTGATTCAATAATCAACGATCCTGTTTCTTTTTCCGAAAAATGCAAGGGAAAGATTTTAGCTACTTTATTCTATGAACCAAGCACCAGAACCCGATTCAGTTTTGAAGCTGCTATGCTGAGACTTGGCGGACAGGTGATCGGATTTTCTGAACCGAATTCCTCTTCAGTTGCAAAGGGCGAAAGTATTGCAGATACTATAAGAACTATTGCCTGTTATGCTGATATTGCAGTAATGAGAAATCCCAAGGAAGGCGCCCCCAGAATTGCTTCAATGTACTCTTCCATTCCAGTAATAAATGCCGGTGACGGCGGTCATCAGCACCCAACACAAACTCTTACCGATCTTCTAACTATCCGTTCAGTTAAAAATTCTCTTGAAAACCTTACAGTAGGTTGTTGTGGCGACCTTAAGTTTGGACGGACAATTCATTCCCTCATAAAGGCCCTAGGCCGCTACAAAAACAACTCCTTTGTACTTATCTCACCTAAAGAGCTAAAAGTCCCCGAATATATTCTGAATGAAGTTCTCATCAAAAACAATATACAGTTTAAACAGGTAGAAAAACTTGAAGATGTTATTTCACAGCTTGATATTCTTTATATGACAAGAGTTCAAAGAGAGCGTTTTTTTAACGAAGAAGATTATATACGATTAAAAGACAGCTATATTCTTGATAATGAAAAGATGAAAAATGCCCGTCAGGATATGATTGTTCTTCACCCTCTGCCAAGGGTAAATGAAATATCTTATGAAATAGACAACGATCCCAGAGCGTTCTACTTCAAACAGGCAAAGTATGGTATGTTCGTGAGAATGGCACTGATAATGAAATTATTGGGGGTTGATTGATATGCTTACTATAACAAGTATAAAGAAAGGTATTGTGATAGATCACATAAAAGCCGGCACAGGAATCAAGATTTTTCATAACCTCAACCTTGATAAAGCAGATTACAAAGTTGCACTTATTATGAATGTGCCCAGCAAAAAAATGGGAAAAAAGGATATAATAAAGATAGAAAATGAAATAGATATTGATTACGCAGTTCTTGGACTCATAGACCCAAACATAACCGTCAACATCATTGAAGATGAAAAAATAACGGAAAAAAGAAATCTTCAGTTGCCTGAACGTGTAGTAAATATTATAAAATGCAAAAATCCCAGATGCATAACTTCTGTTGAAAAGTATGTAAATCATGAATTTTATCTTTCAAACAAATCGAAAGGAGAGTATCGATGCATTTACTGCGACGAAGTATACTCAGTACAGGAAAATTAACATGGAGCTTCTGATAAAAAACGTTACCATTATTGACCACGATAAGAACATCTATGGCGATGTTTTTATACAAAACGGAAAAATAAAAGATATTCAGAGCAGCATATCCAAAGACTGCAAAACTGTTGATGGCATGGGTCTTATACTCATGCCGTCGTTTATAGACCTGCACGCTCACTTCAGAGATCCTGGGTACACATATAAAGAAGATATAAAAAGTGGATCAATGGCTTCGGTAAAAGGCGGATACACCTACGTCAGCCTCATGGCTAACACAAATCCCGTCTGCTCGGATATGGAAACTGTCAGATACGTTGCTGCCCAGGCAGAAAAAATAGGTCTTATTGATATACACCAGTGTATAAGCATAACCCAGGGTATGGACGGGAAAACCTTATCACATCTGAACAGTATTGAAACAGACCTGGTAAAAATGATTTCAGATGACGGAAAAGGTATTACAAGCAACATGACCATGTATAAAGCCATGACGATAGCAAAAGAAATGGGACTTATTGTAAACTCACACGTTGAAGATAAAGAAATCGCAGAAAAAGATTCCAGACTATCCGAAAATATAATGACCATAAGGGATATTGAGCTTGCAAAAGTCACAGGCTGCCGGCTCCATATAGATCATGTAAGCACTTCGCAGGCTATACAAGCCATTGTTCAGACGAAGCAAAAAGGATACAACAACATTACCTGTGAAGTAACTCCACATCACATATTCCTTACAGACGATACAGACTACAAAGTAAATCCTCCACTGCGGAAAAAAGAAGATGTTACTGACCTTATAAATGCCTTGAAATATGGTTTTGTAGATGCGATTGCAACCGATCACGCACCTCATTCACAAGAAGATAAACAGAAAGGAGCTCCTGGAATTTCAGGCATAGAAACGTCTTTTTCAGTATGCTATACCGCTCTGGTTGAAACAGGATATATTACCCTGAACAAACTCTCGGAACTGATGTCAAAAACACCTGCCAAAATAATGGGACTATGCAAAGGAGAAATAAAGATAGGAAACGATGCGGATCTTGTCCTTGTAGACATAAAAAAAGAATTAACAGTCAATCCAGATACCTTCCTATCAAAAGGAAAAAACACTCCGCTCAAAGGCAGGAAACTTTCCGGTGAAGTCTGCATGACTTTTAAAGAAGGAAAAATAGTATATGAAAAGGAGATGCAAAACCATGATAATTGACAGACTGTACGAACTCGTAGCCGAAAAAGGGCACGTATGCGTAGGGCTTGACACTTGCATTGATTATATTCCAAAAAGTTTTTCCTGTAACTTTGATTCCATAGAAGATGCTTTATTTTACTTTAATAAAAAGATAATAGATTCAACCCTTGATGTTGTTTCATGCTATAAGGTACAGATTGCTTTTTACGAAGCACTTGGTATAAAAGGTCTTTCAGCCTACAGTAGAACTTTGAAGTACCTTAAAAGCATTAAAGCCTTCATTATAGCTGATATAAAGAGAGGCGATATAGCTTCTACAGCCCAGATGTATGCAAAAGCACATTTCGAAGGCGACTTTGAATCCGATATGATAACACTCAGCCCTTATATGGGAATGGACAGCCTCACTCCATATCTTCCGTACATAAAAGAAAAAGAAAAGGGTGCATTTGTTCTGGTAAAAACCTCCAATCCCGGCTCAAAGGATATACAGTTCCTTTCGTGCGAAAACGGAAAAAAGGTATATGAAGAAGTTGCCAACAAGATTATAGAGGCTGGTATGGAGTTTTGCGGAAAATACAGCTTCAGCTCCATAGGCGCAGTTGTCGGGTGCACTAACCTTGAACAAGCCATAAGCGTAAGAAACCAGATGAAAAATACATTTTTTCTTATACCCGGTTACGGTGCCCAGGGAGGAACAGCTGCCGATATAAAACACCTCATGACCAATAAAAACGGCGGCGTTGTAAACTCATCAAGAGCCATACTACTTGCGCATAAAAACCCATCTTTCACAGATATTTCTTTTGATATGGCAGCAAGGGAAGAAGTGTTGAAAATGAGGAGCGAAATAGCAGATGCCTTATGAGTATCTTGAGAGCAATATACTTTTAAACCATAAAATTTCAGAAGATATTTTTGAAATGAAAGTTGAACTTAAAAATATTACAGAGCCAGGACAGTTTTTCATGCTTAGAAAAAATGACAGTCCTACATTCCTTTCTCGTCCGCTCAGTGTATACTATACAGACAAAAAAACAGTTTCGTTTCTTTACCAGATCAAAGGAAAAGGGACACAGGTATTTTCCTTAATGAATCCTGGGGACAAAATAGACATAATGGGACCTTTGGGAAATTCCTTCAATACTGACTTCTGTGGGAAAAAAACAGCTGTCGTAAGTGGCGGCATAGGTATAGCACCAATGGTATATCTTGCACACGAACTTATTAAAAACGGAAATTCAGTTGATTTTTACTGCGGCTTCAAAGGTATGCCGTACTGTACAGATATTCTTGACAAAAAGATCAAAGTCTTTATATCCTCACAGGAGGGAGTTGCAGGATATCACGGACTTATAACAGAAATTTTCAACCCCACTGCTTATGAAAGCGTTATGACTTGTGGACCCGTGCCTATGATGAAGATTATTGCAAATATGTGCCAAGAGAAAAATATTCTATGCCAGGTCTCAATGGAACAGCACATGGCGTGCGGTATGGGTGCATGCCTAGTATGCACCTGCGAAACAGAACACGGAATGAAAAGAGTCTGCAAAGACGGCCCTGTATTTGACGGAAAAGAGCTGATTCTAAATGACTGAAACTAATATTTGTGGTATTGACTTTAAAAATCCAGTAATTGCAGCATCAGGAACCTTCGGATTCGGCAGAGAGTTCTCACAGGCATATGACCTGTCCAAGCTTGGAGGTATCTGCACTAAAGGACTTACTTTTAATCCAAGACAGGGCAATAAAGGCATACGCTGTTGTGAAACAGCCAGCGGAATGATTAACAGCGTTGGACTACAAAATCCTGGAATACAAAGCTTTCTGGACACTGATCTTGCTTTTATGAACTCTTTGAATACAGTTATAATAGCTAATCTCAGTGGTTCAAGCATACAAGAGTATGTCCAGGGGGCAGAACTCCTTGACAGTTCAAAAATAGATATTATAGAACTCAACATATCATGCCCGAACGTCAAAGAAGGCGGAATGAACTTCGGAATAAAAACCCAAAGCGCTGTACAAGTACTCGAACAGGTAAGAAAAGCCGTTTCAAAACCTTTGATTGTAAAACTCTCTCCTAATGCTGAGGATATAGTAGATATGGCGGTCAACTGCGAAAAAAACGGTGCGGACGGTATCTCTCTTGTAAATACTTTTAAAGCAATGGCAATTGATATATATAAAAAGAAACCAGTATTTAAAAATATAACCGCAGGACTTTCAGGACCTTGTATAAAACCCATTGCCCTGCGTATGGTATATGAAGTAAGTAAAGCAGTTAAGATCCCGGTTTTAGGTATGGGAGGCATAAGCTGCTGGCAGGATGCCGTAGAGTTTATAATGGCAGGAGCATGTGCTGTCCAAGTAGGCACTATGAACTTTATAAAGCCAGACATCTGTCTTGATATAGTAAAAGGAATAGAAACTTTTATGATAAAAAATAATTTCAAAAGCATCTCTGAAATGAAATCTATAATATAGGAGGAAAAAAATGGATATCAACGAAATCTTAAAAGAAACTGGAGCCCTTCTTCAGGGACATTTTCTTCTTTCTTCTGGAAAACACAGCAACAAATATGTCCAGTGTGCTAAATTAATGATGTATCCAGAAAAAACTCAAACAGTACTTACTCAGGTTGCACAAAAACTTAAAAATCTTGAATTCGATATCATAGTAGGCCCGGCTATCGGTGGAATAGTGCCCGCATATGAACTGGCCAGACTTACAGGAAAAATCTGCATGTATGCTGAAAGAGAAAACGATGTTATGACTCTCAGGAGAGGCTTTGAACTCTTTCCGGGTCAAAAAGTNNGTTATAATCTGTGAAGATGTAATTACAACAGGAAAATCTTCCATGGAAGTTGCCCAGGTGATTAACTCCTACGGAGCAGAAGTGGTTGCACTTGCCTGCATTGTAGACAGAAGCAGCGAAACGCTTACTATTCCAGTATATTCGGCAATAAAGATGGAAATAGAAACTTATGAAAAGGATAACTGCCCTTTATGTAAGCAAAATATCCCTTATGTAAAACCCGGAACGCGGAAAAGTATCTCATAAAAAACAGGGAAAACTTTTTCAGTCCTTATAATGCACAGGTTATACCCCCTTTTTCATTTTATATCCTAAATTGGTTTGAATACTAATTTTAATATTATAGAATAAAAGTAACACAACAGAAAAAGGGGGTATTATATGAAATTTGAAAAAAAGATTCTTTTAGTATTCTTTATTATTTTGATTGGACTGTCAGTTGTTTTTTCATCATGAATTATCAGCTTAGAAAAACATACAGAAAAAGTTCCTTCTCATTTTGAAAAGCTTATACTACAAACAGAAACATCAAAGATTTTTCTTAAAAAAGCAGACACTTCCCAATTGATTTATGAACATGATGAAAGGCTTCTATCCCATAACATTGAGTTTTACGAAGATACCTTTAAAATAACCGAATCTACAAAAGAGTTTAGGATAGACCTGGCAACACTTTTCGGAAAGTATGAACTTAATCTTGACAGTATGCCAAAAGAGATTTTCCTGCATAGCAGCGATGGAAACATAAATTTGTATGGTATTACAGCAGAAAAAATATCGGTTCTTACGCAAGACGGAGATATTTATCTGCAAGAGTGTTCTTCTGTTGAAGAAATAAATATAAAAACCGAAGAAAGTGTTGTATACCTTAATTTAAAAGATGTAGAAGATTACACCATAAATTTTTCTTCTGCGAGTATTAATCTCATGATAAACGGACAGAGAATTTGGAATACATCAAAAATCTATGGAAACGGAGATAAGATCATAAATTTTGAAAGTCAATCCTCAGATTTGATAATATTTGAGAATCAATCATTAGACTTGATAATAATATAGAATATTTCTTAGTCTTACAAAAAGCCCCTGAGAAAAATGAAGTGAACCCCTTTAGTTAGACAGAATCTGACGAAAGGGGTTCGTTTTAGTAGAAAAACAGGGTTTTTATTTTGTATCCTTTTTCTTCACACTCACAGAACATCTATTGCTTTCCCATAATGTTTCAGATACTTCAAAGCTGCTTTCAGGATCTACTGCACTTATCATAGCCTTAATTGGGCCAAGGCAGTATACTTGACACGGACTGTACTTTCCCATCTTTTTAGAAATATTACAGAGCATGCAGCTGTTGTTATGAGCAGAAAATCCATTTTCTACACCTTCAATCTTCCAATCTGCACAGCCATATAATTCCTGAGTTTTTTCAAAAGCCTGTTCAGCTTTTTCAATCCCAAACCTCTGAGCCATAACTTTGGCTGTATTCATCTGCTCAGCAGCTTTTTCCTGAGTTATTTTTTCAAGGATACCTTCTTTTCCATATCTGAAAACCGTGTCCGCCAAAGCGGCAGCATAGAACATCTGTAGGGTCTTAATCTTTTTTTCTGCATCCATTTTACTCCTCCTGCTTTATTTTTTGTTTTGCAGCACATTCGAAAAGCAATGTCATCTCCTGGATTATCTCCGAATCAGGAATATTTTCCTCAAAAAGGATTATGCGCTGCAAAAGATCTGTATATGTTCTGGTTATTATTCTCACCCAAACTTCTGAAGAAACCTCTTGTGACAAGAGAGTCATATTCCTAGAATTTCTCAAACTCTCCCAATCAAGCAGCTTACAACGTACATCATCACAGCCTTCAAATCCCAACCATGTTTTCATTGCCAACCGGTGAATTATTTTCTCATCCTCGGTTAGACTCTTCTTCAGCAAAAGTGATTGAATACAAAAATCTGCCGGTTTAAGCTTTGAAGAAAATTTTTTGTGGAGATTATCAACCATCTCTATATAAGCCAATCTTACAACTTCATCAAAGAGTATCTCTTTGCTTTCATAGTAATAATATAAAGTAGGCATTTTACAGCCTGCAGCATTGCCTATATCCCTCATAGAAGTACCGTGAAATCCGTTTTTATCAAAAAGTCTTATAGAATGGTATTTTATTTTGTCTTTCATTATTTTACTCCTTTATATAACGAACGTTATATATATAATATATCTTTTTTCACTTTTTGTCAAGCTCTTTCTTAAAGTCAAAAAAAGCCTTCCAATGTAATAACCATTGAAAGGCTTTTAAGTTATTTTTTAAATATTTCCTGAACAACTGCCTTAGCTTGCTCATAAGACTTTGTTCTTCTGTCACGCATAAGTATTTCCAGCACCATATTCGGATCTTTATTAATAAAAGCATCGATTGCCCATTCCATTCTCATTATCCTTGGTGCAAGATACCATTTTAAAATTCTGTCATTAAGCATAGGCTCAAGTTTTTCCGGTTTTATCCCTCCGGCATCAACCAGTGCAGGAACCTCAACGGCAACATCTTCTGAAATACCTTTTATGATAGTTCCTTTATTTAATATGTTTACTATAAACCTCCTAGAATTACCGTTTTTAACAGCATCAATAAACGGAATATGCTGTTCACCGCTAAGTTTTTTCGGATCAAAAATATTTGACGCTTCAACAAAAAAATCAGCCGGAAGTCTGTCTTTAGCCGACTCTATTATTTTCGAGAACGGAAGATCAGGATTCTGTTCGAGTATCTTAGCTACCTCTATTGTCACTGCGGATACTTCGGCAAGCTTGTTCTGATACCACTTCCAGCCTATTTCCGAATCTGCTCCTCCCCATGGTTCACCATACCATTGCTTTTTATGATCCAGATCATAATGGTACTTCCAACTGCTGTTTCTCACAGTATCTCCTATAGGCATCATGCCGTAAAACTCATAAGCGTCAAATGCTGCAGGAGATATCTGGTCATCAAAAGGATGAAGAGGCTTGTGATTTAATGCTTTCTCCTTAAGAGTATTTATCATATGGTATGCATCTTTTCCGTTATAGAAAAACTTATTAAGCCAGATTCCATGATTTACTCCGGCTACCTGCCAGTCTACTTTGCTGCTGTCAAGACCAAGCTCTTTAATAAAATTATCCACAGCATAATGACCATGACAAAATCCTACCATTTTGGTTTTTGTATATCTGTTTATAAGGGTAGTGCCCTCAAAAACAGGATTTGCGGCCTGTAAAAGCCATGCTCCCGGAGAAAACTTTTCTATCTTTTTGGCTATTTCCAGAAAGTAATTAAACTGTCCGTTGTTTGTAAGAGTATAATAATCTGAAACCATGTTGAATTCCTGTGTATCTATTCCACGATAATAACCGTGTCTTTCACCTATTTCACGCATTTTTTCCAAGAATGAATGACCGCCCACCATTGCCGTGTTAATAACAAAGTCAGAGCCTATTATGGCCTTATCAAGATCAAGGGTTTTCTCAAAGTTCAAATCTGCTCCGACCTCTTTTGCAAATCTCTTCGCAAGAAAAAATGCTCCTTCCAGTCTGCTTTGGTCTATATCCATGAGCGTAACCGTAGAACCCCAAAGAGCCTTTGTTTTACAAAGATCGCTCACGAGCTTTAATGAAAAAACGGCACTTCCTGCACCTATAATACCTATCTTAACCGATGACATAATAAATCCCTCCTTTTATTAACCGTATGTTTCATTTAAATTATACATCAAAAAATGCTTTGCTCTTATTAAACAAAATTCTTTCTGGTTTTTATTGTATAATATTCTTTATAATCCAAAAAAGGAGAGATACGATATGCAATTCAAAAAAGCTGAGAAAGGAACTATTACTTATCTCACCATACCACAATTAGAAGAACTCGGCGCACGGCTTATATTCACTACCAAAAAAAAAGGCATATCAGATATATCAGAATATGCTCTTAATCTGGGACTCAATACCAGTGATCCTATTGAAAAGATAAGACAAAATTACAGTACTTTATGCAGAAGCCTTAATATAGACAGTTCAAGAATAGTTTTCTCTGACCAGGTTCATGGATGCAATATAAAACATATAGGACTGAACGACATCGCTCAAGGAGATTTTATAAACGCAAGATCATCACGCGCAATTGATGGAATATGTACCGATCTTCGCGGTATATGGCTTACAACATTATACGCTGACTGCATACCCATTTTTTTATATGATTTTCGTCAAAGGGTTGTAGCTGTTTCACATGCAGGGTGGAAAGGGACTGCTCTCAAAATTGGAGAGAAAACCTTAGATTTTATGAAAAAAACTTACGGATCAAGACCTTGCGACATGATCTGCGCAATAGGTCCCGGTCTGTGCCGGAAACATTTTGAAGTACAAGAAGATGTTTTTAAACAGTTACAAAAACTTCCTTGCAGCCAAAATTTCTGCACATACGAGAGAAAAGTTTATACCGTCGATCTGAAACAGGCTAACAAAGAAATACTGTTGAATTGTGGAATTTTAGAGGAAAACATTGTTTGTTCGGACTTGTGCACCTTTGAAGAAGAAGAGCTTTTCTTTTCCTATCGCAGAGATAAGGGGAAAACCGGGCGGATGGCCGGCATGATAAGTATTTTATGATAAAAGGTTTCTTTAACTCCGGTATAAGAATATGTTTGGTTTATTTATCTTACAAAGTGCGTATACTGCCAGACAAAAAATGAAAATTATCTGAAAATTTTTATAATCTTGAGTTCCAACAAATAATTCTCCTGTAAAATTTACCATAAAATGAAAGATTACAGCCATAAGAATACTTCTATTATTTTTTATATATATCCAGTCAGTTATTACCGAATATAGAAATACAGAAAAACAATATTTAAAACCACTCAAAAAAGAAAAAGCTATTTTGTTCTGGTAAGTAGAAGATATGAACATCAGCGGAATGTGCCATATACTCCATAAAAATCCAAGGATTATGCTTGCCCAGATAGGTTTAACAATACTTCTGAGCTCTTCTAAAATAACCCCTCTAAACAAAAGTTCTTCAGGAAGCGGACCAAAAAAGAATGCCGAAAAAACAAAAAGCACCGGCTCCGCAAGAAATATTTCTGAAATTTTTACATTCTCTGAATTCGGATTAAAAAACGACATAAGTAAAATAGAAATAACAGAAAGAACGGGAATTATCGAAAAAACAAAAAAAGCCGGCCAAAAAGAATTCCCTAATCTAAAAAGACGATTAAAATAATTTTTAATTCTTTTTTTGTCTTTGTTGAACACAAAATAAATCAGAAGAGATATTATATGACTGACACCCGAAAGATAGATCATAACGATAGGAAGACCATTTACATTCAACGATTGCGCTATGATCCCCCCGAAAATGAACCCCCAGGAAATACAGAAAAATAGGATTATAATCATCCAAATATTTGTTAACTTATACACCTGTTCCCTCCAACGTCCTCTGTAAACAGCCATATGCCATATTAATCTGACCATGATCGGCTTTGGGATGAAAACCTGCTTTTTCATAGATTCTTACCGCTCCGAAATTTTCTCTGTCAACGGCAAGAAAGCTTTTATAAGCCCCGCAATTTTTTCCGTACTCAAGAGCCTTGTTAATCAAAACAGAGGCAATCCCCTTTCTCTGATACACGGGATCAACAGCAAGTTCTCTTATCCAAAGAACATTTGCTTTGGCAGAGGCTGACCTGTATATGCTTATGAAACATACTCCGCAGACATTTTCATCCTGTTTATAAACAAGAACTTTAGAGTTTCTGGTTCTGGCCCACTCCCTTACGAATGTATAATCCTCTCCTTCATACTCCCTTGATTGACCCGCACACCTAAGAGTAATTTCAGATGCTGCATAGTATTCATCCTCAGAAATTGTGAATACCTGTGAAAACCGTTCCCTTTGTATATCTATTTTATTAATATCCTCTACCCAGTAATCCAACCATTCACTGACTATTTTGAACCCAATCTTTGCAAGCCCGACAACATCTTTGGGCTGAACAAACTCTATAAAAATACGTTTTTCCTCCCGGAAATCATTGTATTCATCTATAAATTTTCTTATATTATCTATTACAAAAGAAAAATCATCACATGCCCATAAAACGTGATATTGTTTTTTTTCTTCTGAGATAATGAATACTCCTTTATCACACAACACAAAGAAATCCTGGATTACATCTTCTAAATCTTCTGCAGAAACATAGTTAAGCGAACTGTATGTGTGCCCTGCGGCCTTTTTTTTGAGTTCCTTAAAGTTCATAGTACCCTCCCCCTTTCTGATTCTATATTATCATTTAAAAAAATTTATAAAAAGTGAATATAGTCATTTTTTTATTCATGAAAAAATATCAGCCGCCATACGGCGGCTGATAAAAAATTATACTAAAACCTCTGAGAAGGAAAGTACTCCACATTCATCTCCTTATCGACAGCAACAACATCTATTCTCACTTCTTCATACTTCAGTTCTTCATTCATAGAAATAAAAATCTGACCTACTTTTGAAATTTTCATCAACTTTCTGGCGTCCGCTCTGTATGCGGGAGATGAAAAATAGCTTTCTCCTCCCTTTACCTCTACAAAAACAAGAGTATTTCCGTCCATACATATAATGTCTATCTCGCCGGACTTTACACTGAAGTTTCTTTTCAAAATTTTAAACCCCTTCCGCTTCAAAAACCTAACGGCGCATTCCTCATACGCTACACCCAAGCTGTTCATCAGTTCTGAATTGATGGAACAACCAGAAGATCTCCCCTTTTCCTAGGGAACTGTTCAACGATATTTTTTGATCCTTCAAACTTCTCGGGAAGGTCATCATGCAGAACGGTCGATAACTCATCACTTGCAGGAGAGTACATCTCCTTGACACCGGAAACATCGGCCTCATCTAAAATACTCATATACTCAAGTATAGTGTTCAAATCATTTTTCAAAGACTCTTCTTCGTCTTTAGAAAGAGCAATTCTTGAAAGCTTTTCAAGTTTTTTTATAAGCGAATCATCCACTTTTATTGCCATAAAGTACCTCCATCAGTAAGTAAGTTCTATATAAATTTTATCATCACTTATTTTTATAGACTTTATAATAAGATTTTCCGTGAGAACATTCTGGGAAACAAAAAAGTATAACTTATTATCCTTTATCTTTATATTTTGAGGCAGCTTGGAAATATTCAGCTTTTCAGCAGGAATATTATGCTCAAACTCGTACACTCCGCATAAAGTAGAAGGAAACTGTACAAGTCTGGCATAAAACTTAAAGAACAGAACTGAGAGCTCTATCTTATTATCATAAAATCTTAGCTTTGAAGAAGAATCAAAAATTTTTTTGATAAAAGAACCAGCATTTCCCTCAACAACCTTTTCCAAAACAGCTCTTACAGTCTCACTATCAATCTGTATAACAGCAGAACCCTTCATTTCAGTCACTTTCCCTATAACTCAGTTCCATTAAGACTTCACCGTCTTTGAAATCCATTTTATCAAGTTTCATACATGAAAAAATCTCCCTGATAAAAGGCTCGGTACTTATCTTTTCAAGATTAATCTCTATATTATTTTCCCTGGAGTTAAATCCATCACTAAACCTTGAAAGCAGCAGGAACATACCCTGAAGTATCTTTACTATGCCTTCCTCGCCAGATAAAGCCAGAACCAGACTGCCCTGTGACAAGGACTGGGGTTTGTTTTTTATTGTAATAAGAGAATCAAGCCTTTTTTCCTCTCCCATAAACTCTATATCCGCCTGAAAATGCATCCCTTCATCTTTAATCTGAACATTAAGATTCTTAAGCCAAGGTATTTTGGTATTAGACTCAATAACCTTATCGACCAGACCATTTACAAAATCCTGATCCATTCTGATATATAATCCGGACATAAAGCACCTCCCACGCGAAGTCTTTAAGATTGAGGCAAAATTTCTACTATTTCAATTATATCACAATAAAAAAAGTTGAAAAAATCTGACTTTATATGTTATAATTAAAATACCCGTACGGGGTAAAAAGGAGGTATCTATGGAAAACCAACTGGCACTGTCCGTAACTCAATCTATAGACGTTTTAACTGCTTTGGGAGGGGGCTTTCTGTCATTCTTCAGCCCATGCGCCCTTCCGCTTGTTCCTATATTCTTAGGAATACTTCTGCCGGATATTTCTAATTTTAAAAGCACTCTCAAAAGGGCAGGAGCATTTTTCCTTGGACTGTCGCTGTTTTTTTCCATTCTGGGAACAGCATCTGGCTTTTTGGGATACTTTTTATCCCAGTATCAATGGATAATAAATATTGCCGGAGGAATATTCATAGCCGTTCTGGGCTTTCTTTATCTTTTTGAAGTTCAGCTTTTTAAAGGCAAAGCCATCAACTTTAACAAATTCAGAAACAACTCCTTTTTATCCGCTTTTCTTATGGGCATACTCATATCATTTGTATGGCTACCTTGTTCAGGACCTGTTCTGGGAACAATTCTGACTCTTGCTGCTGCAAGATCAAGTGCCTGGTACGGAGGTTTGCTTTTGTTTGTATACTCTCTGGGGATTTCTTTACCGTTTCTTTTCCTTGGTGGACTCATAAGCAAAATAACCTCCAAAATTTCCTTTGGACAGCCAAGATGGCAGAAGTATCTCAGAGTTGTAGGCGGGATTATAATGATATCTATGGGAATAGTAATGATGCTTGGACTTTTTAACAAACTACAGATAACTTGAGGTGATACTATGAAAAAAGGCATAAGTTTTTTACTTATTTTATTCGTAGCGGTTTTAACCATGGCAGCAAGCAGCTTCAAAGATTTTTCTGTAATAGATTTTGACAATGCCTTCAAAATATCTGAACTTACCGGTAAAAAAGTTGTGGTAATGTTTACTTCAGATGACTGTTATTACTGCAAAAAGTTTGAGGATGAAACCCTTACAAACACAGGTATCATTGAATGGCTCAAAACCTCTTTCATCTTTACACAGATAGCCTCCTCAAACATTAAAACCGCAAAATACAATGGGAAAA
>DJGH01000007.1:16834-26525 GCA_002431635.1 Petrotoga sp. UBA5851
CAGCTTTTCGGAGCATTCGGAGTAAGAGGTACACCAACTTTTGCATTTTTTTCCAAGACAGAATACTTCGGTACAGTTTCAGGTTTTATGGACGCAACTAACTTTATGAATATTTTAAAGTACCTGCAGTACTATGAAAAAAATAAAGAAGTAACTATGGCAGACTTTATAAAATCCAAGACAGAAGTGCCACTTACTAAAAAAATACTGTCTTTGACGCAGCAGGATATTGATCTGCTTTTAAAAATTGATCCTAATGTAAAAATATACGCACCCGGTTTGGACAAGTATACCAATGTGGTTGCAGAAAGTTCCGAGCAGGCCGAAAAATTAGAAAACTATCTTATTTTTATAAAGAAATAAAAATTGATTTGAACTTTTTTGATAATCTCAAGTCTAATATATAAGGAAAGCGTGAAAGCGCTTTTCTTATTACAAAATACTTATCAGTCAAACATTACAATTGATTAACGAGGTGATACTATGAGACTGAATCCAAATGATTTCACAGAAAAAGCCCTGCAGGCGATTCAAACTGCACAGGAAAAAACAGCTTCCGCACATTCAGGAACTATAAACCCAGAGCATCTTCTTTACGGCATACTTCAGACCGATGATGAAAGTGTGGAAAAGCTTTTTGAAAATAACGATCTGACCACTCTGAACCGAAAGGCAGAAGAGCTTATCTATTCAGCAACAGGGTCAAACTACTACTCATCTCAGAACCAGCTTTATATCTCTCCTGCTCTCAACAGGGTTTTTGAGATATCACGGTCAGAGTCGGGAAAACTTAAGAAAAAAAAGATAAACCTTCTTTTTCTTCTTTTGGGAATCTTGCTTGAAGGAACATCACAAGCATCAAAGCTTCTTTCTTCCTACACAGATCAAAACAGCATATACTCCCTGATCAGTCAAACTGATGACTCTGATGATTCTGCCGACGAAGACGATCCAATAAAAAAATACACCACAGATCTTACCAGACAGGCCAAAGAAAAAAAGCTCATGCCTGTAATCGGGAGAAATGAGGAAATAGAAAGGCTTATAGAAATACTTTGCCGTAAAACCAAAAATAACCCGGTTCTCATCGGCGACCCTGGAGTAGGAAAAACTGCAATTGTTGAAGGACTTGCCCAGCGCATCGTATCGGGAAAAGTACCAGCCGCACTTAAAAACAAACAGCTCCTGCAGATAGATCTTTCAAGCATAATTGCAGGTTCTAAGTATAGAGGAGAGTTTGAAGAACGGCTTAAAAAACTTACAGACAAAGTCAAAAAATCAAAGGATACCATGATCCTTTTTATTGACGAACTGCACAACATAATAGGTGCCGGAAGCACTGAAGGCGGTTCCATGGATGCTGCAAATATTCTGAAACCATCACTTGCAAAAGGCGAACTAAAGGTTATAGGCGCAACTACTATTGATGAGTACAGAAAGTACATAGAAAAAGATAAAGCGCTTGCACGAAGATTTCAGGTCATACAGGTAGAGGAACCAGATTCAGAACAGTGCATAGAAATACTGAAGGGGCTTAAAGGAAACTACGAAAAACACCATAATGTTGTGATAACCGACGACGCTGTAAATGCTGCGGTAAAACTATCCCAGAGATACATAACAGACAGATTCCTGCCGGATAAGGCTATTGACCTTATAGATGAGGCATGCTCAAAAAAAAGCATAGAGTTTGAAAACAAGCCCTCAGAAGTTCTTGATCTCGAAGAAAAAATAAAAAGAACAGAAGATGAGATAAACGACCTTACTATAAAGTCTGCCTATCAGGAAGCAGCCTACAAAAAAGCTCTGCTTTTTGAACTACAGTCACAACTTGAAAAAATCAAAAAAGAAAATAATACAGCCAATTCAAATGTCGTAGGTGAAGAGGATATTGCTGGAGTTATAGAAAAATGGACAGGCATACCCGCAAAAAAAATGCTGTTAAGTGAAAGAAAAAAACTTATGAATCTGGAAGAAGAGATACATAAAAGAGTAATTTCTCAGGACGAAGCCATAAAGGCAGTTGCACAGACTATACGTAAAGCCCGTGCAGGATTGAAAGATCCTAAACGCCCTGTCGGCTCTTTCCTTTTTCTCGGCCCTACAGGAGTAGGAAAAACCGAACTGGCTAAAACCATATCAGAAGTGCTCTTTGAATCCGAAGATCACCTTATCAGGATAGATATGAGCGAGTACATGGAAAAACACAGCGTATCAAGACTGATAGGCTCGCCTCCGGGCTATGTGGGCTATGAAGAAGGAGGATACCTTACAGGCGCAGTCAGAAAAAAACCTTTTTCGGTAATACTCTTTGACGAAATAGAAAAGGCTCATCCGGATATCTTCAATATCCTGCTACAGCTTCTGGATGACGGAAGGCTCACTGACTCACAAGGTTATGTGGTAGATTTCAGAAACACAATAATCATAATGACAAGCAATATAGGATCAGAAAACATTCTGCGCATGCTTGAACAGGGAAAAAAAGAAGAAGAAATAGAAAAACAGGTCAAAGAGGATCTCAAAAGATACTTTAAACCGGAGTTTCTTAACAGGATAGACTCTATTGTTTTCTTCAGGCCGCTTACTCTTATGAACGTTAAGTCGATAGTAGACATCATGATCAGAAACCTTGAAAAACTGCTCCAGGAAAAGAATATTAAAATAGAAATGAGTGAGGATGCCAAACTCGAAGTAGCCAAAAACGGATTTGACCCATTATACGGTGCAAGACCACTTAGAAGGGCAATAGAAAAGGAAATAGAAATCCCGCTCTCCGAAAAAATAATCTCCGGAGACATAAATCCCGGGGATACTGTAAAAGTTGATATATCAGCAGACGGAACATTGTTCATACGAAACGGCAGTTCACAGATAGTAAAATCCGACAGCCCGCAGATGTAATCACATCGGCCGCATTCAAGCGTAAAAACCTGAAGCGGCCGTTGTTTTATTTTGAACTTACTAACTCCTGCAATAATTTAACTCCATATACAGTCGCAGGTATACGTACCTTTGGCGATAAGTTTGATAAAATAACAATACCGGTTTTACTCTGGGGATGAAAGGCGAGATATGACTGGAAACCACCGGTTCCGCCATTATGCCAGACAAAACCGTTATAAGTATCCAATATCCATGCCATGCCGATTTCATCTGTATGAATACCCATTTTCTGATGCTGAGCGTTAACTGTATCAATTTTCTCCAATACTTTATGGCACTGAGAAAACTCGCCTACTTCATTAATCTGCATCTTCAGGTAGCTCAACATATCCTCTATGTTGGAAATTACTCCACCCGCAGGAATATAAGCATCTCCAACCTGCCAGTTCCAATAACTTTTCAAATCACCTTTACCTTCAGATACCTGTGTTCCGGCAAGCCCTAAATCTTTATTAAGATAATTGTTAAGAAGATCTGTGTACTCCTTTGAATAAACACTTTCAAGCACAAGACCAAGTACAGTGTAACCAAAGTTGGAGTATTCAAATCTTTCTTTTTTACCGCTAACTTTTTTGGAAGAAAGCTTGTATAAAACCATACTGTCCTTAATACCAAAGAAAGAGTTCCTGCCCATAAAAAAATTACCCATCATAGGAAGTTCATAATAATAGCTTTTATACCCCGATGTATGAGTTAATAGCTGATGGATTGTAGGATAGATCTTATCCTTAGGCAAATCAAGATATTCATCAATCCTTGCCTTCAGAGAAATTCTCCCTTCATTAATAGCTCTTGCTATCAAAGCCGCAGTCATTGTTTTGGTAAGAGAACCAATTTCATATACATGCGGCTCCTTTTCAAGTTTTTGACCGTCCTTCCCATAGACTTCATACGAGCTTTCGCCGTTCTTATAGATTCCGATTGTAACGACAGCGTTCTTATTATCTTTAAGAGTATAAGCAAAAGATTCTTCAAATGTCATACCGCGAAGTTTATTCATCTGAATACTTATATAGACAACAAAACCAATTAACCCTACAATAACGATTAAAATAATACCCGACAAAACTTTCAGAACCTTCTTTTTCATAAACATCCCCTCAAACAATGAATTACAAATTCAATGCCATAGATATAAAGCACATCCACCGCCGCCTTTGCTGCTATGTTCTGGGCAGCACCTCCTTAAAAGGAGGAATAAAATCATTACATAAAGTTTGTTAAGTTATATTCCCGGATATAATTCTCTCCTTTAAGAGAGTACAACACAGCTAGGAAAGATGTGTATTTGAACTTTTTATACTTATGGTTTTAATTTTTTAAATATTTCACACCAAACCAGAATACTTTTCAAAAAACTTTATAAGCTTTTCAATAATAGCCTGTTTCTTAGCATTCCTTGCACAACCAAACCGTGAAACAGGAGGCATGATATTATCTATGGACGTACCAGTTGTCTTCAAAACACCGTCACGAAGGGCATTGTCAATAAACCGTCGAGCCTCTTGCGGTTTTAAACTTTCCTCTTCTATTATCTTCAAAATATCCTCTTCAATGCTCTTATCCAAAAACTTACGCCAGTCCTCGCCCACTTCTGTTGATACATTGACCTGTTCAATAAAGTTCTCAATAAGCTCCTTCTTACTCCGAAGCTCTATACTCGAACCGATAGCCTTACTTATATCAGTAAGAATACTTTTATTATTACAGCTTGATTCCTTGTACTTTTCCACAAGCATAAGAATATAATCAATATTTACCTCTATCTGTTTAATCAATTCTATCTCAAAGACTATATCGTCATTAATTACTTCCTTATCGGCATTGACACCTCTTCTATACTTCTGATAAAGATCAAGATAAATACTTTGATAATCCTGAAACTCCCTTTCAGATAAAATTTCATTCCCTGAAAAATCATCGAATGAAGTAAGAATATTTTTAAGCTTCAGAATTACCCCATACAAACGGATAAAATTTGTTTCCTCATCTTCCCCTAAAATACTATTTCCAAGAGCATACCTTGAAACAAGAGCCTCTATGAGCTCTTTATAACCCGGTCTATACTCCCCTTTTTCATCATATCCATTGTAATACTCATCGTACGTTTTCAAAAGCACAATACCGCTGGCATCTTTATTTCCAAAAAGTGCGATGGCCTCATCTGTTTTTTCCTTTAAATCCCTAAAACAGACGATATTTCCATACGTCTTGACACTGTTCAAGATACGGTTGGTTCTCGAAAAAGCCTGGATCAATCCATGCTGCTTCAGATTTTTATCCACCCATAAAGTATTAAGAACAGTTGCATCAAAACCTGTAAGAAACATATTAACAACAACCAGCAGATCAATCTCGCGATTCTTTACCCTAAGCGAAATATCCTTATAGTAGTTCTGAAACCTATCTGCAGAAGTATCGTAACTCGTTCCAAACTTTGAATTATAATCCATAATAGCCGATTCAAGAAAATCTCTGGAGCTTTTGTCAAGAACATCAGTGTTAAGATCCTCTTCAGGCAATAACCCGCTGGACTCTTCCTCGTTTGTACTGAAACAAAAAATAGTAGCAACGATAAGATTACTTTTCTTTTCAGCAATCTGCTTTTTAAACTCATTATAATACTTTATCGCCATTGGAATAGATGAAGCAGCAAATATAGAGTTAAACCCGTTAACCTGCCTTGCTTCACGCTTTTCCACAACTTTTGCAGGACTTTTCTTATCAACCTCATCCCACTTTGCCGTTATAGAATAACTGCTGCTGCGCTTAGTTTTCTGATCAAAATGCTCAAGAACATAAGAAACAATCTCACTGACCCTGTGCGGATCTTCCAAAGCCTTTTCACGATCTATATTATAAACTTTCTTATCTATAATATCATCCGGCATTTTTACCGTATTGACAAAGTCTATCCTAAAAGGCAACACATTAGAGTCGTTTATAGCATCCACGATAGTGTAGGTATGAAGCTTTTCACCAAAAGCCTGTTCTGTAGTGCGAAACTCAGGCTTACTGCCCAAACTTGCATTCGCAGCAAAAATAGGCGTTCCCGTGAACCCAAAGATATGATAATTCTTAAAATTTTTAGTGATTGCTTTGTGCATATCACCGAACTGCGAACGATGACACTCATCAAATATAATAACTACATGCTTTTTAAAAACATCATGCTGCCTGTTTTTACGAATAAATAAATCCAATTTCTGAATTGTAGTTACAATGATTTTGTACTCATGAGGATTACCTTTCTCATCCCTGTTTTCCAACTGCCTCTGAAGAATCATAGTCGAAGTATTTCCGTTGGCAGCACCCTTTTCAAAACGGTCATACTCCTTCATAGTCTGATAATCAAGATCCTTACGGTCAACCACAAACAAAACCTTGTCTATATAAGGCAATGCACAAACCAACTGAGCGGTCTTAAAACTGGTCAATGTCTTTCCCGAACCTGTAGTATGCCAGATATACCCTCCTGCATCCACCGTACCTGTCTGCTTATAGTTAGAAGATACCACTATACGCGACAGAATACGTTCAGCGGCAGCAATCTGATAAGGCCGCATAACAAGCAGCAGCTCCTCGGAGGTAAATACACAGTACTTAGTCAGAATATTCAAAAGAGTATGCTTGGCAAAAAAAGTTTTAGTAAAATCAACAAGATCCGTAATAACTCTGTTGCCTGCATCAGCCCAAAAATTTGTAAACTCAAAACTGTTGCTCGTTTTTTTACCTTTCAGCCGTTCATTTCCATTTTTCTCCCTGATATGAGAGCTTCTTGTGGTATTACTATAATACTTTGTGTGAGTACCGTTAGAGATTACAAAAACCTGCACATACTCAAACAATCCAGAAGCTGCCCAAAAACTGTCCCGCTGATAACGGTCGATCTGGTTAAAAGCTTCACGTATATCAACTCCCCGTCTCTTTAACTCTGCATGCACCAACGGAAGACCGTTAACCAGAATGGTTACATCATAACGTGCTTCATGTCTGCCGCGGGTTTCTCCATACTGGTTGATAACCTGCAGCCGATTATTGTGAATACTCTTCTTGTCCAGCAGATAAATATTTTTAGTTGTCCCATCATCCCGTTTCAGTGTCTGTATATAATCATCCTGAATTTTTCTGGTCTTTTCCACAATACCATCATTCGGGTTGGCTAAAGACTCAGAAAAAAATCTATTCCATTCGCTGTCAGAAAAAGAAAAATCATTGACAAGCTCAAGCTGCCTGCGAAGATTAACTATTAAAGCCTCCTCATCACGAACGGAGATATACTCATACCCCTGTGTCTTAAGAAGATTTATGAACTCTTTTTCAAGCTCAGACTCACTCTGATACTTTTCAGAGCGGGCAGTATAACCGGTCTCATATTCTGCAACAACCGTTATTTCATCGGTACTTGCAACTATGTTATAACTGCTCATTTGCCGCCTCCTTAAAGCTTAACAGCTTATCTCTGTAATATTCGTATTGCTTTTGCCGTGCCTGTATCTCGGCGGGTAAGCCTGCGGAAATGTCGTTGCAGAGAGTATCGAAGCGATCGAGAATGGCTACAATGCGTTCCTGTTCTTGAATTGGTGGAACAGGAATTTTTAATCCTCTTACAAAAGATAAATTTGCCATTGCTAGTTTACCTTGACTAAGTCCAATAAAGTCAGCATATAGCATTCCACACGCATAAAATACGTATGAAGGATTTATCTTTGAAGTATCAATTGGATATATACCAGCAATATTTTGGTTAACCGTTGCTTCAAAAGGCAAAAAAGCTACTTTGCCAATTGTTGCCCCAACCAAAGCAATTAAAGTAGTTTCTTTATTCATTAATTTTGCTGAAGAATTTTTTAAACCAACTTTGCTAATATAGTTAGTTACTTCAGCAACTGTCTTCTGATTTTGGCATACAGTTGAACCAAGCCATTTTATTGTTCCATTATCCCAATACTCATGTTTCGCTTTTGATGGTGTACCTCCAGACTGGACTATGCAAACATCACCTAACGACATCCTTGGAACTGAATCATCAAAAGTAAGCAGGTGACTCTTATAATACTCATATTGTTTTTTTCTCGCTGTAAGCTCTGCTGTAAGCTCTGCTGTAAGCTCTGCTGTAAGCTCTGTGAAATTGTCCAAAATACGGACAATTTCACACTGTACAGCCAGTGGCGGGAGGGGAATAACAAACTCCTCAGTCACTTTTAATGATATCTGTGGTAAAGAGCCCATACCAGATGCCGCATCTCTAAGCTGCTGAATATTGTTTTTTAGGACATAATACAAATATTTTACTGATGTTCTATTCTCGTTTGTATATGCCCACATTTCATTTTTGAAGGTAAATGGTTGCTCATAAAAAATAGCATCGATTACTCCTCTTGACTGAACTAAAACTGCTGGAACTCTTGTAATATTTACTTGTGGAATATCCTCCTCAAATGCAGTAATTACAGTCTTTCCGCCTGCAAAGATTCTTACGTCACCGTCTGGATTTTCTATTTCCTTCATTTTTCCTGCTGTTATAGGAGTACCTTTGAGTCGGGTATATATTTCTTTGATTTTACGATACTCCACCCCATCCGGGCAAAGTTCTTTTATTAATCTATCAAGCCTGCTCACTATCTTCACCGCCTTTGCCAAGCAGCTTTTTTACTTCTTTATCAAAATCCGATTCTATAAATTGACTCTTGTTAAACTCTTCATATTCAATCACAGCTTTGTCCTCAGCTTGTTTTTTTGAGACACTTCCCTTATCAGGGAGGATTTTAAATTTTCTAAACTCTAAAAATTCGTTTATGCTTAGGGCAAAATCATCCATGGTAAATATATGTTCATCTTCAATTAAGTCTTCAACATAGTCGAAATAACCTGTAACTGTTCTTTCCAGGCGTTTTATTTGTTTTTCTTCAAGATAGTTTTTAGCAATAGTTACATCGGATTTTAGTATTCTACCGTCAGGAGCATTTTTCCACGTAGTCAATCCCATCTTTTCTTTTTTTGAATCTGCCTTTGAATGTATTATTTCAGCAGCCGTTTGACCGGTAATTGCGTAATGAAATTTGTTTTGTATCATTGCGTAAAACTCTCTCGTAGTGGGCGAATTCTTATCATAATCAATACTGCATTCAGCAAATATATCAGTTATCTGTTGCCATATACGGCGTTCACTGGCTCTGATCGAGCGAACACGCTCTAACAGTTCTCTAAAATAATCTTTGCCAAAAGCTGTCATGCCTTGCTTTAAGCGCTCATCATCCAACACAAAACCCTTTATCATATATTCTTTTAATATGCTTGTCGCCCAAATACGAAATTGTGTAGCTCTATATGAACTCACACGATAGCCGACTGAAATTATGGCATCGAGATTATAGAAATCAATATTTCTCTTTACTTGCCTTTTCGCTTCGGTTTGAACTATTTCCATTTTGGAAACAGTTGAATTATATTGTAACTCTCCCTCGTCATAAATGTTTGTAAGATGCTTTGATATGGCAGGTACTTCAACTCCAAACAATTCCGCCATGGATTTTTGTGTAAGCCAAATAGTTTCGTCTTTGATTATGGCATTTACGGAAACATCATTTTCCGGGGTGTTATACATTAAAAATTTTAATTCGTTTTTCATCATTCCGACCCGATTTCTGCCACAATTTCATCTATTGCTTTGCGGAGTTCGTCCTGTCTTTTTACGATCTCCTTTATCTCTTTATTAAGAACCTTAATATCAGTTTTTTCTCTT
>DJGH01000007.1:26568-34447 GCA_002431635.1 Petrotoga sp. UBA5851
TATCTTCAATCTCCACATAGGTTGATACCGAAAGATTGTACTCTTGCTCTGCAATCTTGCTGTTAGGCACTACTATTGAAAAATGGGTTATATTTTTTCTTGTTGTAAAGGCATTCAAAATATTTTCTATGTTTTCCTGCGTAAGTTTGTTGTTGTTTGTCACTTTAACACATTCTTTGGATGCGTCTANNTCTGTTTTCGGACTTGGATTTTTTGAGTACCATAATGCATGTAGAAATGCTTGTGCCGTAAAAAAGGTTATCCGGCAGCTGGATAATGCAGTCGATGTAGTTATTGTCAATAAGGTACTGTCTTATTTTCTTTTCTGCTCCGCTGCGGTACATTACTCCGGGAAAGCATACAATCGCTGCTGTTCCGTTTGTAGCAAGCCATGAAAGGCTGTGCATGATAAAGGCAAGGTCTGCCTTGGATTTTGGAGCAAGCACTCCTGCGGGTGAAAAACGGGGATCGTTTATCAAAACAGGATCACTTTCGCCTTTCCACTTTATGGAGTACGGGGGATTGGAAACTATGGCTTCAAAAGGTTCATCGTTCCAATGTAGTGGGTCTGTAAGGGTATCACCTAATCCAATATCAAATTCATCAAAATCTATATCGTGTAAAAACATGTTTATACGGCAGAGGTTGTAGGTGGTAATGTTTATTTCCTGTCCGAAGAAACCAAGTCGTACATTTTCTTTTCCAAGAATCTTGGCAAATCTGAGGAGCAGTGAGCCTGAACCGCATGCAGGGTCGTATACTTTATTAACTTCTGTCTTCCCTGCTAAAGTAAGATGAGCAAGCAGTTCTGAGACTTCCTGCGGGGTATAGTACTCTCCTCCGCTTTTGCCTGCGTTGGAGGCATACATGCCCATAAGGTATTCGTATGCGTCACCAAAGGCATCGATGGTGTTGTCCTGGTAATCACCCAGCTTCATTTCTGCAACGGCATTTAATAGTTTTACGAGTTTCTCATTGCGCTTTATTACAGTGCTTCCAAGTTTGTTGCTGTTTACATCTATATCATCAAACAAACCTTTGAAATTTTCTTCGCTTTCTGTTCCAAGCGCAGAGGCTTCAATTTTTCTAAAGACTTTTTCCAGAGTTTCATTGAGGTTTTCGTCTTTTTTTGATTTTATGCGGACATTTTCAAACAGTTCTCCCGGTAAAATAAAAAAACCCTTGGTTTTTACTAAGTCATCACGGAGTTCTTCAGCCTGACTGTCGGAAAGTTTGGCATAATCGAAGTCTTTTCTGCCTGAATCCCATTCTCCACGGTTAATATAGGAAGTAATATTTTCGGATATATATCGGTAAAAAAGCATGCCCAGAACATATTGTTTAAAGTCCCAGCCGTCGACGCTGCCTCTAAGGTCGTTGGCTATGTTCCATATAACCCGGTGGAGTTCTGCACGTTCCTGTTCTTTTTTGTTGTTTGTCATTGTTCTTTCCTTTCTCCGGATGTATCCGGCAGGTATTTTTTAATATTATTAATTTTATTTTTTATCTGTTGGTATTTTTATTAAATATGCTTGCTAACTTAATATATGTATACTTATATTATAACAATAAAAGTTCAAGCTACGATGGTATTTTTTTCGTTTTTGGCTGCGTATTGCAAAAAAGCAATCTGTTATGGTAAAATGTTTGTTAGATGTGTGGAGGCGTTTATGGATAAGCGTTTTATTTTTTTGGTGGTACTCGTTGTTTTTTTTATTTTTCTTTTTTTTATTTTGACTGTTACTGACTCTTTAGGCTCTTTTCGGTTTGTAGAAAGGGGAAGTTTTGTTTTTGCCGGAAATAATACTGTTATAAACTATGATTTCTATATAAAAACCTGTGAAGTCACATATAATGAGTTTGATGCCTATACCGACAGCTCAAGGCTTTTCAGGGCTGTAGACTACGATACATCGCGCGGTACCAGACCTGTATCTAATGTAGGATGGATGGATGCTATTGGTTACTGCAACTGGCTGAGCAGAAAAGAAAAGTTCCCGCAGGCATATGACAGCAGCGGGAAGCTTATTGATGAAAACGGAAATATTACCTCCGATCTTTCAAAAGTTTTTGGCTACAGGCTGCCGACGCATGAAGAATGGGNNAGCAGTTCAAAGAATTTTTCTTTTGCAGGAAGTAATGACCTTCTTGAAATTGCATGGTTCTGGCGCAACTCCGGAGACATGCTTTACACAAATGTTTATGATCCTAAGATTTTTTATACTTTGAACATGAAATCAAAACCGGTAGGAAGAAAAAAACCAAATGAGCTTGGGCTTTATGATATGTTTGGCAATGTAAAAGAGTGGTGCATGGATATTCCAAGTAAGGGCAAAGAAGCTCCTGTCAAAGGCGGCTCTTACATTTCTCTGGAACAGGAACTCTCCTTTGAGTCGGTTGTTATGACCGATAAGGAGTACCGTTCTTCTGAGCTGGGCTTCAGAATAGTAAGAACTGTCAGAAGCAAGGATTAATATTTGTTTTCAAAGAGTTTAGCCACATCACTTTCAGACAGAGGCTTAAAAAAGTAATAGCCCTGTACAGAATCGCAGTTGTTTTTTTCCAAAAACTCTATCTGCTCTTCGGTTTCGACACCCTCTGCTATAACTGAAAAATCCAGGTTGTGCGAAAGATCTATGACTGTTTTGGCAATACTTCCGTTATCATAGTGCGGGTAATCCTTTATAAAGGATCTGTCTATTTTTATCTTATCTATTGGAAATTTTTTTATGTAGCTCAGTGATGAATATCCTGTTCCAAAGTCATCTATTGCTATGCGGACTCCTATATTTTTGAGTTCGGAAAGTTTCTTCAGAACTTCTTCCATATTCTTTGCAACAATCCCTTCAGTTATCTCTATTTCTAGGTATTCCGGCCTGAGTCTAACCTTTTCGAGAACTTTTTTTATCTTTTCTACGAAATTTCTTTCTTCAAACTGTATTATCGAAAGGTTTACTGCCATAACCACTTTTTTGCCGTAGATATCCTGCCATTTTTTATTCTGAAGACATGCCTGTTCAAGTATCCAATCCCCAAGGTCTATTATTATTTTTGATTCTTCTGCAAGGGGAATAAACTTCGGTGGAGGTATGAGTCCGAAATTTCTGCTGTTCCATCTTACCAGTGCTTCAAATCCAATTATTTCTTTGGTTTTAAGATCAACCTGTGGTTGGTATACCAAACTGAACTCATTGTTTACAAGCGCCTGACGCATTTCTTCTTCGAGCTGCATATTTTGAGTAGAACGTATGCTCATCTCCTTGGTGAAAAACTCATAGAAGCTCTCCTCAGATTTTTTGGCATAATGAAGGGCGGTTATGGCATTCTGAAATATGCTCCTAGGATCATCAGAATCGTCAGGAAAAATGCTTAGTCCGTATTTAAAGGATATATCAAGCTCTTTACCGCTTAGGATGTACGGCTTATTCAGAACAAGATTGAGTGTTTCAAATCTGAAAAGAAACTCCTGAAGGTCATGTATGCCTGAAATTATAACTCCGAACTCATCAGAGCTTAATCGTGATGAGTACTCTATATTAACAACAAATTTCGCTATTCGTTCTGCAATCTGCACCAATATTCTGTCGCCCTCGTTATGCCCCAGCACATCGTTTATACGCTTGAAATTTTTTACATCAATCACTATAAACCCCATAAACATACTCTCTTTTTTCATGTTTTCCAGCTCAATGCAAAGTCTTTCTTTTATGGAATTTTGATTGGGAAGGCCTGTCAAAAGGTCGTATTTAAGAAGTTTTTCAAGGCTTTCGTTTTTTTCCATTATTTCAGTAAGATCTCTTGAAACAAAAACAGTATACGTACCTCCATCTGTCTCGTTATTAAGAAGTGTTATAGAAACCAACTGCATGAAGTCTTCACCGCTCTTTTTCCTTGTCCACATCTCTCCTTCCCAAAAATAATTCTGAGTGACCGAGCGTTTAATAAAATTGTATACTTCGACGTTATTTTTTTGCGATTCGAATGCTTTTATTTTTTTCCCGATTATCTCATTTCTGCTATAGCCTGTATTTTCCATATAGGCCTTGTTGGCATAAATCACTTGGTCATCACCGTTGCTTATTACTATGGAATCTTTTGAGACCTCGAATATTTTATGTGCCATATTGAAGTCTATTTCGGGCTTTCGTGTACATGCATTATCCGAAATTATCCCCGTAATGCTTACAGCAACACCTATATTGTTTACTTCCCGCTGCATGATCATATTAACTGTTTTGCTGCCGAAAGACTCATCTCTCAGTCTGATTTCAACTTTATGTATATCGTCATTTCCATTTTTAAGAATAACCGACCTGAAAAGACTTTTGTCTTCATCAATAACCTTCTGAAAAATCTCATGAGCACTTATTTTCTGCCGTTTTTCAGATATGCCTAGAATTTTATAGAACTCAGGTGAGCCTTCAAATTTTTTTTCAAACATATCGTACTTCCACGTTCCTATATTAAGCATACTCCTTATTTTCTGTGCATTTTGCTCGGCTTTTTCAAGCTGCGAGGAGATGCTTTGATTTTCAAGGATCTTTTCTTTTAGTGTGCTGCCGCTTAAAATTATTTTATTAAGATTCTTTTTTACTATGAATAGTATAAGCAGAAAAGCAAGTCCCATAACCGCAAAAACAATGGTTTCATCTGACATATTCCGTAGATACTTCATATACAGTCCGGCGAGTATAGCAATTGTAAAAATAAAGTACTGGTACCTTTTGCCATGCAGCAGAAAAGCATTCAGGGAAAGAATCATCAATGCAGCCAGATAGAAGGTATCACTGAAATATCCTGTATAAAAAACAATGTATATACCCGCTGTGACAAACATTATATCGACTCCGGCCTCTTGTTTTTTAAAAAGGCAAAGTACAAGTCCGGTCGCCGTCAGACTGCAAAGTACTACAGAATGTATAATCAGGCTTCCACGCTCGGAAACCTGTTGTGTAAAAGGGAGAAAAGCACACCATAATGAAAGTATGCCCGCAAAAAGGTAAATATATTGCTGCTTCATCCTGATGAACTCTTCAGATTCATTGAAAGTACGGAAAAAATACTCTATAATTTTGGGCAACTCTCACCACTTCCTAAAAATCGGTCTCCCTTATAAGGAAATCGCAATATGGTCCAGCTATAAAAGAATCATCGCGCCAGTTTTTATTATTGAAATAAGTATCGTATCTCAGACTTATAAGCTGTGAAATATTACCAGGTTTTTTATCTGCCTTGTACTCCTTATACAAATGCAAAGGGAAGTTCACTTTTGGTGACAGTATTTCAATTTTATCTTTATTCAAAGCTTCAAATACCGTACATGTGAAAACAGCCTGATGGAGAAACAGTCCGTATAATGGAGTTTCTCTGCAGATTTTTTGTATTTGTCCATCTTCACCGGCTTTTATAAAATTATCAAGCCATTTTGAAAGAAGTTTTTCTTTCGGACTGAAAAGTATAAAACCACAGTTGAAGTAGGCTTTAATTTTTTCGTTTTCTGCTGAGGTCTCTACTTCAAAAAAATCCTGACCTCCCAGTATATCACACAATCTTTTCCAAAACTCAGAGTCTTCGTTTTCTGCTATACCAATAAGTTTTTTGTCAACGGGTCTTAGTCCGACAGCTTTATTTTTTTTCAAAATTAGGTCTTCACCATAGTTAATCAAAAGACTGTCGCTGTCAAGAAAAATGACGTTATCAGAAACCGCTTCGAGCAGATCTTCTGCAAATGCTCCGGCGCACGCCTTTAATCCAAGCGGATAGATGCTGTTTTCATACTTTATTGAAAATACAATGATTTCAATCTTGCTTTCGAAATAAGCTTTTTTTATCTTTTCATCCAAGCCGTCAGCACTCAAAGGAACAAGAGCAAAAATTCTTGCATTTGAAACTCTGCCGCCAAATGCCCTTATACTCTTGCTAAGCAGAAGTCCCTGATAAGCCGAAGCTCTATTCTCTGCCAAAAAACAAAACACCGTTTCTTCTTTCATAAAACCTCCCGTTCGGATAACCTTTTCTTTATAAGAATATTATACATTAAATTGATTTTTGGAAGTAGTTCAAAAAATTCATTTTTTATTATACCTTTATTAATCTGTTTTTGTGCTTAAATAGTGTAATGTTGCGTATTTGCTATTTTAATTTTTTGTTTATTTAATGGTGATAGAATTTCCTTACATTATTGCAAAGGGGGTATTCTATGCTGAAAAACATACGCATTTCCAAAAGATTAAGTATAATTATTTCCATACTTATTGGTCTTCTGATATTTATCGCCGTCTATGGTGTCATGAATACTAAAAAAGTCGACAGAATGATGGATGAGATCTATAACAACAATCTTAAGTCTATACAGTATATATCGGCTTTACAGAATTCACTACTTGAACACAGCAGGGATACTTTTCTGGTGCTCCTGACAGATGATAAGCAGGTACTTAATACTATAAAAGCAGAAACAGCAAACTTTTTCATCCAGGAGGATGCTTATCTTCAGAGCTATATGAATTCAGTTAAAAACGTTATATCCGACAGGGAGCTTGAAAACATAAAAGTTGTCCTGAATGACTATAAAAACATTTCTTCAAAACTTTTCAGCATGCTTGAAAGCTCCGGTAAGGAAGAAATCCTTATGTATATTCAAAACACCGCCGGTCCAAAAGTAATGCAGATTGAAAAGCTTCTGCAGTCGCTTATCGATAAAAACACCGTTAATGCTGATGATGTTTATAAAAGCAGTGCAGGAATGGCAGACAGGACAGCGGAAATATTTCTTATAATCATTATTTTTGCCATTTCAATATCAGGCGTACTGAGCATACTTGTTACTATTTCCATAATCTCTCCTATAAAAAAGCTTCAGAAAAATATAGAGCTTTTTGGAAAAGGGGATTTTACGGTAGCGTTTGCCCAGCCAGGCAGAAACGAAATATCTTCCATGTCGGTTTCGCTTCAGAATATGGCTGATTCTCTGAAAAAAATATTTTTGGGAGTCAGAGATACCACCAAGCTCGTGGATACTTCCTCTGATGAACTGTCTGCAATAGCAGAACAGACAAAAGAAGGTCTTGAAAATACAGATCATGCTGTTGAAGTTTTTGATAAAAACGTTCAGGGAACAACCGCTTCAATACAGGAGGTTACTTCATCAGTACAGGAAGTAACGGCTGCTCTTATGAATATTACTAAACTGCATCAGGAGCTTCTTTCAAAGGCGGAAGATGTTTCGGTACGTTCAAGTGACGGAACGGTAGGAATAGAGAAAATAGTTGAACTCGCCAATAATTCTGTTCAGAGCAGCATAGAAACTGCTCATACTGTAAGAAGCCTTGCAGAAAAATCTGAAAAGATAGGGGAAATAGTCCAGAATATAAACGCTATTGCCGAACAGACTAATCTGCTTGCACTTAACGCCGCAATTGAAGCAGCCAGAGCGGGTGAAGCAGGAAAAGGATTTGCCGTGGTGGCCGATGAGATACGAAAGTTGGCTGAAGAGAGTAAAAAAACCACATCAAACATTTCTGACATTCTCAACGATATAAAATCTGGGGTTCTTCAGGCACAAAATGCCACTGAAAAGACTGTCGAAAACGGAAAAGAAGTAGATAAAAAAGCTAAAAACGTTGCGGAAAACTTCGTAGGGATAAACAAGAGCGTCAATGAAATTAAAAATTCATTCCAGGATCTTTCGGCAAGTTCCCAGGAAGTGAGTGCTTCAGCACAGGAAATATCTGCTGCCATGGATACTGCCAATGTTTCAATGACCAAGATTGCAGAGGAAATCCAAAATATAAATCAAACGCTAGATTCTCAAGTCCAGAGCGCGAATAGCGTGAGTGACATGAGTGAAAATCTAAGTAAGCTTTCTGATTCTTTGTTA
>DJGH01000007.1:34460-44245 GCA_002431635.1 Petrotoga sp. UBA5851
TAAAATAGAAAATTTCAAAGTCGACTGATTAAACACACGAATAAAGCACCATGAAGGAAAATTTCATGGTGCTTTATTTTTTTTTGTCATAAAAAGCATATATATGATAAAATTATTTATATAATAATAATATTTCTCTATTATTTCATATGGCGGGCTGATATCTTGAGATACTATAAAAAATTTGCAGCATCAGTATTTATTAGTTTTTTTGCCACTTTTGCTTTTTCCGGAACAGCTGTTTTTTTCCAATGGAAGGAAGTCGAACCCTGTTTTTATACCCAACAGTCCAGTTGTGTTTATGTTGATATTCAGGCACTTTGTTCAAGATTCGACTATAAAACAGATTTTTCTCAAGATCAGATCATCCGTATATATAACAATAATACGGAAATACTGGTTTCATTTTATACCTGCTCTTATACCTTAATGGACAGCCTTGCTGCATACTTTAATAAGTCTGATTTTATGATACAAAACGGAACTGTCTTTCTAAATGCAAAACTTGCCTGTTCAATTCTTGATCTTACATTTATATCCAAGAATGATTGTATTTATATAAACCGTTCTCTGAAAAAACTTCAGGGAATACACGTGTTTTTTCAGAAAAACCTTATAAGAATCATATACGATCTGACTGAGCGGCCTGAGTTTGACCTTTATAAAATATCCAATGACACCTATCTTGTAAAATTTTATAATACCGAGTATCCGGATATCTTTTTTTATGAAGAGTATGATGCGCGCATGAAGTACATAAAAACCGTCCATTATTCCGATAAGGAAGTATGGAGCAAGATCTGCACATGCACGGAGCCGCAGGTTAAAAAAAGCATACAGGACAATAAAGTCACCATAGATTTTGAATTTACACCCAGAGAAAAAAAGGTTGTGGTCATAGATCCCGGTCACGGGGGAGAAGATCCCGGAGCCGTGGGCTTTGGCGGAACTTACGAAAAGGATATAAATCTGCAGGTTGCTTTAAAAACAACGGAACTTCTTAAAAATTATGAGATTGACACGATTATGACAAGAACTGCGGATATCTATACTGAGCTTGAAAAAAGATCTGCCATCGCAGAGCAAAATGATGCCGACCTTTTTATAAGCATTCATATGAACTCATTTCCTCAAAACAGACAGCTGAGAGGCTCTGAAATATATTACTACGATTTTACCGCTCAAAGCTATTCAACCCGCCTATTAAAGAGGGAAAAACTTGATTTGGAAGATTTTCAGAGTATACTGGTTCCGATTATTCAAAGCAAAGAAGACACCATAAGAGACAGCCGCTATTACTCCATACTTTTAAACAGCTGGGCTCTTTTGAAAGGTGTATATTCACGCGGTATATTCCCTCAGGACTTTTGGGTTCTGGCTTATGCTCAGTGCCCGGCTGTCCTTTTTGAGCTTGATTATCTTAGTAATCCTGAAGTTGAGGAATGCTTTCAGGACGGAGCATATCAGGATATATACGCAGAAATAATTGCAAAATCAGTAATACAGTACTTTGGTCTAAAAAAATAATCCCTCATTGTATCTCCTGACATAATCCTGTATAAGCATCATTGAAATACTGCCGCCCATAGGAAGATTCGGAAACTCTGAAGGCACAAACCATCTGGCATCATGAATTTCACAGCCGTCAGGTGTTATATCACCGCTTTCCCATTCTGCAGTAAAGCCTATCATGAGACCGTTAGGAAATGGCCATGGCTGGCTGGAAAAATACCTTATATTCTTTATCTGTAGTCCAACCTCTTCCATTACCTCCCTTCTGACACAATCCTCAAGACTTTCCCCCATTTCTACAAAACCTGCAATGATACTGAACATATTACTTTTAAAGTTCACATTGTGCGCAAGAAGCAGTCTTTCTCCCTTTGTAACAGCCACAATAATGGCGGGAGATATTTCGGGATAAACCACAAGACCACACTTGGAACAAGTTTTTGAACCATCAGGATTTTCAGCAGAGATATCAGCTCCACATCTGCGGCAGAAATTATTCTTCTTATTCCAGTTTATTTTTTGATATGCTCTTGCCACAGCCGAAAACTCATCCGGCTTAAACTCGGCAAGGAGAGGTCTCATGGACGAAAAAAAGAAATCGGGTCTTTCCTGGGCATTAAGAGTTTCATACACATGGATGATATTACCAAAAATATCCTGAAGTTTTCTTGTGCAGGTAACCTCATTCTTCATGTTCTGAATATCGTTTTCCAGCGGAAGAGCTAATCTGCCGTTCACTGTCTTTACAAGTATTTTATCTTCGCAAAAAACACATCTGTATACTTTTCCCGTCTGCATCTTATTCTCCTTAATATTTCAATCTGAATCCAGACTTGCTATAAATTCAATTATTACTGCCATAAGCTCGTCAGGTCTTTCCTCTTGGGGAAGATGTCCGCATTTTTCTATCACCCTGAAAGAAGAGTTTTGGATTCTTCTTGCAAGCTCCCGGCTTTTATCTACAGGTATTATAACATCGGAATCCCCACTCAAAACCAGCACCGGACATCTTATATCTTCTACTCTTCCCGCAGAGGTTCTGTAGAATGAAGCTTTGGTAAAGCTCCATAAAGCAGTATCCCAATTGTTGATAAGAATATTTTTCCTGTATCCTTCAAGATCTTTTTCACTTATCCTTGAGGGATCATACCATGCGCTTTTTATAATGCTCTCTCCGCTGTCTTTTAAAGAACGGCTTATGAGCGGACCCAATCTTTCATACTGTGGAACTTCTGCTAGCTTTGAAAAAAAAGAGAATGAACTGTTATTATCTCCCAAAGAAGGAGCAATAAGGATTATGCCATCTATCCTTGATGGAGCCGTAAAATAAGCCCTAACAGCAATGTCTGCGCCGGCAGAGTTTGCAACAATAAAGGTTTTTTCCATTTTAAGTCTGTCCATTAACTGAAAAAATATTTCCGACTGATATTCGTAAGAATAAGGATCTTTCTCCACAAAAGAAAGAGGTCTTGACGTAAGACCAAAAGCAGGCCTGTCATAAGAAACCACCGTTCCAAGTTTAGAAAGAGGCTTGGATATTTTCTCCCAAGTCCAAAGATTAGATCCGAATCCATGAAGTAAAATAAAATTCCTTTTTGGATCCCCCTGTTTCATCTTGTAATGAACATCGATATCTCCGACAGATAAAAAAAGACTGTCTTCATCCGCCAGAACTTTTTCATCTACAGTTCCTGCAAGCGGATCTACAGGAATGAACAACGGAACTGCAAAAAACAAAAAACTCAATATGATTATGTACTTATACATACTTCCACCCCGATCTTATTAGTCTGTTAAACCAGAAAATCGTATATAATATAGTTAATAAGAATAATTATACTTACAGGAGGAAACCATGATAAACAAAAAATCCATTGAGCACCTTAAAACAATGACTTTTGAAGGATTCATAAAGCCTGATTATGAGAAGTACTGTTTTTCAAATATTCCTTATACCATCTTTTCATATCTTGCAGAAAACGGAAATAGACATAACCTTCTCCCCCAGGATACTGCCATTGATGCTAAAAAAAAGTATGACAAGGTTATATTCATTCTTATAGATGCCTTTGGCTGGAATTTGCTTGAAATGTTTTCAGACAGCTTTCCTGTATTAAAGGAACTGCTTGTAAACGGTAAAACCTCAAAACTTACTTCACAGTTCCCCTCAACCACAACTGCTGAAATAACAACCCTTCATAGCGGAATGCAGGTTCAGCAGCACGGCATAATGGAATGGTTCTACTATGAACCTGAATTTGACGATATCTTTGCACCATTTATGTACAGACTGCCGGCACAGAAAAACACTGTACTGAGCAGAACATCTGATACTATAGATAAAGTTTTTGATTTTGACAATATCTACTCTGTTTTTAAAGAAAACAGTATTGAATCTTTTCTCTTCATGCCTGCCTCAATTGTCAACTCCCCATACACCAGAAAAGCTGTCAGAAACTCCATACCTGTAAGCTACACAACTTTTGCACAGGGATTATCCGAACTGCTTCAAATGGTGACAGAGCAGGAAAAAGGCTATTTTCAGTTCTATTATTCTGAATTGGACTCCATATGTCACCTGTACGGACCATACTCCAAGGAAGCACAGGCACAGCTGACATGCTTTATGAACTCGCTGGAGGAAATACTTTTTAAAAAACTCCCAAGAGATGGAAAAACTCTTTTTATACTTTCTGCCGATCATGGTCAGACAACTGTAAAGCTTGACCAGGGAGTATATATAAACAGTATGGAAAATGTCGTCGCTGCGCTTAAAAGGAACTCTGCTGCAAGGCCTTTGACTCCGGGCGGTTCTTACAGAGACTTTTTTATCCATGTTCAGCATAATATGATTGATGAAATAACTTCAATTCTTGCAAAAAATCTTGAATCTACAGCAAAAGTCGTTAAAACAAAGGAACTGATAGAACGGAATTTTTTTGGTTCCTACGGTGCAAGTAAAAAATTTTTATCAAGAGTCGGAGATATCTGTATACTTCCTTATCAGAATAAAGGGGTATGGTGGTATGAGGAAGATACCTTTTCAATGGACTTCAAAGGTATGCATGGTGGGCTGACCAAAGAAGAAATGGAGATCCCATACATCCTTTACGAACTTTAATTCATGACTCATAAATCATTTTTACCGTCATCCCGCCATCAACAACAAAGTTTGCACCGGTTATAAAACCAGCTTCACTACTTGTAATAAACAGACACAGCCCGGCGACGTCAGACGGAATACCGACTCTTGCGGCAGGATGCTGAAGATGATCTACAATTCTCAGCTCCTGACCCTTTGTTTCTATCCAGCCCGGAGAAACTGCATTTACTCTTATACGCCTTTCGCTCAGACTGACCGCCAAAGATCTTGTAAGACCAAGAAGACCTGCCTTGGAAGCATCGTAGGCCTCGCTGTCACCCTCGGACATCAAGGCTCTTGTGCTTGAGATGTTTACTATACTTCCGCCTGAAGGCTTTATATGTTCAAGGGCATACTTGCTGCAAAGAAAAGGTCCAGTAAGATTTATATCTATAACCATCTGCCAGTGATTCAAAGTCATTTCCTGAATGTTAATCTTATCAAATACCCCTGCATTGTTTATAAGCACATCAATTTTTCCGTATTTTTGACCGATAAAGTTCATTAGCGATATTACATCCTCCTCTTTTCGGACATCTGTTCTGAAAAATTCACAGTCCCCTGCACAAGATAGGATTTCATCTTTGGTTTTTATTGCGCTATCTATATCTGTATCGGCTATAACAACGCTTGCAGCCTCTGCTCCGTATGCTTTTGCTATCTCCTTACCAATGCCGGTAGCTCCTCCGGTAACCACAACAACCTTATACTTATACCTTTCCACTTTTTATCGCCTTCACTCAATGCTAAGGCCGTCACAGACCTTTTCGCTAAGATAATAGTATGCGTCTAAAATCCAGGGATGTAAGACTTTTCTGTCTGCATCCTTCAAAAAATACTTTATATACTCATAACATGCTTTTTCAAGACTGACACCAGAATATTTTTTCATCTTTCCATACCATTCTGATTTTTGATCATCTTCCCACGAAAGCTTGTCACTTATGAAAAGAATCATATCCATTACGGACGGATTTTTTTTCAGAGTGCTATGACACCCCACAGCACTTAAAATATCTTTTGCATCAATATCAAAGATGTCCTTTACCATAAATGCCGATACTTTCTGATGTAGAACTCCGGGATTCGCATATTCCTGAGCAAGTATCTCCACAGAAAGCATTTCCAAAAGTTCGACTTTATTTTCATCAGAAAGAACTCTCCCTGTGTCATGAAGAAGTCCGCACATCCAAGCGCTCTTTGCGTCAACTTTATAGATCATGGCTAGTTCACGTGCCGCCTGCGAAACCCTAATGCTGTGCTGGGCAGTATCTTCACAACCGTTGATATTAAAAAAATCAATAACATCTTTCTCAATATTCCCGCTTAAAAAAGGAACTATAATCTTTTCAGAAAGAAATTCATTCATATATATCCCCCGTTAAATTAATTTCAACTCGGATGTTTTGTATCCGTTGTTTATACCATTATAACAAACTACCTTTCATTTATTTCCATCCTTAAAAATAAAGTGTGGCACATTCCTATCGGATGTTTTGTATCCGCTCGGATGTTTTGTATCCGCTCGGATGTTTTGTATCCGCAGAATATGCCGCACTTTATACCTAAAATTAATTTGCGGTTTTTACAATTCTAAACCCTACATTAGTTGATCTGTTATTGGGAGAAATGTAGTACCTATAGGCTGTATGCGTATACCATAAGCTGTTGTGTACGCTCCCTCCACGAAAGGTACGGTCATTACCTGGATTTGAATTATAAGGATTCACGGCAGGAGAGTTTTCATAGTACTTTCCATCATACCAGTCCATACACCATTCAGATACATTTCCGCTCATATCGTATATACCCAGCTCATTGGGCAATTTGGTTCCAACATCACAGATACGGCTATACGCATTTCCGTAGTACCATGCCACGTCACCTATGTTGTCGCTTCCGCTGTACTTAAATCCTTTACTTTTATTTCCCCCCTTGGCTGCGTACTCCCACTCCGCTTCTGTAGGAAGACGGTATCCTTCGACCAGGCTTGGGTCTGTGGTTATATTTCCGCTTGAGTCAAGAAAGTTTCCGTCACTATCGTATGCTTTTGCTAATCCTTCCTTTTCACTACGCCAGTTACAATAGCCTATGGCATCGTACCAGCTTACATCAATTACAGGCTTGAGCCCCCTGCCATATCTGTAATCATCTGGTTTACCGATTTGCGTTTCATAACAGTATCTATCGTACTGTTCAAAGGTTACTTCATACTTTCCGATATAAAAGTCGTATGTGAAAGTTACAGTATGTACGGGTAATTCCCAATCATATGCGCTTTCCATCATGTTCCCCATCTGAAAGCTGCCTTTTTCGACCAAAACTGTTCCTGGCATTATGCATACCAATTCTGCGTGTACCTCGTTAACCCTGTTTTCAAAAATGTTCATATTTTCAAAGATCTTATCTTCATACCCCTCTTTGGTTATTTTCATTTTGACATTATAGCATGGAGAAATTTCTTCAACCAAGGGGGTTTTGCCTATATAGCTTTTGTTCAGATATACTTTTGCACCTTCTATATTGGTTCCTACTTTTATTATCGTTAGATTTTCCAGTCTTTTGCTTTTTTTTATGTTTTCTGTTTTTATAATACGGAAACCAACAAAAGGATTGCCTTTTATCTGAGAACTGCTCTTACGGGCAGCTGTGCGTACCTGCATAAAACTGCTTTTAAAGCCTCCTCCGCGTTCAATAATATAGGCACCAAAAAAGTTGTAAGGATTGGTCTGATTTGCTGAAAAATAGCTGTAATAACTATCACTGCACCATTCAGATACATTTCCGCTCATATCGTATATACTCAGCTCGTTTGGTTTTTTGGTACCCACTTCATGAGTAGTACCACCGGAATTATACACATACCATGCCACATCATCATCTTTGTTACTTCCACTGAACTTATATCCCTTGCTTTTGCTTCCTCCCCTTGCTGCATACTCCCACTCAGCTTCTGTAGGAAGACGGTATCCTTCGACCAGACTTGGATCTGTGGTTATATTTCCGTTTGAGTCAAGAAACTTTCCCTCACTGTCATATGCTTTTGCCAACCCTTCCTTTTCACTCAGCCAGTTAGAATATCCTATAGCATCGTACCAGCTTACGTTAATTACAGGTCTGCTGCCTCTGCCCCACCCATTGTCATCAGGCGTAGCTTTTTTAGTATCTTCACAATACCTGTCATACTGATCAAAGGTTATTTCATACTTTCCTATACAGAAATCGTATGTGAAAGTTACGTTGTGTAATGGTTTTTCATTTTCGTCTCCCTCTATAAATATATTTCCCATCTGAAAACTGCCTTTTTTCACAAGTACTGTTTCAGGCAGTTCATATATGAATTCAACATATACCTGAGTTGTTTCATTTTTGGGTATGTATACATTTTTAATAACTTTATCCTCAAACCCTTTTTTTGTTATTTTTATCTGTGCATTATGTATAGGAACTGTTTCTTTGATTAAGGGAGTCGTGCCTATGTACTCTCCGTTCAGATATACCTTTGCGCCTTCTACATTTGTATCAGCTTTTATCTTTGTTCTATTTTCTTCCTTTGAAATTGTTTCCATTACTCCAGTCCTTACAATTCGAAATCCAGCATCAATACATTTATCGGCATGATGAATGTAACTGCGGTATGAAGAGTGTATGGTTAAAATATCGCTTTGGCAGGAACCTCCCCGCAAAACCCGTCCGTAAAGAGATGATACCAAATTACATGGATTAACATCAGGAGAGCTTTCATAATAACTTTCACTATACCAATCATTACACATTTCGCTGATATTTCCGCTCATATCGTATATCCCCAGCTCGTTTGGTATTTTAGTACCCACTTCATGAGTAGTACCGCCGGAATTATACACACACCATGCTACGGCATCTGCTTTATTGCTCCCGCTTAACATATATCCTTTACTTCTGTTTCCTCCCCTTGCTGCATACTCCCACTCTGCCTCTGTAGGCAGACGGTATCCTTCTGTTCTGTCTGGATCGGTGGTTATATTCCCATTTTTATCCAGAAAGTTTCCATTTTCATCGTATGCTTTTGCCAGCCCTTCCTTTTCACTCAGCCAGTTACAGTAGCCTATGGCATCGTACCAGCTTACATTAATTACAGGTCTGTTGCCTCTGCCCCAGCCATTGTCATCCGGTGTGGCTTTTTTAGTATCTTCACAATACCTGTCATACTGGTCAAAGGTTACTTCATACTTGCCTATACAGAAATCGTATGTAAAAGTTACGTTGTGTACAGGATTTTCATCGACCGCACCAACTCCAGCTGTATCTCCCATCTCGAAATTTCCTTGTTCTACAAGAATAGTTTCCGTACTTAAGTGTGTTTCAAACTCATCTTTAATACATATTTCCAATTTTTTCGACGGTGCTGTCCTTACAATTCGAAAACCAATATTACTACTCCAAAGAACTGGAATGTCGTAGCTGCGCTTAGATATACGCAAATCATAAATATCGCTGTAACAGCAGCTTCCGCGTATAACATTGCCATAAAGAAATGATGTAATAAAATTACACGGATTCTCGTCCGGAGAGTTTTCATAGTAACTGGATTTATAATAGTCATTGCACCATTCAGATACATTACCGCTCATATCGTATATTCCAAGCTCGTTTGGCTGTTTGGTTCCTACTTCGTGAGTAGTGCCACCGGAATTTTTTTCATACCATGCCACATCATCTGCTTTATTGCTGCCGCTGTACTTATATCCTTTACTTTTATTTCCTCCCCTTGCTGCATACTCCCACTCCGCTTCTGTAGGAAGACGGTATCCTTCAACTAGGCGTAGGTCTCTGGTTATCTTTCCATTTGAGTCAAGGAGCTTTCCATTTTCATCGTATGCCTTTGCCAACCCTTCTTTTTCACTCAGCCAGTTACAGTAGCCTATGGCATTGTACCAGCTTACATTAATTATAGGTCTGCTGCCTCTTCCCCACTCATTGTCATAATATTTTTGCTTCCCAATGTATTTCTCATACTGATCAAAGGTTACTTCATACTTACCTATATAATAGTCGTATGTGAAAGTAACTTTATGCAATGGCTTTTCGCTATTCCAACCTTCTCCTTCTGTATCTCCCATTTCAAAACTTCCTTTTTCTACCAGAACCA
>DJGH01000044.1:0-9414 GCA_002431635.1 Petrotoga sp. UBA5851
CTTAAAAAATAAAAAATATGTTATAATGTATTTATAAACTTTTAGGAGGTAAAATATGTTTGATATGGCCGGATATACATTGAAGGTAAAACAAGCAGTTGACTATATTAAAGAAAAAACGAGATGCCTGCCTGAAATATGTATAATACTCGGTTCTGGGCTCAGTTCAATTGCTCAAAGCGTTGAGATGCCCCAAGTGATAGATTATGCTGAAATACCCGGATTTTCTATATCAACAGCACCGGGTCACAAAGGTCAACTTATTTTCGGGCAAATGCACGGAAAGAGCGTTGTTTTGATGAATGGAAGATTTCATTATTACGAAGGCTATTCCATGAAAGAGGTAACCTTTCCCATAAGAGTGATGCAGATGATGGGAATAAAATATCTTTTTGCCACAAATGCTGCCGGCGGCCTCAATCCTGAGTTTCAAAAAGCCAATCCCTGCATAATTACCGATCATATAAATTTTTTTGGTGACAATCCGCTTATTGGTCCCAATAACGAGCAATGGGGTCCAAGATTTCCTGATATGAGTGAATGCTATTCAAAAGATCTCATTGAAAAAGCGGAAAAGGCAGCCCAGAAATTGGGAATAAAAGTTTTTAAGGGTATTTATTTAGGTATAACTGGTCCTACTTTTGAAACACCTGCAGAACTTAGAATGATGAGGGAGTTCGGAGCCGACCTTGTAGGCATGTCAACAATTCCAGAAATCATAACAGCAAGACATGCTGGTATAAAGATACTTGGAATATCGTGCATAACAGATATGGCAATTGCAGAAGATTTAGAGCCGCTTACTGCTCAGCAGGTTATAGACGTTGCCAACAGTACGGGAAAAAAGATTGCGCAGATAATTATGGAAGTGGTTAAGAATATTTAACTTTTTGTTCCGGATAGTTCCGGAACATTTTCATTGATTATGATAAAAAAAAACAGGCCGTACATATTGATTTTTTTTGTTTTGATTTTATTTCAGAGTATAGCGTCAGGTTTTGAAAATGATTTTGCAAAGTTATTTTTAAAGCCGCGTACTTATTTTGATTATTTCTTTGATACGGCACAGTCAATTGATGCTGATTTTTTTGTGGTATCAAAGTATTCTGTTATGTCTTCTTCTGAGATTTTAAAAACGGTATGGTCTCAGGAAAGGAGCATGATCGGTGGTCAAATTGATGTAGAATCTGATTTTTATACTCATGCTATCTCCAGCTCCAAAGCTTTAGGGTTGATGCAGATTAAGTACCAGACAGCTTCTGATATGCATATTGATAATCTATTTGACCCATACGATAATCTGAAAGGGGCATTGGAGTATCATGGATATTTACGAAGGCTTTTTAATGATGAGAAAAAGCAGATAGCAGCATATCATGATGGTCCTGGGAGTATTCAGCGTCAAGGTATGTCTGTAACTGGAGAACAGTATTATAATCAGGTAAAATCTGATCAGAAAAAATATAAGAGTATAATGCTTGAATCACCTTCAGTATTTGGTGTTGGAATAAGTTTTGAAAATGGGACTATTTTAAAGACACATTTTTATAATTCTATAGCGTATATGAAGTTTGAGTTCTATAATTACGCGGATATATACATAAATAAAAAGAACGATAGCTTTATGCTAGACTATGAGATGAACTCTTCAGTCTTGTATTTTCCACGTACAGTAATAGCTTTTGGAACCGGTGTGACTTTGGAAAACAAGGGATTCAAAAATGGAGATTATATACTCAGACTGGGTTTCCCATGGAGGAGTCTTATTGTAAGGGTTGGGGATGAAAATTCTTTTACATTTAAAGAGGAATATAAAGAGTTTTTTTACTTTTTTAAGCTGAAGAATTCTTCGGCGATAGTTGCTGCAGGGATGAAGTTTAATGATTTTAAGGTATCTTTGACATTTGATCTTCTGAAAAAGTCTTTCGGTTCGTATATATCGATATTCTGAGGGGTGGAAAAAACAAATGGAAGAATTTTTGAAAAAAATTCTTGGCTGGTGGAAAAACCTCGAAAAAAAGAAAAAAATTACATATATAATATATGCATTATCAGTAATTATCGTTATGATAATTCTTTTTGTTGTTATATCGCTCCCGCACTATACACTTTTGGTAAGCGGTCTTAATGAGACTCAGGCAGGACAAGTCATAGCAAAGCTTGATGAGCAGGGGGTAAAGTATAAGGCTGGTCCGAATGGGAGCATCTATGTTTCAAATAGTCAAAAGTATGAGTTAAGGATGAAGTTGGCTTCAGAAGGAGTACTTGGAAATAATTCCAGAGGATATGAGCTTTTGCAGAATCAGGGGTTTGGCGCTACTAGTTTTGATAAACAGGTAAATTATCAGATAGCACTTGAAGGAGAGCTTGAAAGATCAATATCAGCTATAACTGGTGTTTCTTTTGCCAGAGTACATCTTGTCATTCCTCCAAAAACATACTATACAGTCGGGGATAATGCGATTCCAAAAGCTTCTGTAATGATATCTCTTGCAACAGGTGCTCAAATAACTCAGGAACAGGTAAAGGGGATTGTGGAACTTATTTCAGGTGCTGTTCAGGGACTTGAGCCAAAAAATGTAAGAGTTGTCGATAATTACTCACGCGATCTTAGTTCTTCTATATACAATGATGATATGGGATCAGCCAACACAAAATTTCAGATGAAACAGATGATAGAGTCTTACTATACAAAAAAAATCCAACAGACTATGCAAACTGTTTTTGGATTCGGAAATGTGGTAGTCATGTCTGATGTGGAACTTAACTGGCAGAAACTTGAACAGGAGGAAAGAACTGTTGAACCTGTAAATAAGTCCAGCGGCATTATACTGAGTCAACAACAGGAGAGTGAACAGACTATAAACTCTTCTACCAACAGTGGGGCACCGGGAACGACATCTAATATTCCGCCTTACGATTATCAGACACAAACTTCTGATCAGAATGCCGGATACTCCAAATCGAAAGTAATAACTAATTATGATATAAACGAGATTTACAAAAAAACTATTGATGATAGAACGGGAGAAATTGCAAAGAAAAGCTTTACAATATATATAGATTTCTTGAAATCCGGTGTAACTGAAACCGAGGAGATCATAAAAAATATTAAATCCTCTATAACCACGGCTACAGGATCTGTGCAGGATAATATAAGTGTTCTTTCACTTACTTTCAACAGAGAAATGGACAATGAAAAGAGTAAGATCGAAGCAGAGAACCTTAGAAGAAGGAAACTGATAACCTATGTGATACTTATAATGGTTGCTATTGTAATGTTGCTTTTCCTCTTGTATGTTGCTTTATTATATATGCGCAGAAAGAAGACTTATACTCTTATAGAAGAAAGGAAAAAGAAGCTTGAAGAACGTGTAAAAGAAGTTGTCGGAGAGGTTAAAGAAGAGCCTATGGAACTTTCTCCAAGCCAGGAAATGCAGAAGAGACTTGAAACAATTGTTGATTCCAGACCAAATGATGTTGTTGAGATAATAAAGATTTGGATAAATACACAATGAGGTGATTACAGTGGCTAAAAATGAAGATATAACAGGAGTAAAGAAAGCTGCTGTGCTGCTGGTCTTAATGGGATCGGACAGAGCTGCAACCATCCTCAAAAAACTTCCTGATTCCGATGTTGAACAGCTCACATTGGAAATTGCCAATTTGGGAAAAATAGAGGAAGGTTTGAAGAATGCTGTGAGTTCTGAGTTCTTTGAATTTGCAAAGATAAAAGAATTTATAAATAAGGGTGGAATAGACTATGCCCGTAAGCTTCTTGAGGATGCTTTTGGACCAGAAAAAGCAATTGAAATAATAGAAAAACTTGTCTCAAGCTTGCAAGTGAGGCCTTTTGACTTTCTTAGAAGGATTGATGTTGCCCAGATGGTCAATGTGCTTCAAAATGAACATCCCCAGACTATTGCTCTTGTGCTATGTTATTTGAGTCCTACGATAGCCTCGCAAGTAATAACCAACCTTAATGAAAGCCTTCAGGTGGAAGTTGTAAAGAGAATTTCCATAATGAATTCAGCAACTCCGGATGTTGTTAAAGATGTCGAGACCAAGATGAAAGATAGGCTTTCTTCTTTTGCTACCCAGACATTCTCCCAGGTTGGTGGGATAGAAACTGCTGCGGAAATAATGAATAATATAGATAGAGTTGTAAGTAAAAATATCTTCGACAGACTTTCTGAAAGAGATCCTAAGCTTTCAGAAGAAATACGCAAGAGAATGTTTGTATTTGAAGATATAGTGAAGCTCGATGACAGATCTATTCAGAGAATAATAAGAGAAATAGATAATAAAGATCTTACTATTGCTCTAAAAGGAGCTTCTGAAGAGGTTAAACTGACTATATTTAAAAACATGTCCAAACGTTCAAGCCAAATTGTACAGGAAGAACTTGACTATATGGGACCTGTAAGAGTTCGTGATGTCGATGAGGCTCAGCAGAAGATAGTTGCTACTATAAGAAGACTTGAGGAATCAGGAGAGATAATAATAGGAAGCGGTGGAGGAGAGGAATTGATTGTATAATAAGAAAGTTATCAAAAATAAGTACGTGGTCCTTGACTCAAAGCTAGATATAAATTCTAAAAAAATAGAGGAAGAAATACTTTCTGCTGAAGACAATCAGCAGAATCTTTTGGTGGACCAGCAGGTCAAAGATAGACTTGTTGAGACAGAAGAGAAAGCTAAGGAAATTATTTTCCAGGCTAACAAAAGGTCTGAGGAAATAATAAAAAAAGCTAATCAGCAAGCCCAGGCTATTGTTGAAGAAGGTAAAAGACAGGCTGATCTTTTTTACAGGCAGAATGTAGAACAGAAAAACAAAGAGTTTTCTGTTATAATAGAAAATGTGAAAAAAAGTCTGTATGAGTATACGGCAAAGTATGAAGTACTTCTAGAAGACTCTCTTATAGAATCTTTTAAAAAATTGAATCTCAAATTTCTTAAACAGGAGATAATTGAAACTCCTTTATGGCTGAAAGAGATAATTTCAGAACTGAAAAATCGTCTTAGTAGTTTTAATAGTTTCAGCATGAGGATGAATGAAAAAACATTCGAAAGGGCAAAAGAATTTCTTGAAGAATCTTCTATTAAGAGTATAAAAACAGATAATTCTTTGTCTGATAATGAAATTTTTGTCGATACTGAGTATGGTGTTTTCGATATATCCGTTCAAAGCTATATAGAAGACATGACAAAGATTTTTGAGGAAAGCAAAAATGAAACCAAGTAATTTTGAAAGATTTAAAAGTAATTATTATGGAAAACTATATAAGTTACCTTTGATAGGTCTTAGTGGAAAAGTGTCGCGGATAGTTGGAATGACTATTGAAGCGGTGGGACCGGATGCTTCCATAGGGGATCTTTGCGGTATAAAATTGAAAAATGGTAATACAGCATTATGTGAGATGGTAGGGTTTTCAGACAATAAAACCTTGTTAATGCCATTTGATGAAATAAACGGTCTTTATGTGGGAGCTCCTGTAAAAAAGCTTGACAAGAAAGTTTCTCTTAAGGCGGATCAAAGTATACTTGGACATGTCCTTGACGGAATAGGAAGGCCTATGGACAGTTCGGGAGCTGTATTCAAAGATGAGATACCAATATACTCACCACCTCCAAATCCGCTTATAAGAAAAAAAATAGAACAGCCACTTTCAGTCGGGGTACGTGCGATTGATGGTTTGCTTACTCTTGGCAAAGGTCAAAGAATTGCAATTATGGCAGGTAGCGGAGTAGGAAAAAGTACTCTACTTGGTATGATTGCAAGGAACACTGAAGCTGATATTAACGTTATAGGTCTTATAGGCGAACGTGGACGAGAAGTCAGAGAGTTTATCGAAAGAGACTTAGGAGAAGAAGGACTTAAGAAGTCCGTTGTACTTGTCTCCACATCAGACCAGCCTGCCTTAGTAAGAGTGAAGGCACTTTATACAGCTACGGCTATCTCAGAATATTTCAGAGATAAGGGATATAATGTTCTTCTTATGGTTGATTCTCTGACCCGCTGGGCGATGGCTCAGAGAGAAATCGGACTTTCAATAGGCGAGCCGCCAGCTACACGTGGATATACTCCCAGTGTTTTCGGTAATTTGCCTAAAGTCTTGGAAAGAGCAGGAAATTCTGATAAAGGAACAATGACAGCAATATATACAGTACTGGTTGAAGCTGACGATATGAATGATCCGATAGGCGATACAGTAAGAGGCATTGTTGACGGGCATATAGTACTTTCAAGGAAGATGGCCGATACAGGGCATTACCCGGCGATAGAGCTTCTTGGAAGTGTTAGCAGGCTTATGAGTTCGGTGGTTGACAGTGCTCATCTTCAGGCAGGCAGAGTTGTCAAAGAGATAATATCAACATATCGTGAAGCTAAGGATCTCATAGAAGTTGGTGCGTACAAATCTGGTATGAATAAGAAGATAGATGTGGCTATTTCAGAAATAAACAGTATAAATGGTTTTTTGAAACAAGAAGTGGATGAAAGAGAAGATTTTAAAACCATAAAGGAAAAATTACTGCAAATATCCAAGAGATGTTCTGTTTAGAATCAGGAGGGGTAAGATGAAATTTCCAGCAGAAATTCTTATAGGAATTATATCTGTCTTTATCGTGTTGGTTCTTCTTTTATCAAAAAAGATTGTTAAACCGTTTCTAAAACCAAGAAGTTGGCGGAAGTACAGCGAGAGTGTAACTGCTTATCTCTATCTTCTTCCTTCTTTTGTTGTGTTAGGAATTTTTGTTTTTTATCCCATAGTTTACTCTTTTGTTCTTAGTTTTTTCAAATGGGATTTCAAAAATCAACAAAATCCTATCTTTAACGGACTTGAAAATTATCAGAAGCTTTTTACATTAAGAAATGGAATAGAAGCAAGCTTTAATACAGCTTTTTTTAATACAATTCTTGTAGTGATGACATTCATATTTTTGATGCATGTGATTTTTGATTTAAAAAAAGTAAAAGATAAAAAGTATACGAAGCTTATGTTTGTTATGACTGCATTAGGTCTTGCTTTTGTTATTTTTGGCAGATTTGTTCCTGCTATTGTCATAATAGTCGTATCTATAGTAATGCTTTGTGTGTATACTGTTTTAGCTGCCATGAAGTTTATAGAAGGTTCTTCTGACAGACTTATGGGAAGGCTTATACTTTTTTTTGCATTCTATTTTACTTGTTTCAAAATAGGTATTCCTGAAATAATAAACTATCTCAGCCTTGCTAAGGAGCAATCTGATTTTATAAAATCGATATGGAATACTTCACACTACGTTATTCTCTCAACACCTGTCACGATTTTTCTGGCCTTAATAATAGCTCTTTTATTGAATAAAAGCGTCAAAGGTAAGTCGTTTTTCAGGACTTTGTATTTTATACCTTTTGTCACAAGCGTGGTAGCGGTTTCATTGGTCTTTCAGTGGATTTTTAACGATAATGGACTTCTAAATTATTTTTTGTCATTTTTTGGTATTGAAAGGATACAGTGGTTGAAAAATGAAAATTGGACCATACCAACAGTTGCAATAATTTCAGTGTGGAAGCTTATTGGATATTATGCAGTAATATTTCTTTCAGGTCTTCAGAGTATTGACAAATCTTATTATGAAGCAGCTGAAGTTGACGGTGCCAGCGGATGGCACAAGCTTAAGTATATAACTTGGCCACTACTTTCACCAACGACTTTTTTTATTCTTATTGTATCTATGATAGGCGCATTCAAAGTTTTTTCGGAAATTTTTGTTCTTTACTCCGGGCTTCCGGGGCCATACAATAACTCTGGACTTACAGTTGTTTATTATGTTTATGATAAGTTCTACAATGAACAAAGGATGGGAGAAGCAAGTGCTGCAGCATATGTACTCTTTGGTATAATTCTTCTTTTCACGTTTGTTCAGATGGCTGCCGGGAAAAACAAAGTTCATTACGATTCTTAGTAAACGGAGGTAAATAATGACATACAATAAATTTTGGAAAACTTTTGGTACAGTAGCAATATATCTTCTAACGGCTGCCGGAGCTCTTATAATGATCCTTCCTTTTGCGTGGATGATTATAACCTCTTTTAAATCAGAGGGAGAAGTAAATGACTGGCCTCCGAAGTGGACATCGAAAAATTTTTATTCTTCCCGTGAGCTTAATGTTCAAACTTCAAGATCCAATGTTTCTGGAAAAGGGAACTTCAATCTGGCAGAGTTCCGTACTGTTTCTTCAGAAGATACTTTTGAAAGCAATAAACTGGTTTACTATATAAACGATGATCCTGTCTACAGAGGAAAGTTCGAGCTTAAGTTTGATACATTAGACTACAGTTCTTCGGAAAGTCTTGGAATTATTTTACAGCAGATAAATGATTATATATCTAACACTCAGTTAAGAGATGATCTGACAGCTTTTTTTGCTGCTGGAGAAAGTACTCCTGGTTTTTTTGAAGAACTCTACTTCAATCTTTTTTCTCCTGATGACGGTTACTATAAAAAAATTGTTATGGCGAGACTTATATCTTCAGATATTTCGAAGATGATAACGTATATTAACAGGTTAAATGAAGGGAATATAGATAAACTTGCAGCTTTTAGATTATCAGATAGTATGTCTTCACAAGAAGTAGCTGAGATTTTGGCAAAAAAAGAAGTTTTTTCTTCTGATTTGGCGTCGCTTAAAGAAAAGCTTATAGAAATAAAAAACATTTTGGATACAAACTATAAAGGATCAGAAATGCTTAGCAGCGAAGATGCATCAAAACTGAAAACTCTCTTACTTGATTTTGCATCTCGTATTGATGCATATGACGATCCAGTTCTTTCAAAAAATAATCAGATTATGTTGAATCAATTCTATAATCCTGCTGTTAAAAACGTTAATACACTGGAATTTTTAACGTTTTTTATGAATTCTTTCAAAAAAGTACAGTCTGAAAAATTATCAGGGCAAAGCATAATTTTTAAGGTTGCCCAAAAAGATAAGATGTATGAAAATTTTGTATTGGATATTGAAAAATCAGATTTTCCAGATTTTTTCAAGGATGAGATAAAACAATTACTTACAAAAGACAACATCTTGGAGATAAAAGATATAGTTATCCTTCAAATGGAAAAAGAAATGAGTGATAATATCAGAACCAAGCTTTCATCACAACCATCTGATCTTTCTGCATGCATAAGCCTTGTACGCGATGTTGCCAAGCTTTCACCCAATGAGACTGATTTTAAAGATTTTCTAGGTGAGAATGAACTTAAGTTGTATGAATCTTTTGATGATAGCAAGAAAAATGATTTATTTGAGCTTGCCGTAAAAAGGCGTGAGTATGATAGTATTTTCAGTAGATTCGGAAAATTTTATGTCGATTCTGTATCTACCGCTGATATAATACAAGCACCATCATTTGTCAAAACAATACGATA
>DJGH01000044.1:9451-13544 GCA_002431635.1 Petrotoga sp. UBA5851
AACGATATAAGAATAATTCTATAATAGAAATAATAACTGACAATGTCTTATCTACATGGCTTTTGGAAGAAAAACCTTTGGTAAAAGCAACGTTCACTTTCGGAGAGGTTTTTAAAAATATCTTTCAAAGTTACGTTATCGCATGGAATGCGGCACCATTTTCAAGATACTATATAAATACCATCTTTATGGCATTGCTTACGACTTTTTTTGAAATTATACTTGCAGCAATGGCTGCCTTTGCATTCGCTAAGCTTGAGTTTTATGGAAAAAATATTATTTTTTCTCTTTTTCTGTCTACTATGATGATTCCAGGAGAAGTAATGCTTGTGCCTAATTACATTACCATAAGCAAGTTTCAATGGATAGATTCGTATTATGCTCTTATAGTTCCATGGGTAGTCAGTGTGTTTGCCATATTTCTGCTTAGACAGCAGTTTCTTTCACTTCCCAATGATTTATGGGATGCTGCAAAGATAGATGGCTCTTCAAGTTGGAGGTTTTTATGGACTGTAATGGTGCCTTTAAGTAAGCCTTCCATACTTACCGGAGGTCTATTGAAATTTGTAGGAAGCTGGAATGCTTTTCTTTGGGTACTTATAGTAACAAAAAGCCCTGAAATGCGTACTTTGGCTGTAGGCCTTCAGACATTTACAACCGATGCAGGAACGAAGTATAACCTTCTTATGGCAGCATCAACTTTCTCAATACTTCCAGTAGTTATAATTTTTATATTCCTGCAAAGATACTTTGTTGAAGGTATAGCAAGAAGCGGTCTGAAAGGATAATCAATGCCATATATTTATATAAACAACACTCCTAAAAAAGCTAAAAGAAAGGGTTCTAAAAAGCTAAGGCGTATAATTTTTCTCTTTTTCTTTATAGGATTAACTGTTTTTTTTGTATATGAAATATCCAGACAGTTTTCTCTATATAATGATTTAAAAGAAAAATATGATAATCTTTCACAAAAATATGAAAGTCTTATGAATATTTACAATGAAAAACAGAAGATACTTCAGGATCTTGAAGACAAACTCAAGGGAAAAGGAGTTCATTTTGATGGACACTCAATCAAAGAATTTGATATTTACAACATCGAACAAACCGAACAGTCAACAGATACAACTGGCACGCAGCTACGCTGAAAAGTACAATGGTTTTTATATAGACAGAAAACAAATAGATTTTGCATCCTTTGATGAGAGCTTCTGTTTTGTAATCGAGAAAGATGGTTCGTTGAAAATAAGATGGAAGGAAGGTCAGTTTTTTTATCATCCATCGGTTGCTAAAATAAAGTACTCAAGTTATCTTTTCAATAAAACGGATCCGCTTTTAAAAATATTAGACATATCAACCAGCGATACTGTTATTGATCTTACTATGGGATTGGCAAGCGAAGCGCTTTTTATAGCAGCTTTCTGTAAGTGTGTTATAGGAATAGAAGGTTCATTACCGATATATATAGTTGTTAGCGAAGGCTTAAGCAACTATGGCTATGAATATGAATGGATGAAGCAAGCATCAAAAAAAGTAGTCTGTATTAACTCAGATATGCGCGAATATATAAGAAATCAGTCTGATGATTCATATGATATTGTATACTGTGATCCTATGTTTGAGCATCCCAAATACTCTTCTTCACCAATTAATCCGCTAAGAAAATTTGCAATTTATGATCCTGTTACTTTTGAGGATGTCAATCATATGCAAAGGGTAGCGCGAAAAAGGGTAGTCATTAAAGCCAGAAGCAACGACAGCCTATGGGAAAGATTCAAATTTTCTTATACTACAGACAGAAGAAAAAGTGACATCTCGTTCGGAGTAATAGAAAAACGATGAAAGTACCAATAATCACAGGCCCTACCGCTTGCGGAAAGACTGACCTTTCTATAGCTCTTGCTCAACGGATGGATGGAGAAATCGTATGTCTTGATTCCCGGCAAATATATAAGCATTTGGATATAGGAACAGCCAAGCCTTCTACACAAGATATGGAAAAAGTTACGCATCATCTTTTCGGTTTTATTGAGCCATCTGCCAGCTATAGTGCTTATGATTACAGGAATGACGCTTTAAGCTGTATACAAAAAATCTTAAGTTCAGGACATATGCCAATACTTGTAGGAGGGACAGGATTATATATAGACTGTCTCATGAAAGGTGTAATTGAGGTTGGCTCAGACTATGGATTAAGGAAGCACCTTATGAGAATGGAGGAGGAATCTCCTGGCAGCTTAAGAAAAATACTTTTTTCCATTGATTCACAAAGTGGTGAAAGGATTTCAGAAAACGATATAAAAAGAACTGTCAGAGCAATAGAAATATATGTACTTACAGGTAAAAAGATGTCAAGTTTAGTTAACAATACTAATGTTAAAAGTGAATTTGATTTTGATATAATTGTTTTCGATAGAGACAGAAAAGAACTTTATGAAAGAATAGACAGAAGAACAGAAGACATGTTAAGTCAAGGTATGGTCATGGAAACATCGGAACTTATAAAAAGATATCCTGAATCATGTAATGCACTCAATACCTTAGGGTACAAACAGATTATAGCGTATCTTAAAGGCAGAATGGGTTATGAGGAAGCTGTAAACAGAATAAAGTTTGAAACGCACCATTATGCAAGACGTCAGATAATTTATTTCAGACGTTTTCAAAATGCAAGATGGATTAATCTTTCTTCAAAAAAGGATGAAGAAATTAAAAATGAACTTTTTGATTACATTAGAAGGGGGAAATAATTATGCCGGAAAAGTTTAATCTTCAGGATAGGTTTTTAAACATTATACGTACAAATAAGCTTGAAGTAAAGATTTATTTTGATGGAGGTTTTCAGACCAGTGGGCAGGTAAAATCATTTGACAACTATACTGTCCTAATTGAAAAGAACGGTCAGCAGTCGTTAGTGTACAAACATGCAATAAAAATGATGGTACCTTCCAAGTACATAAAGCTTTTTCAGCAGCCAGCTGAAACGCCTCAGGAAAGTACAGAAGAAAATTAAGGAGTGATTCAGAATCGTAGGAGTTATAATAAGTATCTACAGAGATGCTAATACCGCAATAGAGATTGCAGAGCTATCAGAACTTTGCAAAAGTGTTGGTATAGAGATACATGACCATATGACTCAGAAGTTAATAAAAACAGATCCAAAACATTACTTGGGTTCTGGAAAAATACAAGAAGTGAAGGATCTTTTGATATTTACCAAGAGTGAAATAGTGGTTGTAAATGACAGAATTAGCAGTACACAGAAAAAGAATCTGGAAAAGCTTTTGTGTGTGCAGATAATGGACAGGAACGAAGTTATTCTTCAGATTTTCAGAAAAAATGCATGTTCAGCAGAAAGTAAATGTCAGGTTGAACTTGCCAGTCTGCAGTATGAACTGCCAAAATTGATAGGGAAAAATGATAATCTTTCCAGAACCGGTGGAGGAATTGGTACTGTTGGTCCTGGAGAAACCGAACTTGAGTACAACAGAAGGACTATTCAAAAACGTATAAGCATTCTTAAGTCGAAACTTAAAGAAATTGAAGCTGAACATCAAAGAAACAGAAAAAATAGACTTGAGTCATCTTTGCCTATAATATCTATAGTAGGCTATACTTCGGCCGGAAAATCTACATTACTGAAAAATATTTCAGGCGATGAGAGTATACTTGTATCGCCTGATTTGTTTTCTACACTCTCTCCTTCAGTAAGGAGAATAAGATTTGCTTGTGGACTTGCAGCTGTAGTATCAGATACCGTAGGTTTTGTAAACAGATTGCCGCTTGAACTGATAGAGTCTTTTAAATCGACACTTCAGGAGGTAAAGGATTCTGATATAATAGTAAAAGTTATAGACTTGTCCTCAACATGTACTGCTATGCATATAAGAACCATAGATAGCATACTTGGAGAGCTTAATGCTCAGGAGATACCTCAAATAATAATTTTTAATAAAGTTGATGTTTCCGAACAGTCTAAAATAAGTGATTACAAGCTGCTTTACCCGAAAGCTTTGTTTACTAGTGTAGCAGATCCTTTGAACAAAGGCGGAATACTTCAATTTATTCAGGACAATTTGGTTGAAAAAGGCAT
>DJGH01000005.1:0-9293 GCA_002431635.1 Petrotoga sp. UBA5851
ATTTTCTGAAAATTAAATATTATTTTCATTTCAACTCTTCTGTTATATTTTTCATCCTGCATCTCTTCAGAAAGTGGTCTATACTTTGAAACTCCCATAGGCATAATTTTTTCACCAAATTCCATAATTTCTGGATAGGTACGGAATATATACTCAAATGCACTGTAAGATCTCTTCAGAGATAAAAAGTAATTATAAAGAACATCTCCAGAAGCATCTGTATGTCCTGCTATTCCTATAAAATCAATGTAATCCTTTTTATCAGATTTCATTATTTTCATAATTATACGATACATTGTATCCAAAACTGGTTTCATATCATCACGTATTTGAAAAGAGTTGTAATCAAAATAATTTGTACTGTCCACATAAATGGTAAAACCATCACGAAGACTGGCATGAAGCAAAGTACTTTCCGAAGAAGTATACTCATGTAAAATAGAGGAAAAATCGAAGACCTCCTTTATTTTATTGTTAACATTAACTAGACTAGTAAGTGATGCTTCGAGTGTTTCCGTCAGCTCAAGAGTCTTTATATAATCTGCCATAGTACTCTCATACTTTGAAGTCAGCTCTTTGACCTGGATATTCACCTTATTGTAGCTGTATATATAGACAGCTACAATTATTATTAGAACTGTTAGTATCAAAAGATTAAAAAAGTTCAGAATACCTTTGTCTTTCTCCGGTTTCAATAATGTCATAAATTCCCCCTCAAGATCAGCGTTTTACAGATATCAGAACAACAGTACTCTTTTCTTTAACATAATAGCTTTTATTTACAGGAAGAAGTTCTTCAAGGAAATCGTTTGGAGATTCAAAAGAAGTATCAATAACGCGCAACCATCTTCGTTCTTTAAACTGAGGTATTTCAAACTCTAAAGGCTTATCATACTGGTTAAGTGCAATGTATATATCGTTATCTCTGGCAGTTTCATTGGAAGTATAATAATCGCCACTTATCATAAGAGCAAGTGTATGCGAAGAATAACTCCAGTCAGGTGCATATGGTTTTATACCATGCCAGGTAACATCTGCTATCCCATTGCCAAGAAAATCAGTGCCTGTAAAAAAATGTCTACGCCTTAAACTTTTATGCTTCTTTCTAAATTCTACCACTTTTTTCAAAAATCTGAAAATGTCAGAGTACTTTTCTTTTCTTGTCCAGTCAACCCAGCTCAACATATTATCTTGACAGTAGGCATTATTATTTCCAAGCTGCGTACGGCAGAATTCATCGCCCATAAGTATCATAGGTACTCCTTGTGAAATCATGAGAATAGTAAGAGCATTCTTAATCTGACGTTTTCTGATTTTACTTATGTGAAGATCATCAGTTTCTCCCTCTACACCATTATTAAAGCTATAATTCTCATCCATTCCATCAAGATTTCCTTCACCATTTAAATTATTATGTTTTCTATTATAAGATACAAGATCCCAAAGAGTAAAACCATCATGAGCGGTTATGAAGTTTACACTGCTATATGGCATACGATTATTATCTGCAAATAGATCTGGACTTCCGCATATCCTTGTAGCCAAATCAGATACTACACCTTTGTCTCCGCGTATAAACCTTCTTAGAGTATCCCGATACTTACCGTTCCATTCAGACCAACCGTAGGGAAACTGTCCTACATAGTAGCCTCCCGCTGCATCCCAGCCTTCTGCTATAAGCTTTGTTCCATAAAGTATAGGATCTTCGGCTATATCTTTTAGAAGAGAAAGATCTCCTATCCAATTTCCTCTTGAATCACGACCAAGTATTGATGCCAGATCAAACCTAAAACCATCGACATGACATTCCGTAACCCAGTACCTAAGACTGTCAATGATTAATTCCTTTACAACCGGATTAGCGCAGTTCAAAGTATTTCCGGTACCAGAATAATTAAGATAATATCTTTTATTGGAATTATTAAGCATATAATAGATACTATTGTCAAGACCACGGAAAGAAAGAGTAGGACCGAATTCATTTCCTTCTCCTGTATGATTGTAAACCACATCAAGAATTACCTCTATTCCGTATTTGTGTATAGTTTTTATAAAATTTTTGAACTGATCAACCTGTTCACCAAGTCTCAATCCATGGGAGTAATTACCAGTAACTGCAAAAAAACCTATAGGATTATACCCCCAGATATCCTTGAGTCTTTCTCCATTGAGAGGATTAATATTGACATTTGCACCCGGATTAAACTCAAAAATAGGCATTAGCTCTAATGTTGTAACTCCAAGCTCAAGCAGGTGAGGAATTTTTTCTACTATTCCGTCAAATGTTCCTCTATCTGCCACACTGGAATTAGTATTCATTGTAAACAGTCTTACATGTAGTTCATATATAATACTGTCTTCAACAGGTATTTGAGGTCTTACATCCTGCCCCCAGTCGAATTTTGTATCGTCAATTACAATATTTTTACACGCTGAACGTACTGAGTTAGTCCTTGAAAAACTTAAATCCATATTTGAATCATCTGAAATATCGTAACCATACATAGACGGATCATCAAAATCATATACACCCGATATCGCTTTGGCATATGGGTCAAGTAAAACCTTATTTTTATTGAATCTATGACCGCTCAAGGGTTCATAATCCCCATCTACCCTCCAAAGATAATATGAATTATTACCTATACCAAAAAGATAAATATGCCAAATATCTCCAGTTTTATTATAAATACGATCCAGTTCAAAAGAGAAAAAGGGGATGTCATCGTAAAAATTCTCATAAAGTTCAATAAAAACCCTTTTCCCATATCTTGAAAAAACAGCAAAATTTGTACCGGATGGATCAACTGTAGCTCCAAGTTTCGGATGTCCCCTGCTTATTTTTATACTGGAATTATCCACATATCCACCTCTCAGACTGCCCTTAGAATACATGTCTAGTCAAATTTATTCAACACCAGCATATTTTAGAAATCTTCCTATGGAAACCCTCTTATTTATTCATGTTCATTAACAAAGTTATTTTGTTACTTAATATTAATTTGTTTTTAAATTTTATAAGTTATAATTAAGTCAGTAATCCCCCGAACCCCCCATGAAGATGTTTGATTATACCCGGAGAGCAAGAGCTCACCGGGCTTTTTTTATTCTTCAGGGTTATCAAAAAGCCCTATTTTAAGAGACTCTCTTATTGATTTATAACGCTTGATCTTAGACTCTACAATTGAATCTGAAGTAATAAGTTTCTCCTTCAGGAGAAGGTATTTCACTTTGACTGGTTCTACAAAGTACCAGCTTCCACTTTGTGCTGAGTACTCCGGGACATTCACTTTGTACTTGCTTCCAATAACGGCCTTGGAAACAATCTTCACAAAAGCGTTTATTTTTTTGAAATATGCCATTGCATTCTGGGTTCTTCCTATACTTATATTTAGATTGGAAGAAATCTCTCTTACGCTTGTAAAGGCCTGTGTATAGTCACGCCCTAAGCCATAGCTTAAATTATATATATATAAATATACTTTCGAAAACGAAGACGGGGTAAGTCCAAGAACATAAACCATAACCTTTTCCGGTATTTGAATAAAAGGTCTTACCGGACGGTACTCAAAAACATCAATACTCCTATCAGTATCAAAATTATCAGTCATCTTTCTCGTACTCCTGACGTGTAAGAATATCGGCACCTGTAAGATTAAGCTTTATTATTTTGTATCTTTCATCAAACTCTGCTGAAAGATTTATTTTCTCAAAACATTTTGAACCTATAAATTCCTTGTCTATGAAATAACTTGCTTGAGAATCATCATAATTAGTAATTAGATCATATCCCTTTCTAAGCGATGCAGCAAATTTTTCTCCGCACTTTTTACAACGAAAATATACGACAAGCGAGTTTCCTTCACTGTAAAATACTTGAGATTCTTTTTTATTTTCATGATCAGTTATTCTGAAAATTTTTTTAAATATTCCCATATTTTCCTCCCTTTAAATCGGCATATTTAATTATATCATGTATGATACAATTAGTGTCGTTCAAGTATTGTGCGTTTTTAATCTATTGAAGATAAACCGATAAAATATCTGGTCTAATATGTTTTATCAGACGATATGTGATATGTTAAGAAAAACAAGGAGGGGTTTATGAATATACTAAATACATTCCTGACTCAATCTTCAAATGCTTCTCAGCTGACAGAACTGGCTGCGAAAAACGGCAAGATTACAGGAAAGGTAATATACTCTGACGGAGAAATAAATCTTGTAAGTATTAACGGAAAACTGTATATACTTAATTCTGAAGATGGAAAAAAGCTTCCTGAAGGCTCTTTGGTAAATATTGTTTTTTCAAAAAATACTATACCTTCAACTGATCAGAATATTATTAAAAGCTATATAACAAAAGCCTTAGGAGAAATTTCCGGAAATATAATTAAATTTTCCTTAGGTTCTGCTCAGGAAAGTAGCCAGACTATTTTTTCAAATATAAAAATTGATTTTTCTCAGATTCCTGATACGCAGAAAGGAAAATTTCTTGTCTGGGTATCTGATTTATTTGATTCATTAAATACTTCAATGCAAAATGACAAAGTTTTTTCTTCCTTTTTAGAAAATTTTTCCAGGAAAGAAGCTTTTTCTAGCTTTATAAAATCTATCATATCAGAGCTTTCTAAGGATTTTTTTTCCAATAAGATCTTTACAGCCGATCCAAGATTCATATCTGATAAAACTATTATGTTGTTTAAAGATTCATACTTCAATTTAAGACAGCCTGAAGGTCAGAAATCAACTGATCTCTTTAATACCTCCAATATCGACAAGAAAAAATCTCTGCCTGTTCAATCAGATTCAGAAAATGAAAATAAACTGGTTGATAAAAATTCTTTAAGTAAAAAAGAATCTTATCAGGAGATTTTTTCTGAAAAAAAATTTGATTCTTTAAAAGAGCCTACATCCGATAAAAAACAGACGCATAAAATAGAAAATCAAGAAAAATCTTTACTAACTCAAAAAGAAAGTTTATCTTTATCGAAAGATGAAAAAATCAAACTGCAAGATTCTTTACAGGTTGCTAGGAATAGTTATAAATCAGATCCACAAAAAGAAACGGAAACTTCCTATCAGAAAAGAAATTCTGATTTCCAGCTTGCTAAAAATACTTTTAAAAAAGAATCATTTGATGAATCGGTTGTTCAAAGAACAACTAACGAGTTAAAAAAAGAACTTATCCTTGATTATTTTAAAAATCATTATTCTGCTGCAAAAAAGAAAGTTTCTGAGGCAGTTGTTTTTCAAAAAGCAAAGGAAAGTTCTGAAGTACCTGCGGAAAAAAATCAGGTCGGCCTGTATTTTAAAAAAGCAGAATCATCACAACCCATTTCTCAAAAAATTGACCTTACGTCATTTAAGTTTTATAAATCAATTTTACGTGATATTTTTGATTCAGGGAATAATATAAGGACAGTTTTTGTATATAAAGAAAAAAACGATGCAATCAGTAACTTTTTGCTCAAAGAAAATACTTTTGAAAAAAATATTACTGAACAGATCTCAAAGCAAAACCCTATATCCGAAAAATTATCACAGAATACTTCAAAACCATCTTTTGAAAAAGCATCTCCTTTTACTATAGAAACTAGGAAGCAAACTGATACGTTCGAAGGATCCCCTGTAAAAAATCCTTTTAATATACAACAGAAAAAATATATAGATGTATCCCAGCAGACAAATCAAAATACAGAGCCTAAAAGTAATTTGCTCCATGCTACTGTTTTGGGTAAAGTAAAAATATCAGATTCTTTCAGAAATGAAATACTAACAGAAATACCTTCTAAAAAACAAATTTCTGAAAAACTTTCTTTTGAGAACAACAGTCTTTTTTCTAAAAGCTCAATTTCTAATGCTGTTGAAAAAGCCGTTTCTGCTTACAAGGTGTTTGAAAACACAAAAACCACTGAAGCAAGTACTTATTTTCTTGTCAGTTTTTTGGGAATGCCTGTCTTTTTTAACTTCAGAAGACTTTCAGATGAATTTGGAAATGAAAAGAATTCTGCAGAAAAAAATTATGGAAAACTAAGAATGGTAATGCCTACTGAAACTTTTGGCATGGCTGATATAACTCTATTCATGAGTAAAAATGATGTTATAATAAAGCTAGGCATAGACAGAAATTTTAAGTATATGCAGTCCAATAGCATATCATTGAATCAAGCCCTTGAGAATATTGGATATAATCTTGTCCTGTTCGATATTTTCATAAATCCTCAAAATCCAGATATATCCAGAGATACTCTTATTTAATCTTTTTAAGGTATAATACTATTAAACGTATAAAGGAGGATGTATCCATGACAAAAGAATACCTGTATGAATATTCTGGAAAAAGAGAGTTTTACAGCAGAACTCCTTCGGGACATGATCTTTTTACCGATGCCTCTATAGAGTCAGGAGGAAATGGCCGAGCCGCTACTCCCGTTGAAATGGTTCTTTCTGGTCTCGCAGGATGTACCGGAATCGATGTAACTATGATACTTGAGAAAAAAAGAGTTTCTTTTGATTCTCTTAAAATACGTATGATTACTGAAAGAACAGATGACGAGATGAGACACTTTGAAAAAATACACCTAATATATGAGTTCGGCGGTCATGATCTTCCGTTGGCAAAAATACAACAGGCAGTACAGCTTTCACAAGATAAGTACTGTACAGTTGCTGCAATGCTTAAAGGATCAATAAAGCTAAGCTATGAAATAAAACTTGTGGAATCACAGAAATAATCTTAGGAGGAAATAAAGATGGAAAATTCGGTTAACGCTATGATTGAAAAAGCTCAAAATACCATGAAAAATATCAGTCATAAGATCGTGGTAATGAGTGGAAAAGGCGGTGTTGGAAAATCTACAGTTGCTGTAAATCTTGCCGTCGCATTGGCTCTTGAAGGAAGGAAAGTGGGACTAATTGACATAGATCTCCACGGACCCGATGTTGTAAGAATGCTAGGAGGTAATGGCGCAAAACCTTATCAGGTTGGAAATGATGTCTTACCGCCAGAAATTAACGGAATTAAGGTAATATCAACCTCACAGTTTCTTAAAGATGAGACTTCACCTATTGTTTGGAGAGGACCTCTAAAAACATCGGCAATACTTGAATTTCTCGGTGATATCGCTTGGGGAGAGCTTGATTATCTTATAATGGACTGTCCTCCGGGCACAGGTGATGAGCTTCTAACTGTTTTTCAAAACTTCAAAGATATTGATGGAGCTCTTATAATCACTACACCATCCGTAGTTTCACAGGATGATGTGGAAAAAGCCATTAATTTTTCTAAAATGATGAATATAAACATCCTTGGACTTGTAGAAAACATGTCTTATTTTGTCTGTGAAAAATGCGGTGAAAAGCATTATATATTTGGACAGGATGGAGGAAAGGCACTCGCTGAAAAGTATAGTCTTGAGCTTCTTCAGGAAATTCCCATAAATAAAATTATAAGAAGCAATATGGATAAAGGCCAGCCTGCAGCATATTTTGGCATTCCTGATACAGTTGCGCCCTTTATCAACCTTGCTAAAAAAATTATCGGAAAAACTGAAAAATAGAACCGGAGGAAATTATGTCTAGAATAAAAGGAATGGCTATGGAATGGGTTGATTTTAACCTGATATTTATTGACCAGAGAAAACTTCCTTTGGAGGAAGTTTATGTGCACTGTACCACTTATACTCAGGTAGCTTCAGCAATAAAGAACATGACCGTAAGAGGTGCTCCTGCGATAGGTGCAAGTGCAGCTTTCGGATATGTTTTGGGAGCAAAGGAGTTTGAAAACAAAACCAAACAAAGTTTTATATCAGAAATGACAGAAGTAAAAAATACATTGGCTGCAACAAGACCTACCGCTGTAAATCTATTTTGGGCGCTTGAACGTATGGAAAGAAAAATGAAGACCACTATTTTTGAAAATACTCCATATGAAACCGTAAGAATTTTGGAAGATGAAGCTATTGCAGTAGCCCAGGAAGATATAAAGGTTAATCAAACCTTAGGTGAGTATGGTGCGCAGCTTATTAAGGACGGCGATACCGTATTAACTCATTGTAATGCAGGAGCACTTGCAACCTTTGATTATGGAACGGCACTGGGTGTAATAAGAGCTGCAGTTAAATCAGGTAAAAAAATCAAAGTTTATGCCGATGAAACGCGTCCATATCTTCAGGGGGCAAGACTTACAGTATGGGAATTGATGAAAGATAATATAGATGTCACCTTGATTTCTGATAATATGGCAGGCTGGGTAATGCACAAGGGACTGATAAACGCTGTAATTGTTGGTGCTGATAGAATAGCTGCCAACGGAGATACAGCAAACAAGATTGGTACATATTCTGTTTCAATTCTTGCAAAATACCACTCAATACCTTTTTATATTGCTGCTCCGGTTTCAACCATAGATATAAAATCTGAAACTGGCGATGATATTCCTATAGAGGAAAGAGATCATAATGAAGTACGTTACTGCCATAAGCTTAAAATGGTCCCAGACAGCGTAAAGGTTTTCAATCCTTCTTTTGATGTTACTCCTCATATAAACATAAGCGGTATTATAACAGAAAAAGGAGTATTACGGACACCATATGATCTGAGTATTAAAAAAATTTTGCTTTAATATATGACGGAGCGATCTTTCGCTCCGTTTTTTGCTGGTCGCTCCAATATATCTTCATTTCATGCAGAGATATATTCTTTTTATCTTTTTTTGTGTTATAATTCGTAGAAATCTTATTTATTATTTATATGTTTTTATCTACTCGCCGGACACATTTACTTTCAACTTTTACTTTTTATAATAACAGGAGGGAAAATGGAAAACATAATTGAAGTATCAAATCTCAGGAAGTACTATAAAACTGTGAAAGCTGTTGATGATATTTCTTTTTCAATAGCAGCTGGAAAAGTTTTCGCTCTGTTGGGTCCAAACGGTGCAGGAAAAACTACCACAGTTGAGATTCTGGAAGGGCTTAGACGGGCAGATTCTGGAAGAATATCTTACTTTGGAAAAGAAATTGCAAAAGTTAATTTTGAACTGAAGGAAAAAATAGGTGTTCAGCTTCAAAATACTGTTTTTTTTGAATCTCTGACAGTAAAAGAAACCTTAAAAGGTTTTTCGGGATTATATGAGAAAAAATTTGATATCGATACTCTTGTAAAAAAACTTGAACTTGAAGAAAAAATTAATTCCAAAATAAAAACTTTATCCGGGGGACAAAAACAAAGGCTTGCAATAGCTGTTGCCCTTGTAAATGATCCTGATATTGTTTTTCTTGATGAACCTA
>DJGH01000005.1:9313-9539 GCA_002431635.1 Petrotoga sp. UBA5851
AACCTACAACCGGTCTTGATCCACAGGCAAGGAGAATGCTATGGGATTTTATAAATGAACTGAAGACAAACGGAAAAACAATTGTACTTACTACTCACTATATGGAGGAGGCCGAGTATCTTTCTGATTTTGTAAACATAGTTGACCATGGAAAAGTAATTGCCAGCGGGACAGTTGAACAGTTGATTGATTCGATCGGAATGAAATCTATTATACGATTTCACTC
>DJGH01000060.1 GCA_002431635.1 Petrotoga sp. UBA5851
TCCACCTTTCACAGTGTTTATTATCTTCCAGTTGGATTTTAAATAAAAAAAGACAGACTTTCGTCTGTCTTAAAAATATCAGTAACTTTCAAATGCTTCAAAAATTTTCACTGATTTATCTGAAAGTATATATAACTTGTTTGTGTTTACTTCAATCTTCAGAGGAATATAGTTGGTATAATACTCTTTTTCTATCAACTGTGTTTTTTTATTGAAAACACTTATCTTATCCTCAAGCGCTATAAAAACATATTCTTTACTGGAAGACAGGTCGTTTATATTTTTAAGATATTTGAAAGGTTTGTTAATTTTTTGCCCTATATTAAGCACATTAAGATTCTTATTAAAGTCTATAGCATATAGGATTTCTCCGTCAAGGATAGCTTTATTTATACGGAAATCAAAATTGAAAAGATTCTGTTTATCCTTTAGTGAGTATAGTTTTCCAGAATTTTTTGTAAGCACATATATACCGTTGCTGCTTTCGGCTATCATAGCAATTTCTTCCTGAAAAGAGGCAATCTTTAAAACAGCAAACTCTTTCGCGTTCACATCAATCTTGTATATATCTCCTATATTCGTTCCCAGATAAAGATCAAAACCAGACAGGAAGGATGTAGTAATCTGTGAATTGTCCAGAGTTTTTTCTAAATCAAACTTTGATGAATATATGCTCCCAAGGGTATTAAGTATGTACTGATTATCAGCTGTGTTGATTATATAGTTGGGATATAACATCTTGGTTTTTAAAGCATTCTTTTCTAAAAACGTTTCTTTGTCATATCTTTTTATAGTCTCACTTTCAAACAAATACAGAAGATCAGAAATCTGAAGAACCTTTGTTTCTGTATTAACAGGTATTTCAGCTATCTGACTGATAGAATTTTTAAGCATCTCACTTTCCTCTGATACATAAAGTTTCACGGTTTTTATATCTTCATTTTTTACTTTGGATTTTAGATTGAGCGCTCCGTCTTTTTTCAGGTATTCGCCATACATCATCTGAGTATCTGTAGAAAGAATAAATCTGTTTTCCGGAGGAATCTTAACGAATGAGAAAATTTTTTCCTGAGAAATTTCATTTATTCCAAAGTTGCTTTTCACTACAATTTTGTTATCTTTTACATCTTCAAGATTGCCATAAAATCTCACATTATTATTCATTACAAAGTAGTATGGGAGCTTTGGCGGTTCTGTGCCGGTACCGGTAATAAGAGTAACATTTTTTATATCCGTTTTGAAAAACCCAAAGGCTAGTTTAAGATTANNTAATTTCATCATTAAAAAGGTCAATGCTCTGAAAATTAAGGGTATACCCTTTAGCAAGCATAACTGAATTTGGAAGAACCTCTTCGGTTTTCTGATCTCTTATAAGAGAAACAACGTACTTTATATCAAATTCTGCATCTCCCATATCATCTACCTTCATCAGTATCTTTCCGTTATTTATGGTTGTAATATCACCGGTCAAAAGAGTATTTTCTCCGAGAAATGCCTTAAATTTCTTGCCTGAATAGTCATTCGTAATTTCATCTTTCAGAGTGTTTTGCCTTACATTCCAAAACTTGAGCACATTTAAGTCCTTAAGATAGAATCTGCCTGATGTAGTTGTAACGGTAGCATCATTAGTTTCAAGACTATACTCTGAGACATATCCTGAAAAATTCATTTTATCTATTACAACACCGTTTATATCAAATGTCTGGTCATCAAAAGAAATCATATTTATACTGTCCAGAGGAAGACTTATTGCTGTTCCAAACCCTTTTATACTAACTTTTCCGTCTTTAACTGATACAACAGTAACTTTTATGCTATTACCGTCAGTGGTTTTTATAGTTGCGGAAAATGCAAACCCTGCAATAATAGTAATAAAGCTTAAAAATATAACCACCGCTTTTCTCAAAACATCCACCTCCAGCTTATCTTGTTTTCATAAAGGATATAATATTTTCTATAATTGCTCTGATTTCACTTTTTATATCGCCGGTCTGCAAAGAAAAACCAGCTGCTCTCACATGTCCGCCACCGCCGTATTTTAGGGCTACCTGTGAAACATCAACGTAACTTTTCGAACGAAGTGATACATGCCAATCATTTTTTTCATATTCAATAAAGGTAACTGCAACTTCAACACCTTTTATAGATCTTAGCTCAGATACAAAAGGTGGAACATTAACAGGATCGAATCCATATCTGGTGCTCATTTCTCTTGGTATGGCAACATAGGCAAGTGTATTATCGTTTACTAGTTTCATTTCATTCAACACATCCTTGAGAAGAAGCTTGCTTTCCAATGGAACATTTTCCAGAATCATATTGGTTATATACGAAAGTTCTGCTTTCTTTGACAGCAAAAATGCGCAATCATTAAAAACTTTTTCATTAACGTTTGAATATTTAAAAAAACCAGTATCTGTAGCTATCCCTAAAAGATTTGCGGTAGCAAGTTCTTTATCATATTCAACTCCAAGACTTGTTAATACTTCAAGTACCATCTGCGCACATGAAGCATATGAAGCATCTACCCAATTAACATGACCAAAAGAAAGGTTTGTTGCATGATGATCAATAACTACAACCCTCCTGTAACTAAAAAGCTGCTGAACCTTTCCCACTCTGTCCGGAGAAGAAGCATCAACTATTATCAAAAGATCTGCCGGATCCTTTTCAACACAGCTCATTTCTCTAATTTTATCATTTACAAACTGAAAATTCTTTAAGTAATCAGGTATTTGTGAGTCTATAACTCCTATTGCTCTTTTGCCGAGTTTTTCCAACCCCATAACCATTGACGAAACAGAACTTACATCATCTCCGTCCGGATCAATATGTCCTGCGACAATTATAGCGCTTGCCTGAGTTATCTCTTTAAGTATTTCTTCTTTCATCGCATTTATCTCCTGTTAGAATAATTTTATTGATGTTTTCACAACAGACTCAAACTTTCCCTTTATCTGATCAGCAACCGCAAGAACCTCTTTATGATTAAGCGGTTGCGGAAGTATACCGGCGGCCATATTTGTTACCGCAGAAAAAGATATTACTTTTATTGAACAGTGATTTGCGGCAATAACTTCCGGCATGGTTGACATTCCTACCAAATCAGCTCCGAGTTTCCGTGCAAGTTTTATTTCAGCAGGCGTTTCATAGCTAGGACCTAGAAACCAACAGTAAGTACCGCTCTTTATCTCTATACCAGCCGCTTTAGATTGGTTTATAACTCTTTCTATCCAGTTGCTATCGCACGGAAATGCCATGCTCGGAAATCTTGGCCCTATCTCATCTTTATTGGGACCTATCAGAGGATTTTTAAATGAAAAATTTATAAAATCCCTGTTTGCTACTATATCACCGGGTTTATACATCATATTTACTCCACCGGCAGCATTAGTCAAAATAAGCCCCTTCACTCCAAGTTCTTTCATTACATATATAGGAAATGCAATATTACGGATTTTATGACCTTCATAGGCATGAAAACGCCCTTTAAGGGTTATAACCTGAACTCCCTCAAGTTTTCCCACTACAAGTTTCCCTTCATGTCCTATAACTGTCGAAACAGGAAAATTAGGGATATCTTTATAATTTATTACTCTTTGATCCTGTATCTTATCTGCCAAATACCCTAAGCCAGAACCTAGAATCATACCTATAATAGGTTTTTCTTCAATTTGAGAGTTTATATATTCACACGCTCTTCTTACCATGGTTAACATTTTCCCACCTCTCAGATCTTTTTATTCACCAATTACCTGCATTATATAAAACTTTTCCTTACTAAGATCTATAATTTTATCTTCCACCTGCACAACTGGCTGAAGCTCGTTCCCTTTACGTACGGCAACTACAGTGGCAGTTCTGGAATCATTAAGCTTAACCATAGTTCCGGGAGGATATACTCCAAAGACTTTTATAAATGAAGAAGAAATCTCAGGATCAAAAATTTTTCCGGCATTCTGTAGAATATATGAAACCACCTTGTAGTAGTTCCACATGTCTTTATATGCTCTTTTGGAAGTAAGTGCATCATATACATCTGCTACAGAAATAAGCCTGCCGTAAAAAGATATTTCCGTACCTTTTTTACCGGCTATATAGCCATGACCGTCATATCTTTCGTGATGCTCATACACTCCTCGTAGGATATCGCCTTCAATCTTCTGCTCCTGGCAAATAAGCTTGCCAAGAACTACATGCTGTTTTACTATATTATACTCATCATCGGTCAATTTTCTTGGAGCATTCAGTATCTTTTCATCTATCCGGCTTTTTCCTATATCATGGAGAAGCCCTGCATAAGTAAGCTCATAAAGATCTTTTTTCCCAAACCCCATTTCTACAGCCATAAGCAAAGTAATGAGCCCGACATTTAGAGTGTGCGCATATGTATACTGATCAAATGAATTAAGCTTAACAAGGGGAATGTAATTTATATCACCGAATTTCTTCATTACATCTTCCACAAGCTCGTTGGTAGAATCAGAAAGCAACTCTTTGTCTATCTTTTCATTTTGTCTAAGCTTGTCCCATGTTTTCTGTATGCTTGAAAATGTCTTCTTAGATATTGACTGATCAAGGATATTATATGATGACATCTTATTTTCGTACGTTGGCACCAGAGCTAGTCCTTGATACCGCAAGGAATGTCTTACTGAATCAGAAATAATTATACCCTTCTTAAGCTTGGCACTTGGAATGTCCAAAGCTAGTATGTATTTATCAGGTTCAATTTTTAGTGTGTCCTTAAATTTTATTTTCATTTCCCTCTGCCACTTCTTTTATAAAAAATCCTGTCTCAGGACCGGTTTGAATGCTTTTTCCTTCCACATTTACAACCGGGAAAACAGCAGCTACTCCTTTTTTTATAACCTGCGCAATTCTGCCATCATTGAGAACGACTTTAGTGCCGCTAGGATATAATCCAACAACAGAAAAGAATATGCTTACATAGTAAGGATCGAAAAGTTTTCCGGCATTTTTCAAGAGGTAACTCATAGCTTCATATGGATTGTTACCTATTTCTATATATGAGTCGTATGCATCGCCAATTTGCATTATACGCACAAGAGGACTTATTCTTTCATCTCTTAGACCCATCAGTATCCCTTTACCATCGTACCTCTCATGATGCTGGAGAATTGAATTCACTATTTCCTTTGAAAGCGTTGCTTTTAAAGGCTCAAAAGCCTTATATCCGGCAATTATATGAGATTTTACAAATCTATCTTCGCTCTTATCGTAATCGAAAATAATCCGTGTATTAAGAAAGCCGTATCCAAGATCATGAATAAGACTTGCTTTTATCAATTCCAGCGAAAAAACTTTCGGCATTTTAAGATGTGAGGATATTATTGAAGCTATTATAGAAGTATTGATACTATGAAGGGTAAGCGCCTTGTCTCCTATAGAATGGAAAAGGTTGAGAATTATCTCATCCTTTTCTATAAAAGTTTTGTGAAGATCTTCTACAAGACTTTCCATTTCCTGAGGCTGTTCATTTATTTTTGTAATGTCTTTTATTTTTTCAAACTGATCATTCCACTCTTTATATTTTTTTGCTTCTACAATCGGTGGAATATCCTTAAATTCAACTTTAATATCTTTTCCAAGAATAAAGTCATCTTCGTCATAAATAATGACTTCACGTATACCACGATTTTTGAGTTTTTGAATATCAGCCTCAGTAAGTACATTGCCTTCTGATAGAAGAATTACTGCGTTGTAGGTAACATGTTCGGCAAGTATGAATCCGGCTTTTAGGTCACTTAATTTAACCTTGCGCATAAAATCCCCCTCTTAAAAAGATCTCTACTCTGGCTTCAAAACAGAAACATACTTATTTCCTTCAAATATATCTCCTGCAGCCCTTAATACTTGAGATAATGTTACTGACTCAATATTCTTTATTACGTCATCAATTGTTATAGGCTCTTTGTTATTGAGATAAAGATCCAAAATATTCATGCCGAGAGAAACATTACTCTCAATGTCTATTGTAAGTTTTCCGATGAGTCTTTTCTTTCCATAATTAAACCATTGCTCTGCATCCTTGTCACTGTAAAAACTCTTCAGAACATTTTCAAGTTCATTGTTATATTTGGTAAGCTTATCTCCTGAAGTTGCAGCAAAAACCAAAAAAACTCCACTTTTTTTATAAGCATTGTACTCTGAGGTAACTTCGTAAACAAGAGATTTTTCTTCTCTTATTCTGTTAAAAAGCAGTGAACTCATACCGCTGCCAAGAAGTGTGTTAAGAACCAGAGAGGGATAATATCCCTCATCAGAGCGCGAAGGCGCTTTGAAAGCGTTTACTATGTAATGCTGTGAAAGATCTTTCTTTGTTTTCTCAACTATGATATTTTTATTTTTAAGCTGCGGACTTTTCATATCACTTATAAAATTTTCTTTTCCCTCAAAAAGGGAAAGATAGTCTGCAATCTTATCTTCCTCGTATGAACCTGTAAGTACAACCGTAACATTGGATGGTTTATAGAATTTATTATAAAATCCTGTGATAATTGATTTATCAAAGTTTTCAACATTCTTTCTGTTACCGATTATAGGACGTGCAAACTCAGGATTATAAATATTTCTGAATAGATTTTCAAAGACATTATCCACAGGATCGTCTTCATACATCGAAATCTCTTCATATATTACATCTTTTTCTTTTTCTATGTCTGCTTCATTAAATAATGGTTTAAACACAATATCCGAAAGTATTTCCACAGCAGTCATTACTTCAGTGGAAGGTACCTTTGCATAATATATTGTAAGGTTATTTCCGGTAAAAGCATTAAGAGTACCGCCAACCTCTTCGATAGGTTTCTTTATAGATACCATATCCCTTGATGAAGTACCGCGGAATGAAACATGTTCTATAAAGTGTGCTACACCGGAAACTGTTTCATTCTCATCGGAAGAACCTGCACCCACACAGAATATTATGGAAGCGCTTCTCATTGAATTACGTGGAACACTTATGAGTCTGAGATTATTATTTAATGTTCTGATTTTATACATCTATTCTTTTGTACCTCCATTATTTTCTTTTTCACGAGGTACGGTTTTTTTAACAAAACCTTCCTTCTTAAGTTGGAATTTTCCGTTATCTTCTATCGACATTACCTCTATTTTTATAAAATCACCGACTTTATATTTCTTGGGATCTTCTCCAAGGTTAGAACCGTGAAGGAGGCCACTTTTTCCCGGAGAAAGCTCTACAAAAAGACCATATGGCTCCACTCTGAGTATCTCGCCCTCGATAATATCTCCTTTCTTAATTATCCTTACTATACTCTCAATATATCTTATAGCGGCTTTCACTTTCTCTTTGTCCTGTCCGCTTACCTTAACTATACCGCCTTCATCCTCAATCTCAGTTTCAACCTCAAATCTTCTGTTTATTTCCTTTATCACTTTCCCTCCAGGACCTATAACTTCGCCTATTTTTTCTGTTGGGATAGCCGTTATAAGCATGGCTGGAACATAGGGTGAAAGCTCTTCTCTAGCCTGAGGCATTGCATCATACATAAGGCTAAGTATTTTTTCTCTTCCTATTCTTGCTTTTTCAAGAGCTTCTCGCAGAACTTCCTCATTTACCTTGGCTACCTTAACATCCATCTGAAAAGCAGTTATTCCATCACGTGTTCCGGTAACTTTAAAATCCATATCGCCAAGATGGTCTTCCATTCCAAGAATATCTGTAAGTACAACAAATTTTTCATCTTCAAATATGAGACCCATGGCTATTCCTGCCACATGTTTCTTTATAGGTACACCTGCATCCATGAGTGCAAGAGATGCCGAACACACCGATGCCATTGATGATGAGCCGTTCGATTCAAGTATTTCGGATACTACTCTTATTGTATACGGAAATTCTTTTTCATCCGGAATAAGATTTTTGTGAGCTCTTTCTGCAAGATGGCCATGTCCTATTTCTCTTCTGCTTATACCTCTAAGAGACTTGACTTCTCCGGTTGAATAAGGCGGGAAGTTGTAATGAAGCATAAATCGCTTTTCTCCTTCGGTAAATATAGTATCAACAAACTGAACATCCATTGAAATTCCGAGTGTAACAGTCCCAAGAGATTGAGTTTCACCTCTTGTAAAGAGAGCTGATCCGTGAAGCCTTGGTATTACATGAGTTTCACAGGTTATAGGCCTTATTTCATCAGGATTTCTTCCATCAACTCTGGTATTATTTTCAATAATCATCTTTCTCATGGTGTTTTTTACTTCATCCTCAAAAAACTCGTTTAAAAGTCTTGCTTTTGAAGCATAAAAATTATCTGTCCATTTTTCAAGGTACTTCTCTTCAAAATCGTTGAAAACCTTTTCTTTATACTCTGATATAGCATTGTCACGTGCTTTTTTACCTTTAGTAAGTATGGCTTTTTTAAGCAGGTCATCATTCATAATGGATTTAAAATCACTTATAAATTCGGAAGGGTATTCTATATTTTTAATAACCCATTTTTCAACTGCTATTTCACTTCTTATTTCTTCCTGGATTGATATTATCTGTTTTATCGCATCATGGGCGAACATGATCGCTTTAACCATTTCTTCTTCAGTTACTTCAAGTGATTCCCCTTCAACCATTGTAACGGCATCTTTTGTTCCCGCAACAATCACATCCATTCTGCTGTTCTTAAGCTGCTCCTGTGTTGGAAATGCAATATAGTTACCATCTACATAGCCTATTCTAACCCCAGCAACAAAGCCTTCAAATGGGATAGGAGATATATTAAGTGCCAGAGAAGCCCCAGCTATTCCCCATGTTTCAATACTATCATCAGGAAGCATTGAAAACACTGTTGAAATAATCTGAACTTCATTATGGAAATCATTAGGAAACAATGGTCTTATTGGCCTGTCAATAAGTCGTGAAGCAAGAATAGCCTCATCACTGGGTTTCCCTTCTCTTTTCATAAATCCGCCGGGGAATCTCCCTATTGCGTAAAATCTTTCCTGAAATTCTACTGTAAGCGGCATAAAATCAACATCTGGTTTTGATTTTTCGTTTGCATTGGCTGTAACAAGCAACGAAGATTCATTAAAATTTATTAAAACCGATCCTAACGACTGTTTGGCCATCTTTCCTGTCTCTATTCTAATTTTTCTACCAAAAATCTCTTTTTCCCAATACTTCATTTATTTCACCTCACGAATTTATTTTCTCTATAAACCTATTTTACCATAGTTTTAGAACATTTAACATATAATGATAAAAATAAGGTGGGAAGATTCCCACCTCTGATTAGCCTCTTATTCCGAGTTTCTTTAAAAGATCCTGGTAAACTTCAGGTCTTTCAGATTTTAGATAGTTAAGCATCTTTCTCCTTTTTCCAACCATGCTTGTCAGACCTTTTCTGGAATGATAATCTTTAGGATGCTTCTTAAGATGCTCGGTTATATGCTTTATTCTTGCTGAAAGCAGAGCTATCTGAACCTCCGTGGAACCACTGTCTTTTTCGTTAATTCTAAACTGTTCTATGATATCTTTCTTGATATCAACGTCTAAACCTCTTGACATTTGACTTACCTCCTGATTTTAGTCCAAAAACCAAGTAAAGGAATATTCCTTTTACTGAGTTAAGGTAAATTAATTATACTAAATTCTGAGATTTATGTCAATGTACTCTTTTATCTCTTTTGATTATGATATAATATCGATTGGAGGTGATTTTATACTACTTGGACCAGTTGTTACATCAAAAAGCTTAGGAAAGTCTTACCTTCAATTAACAGATGTTTTTTATTTCTGTAAAAAACATCAAATTAATACTGTGATTCTCTGTGAGGATCACGTTTTTTCGTGGGCTGAGTTCTTATATCTGTCCCAGAAAAACGGTTTTAGACCCATTATACTGTTTGAATACAAAAACCAGATTTTTTTAATGCGCAACTCCGATGACTTGCTCTCTGTCATAAGGTTTATGAATAACCTGAGAAAGGATTTCAGCGGTAGCGTTATCAGTATTGATCTTCCTAAAGTGCTTTTCCCTGCTCGCATTATGAAAGGATTTTTTAAAGAACCTGACGGTTTGGCGCTATCTGATACTCTTGATGATCAGTTCCAGAAAAAACTTAAACTCTTTGAATCTTATGAGACAGCATATAGTATTGATACTTTCAAAGTTCAGTTTCCAGACCTGGGCGGTATCAATGCTCTTATAAACATCTTAAAGGGAAAAAAGTTTTCAGAATCCGAGATAAAACGTTTACGATACGAGCTGGAGGTAGTTAAGAAACTTAATGTTTCGAACTATATACTTAATGTAAAAAATATAGTTGATACGGCAAAAAAAAATCAAATTTCCGTAGGACCAGGAAGAGGCTCGGCAGTCGGAT
>DJGH01000058.1 GCA_002431635.1 Petrotoga sp. UBA5851
TAAAGGGGTTCACTTCATTAAGCCTGTTTTTTATTGTTGTTTTCTTCGGAATTTGTTTTATTACGTAAAAATTTATTCTGCGCAACCTCATCCATTTCTTTACTTTCAATTTTCCTCAATTCAGTCATAAAATCATCATATTTTCTTTCTCTGAGTTTTTCAAGCACTTCCCTTTCATTCTTCTTCTTTAGATACTCTTGACGTGCCGCATTTTCTTCGGAAAGTTTTTTCTGAAGAAACTTTATCAAGCGGATCCTTTCTTTTTTAAGAAATTCCCGATACTCTATAAGTTGCTGAAGCTTCTGAGGGGAAATTGTGAATTTAAGTTCGGTATTGAAGTCCTTTTCGAACTCACTTACCTTTAAATCTATTGTATAAATTCTTTCTTCAACTTCCTGTCTCTCTTTTATTTTTTTTGAAAGTTCTTCTTTTGCAAGATCTTCAAATTTTTTTCTTAACTTCATTATTCTCTCAAGGCTGAAGTTAAACCTCATGATTTTATACCATATCTGTCCAGCTTATAATAAAGGTTTCTTACTGTCAGACCAAGTCTTTTTGCCGCCTCTGTCTTATTCCCGTGGCAAACCTCAAGCATTTCTATTATAATTTTTTTCTCATATTCATCCAAAAGTTCCTTTATATTACCGGTACTGCGCTCATTGCTTTCGACAATATCTGGTATATGTGAAGAGGTTATTATTCTGTCAGCAGGTCCAAGATTAAGAATAGCACGATCAATAAGATTTTCCAGTTCTCTTATATTACCTAGCCAGCTATAGTTAAGAAGCTTGCTTAAAGAATCTTCGGTAAAATCATAAATTATTCTTCCGTACTTTTGATTCAACGCATGAAGTATCTGTTTTGCAAGTGCTGGAATATCTTCTTTTCTTTCTCGCAAAGGCGGAATATTGATGGTTACCACTGAAATCTTATAATATATTTCAGAAGAGAATTTTCCTATGCTTGAAAGAGTCTTCAAATCATCAGGACTTGAAAATATCAGTCTTACATCAGGCTTATAATCATAATACTGACTATCAAACTCATTATCCTTAAGATATTTTAGAATCTTAGACTGAACAAACGGAGTAGCTGACTGTATATTCTCAATAAACAAAGTTCCACCGTCTGCTTTTACAAAATAACTTCTTTCTCCGAAAAGAAAATCTTCTTGTTTGTCAGGCATGACAAGACCAAGATTTATTTTTACATATGGTTTTGAGGAACGTTCGCTCGAATTGTGAATAGCTTGAGCAAGAACTTCTTTTCCTACTCCGACTTCACCCTGTATTAAAATATTTACCTTGGTCTCTGCAGCTTTTTGAGCCTGCTTGATAACATTCTGCATAGTGGAGGAAACCGCTACAATATCATTGAAGGTATGTCTAGCTTTTTCCTTTTTAAGAAGTCTTTTGGTTGCCTCCAGTTCATTAAGCAGATTTTGAATTTCTGATATATCGTGAATTACGCCAACACTTCCCTTAAAATCATTTTTTACAAATATAGGTGTAACAGATGCAATCACATCTTTTTTGTTTTGACCAACCTGCATTTTTACATTCAGAATCGGTTTTTTTTCACGCGCGCATTTTATATGAAGACTCTCTCCCTCGGCAATATCTATTGTAGCAGGTTTACCTATTACTTCACGAGGAGTAAGTCCTGTTATCTTGGTATATGCTCTGTTAACCATAACAATACGGCCTTCTTCATCAGCCACAGAAATAGCATCAGTTGTGGAATCAATAACCGAAGTAAGCATTGCTTCTATCTCGCGAAGATTTGTTACCTCCTCAGCCAGCTTCTGTACCGTAGTAACATCCCTGAAGACAGCAACCGAGGCAACTATCTCGTTTTCTTCATTTCTTATAGGAAATCTAGAAGTAATAATGACCTTATTTCCAAGATTTTGCAGACGGTCAAGTTCCGATACGCCTGTCCTTAAAATTATATGCAGTCTAGTATTTGGAATAGTATCCACAACATTTTTATATAAAACAGCATCTTTCTCAACTCCAAGAATACCACAAGCTGAATTGTTGAAAAATATGATATCCTCCCTCTCATCAACTGCCAGTATACCTTCTTGAAGCTGATTAAGTATCTCCAAAACAAGTTGTTCTTTAGTCAAAATAATTCACCCCAATATAGTAATAATTAATCATCTATGAGCTTGTGTTCCTGTACCCAGCCATTACTGAGTTCAAGCTCCTGCATCACCTCTACTACAGCTTCATATTCACTTTTTTTTAGGAATCTGTCCATTTCAGGAAAATTCGCTGTACGGTTTACAGGAACATATTGATCCATAAGACTTACAGCAATACTATCTGAAAGATCGTACTTTATAAACTTAAGAGCCTGAATAGCCTGCTGAATGTTAGAAGGTAGTACCAGTATTCTTAATATTATACCTCTTTTAAGAATATTCTCATCACCTAAAATAAAATCACTGCCTATCTGTCTGTATATTTCAAAAATAGCCTGTTTACATACAGTCCAGTAATCTTTTACACCTGAATATTTTTTCCCGATAGCATTGCTTGTATACCTTATATCTGCAAGATATATATCTACCACCCCATCAAGCAGTTCGAGCGTTTCGACACTCTCATACGATGAAGTATTCCATACAATAGGAAGTCTGAATCCTTTTTCTATGGCTATTATAAGAGCATCAAATATAAACGGTAGATAAGCGGTAGCAGTTATAAGATCGAGGTTTACCGCTTTCTTGATATTTTGTATCTCAAGAAAAATTTCTGAAAGTCTTTCTACTGTTATCTCTTTGCCAAATCCTTCCTGACTGAACTTAAAGTTTTGACAGTAAATACAGTTCATATTACAGTTGCTGAAAAAAACACCACCTGCACCGGTTTTACCGGTAAGAGGAGGTTCTTCCCCAGGATAAAGAACATACTCTGATATTCTAGTCATATCTCTTACTTTACAGTACCCTGGTTTTTCAGTTCTGTCAACCATACATCTATGTGGACAAAGATCGCAACTTTTTAATTTCTTGTAAAGAAGCTCTTTTCTTCTTTTAAGTTCACCTGTTTTATAAAGATTTATATAAGAAGGTTCATTCACTTTTCAATTCCTCCGCAAGGATTTTTTGACATGCCTGCTTTGCTGCAAGCTGTTCGGCAATTTTTTTTGACTGCCCGTTTCCTGTACCACAGCTTAAACCGTTTATTCTTACTTCGATTGTGTAAAGTCTTGTATGGTCGGGACCGTTAGAATCGATTAGCACATATTCAGGAAGCACCTTGTACTTCTCCTGGGTAATTTCCTGAAGCTTGGTTTTATAATCTAAAAACAGGACACCATTTATAGCCTCTTTTACATAAAAATCAATGTACTTTAGGATAAATGCTTTAGCATATTCATAACCCAAAGACAGATAAATCGCAGCGATTAATGCTTCAGTTGTATCAGCAAGTATGGAAGACTTCATCCTGCCACCGTATTTTTCCTCACCGGAACCTAAAAAAATATACTTTTCTACGCCTATTTCTTTAGCTACTTCAGACAGCACTACCTCACTTGCAACTGTTGCCCTGATTTTTGACATATCTCCTTCTGATAGTTTGTACTCCAGATATAGATACTCCGAAAGAACCAGTTCAAGAACAGCATCTCCCAGAAATTCTAGTCTTTCGTTAGAAGAAATATGCCTATCCTTATTGCTTTTTTCAAAAACATAGGATGTGTGGCATAAGGAGTTAAATATGAGCTGTTCGTTAATCCCCTGAGGAAGATTAAACTCTTTAATAGCGCTTTCGATAACTTTTTTTTCATTAAACATGTCTTCTCCTTTGTACCGGCTACTTTCCGTTCGCTATATCTTCTGAGTCTTCTTCATAGAAAGCTTGCTCCTTGTTTTTTCCTCTGAATGACTCTTTTTCCGTTTCAAAAGTAATAAAACTATTATTTTTAAAAAAGTCGAATGGTACCTTTATAAGAATGGGTTGATTCTCCTCAATGGTCTGTAAAGTAACTTCTCTCAAAAAAACATTAACAGTTATAACCCTGGCCGGTTTTCCGTCATACTCTATAGTTGTGTTCTCATAAGGAACTCCCTGCATTACTTCTTCATAAAATTGATTTTCATACTTCAGACAACAAAGGAGCTTTCCGCATCTTCCTGAAATCTTTGCTGTATTTATCATCATTTGCTGAGTTTTCGCTAATTCCATTTTTATTGAATCAAACTCCCTCAGAAATCTGCAGCAGCATGAAACCTGTCCGCACAATCCCAGAGAACCTTTTATTTTGACTTCGTCTCGGATACCCACTTGTCTCAGTTCGATCCTGACTCTGTATTTTTTTGCAAGTTCTTTTACCAGTTCACGAAAATCAACTCTGGAATCAGCTCCAAAGTATATTACAAGCCTTGATTTATCAAAAGTATACTTCGACTTAAGACATCGCATCTTCAGATTAAGTTCTTTTACTTTTCCCTTGGTATATTCCGTAACTTCACAAGCTTCACATAACGATTTGTTATACTCTGTCATATCTTCTGGTGTAAGTCTACGTATTATAGTCGTAGGTTCGTATCCGATTTCATCGAAACTCATCTCTCTAGGACCGAAAACAACTTTTCCGATATCTTCTCCCAGTTCTGTATTTATTATAACAAGATCACCCTTTTTTATTTCATCTTGATCTCCAATATAGGAAAAGTAATATATTTTCTNNTGTCATTTCAAGCATTCTATTATCCTCCTTATTTCAAAAGAAAAAAACATTCAGCCATCCTGAAAAAATGTGCAAATACTTCAAGTTCAAAATTAAATTTAGCAACTGACGCAGCACTTAACACTTCAAAATGCTTTATTGTATCGTAAATAATCTTGCTATTAAACTTAAGATTCTGTGTTCCGAAAAAAAGAGCTGCCCCAGAGTTATCCATATACTTCCATCTAGTTCCAAGCTTACAGACAAATGCATCATGCAGAAAAGAAATACCGTTTTTGGATAGATACTTAAGAAATTCAAGCGGATCTACAGTCTCTTTTACACGGATAACACTTGCAACTGTATTAAAAAAATCTTTTTCACTCATTGCAGAAGTAACTGTCAGGAACCGAAAGTATGAAAAAATAAAACCTAATCGCTCCTGAACCGTACTTAAGCCTACAGAAAGATTATCAATAAGAAAGTCTGTATCAGTGCTATCAAAATAATTCTTTGCAATTTCAACTATACTTTCCTTATCAGATTCCAGAACATATCTAATTATTTCATAATCAGAGTTTATAATCGGAGCAATTAAATTCCGATTTTCTTTAAATCTTTCTGCTAACTCCTTCTTCATTTCCACAGGAAAAGGAATACTTATCTTTAAAAATCTGCTTTTAACAGTTGAAAGAAGAGAGTTCCACCTGGTTGTAAAAGCCAGTATAACCATAAAATCCGGAGGCTCCTCAAGAATCTTCAGAAATGCATTGACCGCCTCAGCTGTCATTGATTCCATATCATTTATTATTACAATTTTTTTATCAGAATAAACCGGACGGCAAAGACAAAACTCTTTTATCTCCCTTACAGAGTCAATTTTTATATTTCCCTTATCAGGTTTAATTGTCATTACTTCATAAGGACTTAGCCCCTCTGTTCTTTTAGAAATTTCTAATGCAACATGTCTGTTAAGAGAACCGTCAAAAGAAACCATACATAAGGAACAGCCTTTATAGGAGTTCATGTTAATTATGATTTTCTGTAGCCATTCTTCAAACATTTTTATCTCCGCTCAACGGTACAGATCAACCAAAAGACCATTTACTTCACCTATTCTTGAAGCATAAAAAAGAGTATCTTTCTCTTTTTTAAATACCGCCTGGGTTATCTGACCTATCTTTTCATCAATTACTTCAGCTATAACATGAAGCCTAGGATAATCCACATCCATTCCCAGCTCCTCTTTAATCTTGTAAAGCTTTTTTTCAATCTTTTGCAGATACTCTTTGATAGCGCTTTTATATCTTTTCAAATTCCATTCTGTTGGAGAACGCACAAAGGAATTTCCAAATCCAAAAATCATATCTATTAATTTCTTAAGTTCCTTCTCTGTAAGTTCATAGTCCTTAGTAAGGAGTATATCAAAAAAATCATCTGAACTTTCTTCACTTTTTCCTGCTGATGAAGATTTTTTCTTATTCACTTTTTTATTCTTTATCTTTTCGCTTTCCGGATTTTTATTATCAGAAGCTGGATTAATAAACATATATCACCTTCCGTAAATCATTTTTTGTATCTCATCCATTAGTTCCTTCTCCAGATTAGATCTTTCAACTTTTTTCACTATCTTTCCTCCAACAAAAATCACTCCGGCTCCACCGCTCCCTGCAACTGCTATATCAGCATCTTTTGCTTCACCAGGACCATTGACTACACACCCCATAACAGCTATTGTGATTTCCTGATGAATATCAGCTGTCATTAACTTTACCTTTTCGGCCAGTTCCGCAACATCAATCTGAGTTCTGGCACATGTAGGACACGCAATTACTCTTGGGCCTTTAAGATATCCCAGAAGAGTCAGTATTTTTTTTGCTGCAATTATCTCCTGAAGAGGATCTCCTGAAATAGATACTCTGATTGTATCACCTATTTTATTAAACAAAAGAGAACCTATTCCGGCAGATGATAAAATAATAGAGTCCTCCCATACACCTGCCTCAGTAACTCCAAGATGCATAGGATAATCAACCTTTCCAACAACATAAAGATTTGCATTATAAGTCTCTATAGCATCAGATGATTTCAAAGAAAGAACAACCTCTCCAAATTCCATGGACTCCAGTATGTTCAACTCTTCAAGACAACTCTCGGCAAGCGCTTTATATCTTTCAAGATGAGAAAATTCTTTTTTTATAGAGCCTGAATTTACACCTATCCTTATTGGAACTCCATACTCTCTTGCAGCATTTACTACTTCCCGAACTTTCCATTCTGCGCCTATATTCCCAGGATTTAGCCTTATTTTAGAGGCTCCCGCTTTGATTGATTCCACAGCCACTCTGTAATCAAAGTGTATATCCGCACACAACGGAACTTTAGAACTTGCACATATGATTCTGAAAGAGTCAATATCTTCAAGTGATCTTACAGATACTCTTATCAGCTGTGCTCCAAGTTCATAAAGACTATTAATCTGATTAATAGTAGAACTTATGTCTAAAGTATCAGTATTTGTCATAGATTGAATTACAATATCGTGACCGCCGCCTATAAAAATATTTTTGACTTTTACGGTTTTTTTTGAAAACATTCTTCACCTACTTCATAAATCTTGTAATATCGTTAAAAGTAACGTACACCATCAGAACCATAAGTAAAGCAAATCCTATAAAATGAACTATTGCCTCTACTTTAGGATTTACCTTTCTTCGGCTTATCATCTCATACAGGGAAAATACTATACGTCCTCCATCCAGTGCAGGCAAAGGAAGAAGATTAAATATTCCTAGATTTAACGTTATAAGAGCAATAAGGCTTAATATACTTTCTATTCCTGCCTGTGCTGCCTGTCCAATTATATTGGCTATTCCCACAGGCCCCATAAGATCATTTGTATCTGCTTTACCTGTAAAAAGCTGACCTATAGACTGAAGCATTGCTTTAAGCAGACTATTTGCCCATTGTATAGAAACCCCGATAACTTCAGCTCCCTTTGGTCTCCATTTTCCATATCCCTGTGCAATTGCATTAACAGAAGAAAGAAGCTGCATAAACTCACTTTTTTCAATATTTATAATAACTTCATTGCCATCTCTGAGAATTTTTATAAAAATATCATTCCCCAAAAAAGGTGAAAAGTATTTCGTTGTCCGGTTTGCCTCTGTCTGAAGATAAAACTGTCCCGAAGAAAGAGACAGCTTAGTAATGCTTTCAAGGAAATCTGTCCCTCCGTTTATCTCAAAATCATCTATTGCTATTATCTTATCGCCTTTTTGAAACTTTCCCTGATTAACATTTATGATATTTGAGAATACTGCAAAATAAACGCCTATAGTATAACGTTCTTTTTCAGCAGAGTAGGAACTAAGCTTTCCCCTTAAAAAAGTGCCTCCTTCAAACTCTAGAATTATAGGATCTCCTGCTTCAAGTCTTGGAAAGACCTCATCTACTTTATCAGATCCATTGATTTTCAAAAGCTCTTTATTGGAAAGTTCCTCAAGATTTCCCTCGTATTCAAAGTAATCAAGTACTATAGTATCTACTTGCTCAGTATAGGAAGGAACAACAGAAAGCTCCTTTATCTTGCCGGAACTCACAACCTGCATATCAACTTTTTTACCTTCAGCAATATTAAGACTTAAAATAGAACGGTCAAAAGCATATCCAAAGTTGACTTTTTTGATTATATCTCCTGAAAGTAAGCCTGCTTCATCAGCAGGAGAACCAGGTATTACTTTTTCAATGACAACTTCATTAAATCCATATACCATACCAGAAAATCCTATGACAATATAACCAAGAAGAATTGAAAATACTGGGCCGGAAAGAGCAATAACGAGCTTTTGCCAAGGCTTTTTGTTTATAAAAAGTCCATTATCGGAAGGATCATAACTCTCATTTCCGTTGTCTTCTCCAGCAAGTCTTACATAGCCACCCAAAGGAAAAACGTTGAATCTGAACTGAGTATGCCTGCCTTTAAGCTTAAAAAGTGCAGGACCAAAACCAATGGCAAACTCTTCAACTCTTGTTTTCATTGAAACAGCCGCCAGATAATGTCCAAATTCATGAACAACAACCAAAACAGTTATTATAAGCAAAAACCATACTATAGCCATCATCTATCACCACCAATAATTTCATATGCTTTTCTTCTGAAGAGTCCATCATAAAAACTTATTTCTTCAAGATCATTGAGCTCTGTTTTAGACTCCTTAACTGAGCTTATTACGGCATAGACCAGTTTATAAATATCTGGAAATCTTATACGCTTATTTAAAAACATCTCTACAGCTGCTTCATCACTTGCATTGTATGCTATATGAAGGAGTTGGTTTCCAAGAATATCAAAAGCAAGCTTCAACGAAGGATACTTCTGATAGTCGACATTTTCAAAAACCAATGATTCTGAACACATATCAGGACTTTCATAATCCAATCTTGAACGGTACGGGTAAGTGATTGAATATGAAATCGGTATTCTCATGTCAGGCCGCCCATAGTGAATCTTGTATACTCCGTCTGTTAATTTTACAGCAGCATGCACTACGCTTTTTCTGTTTATAAGAACCTTAATCGAAGAAGTTTTAAAAAGATAAAATGCTTCCATTACTTCTAATCCTTTATTTACCATGCTTGCTGAATCAACGGTGATTCTTGCTCCCATCCTCCAAACAGGATGACTGAGAACTTTTTCAGGAGTTACACTGACAAAATTTTCCATAGGAATATCCCTTAAAGAGCCACCTGATGCTGTTATAACTAACTCTTGAACAGTACTCTTTTCACCCAACAAAAGCTGAAAAATTGCACTATGCTCACTATCCACAGGGATTATTTGTGTAGAGTATCTTTGTGCAGCATTAAAAATCATGTTTCCGCCGCATACTATGGATTCCTTGTTTGCGAGACATACTCTTTCAGAATTTTTTATTGCGCATAAAGTATTTGAAAGACTTCTAAATCCTGAGGATCCAACTACTGTTATATCAGGACAAAGTTCTTCTATGCTGTTATTGATACTTTCAAAACCTCTTCTTATAACAGTATTATTATACTTTTGTGGAACAGCAACATCATTATCTGCAACACAACAGAATCTTGGAGAGAACTCTTCTATTATTGGAACAGCTTTTTCCCATCTGGAATTAAGAGAAATACCAACTACTCTGTATTCAAAGCCTTGAGCTATTAAAGTCCTTAATACATCAAGTGTCTGGTCTCCTATACTCCCTGTTGCTCCGACGATAAATACTTTTTTTGACAACTCAGCACCTCAATCTTTGCTTTATTTTTTCTTAGTTAATTATACAATATATAGCTGAAAATTTATGCGTTCCAATATTTAACTTATTATACATTCTTCAGTTTAACATAAAATACACATTTGAAACACTTAGTGTTAATACCGTTGATGTAACCTTTGTACGGTTTAAACACTTTAATTTAACCCGGTGAGGTTAAAAAGGAGGAATATATGTCAGATTTAAGCTCTAATTATAAGATACAGGGCTGGAAGAAGTATGTGTTTTCAGTTCAACATTTCATTGCAATGTTTGGTGCAACTGTTTTGGTTCCGTTACTTACGGGAATTGATCCGCTTTTAGCTCTTTTTACTGCCGGACTGGGCACTCTGCTTTTCCATACGGTAACCGGTTTCAAGGTTCCTGTTTTTTTAGGCTCCAGTTTTGCTTTCATAGCCCCTATTGTAATAATAAGGGATAAGTTTGGGGATCTTGCCTATTCAACAGGTGCCATAGCTGTTGCAGGGCTTGCTTATTTGCTCTTTGCTCTTTTGGTTAAGCTGCTTGGGTATGAAAAAATTAAAAAGCTTTTCCCTCCTGTTGTAACTGGTTCAATGATTATCATTATTGGTCTTTCACTTTCTCCGGTCGCTGTTCAGTGGGCCTCTTCAAATTGGTTGATATCTCTCAGCACCTTGGTTGCCGTTATTTTCTTTTCTACTTTCTTCAAAGGATTTTTCAGCATGATTCCTGTACTCATGGGAGTGCTTGTAGGGTACACTGTAGCAGTAGTAACCGGAAATATCGACTTTCAAGCAGTTACGCAAGCTAACTGGATAGGACTTCCAAAATTTGTATTTCCAAAGTTTGATATTTCAGCCATACTCATGACTTTACCTCTTACTATAGCTACATTTATGGAACATGTTGGCGATATTACTACAAATGGAGCAGTTGTCGGAAAAGATTTTGTTAAAGATCCTGGACTTCACAGAACACTTATTGGAGACGGTCTTGCAACATCACTTGCTGGTATGCTTGGTGGACCAGCCAATACAACTTATTCTGAAAATACCGGTGTTCTTGCACTTACTAAAGTTTACGATCCTTCCGTTATACGAGGCGCAGCAATACTCGCCATAATTCTGGCTTTTTTCTCTAAGTTTGGTTCTGTGCTTCAGACCATTCCTCAGTCAGTAATAGGCGGAGTAAGTCTAGTACTTTTTGGTATGATTGCCTCAGTAGGTATACGAACCTTGGTAAATGAAAAAGTTGATTTTGCAAACTCCAAAAATCTTCTTGTAGGTGCCGTAATGCTGACTTTGGGCATAGGCGGAGCTTCACTTACCTTTGGGAATATAGAATTAAAAGGGGTTGCACTTTCAGCAATTGCTGGAATTATACTTAATCTAATACTTCCGGATAAAGATAAAAAGAAAATCAATGCTTAATAACAAAAAATGGTGCTATGCACCATTTTTTGTTACCGATTTAATTTGTAATTTATTTTTTTTTTTAGTATAATTAAATTACTGTTAAATACTCTCTGAATGAGAAGTGATAGATATGATAAAAAAGGTCAAAATACTGCTTAGTATACTGCTTATACTGCTTTTTATAATCTCTCCATATATAAAAAATGTATGGATAGAGATTTTTGAGTTAAAAACTCTGGACTTACGTTATAAAATAAGGGGCACAGCCAAGATAGAAAGTGATGTTGTGGTTGTTGCTATTGATGAAGAATCCATAATAAATATGGAAGCAGGAGAAAATAATGATAGTTGGCCTTGGGAACGTAGACACTTCGGACAGCTGGTAAAAAAACTTTTCGAAAACGGTGCAAAAACTATAGGATTTGATATTTCTTTTACATCACCTGATGAAAAAGACGAAAGAAACGATACATACTTTGCTTCCGTTTTGCGGCGTTATCCAAAAGTAATACTCGGCAGCTACATAATTGTTGACAGCTCTATATTTACAAAATATCCAGAAGAATACAGCAGATATCTTTTACAAAATACACGTTATCTAGATCATTCGTTAAAAATAATGAATATTGAAAATGTAAACAGTACTTCTCTTTTCAGGGTATACAAAATTGTTCCTGCCATTAAAGAGTTTTCGGAACTTGTTCCCGTGACTTCCTACGAAATAGGTGCATTAGATGTAGACGGTATTGTACGTAACATGCCATTGTTTTTCAATGAAGTCTGGGCGGAAGAAAACGGATTCGGATTAACTTTAATACCTCACATGGATGTAATGCTCTATGCTCAGTTTATTGATGCACAGGATATCCTGGTTGATTTTAAAGAAAGATCCTTGAACATTCTTGATAAAAAAATCCCTTTTGATAACTATGGCAGATTCCAGATTTATTATTACGGCAAGGGTCGCGATGTCTTTAAACAGATATCTTTTTACGATATAATGAACGGTAACTTCGATCCCAAGGATATAAACAACAAAGTTGTTATTGTCGGGTATACGGATACTGCAAAAGGTCTTTATGATCTGAGAGTCACTCCTTTTTCGACCGAAGAAGCCGGGGTATATATACACGCCAATGCCGTCCAGAATTTTATACGTAATGAGGTTCTTGAGCGTCCGGGGTTTATATGGCGCATTATATATCTTGTTATATGTATGGTTGTATCACTTTTATTGCTTGCATTTACTAATCCTTATAGAAAGCTTATTGCATTTGTAGTTCCGATCTTTGTTATTATTTTTTCCTATATTACCTTTACCTCAAGAATTTGGCTGGATATGTTTTTTCCATTGCTGTCAACTGTAATCATAATATCTACAGATACAGTTTTTGCTTTTCTCTCGGAATATCGTGAAAAGAAAAAAATAAAAGGGTTTTTCTACAAGTATGTTCCGGATACAGTTGCAAAAGAAATAATAAAAAGCAGCAATCTTAATTTGGGTGGAAAAGTTTATAATGCTGTGATTCTTTTTTCTGACATCCAAGGATTTACAGAGAAATCTGAAAAAATGAATGCTGAAGGAGTAATAAGCTTTCTTAACCAGTATCTTACTGCTATGGCCGAGGTAATAAGGAACAGATATAACGGAACCATTGATAAATTTATTGGTGATGCCATTATGAGTATTTTTGGTGCTCCTGTAACGTATGGTGACGAGGTATCAAGGGCACTGAACTGTGCACTTGATATGAAAGAAGAACTCAAGAAACTGAATCAAAAGCTTAACCTCCCATTCGAATTAAAAAATGGAATAGGAATACATTTTGGAGAAGTAGTAATTGGCAATGTAGGAGCTCCGTTCAGAATGGATTATACTGCAATAGGCGATACCGTTAACACATCTTCCAGAGTGGAACACTTGACTCGCGATCTTAACCAGGAAATACTTGTAACTGAAACTGTTTATGAAATGGCCGGAGATGACTTCGTTTTTGAAGCTATGGGAGATTTTTCAGTAAAAGGCAAAAGCAAGCCTTTGAAGCTTTACTCACTTAAAGGGAGAAAAAATGATTAACAGAATTATTGATTACATTAAAGAACTGAACAAAAACGGTTATACCATAATATATGAAATAGATAATATAAATAATTATCAGAGTGCTTTTGAAATACACTTTGAAAAGTGCATTGCATCTTTGTCTTATTCTGAAAAAGTGAAGTTAAAATTTTTTTCTGTAAATAAGGATAAGCTTCAGTATATTTTGGTTCTGGACAAAATGATACGTGACTATCTTAAAATCGGAGATATTGCGCTTGAAGATATACTCTTTCAAGTAATGAAAGTTACCACTTCTATTTCTGTTAACTCAGACATATACGAAACTTCTTCATCAATATTAGAACATATATCGAAAATTTTTAGTTTTTCCTCTTCATCAATACTTTTTTTGAATGAAGATGAGAAAAATCTTGAAACCAGATATATAAATAATCTAAACGCCGAGAATAATGAAACCGGAATCCCTATTAAAGATACCCTTGTAGGAGAAAGTATTTTAATAAACCTTCCGATATGCGTTAATGATCCGTCTTTACATCCGGGATATGTTTCTATTGAAGGGTTTGATCCAGATTCCAAAAATATAATGAATTTTTCATGTATACCTTTTACTTTTGAAAACAAACCATTTGGTACATTGGTTTTTATAAGTCCAAAGCGCTACTTTGATCTTATTGATTATTACAGTTTCTTTCTAATCTCTCAGATAGTATCCTCTGTTATGGAGGTAACTATCAAAGAAGAAAAAATAAAATCAATGCTTATGAGTACTTTGAATGCTCTTTTAAAAGCTCAGAATGTAAGGGTTAAGAATGATTATGTTCACGAAAACAAAGTTCAGGAGCTGGCATTGAAAATAGCCGAAAAAGAAAAGGTATCCTCGGAAGATAAATGGATACTTCGCATGGCTACATATATATACGATATTGGAGAGATAGGGATACCTAATTCAATACTTTCAAAAAAAGAGGTGCTCACCGATGAGGAAAAGAAAATAATACGCTCACATGTTGAACTCGGATATCAACTTGTAAAAAATATACCGTCTCTTCCAGATAAACTTAAAACGATTATTTATCAACATCATGAAAGATGGAACGGCGAAGGATATCCAAAAGGGCTTAAAGGAGATGAGATAGATTTTTTTGCTCAGATTATAGGATTGTGTGATTCATATGTTGCTATGACCCAGGAAAGACCTTACCGTTCAGCTTTACCAAAGGAAAAAACACTGGAGATCATCAGAAATTATTCGGGTATCTTTTTTAATCCTTTACTTGTAAAGACTTTGTGCGAGGTGTTAGAATGACGGTATTCTTCTATTTTTTCCTTTCACACTTGCTTGGTGATTACGTTTTTCAGACTTCCTTTATAGCCAGAAATAAAAATAAAAACATCTATGTGCTTATCCTTCATATTCTTATTATATATGCTTGCATGTATATTGTAATACTTCCAAAAGGTTTATTAAATAATTGCCTGCTTATCATATTATCTGTGATGCATTTTTTTATAGATATTGTTAAGTTCAAATTTGGGAAAAATGATTTTTTCAAAGGTGCTGATTACTATCTTTTTGACCAGTTTATTCACTTATTGACTTTATTAATTGTATCTTACTTTTTTGTCGGTCAGGAAATGTATCTGAGCTATGATTTGGTTTTAAAATCATCAATCGGACTTTTTAATGCCTTTACTCTTGGAATATTATCAGGCTATATTTTTAACGATATGTCAAAGTATAAANNATGGATATTTTATAAGATTTTCAATCCCATTTCTACCCAATATATGGTTTCTAATTTTATCTGTGCCGGTTTATGTATACTTTATTTTAAGATTCATGGACTCGCAAAAGAGCAAACAGAACCATGAGAAACTTTTCTCTCTTTCATTAAGTTATATAATTACTATTATTATTTTGGAGGTGGCTTAAAATGATCAGGAAGTTACTGCTAATTACGGTTTTTATTCTCTCTGCCATAGGTTGTTTTGGATATATAAAAGCAACTGCTGATTCAACACAGCTTCAAATTGGAAAAGAAACAATAATAACCATAGAAACTGATGGAGAAAGAGTTTTTGCAGACACAAAGATTGGAGGGTTTGATAACCCTGATGTTCTTTTTGACGGTATAGCCGTAAAAAACGGTAAGGTTTCTCTCATATTTCTTGCTCCGTATAAAGAAAACGTTGCTTATGTAAAGTTCACCAACTCTAAAAAAGAAAGCACAGAAGTACATATTACCATANNAAGCTTTCCGCAGAAGCAGTAACACTTAAAGTAACTAACATTAAAGGACCTTCCGTTTATAAAGATACTGCTTCAGATATATGGAATCCATTAAAAAAGGATATGCTTATTTCCGAAGGCTACGAGATATTAAACCCCAAAGGTGCATATGTAAAACTTAACGGCCCACAGGAAATAAATATAGAGCTTACAGAAAACTCACAAATAATTTTTGAAACTTTGCAAAAATCCGGTGAAGAAATAGATTTCCGATACAAAGTAAAAAAAGGATTGACTTATAATACAATTGATAAAAAATTACTTCCGGGTTCAAAATTTATAGTTTCAGATAATCAGTCAGTAGTTGCCGGAGTAAGAGGTACACGTTTTGCTTTTGAATCCGGTGAAAAATCTATAATCAGAGTATTTGAAGGGATTGTTTCGCTAAGCCTTGATGATAAAGCTTTGTTTGCAGATATGAACAAGATGGTTGTTTTTGATGTTTTCAACAAAATTGCAGACCTAAAGGAACTAGATATAAAAGAAGATGAGCTTATAAAAGAACTTGAACCTGAAGAAGATATAGAACCTGAAAAACAACCGGATGAAAAGAAAGATGAGAAAACCGAAAAATCCGGGTCAACCTCAGAAAGCAAACCAGCAGAAGATGCTGTCACGAGTGACTTAACCAATCTCAATATTGGAAATGTTAAAAAGAATGGAACAGACTACTTTATCTATTCTTTTGCTCCGGAATTCAAGTTTGGATTCTTAAAACTCGGTATAGGTTTAAATGCATACCAGAAAGAACTCAACGGTACTATGTACTATGGAATACCTTCAGCCACAGACAGCACAGATCCATTAAGCGCAGTTACACTTAACAGGCTTGGTATTGACCTTGGTTTTCTGAATCTCGATTACGGACGTTCGCCATACTACACATATGCCCTTGGAATGCTTGCAAACCGTTATTTTGTACCTAATGCCCTTGTTTTTGATGCAGCCTTTAATCTCTATAACGTAAGCGTTTGGGCACACCTCCCATATGAGTTAGCTTCATTTGTTCCGTTTTCATTTAATCAGTCATCCTCATTATTCTCGGCAGGAATAAAGCTTAATGCTTTTGATACCATAATTGATGGAACATACATATATGAATCATCTGTGCTTACCTCAAAGCCTTTCGAACATGTTGCAATACTTTCTTTATATAAATCACTTTTGGGAATTAAATTTGGTGCAGAAGCAGATTTGCTTTTCGGCGGTTCACTGAAAGAAAAATTAGCCTACGGAGGTTTCCTTGGATCATTCTTTGATATTCCACCATTTGCACAGTTCAGTCTTGGATTAAGCTATTCGGGCGATTACTTTGAACCCCAGCTTTTAGGACCTTTATATGAAAGAAAAAGAGAACTTCAGACTATAAAACTTCCGGAAAAACCTTACGGACTCGGAGCTGTTGGAAATCTTTCATTGAATATTTTCAATTTTGCCTCTGTTGATATTGGTTACAAAAATTATTTTCTAGGTGAAGGCCTTGATGTTCTTTCTGGAACTCTAGCCGTAAGCCTTAAAAATATTGTTGGCTCAATGCCAGACTTTACTGTTGGGGGGGCATATCTAAATAAAGGATTATTTACAAACGGAACTTTTAATATATGGGATTCTGATACATTCTTTGAAGTCTATGTATTTTATCCTGTTATAGGAACTAACGGTCTTAAGTACAAGTTCTACTATGATCCTGAAACTGCTAAATTTGTCAATTCAGTTATTTTTGAATCCAAGTAAAAACAGGCGGCCGTGTGCCGCCTTTTTTGAGGTGCAATCATGAAAATCTTTGATAAAATAAAATTAATATCTCCTGACTTTGTCGGTATGCTTACCCCCGAAGGAATTAATGGCGAGATTACAAATAATTTTTATACTTTCAGAAAAAAAGATATAGAGATGCTCATCTACTTCAACGATTTTTATATGGTTACTTCTCTTGATATAAAATCAATAAACTATCTCCTCGAAAAAGATACTGAAAATTTTTCAAAATCGCAAGATGAAATTGACTATACTAAATTTGTCGAAGCAATCAAGAACCTTAATAAAGAGTACAAACTCAATAAACTATTAATGTCTATCGAAAAAGAGCTTGCAGCTCTTTTAAAATGTGACGGTACTTCCACGTTGCTTTATAACACTGCAAAGAATGTTCTTAACTTCTTTGTTATCTCAGGGAAAGCCAGTGGAAAAATTGAAACAATTGATGTTCCGATCGAAGGATCAATTGCGGGATACATATTTAAAAACGACCGCTCCTACATCTTCAATGATATAGAATCCACTCCCTTTCATTTTAAACAGACCGACAAGAAAAGTGGCTTTCACACTTATAATATCATTGGAACAACCCTGCGTTACCATAGTATTCCGGTTGGAGTAGTTGAAGCTGTAAACAAAAAAAATGGTTTTTCAGATATTGATCTTGAAATACTTGAAACATTTGCTATAATAATGTCAAACAAACTTTTAAATTCTAAACTCTATGAAGATATGTCCCGTCTTTCCAAAGATGTGATACTGTCTTTTGCAAGTGCAATAGACTTAAGGGACAAATACACACATATGCATTCACAAAACGTTACAGCTTATTCGGTTAGTATTGCAAAAGAGATGGGGTATGACGATAACTTCACTGATACAATCGAAATAGCTTCGCTCATACACGATATAGGAAAGATTGGGATACCAGATGAAATACTTAATAAAAAAGATAAGCTGACAGAAGAGGAGTTTAGCATAATAAAATCTCATACTACTCTTGGAGCTGAAATACTTTCAGATGTTGACCTTATAAACAGTCAGATATTAAACGGACCTCTTGAGCATCATGAAAAACTTGATGGAACTGGTTATCCTTATGGAAAAAAAGATGATCAGATTTCGGATATTGGAAAAATTCTTTCAGTTGCCGATATATATGATGCCCTCACTACAGAAAGACCATATAAAAAAGCATGGAACAGAGAGGATGCGATTTCTTTTCTCAGAAAGGATCAAGACATTAAGCATTCAAAAAAAGTAATTGATGCTCTAGAGTCGTTTTTATCAAAAATATGAAGGTGATATAAGATGGGAATGGGAAAGTTTTTACTTGAACTCACTAAGATGTTCAGTATGTATCGCTGGAATACAAGACCAAGCTTAATAAAGTTCACTGAAGCCGATAATGCTTATCATGGCCTGGTTCTATCACTTTTTTCCATCTGCTCTCAGGAAAACGGAGCGGCAACGTCTTTTCTAAAAAAAAGAATTGTAAAGGAATTCCCAAAGATTGTACTTTCAGACATATCCCTTGATACTAAGAACAGGATTATACTAAAGAACTCAGCGGTATGGGATAAAGTATTACAGAGTACATATTGTGACCTAAAACTGATAATTGATGATGAAACTATAAACTCTGCCATTTTCATAGAAGATACTCTTTCACAGGAAGATTCAAAAAAGAGTGCCCTTATTTCGTTGTTGGTAGCTCTTGGTGAAGTTCAGATAAACAGAAAAGTTTTCCCCCAGTACTATTCCCAATCCTATGAAGAACTGAAGGAAAAACTTCAGCTCATGGACTACATAGGAAAAGATGAACTTATAGAACTTTCTGAATCACTTTTTCATACCACTCTTCGTTTAAATACCATAATACGTTGGAATAACAACCACCGAAACGTCATAAGTTCAGTTGCCTCACATTCATTTTTCGTTACAGCTTCAACACTTTTTCTTACCATTATATACGGTTGTGATGAAAAGACTACTTACAAAGCTCTTGCAGCAGCAATACTCCATGATTTACCAGAAGCCTTCACCGGAGATGTTATCACACCTACAAAAAAGAAGGTTGAAGGCCTGGAAGAAATAATTTCTGAAATTGAAAACGATTTTATAGATGAATGGAAAGGATCTAACTTATTAATAAAAGAAAAGATGAGCTGTCTGCAGGATTTTATGATAAATCCGTTTGCATCAGATTATGGAAGAATAGTTAAGAATTCTGATATCCTTGCAGCAATGACAGAGTGTGCCATAGAAATAAAAACTGGAAATCAGAATGAGATCTTCAGAAAAGCTTTTTTTTCATCCAAAAAAGAATTGAAAAAATATTCAGTAACAGACATATCCGATA
>DJGH01000050.1:0-6914 GCA_002431635.1 Petrotoga sp. UBA5851
CTAACTAAAGGGGTTCACTTCAGAAACTTTCATGCCTGTTTTCAATTTTTAAAGGGCTTTTCTTTTGCGTAAACCGGTTACTATAATAAAAGCAATTATCATTCCTCCGACAAACTGCAGTATGTTCATAGGAAGAGCAAATATCGGAATAAGCCAATTGCCAAACATAATTCTTTCTGCAAAATAATAACCTGCAACCATCCACATGCCTGCCACAGTCATTCCTAGAAGGTGCGAAAATGTAACCATAGTGCTGTCTTTTCTGCGCAAGAAAAGCCAGAGCAAAAACATACATACAGGTATTAAACTAATTCCGATGATTATACCTGTACTTACACCACCGGCGGTTGACTGCAATTCCTGGACAGTAGAAAGTTCAAGCTGTCCTGCAAGCTTTTGGGCGTTTGTGCTGTCTGCCAGAACTGATTTTAATATAGTATTAAGAGTAACTCCAAAAGCAACCCATGCTCCCATGCTTAGCAAAGATATTATACCCTTGGCTGTTTTTTTCTTCTTATACTCTGCTGCGACAAGAGCAACAATAATTCCCATAACCGATTTTATAATAAGTGTCGGAACTGCCCATCCGGCATATCCTCCGACTATATCGGCAAGCATTGATCCCACTCCGCCTGCAAGAGCACCAACTTTCCAGCCGAAAAGTATGGAAGCAACGAATATCATAGAATCTCCCATATGAATATATCCCTGTGTAAAAGGAACAGGTACTTTAATGGAGAAAGTGGTTACAAAAACCAGAGCTACCATAAGTCCACTGTAAACAAGCGTTTTTATCCTTGAGATAGCAATCACCCCTTAATGTTTTATTCGGGATAAATTATAATAAATCAACAGAAAAATCAGTAAGTCTCACCGGTAAATAAAAAGTAAATCATAAAAAAGTATTCTTACAGTCCAATTTTATATGAAGTTAATCTTTTACAGGCAGCATTAAAATAAGTTTTTCAGCAGCAGTCTCTTCTTTAACAGCTTTAAGGTAGTATGCCATATCGGTAAAGTACTGTGTAAGATCTTCTTTATCCGCTGTTCGTAGATATACGGTATCAATGTTAAAAGCCATAATCAAAAGTGCAAGATCCGGATAACCACTGTTTGCAAGATCTTTAAGCTTATAGTACTCGGTAAACTTATACTGTCTGTTTTCGGAAAAGTACTCTCTGTAAGAGTCCAGTTTGTATCGTATATCAGGATTCATATAATTTTCAGCTCTGTTTATCCTGAATGAAAACATGGTGTTCTTAAACCAGAGTTCTTTGTCGATCTTTCCATAAAAGCTTTTCAGAGGTACTATTATATAGTTATTACCTTTCTCAGAGACAAGCCTGAAAATCAGACTTTCAAAGTCTGATTTTAAAATCTTTTTAGTTGTATTATAGCTGAAAAGATTAAAGATATCAAGTTTACTGAAAAAAGAATTTTCGTTCCCAACATCAAAGGAGCAAGAAATCAGCAGTGTCTTTAATCTGTTTTTATCAAGACCGTCTATCATATACAGAGAATTGTTTATCTGTGTAAGTGATGACTTGGGAGCAAAATACTGCAGTTCGGTAATTGCTGATTCTATAATTTTAGGATCTATTTTTATATCAAGGCTGTATGTTTCCAGCAGATACCTTTCGTTAAAATTCTCATCCAGACTGAGATATTTATCTATCCAAGACCAGTTTCCGCTGTAAAGCGACTGACTAAGTCTATCTTTAAAGTATCTTTCCTTATTGAGAGTTTCTGAAAGATCATATCCCGAGTTTTTATATTTGCTTATCAATAGGGTCTTAAGTTCATTCCTGTATAGAAACAGATCGCTTCTCAAGGCCGAAAGCGTCAGTATTGAAAGTATCAGCATCAATGATATCAAAACCTTTTTTCTCATTCAACTGCCTCCCTTACTCTTCTTCTATTTTTCCAAACATATTAAGAAGCCTTAAACTGTTGAAAGTCTGAAAACCTTTCCATATTTCTTTAGCCTTGTGCCATGTTTCATTACCGTTTCCCCATGACCATTCCGGCTCCCAGCATCCATCCGGTTTCTGTCTAGAAATGATATAATCGAGATTTTTATCTATTGAATCCTTAAGAACGTAAACAAGTTCAGATTCTTTATCAGTAACGAACATCAATGGTTGTGTTTCATATTTATCCCATTTTTCAGGACTTATGATAGTATCCTTTCCTATAAAATAAAAGTACTTGTCTGAAATAAGATCTTTCATTTTTTTGGGAGAGAGGTCATAAAACTTTGAATACTCTATAAGATCATATCTGTTGAGTTCATGGATACTGTTTATAAAACCGATTGCTCTTTCGTTTATCATCTTGAGAAAATCGTAAGGCACTATCTCTTTGTACAGATTCATATATCCTGCAATAGAAGGATTAGGGATACCCCAGCCACTTAAGAGACCGGCTTCACAGTTCTTTTTTGAAAAATTGTACTCCCACCACGGAGCATGAGGAAAATCATTAACTCTGCTTCCGGTTGCCCTCCACTTTCCTTCTTCATAATTAAAACTATCAATGAGATAGTATATGGCGTCGACAACCAAACCCTGTGATATATCAGCATCAGCAATATAAAGATATTCAAGAGCCTTTGCAGTGGCAGCAGGAGAAGAGTCTGTAAGCCAAAAATCCGGTTCGATTCCTTTTCCAAATCCGCCATCGGGATTTTGAAATTTTTCCAGTTCAGAGAAAACATCAAGTTTTGAGCCTTTTTCAAAAATATATCTAAAAATTGCCTTGTCAATCTCACGGGCATTTTTATATATAAAATCCCTTGCATCGCAAAAACGTTTCTGCGAAAGCTGCACACATACTCCCCCTTTTGATGTTCTCGTTTATAAAATTATACATCATAAAGGAACATATCATCACTATCCTGTACAATTAGCAAAGAAGAAAAATGGTATGTTGCCAAATGTATACAAAATAGTGTTGCTTCACAAGGAAAAACAGTTGTGTAGGTATCAAACTTCAGGAAGCATAAAAGGCTTTAATCATATTTTTGAACAAAAATAAAAATGTCGGTACGTTGACCGTACCGACATTTTACTTTGTTAGAGATTCATAACGCTGGAGGCAACGAAGGGATTTGAACCCTTGAGTAGCGATTTTGCAGACCGCCGCCTTAACCACTTGGCTACGTTGCCTCGGATACCTCAATTATTATATCATAAATACTTCAGAAAATCAATACCAAAGTTATTCGTGGTTATGCTCATGATCATGTTCGTGGTCATGATCTTTATCTATTTCAACTATTTTTACTTCTGAAGAAATCTCATAAGCGACTTTACCTCTGAGAACTTCCCACACGATTTCATTCATAAGCTTCTGATTGGAATAAACCATTTCTTTCGCTCTTTCCGGCTGCATATACCATACATTCTGGGCAAGAGAAGTGATTGCACTATCGATATCTTCTTTTTCAGCTTTGATTTCCTTCTGCTTTACTATGCTGTCAACAACTGCAAGTTCTTTTATCCATTTTACAGAGGACTTTTTAACTTCTTCAAGCATTTTGGTCTCATCATTTTCATGTTTTCCGAGTTCTTCTTCGTACTTGTTCTCTTTTTTAAGACTATCAATGTATCTCTGGGCATAAAAATCTATTGTTTCATCTGAAAGTTCTACTTCAACGTAGTTAGCAAGTTCGCCTACTATATAATTTTTTATGTAGTCGTTCTTCCAGTTTTCATACGCCTGTGATCCTTCATCGGTAAGCTTTTCTTTTAGTTCGACAAGAGATTTTACATCTGCACCTATTCCCTGAACGAAATCGTCCGAAATCTCAGGGATAGTTCTCTTGAATACTTCCAGTATATTTATAGTATAGGTGTAGCTCTTTTCTTCAAATTTTCTTTCAAAAGTAACCGTTTCACCTGCTTTTTTGCCAACTATCTCTTTTACCTGCGGTCTTTCGTCTTCTTTATAAAGAACGTATTCACTTTCTTTTTTATCAGTTATGACTTTTCCTTCAGCATTTATTACAGAGTAGGTTGTTCTGACAAAATCTTCAAGTTCTGCAGGACCATCTTTCGGATCAAGAATTGCATTCTGATCCAATAGTTGATTAAGTCTGTCCTCAACATATTTTTCCACAACCTGTACTTTTTTAACGACCTCTACCTGCATGTCTGAAAAATTGGTCGAAAGTATTTTTGGATAAGCATGTATTTTGATCTCTATCTCTATTACACCTTCATTTTGTGAAGAAGCCTCTATCATAGGATCAAAAAGGTTTTTTTCTTCTTTTTCAATATCAGTCATAGCAAGATCAACAAGATAGTCTTTTATCCAAGAATCAAACGATTCACTCATTCTTGCTTTTATAAGTGCCTTGGGTGCCTTTCCCTTTCTAAATCCCTCAAAAGAGTAGTGCTGGTTAACCTCGGCTACGATTTCATTTTCTGCTTTTAAGACTTCCTCCTGTGGGAATCTTATTAAGTATCTCTTTATGTTCATTTCCTGCGCTAAAAGCTGCTTTTCCATCTTTTTACCTCCATTTTCTATACTTCTTAATATTTATGCTTATAAATTATACATTGTTTATACATTAATTATGTTAAAAAAAAGTCAAAAATACGTTCTAATTCTGAATAAACTTATGTAAAACATATTTATTCGAAGCAGGCTCCAAAAGCACACAACTGGCAGTACCTCTGACCCACCCGCAGGCTTCACCCGGATTTATAACAAGGGTTTTCCCATGTTGCCTGAAAACGACCTCATGTGTATGACCAAAAAAAACATAGTCATAAAGTCCTGAGCTTTCGGCGGGCATAAGAGAGTATGGCTCATGCATCATAAAGATTTTCTTGCCCTGGTGTTCCAGAGAGATTGGTCCATAGGTTATCTTTCCGTCAGATTTTTTTGAAAGCACTACTTTTTCCCCATCATTATTGCCAAAAACACCAAAAAAGTCTACTCCGGGAATAAGGAAATTTTTAAGAACAAAAGGAGCTACAAAATCACCACAATGGAAAATACTGTCAACTTTGTACTTTTCGACAACATAAGGTACTTCCTCAACCACTTTCATATTATCGTGAGTATCGGATATTATCATCCACATATTCATTCTCCTCAGACTTTTTTTCCAATCCATCTTATATAGCATACAATGCCTTCACTTAAAGAAATTTCAACCTTCTCTCCGGCTGCCTGATTGCTCACCCCAAGAGTATCCCAAGGGTTAAGATGCTTATTGGTAAGCTCATACTTATATCCCAGCAGATTCAGGCCATTAACTTGTCCGCCTAAAGGCAGAACTGTCCATGTTTCATCTTTTAGGGCATTGAAAACCTTCCTCTTTTTTACAGTTCCTATATTAATATATTCCTCGCTTATTTCACTGTCAAGATCGTTGTATGCTGCAAGAAGATATATTCCAGCCATTGACTGATCTATGCGTGAACCCAGTACGCCGGAAAGTACAGCTTTATTCTCCTGCAGACCTCTTGCCATGATAAGGGCAAGCTCTGTATCCAGCTCGTTTTTCTCAGGAGGGAACTTGAGTACCTTTACTCCCATACTTTTTGCCCACTCAACATCTTTTTCTTCTGCCGAGTCCATATCTCCTATAAGATATGAAGGAGCCATATTAAACCTGCGGAAAAGTTTTATTCCGCTGTCACAGGCTATTGTAACCGAAGCGCTTTTGATCATGTTTATATAAAACTCATCACTGCTCAGGAGGCTTCCGCCAGAAACAATATATACGATATTAATCACCGGCCTTTCAATGATATTATACAGCATCATCTTAAAACTGGCAAGATATATATAATTGTAAAAATTTTTGATTTATTATTATTATTTTGTTATAATTTTATTAACTTATTTATCAGGAGGTGTTAGGATGAAGAAACATCTGATGATACTGGTCGTTATCTTCATGACTATTATTGGTTTATCGGGANNGAAAAATTTTTCAGTGTAGGAACAGAGAGTCTGAGAATACTGAAAAAAGATGCCACTATCGAAAAAAAACTCGCATCTGTCAAATCTATAGGCTATCTGGCAGTCAACGTAAAAGAACTTGAAACATTTAATGGAAAAGCCTCCTCAGTTCCGGCTTTTTTTGCATCAGACGGAAAAATTTATGATGTAACTGAAAATCTAAAATGCAGGGGAGGAGTACATACAGTTGCGTATCAACCGGGAAAAGATATAACTATTGATCTGAAGAAAAGCAAGCACAGTAACAATGTAACCAAAGGTCTGCTTCTTATAGGCATACTCACTTATACTTTTGAAGATCTTTACGCCATGAATGGAAAAGGGGGCAACCCTTCTCTTGTAAGTGTAAATGGAAAAATCTATGATTTTTCAGAGCTTAAAAGATGGGCAGGCGGAGATCATTTAAACGTTCATAGCGCTGGGCAGGAGCTGACCTATCAGCTTAAATCAAAATCGCCTCACGGTGTTAAAAAGATTTCTTCTGCTTCTGTAATCGGGCTTTTGGCAACAGGAATGAAAGGATTTACCGACGTTGTAGCCGCAAATAAAACTCTTAAATATACTGCTAAAGAGCAAAATATCTATGAAGAAAAAGAAATTATAGGTTTTCTTACAAAATAAGTAATTGCAATATCCTTGTGAGACAAACTAAATAGAAACGGACATTTTAAAATGTCCGTTTCTATTTAGTTAAACACGTATTTAATCATATTTTCAATTATGTCAACAGCATTCTTTCGTTCTTTGTAATTCCATACACTGCATGTAATGGTTGCGATAATAGGATCAAAACAGGTATTTTCAAAAAAAGCATAGTGAAATTTTTTTTTGCATATAATTTTTTCTATATAGGTGATGTAACTCCTGTATATAGGATAGTTTATGATAAAACGGTTGATAGTAAGTTTTTCCGATGAAGAAAGATAAAAATCAAT
>DJGH01000050.1:6920-7182 GCA_002431635.1 Petrotoga sp. UBA5851
TAAATCTTTCTCTTTTTGGAATATCAAAAAATTTCAGGTATTCTTCAGCTCTTTTAAGCCAGCCTTTTTCATATTGAGTGTCACATATAATATTTTGATTTTTCTGTATTCTAGAGTGAAAAGACAGTTCTCTTATGTGAGAAATACTGTGCAATAAAGGAGGTTTACTTTCAAAGAAAAAAATTTTCTTAAAGTAATCCGGGCTTCTGTAATTTTTAGGTATAAAATACTTATGCCTGTTCTGAAAATAACTAATTCCTTT
>DJGH01000050.1:7205-8039 GCA_002431635.1 Petrotoga sp. UBA5851
CCTTTTTTAGTAAGCTCTTCAACAATTTCTAAAAAAAATTCCTTTTCCAGAGTACTTCCGGATATATCAGCAACTGTATAAAAAACCGATGGTATACTCATATATTCATGTATATCAAACCAATAACCTGTTAGGAAAGCCATTTTCTGTACAAGTTTTAATATGTGTTTCTCTTTTTTATATTTACGATTATATGATATATAAGCATTCATTATCCTAAGTTTTAAAAAAGGAGAATCGGATTGTTGAGATTCATTTTTGGAAAGCTTTATATATTTTAGTCCCTGTTCGTAATCATTTTTTATTTCAATACTGGCTACAGCCTTATGATAATATAAAACAGCATTACGAGTATTATCTCCAAAAGGGAGTAACCTATCAATCCTTCGTGAGTCGTTGAATAAAGACATCTCTGCGGTAGCTAAATTCATTCTACAGTCATATTCAAGCTCTTTTGAAAGATTAGAAATCACTTCTTTCAAATTTTTATATACTCTAAAAAAATTATCCTTATCGTATTTTGCATCAAAAATTTTTTGAAGTATAAAATTTGCTCTAACAAAGTATTTTTGTGAATTAAAACCTGTTGAAAAAAGATGTTCTGCTTTTTCATACTCAAAATTGTAGTAGTAACACAGTCCCTTTATATACTTTTCCATCTCATTGTCTTTTATACTATTGCTATCTAAAAAATATCTAAGTACAGGCAGAGATTTTAAGCCTAAAGCGTCTGTAATAGTTAAAATATTTTGTTTCATAGTATCCTCCCCTGTTTTTTAAAACCAATAAGACCCCACAAAAATAATATTTTTATTATATACTCTTACTAGTATA
>DJGH01000038.1 GCA_002431635.1 Petrotoga sp. UBA5851
GGCGGTACTACCCACCACCACAATCCTGTAAGAACAGCCCCGCCCTTTAGAGCATCATGCAGTATCTGTCCCCATGTGACGATAGTGGCATCTCCCAGTCCGATAAGACTTATAGTTGCTTCATACACAATGGCGCTTGGAACATAAAGGGCCATTGAAGCAAACGAATAGGGAACAAGAATCGGAACCATATGCTTGAATATGAGTCTTGCATTTGAAGCTCCCACAGCTTTGGACGCTTCAATGTATGTTTCTTCTTTTATCTGCAGAGCCATGCTCCTTACTGTTTTTACTGGACCTGTCCAGAAGAAAGCACACATCATTAATATCATTGTCCATATGCTGGGTTTGAAAACTGCTGACATAACTATTAAAACTGGGAGAAGCGGAGTACTGGCGAAAAGCTCAAAAATTCTCTGCATTATCGAATCGACAAATCCACCGTAGTAGGCGCTGATTACTCCGTAAACAACTCCTATGCCAACTGCGATAACAGCAGTAAGTAAGCCTATAAGAAGAGCCCATTTTACTCCTGCAACCACACCTGACCATATATCCCTTTTTGAATTATCGGTTCCGAGTATCCCTGAAACTCTTCCGGAAACAACCATGTAAGGATCTTCGTATGAAGATTCCTGGTCAAGAAGTATGGTAGTCACTGTAAATTTGTATATGCCTTTTAAGGGTTCAATTTTATTGAGCATATCACTTTTTGCTTGTGCAAAGTATATATCAAGAGGCTTTACAGAGGTCTTATCCACATACTGTAGATTCTCTTCGTTTTCAAACTTCTGGGCAAAATCATAAGCCGCTGCTCCGGAGTCCTTATCGAGGGTAATTCTGATATCATTTCCGCCGTCTGTCTGAATTGGCATCTGAACCAGATCAAAAGTTTCCCCGTCGGGTCTTTCCATTTTTACAATCATAATCATGTTGCCTGTACCTCTTCCGTGAAATATGATATCAAGCGGTGCTTTGTCGTATTTGTAATCATATTCAAAGGTACTGTTGACAAACTTCAAATCTCCTTCAATAACTTCAGACTGATATTTGGTTATTTTTTCTGATTCGGGTGATTTTTTACTTGAGAACCAGTTGGTCCATACTGGAGGTGCCCCTGAAGGGTTGTCGTCCCAGTAAGTTATGTCTCTCCAGCGGGAGCTTGCCTGTGAAAATGGAACTATATATGGTTCAAAGATCATTAGTAAGAGAAATATTATCAGAAATACAAAACCGACGATTCCGAACTTAACTTTTCTATATTCACTCCAAAAATCCTTAAGCCAAAACTTTAAGTCTTTCATTTTCATGCTTTACCACCAACTTTGATTCTCGGATCCAAAAATCCGTAGATTAAGTCCAGTATAACCAAACCGGCTATGTATAATGCTGTTGTAATTGCTAAAAGACCCATTAAAACAGGAACATCGTTTTGTTCAATTGCTATCCAGTAAAGGTTACCCATGCCAGGCCAGCTGAAGATACCTTCGAAAAGGATATTACCGCTTATAGATGACAAAAGTGATAACAGAGCCATTGTAACTATAGGAGGTGCCGAGGTTCTCATGGTGTGGCCAAACAAAACTTTATTTTCGGGTATACCTCTTGCCCTGGCCGACATTACAAAATCCTCCTGCAGCGTTCCGAGCACAATGTTTCTTGTAAGATATGCTGTACCCCAAAAATCGATAATCAAAAGAGTAAGCATAGGAAGAGCCATGTGGTAAAGAATATCTAAAAAGTAAGCAAAACCCTGAGGAGGCGGAACCGTATGCAGCCCTCCTGAAGGAAAGATATTTATCTGATAGGCAAAGAACATAATCATTATCATTCCTAGCCACCATCGAGGCATTCCGTATACTACCATAGTTGCTATGGAAGTCGATTTATCCAGGATTCCACCTGCCCTTTGGGCTTTTTTCAAGCCGAGCCATACACCCAGCAACAGCTCCAGAATCATTGCAGTGGTGAATAGCAGTATGGTTCTTGGGATCGTCTCCGATACTATGGTCCAGACATCTCTCTCACCTTTTGCAGACTTTATGTTTGTAGAGTTTCCAAAGTTAAGGGTGATAGTATCGATGGTTCTCCAGACTATTCTTTGGAATATAGGCTGGTCAAGATGGTACAGATGATACTTATAAGCCCTTCTTTCGGCCATATACTTTTGTACTTCCTGTACATCCATGTTTCTCATTTTTGTGGTTTCACCCCTAAGGGATTCTTCAATCTGAGCCTTAGTGGTTGCTTCGTTAGTTGCATTAAAGAGTACGGAAAAAATGAATATCAAAATGATATACATTAATATTCCGTAGAAAATTCTTTTTGCAGCATACTTCCAGTACATATTTTTTCACCCCGACTTCCGTTTATAAAAAATAAGTTGCATTATTATTTTCTTTTTATCAATGGTTTACAAGTCTTTTTATTAAAAGAGTGGCACCCTGTAGCTAGAGTGCCACCCCTCATCATAAAATAATAATAATTAAAAATCCGATCAGAATATAACCAAAGAAGAGGATTCTACTGCAGGAGCTTCGTTAAGGAGCTGTCCCTCAACAACGATTGTGTAACTTCCGGCGGTAAGGTTCTTTGTATCTGCTCCGGAGATAGTTACTTCAAAGGTGCCGGCGGATACGTACTTTGCAGTATAGGTAATTTCCTTATCCTTTGTTATGAGAATGAGATTTACCTTTGCCTTTGAATCGGCTAATTTTGCCACATCAGAAGGATACTCAACTGTTGAAAGTTTAACTGTTACCTTTACGTCCTTGCCTTTTGATGCTGTTGCTGGAACTTCTATCTTATCAATTCTGGTTCTGGTGGTTGCAAAGTACTTGTTCCAGTAACCGGCTTCGTAAGGATATGATTCATCCCTGAAAGCAGTAAGTTCTGCAAAGTTATTTGTGGTGTCAAACTTTGATAGATAGAAAGGACCGTTAGATATGTAAGCATGTCCGTAATTATTAATGAAGTTTATAGCTGCTTCATAGCTGCTTACTGCATCTGCTGAGGTCATGTAGTCTTTTACTGATGCCGGAACATACTTCGCGGCTTTCATTTCTTCAAGCTTGGCTTTTATATCTGCAACACATTTTGGGCTGAGGGCATCGATTTCTGTGAATGCTGGATCTGAACTGAAGCTGTAAACTGTACCGGATTTGCTGCCTTCGGCAACCAGTTTGGCCATTGCTTCTGCAATTTCCCAGGAAACGCTTACATTGACTCCGGCAGGAGTAAGCTTAAGCCATGGAGCTCCTGTTGCAGCAACTCTGTCTGGATCAAGCGGGAAGTTGAAATCAAAATAAACGGTTATAGTGTTGTCTCTGTTTACTACATAGCCTTTAAAAGTTTCCATCTGTGATCTTGCCAATGATTCGTATGTCGGTTCATAGTACTTGTCGGTTGCTCCGTCTTTATTCATCCATTCTATAAGGAAAGCCTGAACATACATAATATCTGCAATTCCTATAGGTCTTCCGCTATGCCATTTTCCAAATTTAAAGGAGTAAGTTGCTTTGGAGAAGGATGTAACGCCTGAGCCAACTTTTTCCCATTTCTTTGTCATGGAGTTGTATTTTATTGCATCAGCAGGAACCTGTAATGTTCCGACGAGTTTGTCACCCTTCATTTCTACCTTGGTAACAACGTCTTTTCCGAAAGCTCTGTAAGCTGTGTCTTTTGCACTGTTTGGAGCTTCAAAATATGATGAGTCATACAAAGGATCAGAGATAACCTGTGAGTATGTATCGTTGAATCCATCTACTCCTATAGGATCCCATGCGCTCATGAAAAGTGAGCCTTTTGCTGAGTACTGGGTAAGTCTGAGAACTTTCTGACCGTTTGAATCTGGTTTTACATCGGCTGTTATATGAGCCCATCTGTTCAGACCGTCGCCCAATCCGTAAACGACTCTGTTATTGAATCTATCTTTGTTAGCTGCAAAATACTGATCCTGATATGCAAGGTATATTCTTGCAGAGTCCTCAAGTCCGAGTTCTGTAGCTCTGAGGTTATCGGTCCAGTACTCTTCTTCTGTGAGGAAGAGACCGTTAAATATCTTCTGGCTGAGAGCATCGATTTCGTTCTGTTTATAGTTCCAGAATTCCGGAACCGCTCCACCTGCCATGTAACCATACCATGGTGAGTACATCTGTGCTATTGTTATATCCCAGAAAGCTCTTGTGGCTCCGGCTCCCCATCCTTCGGTGTAAAGACCCCATTCATAATCTGCAGGATCTCCATTATAGGTGAGCTTGGAACATTTGGATCTGTCGTATTCAAGTCTTTCAACCTTTATGCCGGATTTTTCAATCTGATCTGCTACATATCTTCCGGCCTTGAGTCTGCCCTGAGGATCGTCGACTCTTATAAGGAACTTTATGGTAACCGGTTTGTTGTTGTAAAGCCACCAGCCGTCTTTTTTGACAAGCTTGCCTTTGTTTTCTGGAAGGGCAGCGGCCTTTTCCATAGCTGCATTTATGTCTGTTATAGCTTTCTTTTCATTTCCCTGGGCGGTCATTCCATACTTTGTAGCTATAAGATTGTACTTGTATGTGCCGGGCTGACCTGGGGTCATAGGTGTGAACATTGCTCCGCCTGCTCCGCCAAGTATTTCATCGACCAAGTACTTTCTGCTTATTATGAAGTTAAGCGCAAATCTTATTTCCTTCATGGCGAGAGGGTTAAAGAAGGTTTCACCGCTCTTTACAGTCCATGTGTAGGGTGCTGCGTTAGGAATCGGGTTAACCATAAGCGACCATGATCCTGAAGGAATGGTATAGGTTGATAACTTATCCTTGTCTGCCTTTGCCAATCCATTATACTGAGGACCGTCAACACCATAGAAAAATATATCTGTTTTGCCTTCTACAGCATCCTTAAGACCTATTGCAATATCCATCTTGACATCGATGTATACTTTGTCGACGATAGGTCCTTTTGCTGCGAAAGAAAGAACTGTTGCCAACAACATTGCAAAAACTAATAGTTTCTTCACTCTGAATTCCCCCCTTTACCGTTTTCCGGTATTTTTGAGTATTTAGGAACTGAAAACAACCTTATTAAATATAAATGCAAGTAAAAAAATATTTTTATTTTTAAGATTATAATAGTTTATTTTACATCAAATTAAAAGTGACTAAAGTCATATAAAAGTATGACCAAAGTCATGTAAGATTTATTTACAATGCCTTTCGTAACAAAACAAAAGGAAAAAAGTAATAGTTTTTATCATGCACCTTATTATAACATATAAAAAATCTATTATCAAATTATTAAATACGAAATTAAACAAAGAAAATGCGTCATACTGAAAAATTTTTCATAGTATTACCGGAAATTGAACTTAAAATAAAAAAATAGACAACCAGAATGAGATTTTTAAGGTAAGTTCATGTGGTAAAATATTTTATCGGAGGTGAAAAGATGCCTGATTTTCTAACTCACATGATTTTTGGAAAAGATGTTTCAGCAAGTATGATAAAGGAAGAAAAAATGTTTAATCTTGGTCTGATGGGGCCAGATCCTTTTTTTTATGTCACTGGTATGGAGCAATATGTAAGTTTTGGTCACAGACTGCACAATGAGAGAAATGCGCAGTTTATTGAAAAATTATGCAGTACGGACAGCGATTTTGGTTTAGGGTTCAGGCTTCATTTTTTTCTTGACGATATTTTTCATCCTCTTATAAATAAAATATGTCCTGATGATAAGAGCCACAAGTCGCTTGAAAGAGACTTGGATGCTTTTTTTATCAGGGAAGTGTGGCATAAGGATCACAAAAGTTACAGGTACGATGATTACTTTCCGCAGGCTTTAAAAGATGAAATTACGGTAGGAATAAATAATGCCATAAAGTTGTCTTATAATGAGGAACTTGATTTTGCAAAAGTTTTTTCTTGTTTCAGAAAAAATATGAAAGCGCTTTATGATAATTATTTATTGATGATGTTCCTTTCANNTTTTTTTCTTTTGGCAGAATGAACTATACTCATTTTTATACTTTCAATGCGCCTTCAAAAGAAGAGATCAAAAAGCTGGGATTCATAGAGCTATGGGAAAAAGCACACGAGCAGGTTCATACTGTTTTAAACCAGGGGGATGTAAAATGTCGGGAAAGCTTATAGTAACTGTAGGACCTATGTATTCAGGAAAAACCTCGGAACTTCTCTCTTTTGTGGAAATATATTCGTTGGGTAAAAAGAAGTTCAAGGCTTTTAAGCCGGCACTTGACAGCCGTTATGATGAGATGTGCATAGTATCGCATACCAATGCCAAGGTTCAGGCAATAGCTATAAAAACACCAAAGGAAATTTTTAAACATATTGATGGAGATGAAAAAGCCGTATTTATTGATGAAATACAGTTTTTAAGCAAGGATTTGGAAGGAGTGGTAATAGAACTGATATCCAGGGGAGTTCATGTTTATTGTTCTGGTCTTGATCTCAGTTATAAGAACAATCCTTTTGAAACCACCGCCATCATAATGGCTCATGCGGACGAGGTAATTAAGAAGAAAGCGGTATGTCATGAATGTGGGGAGTATACAGGGTCAATTTCGTATAAACTTGTTGATAACGACAGTGAAATAGATGTAGGGGGATTTGAAAAATATATTGCTGTCTGCCGCGACTGTTACCGCAGTCTGAAGAAAAAAGAAGAAGAAATGAAAAATTCAAAGTTACAAAGATTGTTTTAGCCTTCTCACCGGAGAAGGCTTTTTTTACTGTCATCTTTCAGTAAGGCCATCACATAAGCATCTTCAAGCTTTCCTTTTATAAGATCCCTCTGGCGCAGCAGTCCTTCATAGGAGTAGCCACATTTTTCCAATACTCTTATCGAAGCTTTATTTTCAGGAGATATAAAAGCTTCTACCCTGTTTAATCCAAGTTCTTTAAAAGCATATTCAGTAATGGCTTTAATGGTTTTTGTGGCATACCCTTGATTCCAAAACCTTCTTTTTATATCGTATCCTATCTCGCATCTTTGGCTATCAAAGTCGAAATCTCCAAGACAGCATACTCCTACAGATTCTTCAGAATTTCTGTCATGAATAATCCATGTTATTTCTTCTTTTTCAGCAAACTCTTTTTCGTACCTTTCAATATACCTTTTAGCCTGGTCATAGTCTGCCATTTTTGGGAATATGTCGTACATAACAACTTCTTCATTGCTGAATATCTCAAAAATATCTTTAAAATGTGTGATCAAAGGTTTTTTAAGTATGAGCTCATCTTTATATATAACTGGAAAGTTAGCCGGGAAAATCATGATATGCCTCCTATATTAAAAAGGTTTAATCTCTTTGGATAGTAAAAATAATAGCATATAAAAGATTTTTTTGAAATCGATCATAAAAAAAATGACTTTGGTCATATTACTTAAGTAATCGAAAAGTTGCTTTTGTCATAAGTTTTGATGACATCGTTCACTATGAAAAGAATGTTAATATGATTAAAATTTTTGTTAAGTCGGTCTGTTTGGATCGAAAAAAGTTATTCAAGGAGGATAGATATATGAAAAAGGTTTTGGGAGTAGCCCTTATAATTATGCTTGCTGTATTTTCGCTTGCGGCGCAGAAAGGGCCTATAGTCGATAAAGTACAGTTCGGTTTTAAAATGCAGGAAGAGATAGGTCTTAAAGATGCTGCAGAAGGAATAACAGATATATTTTTGTGGGGAGTAACAGGTCCTACATTTAACGGATTGGACAAAGCTACAAGAGATAAAATAGAAGCTTACAGTGTTCCTTCCGGATCATGGTCCCTGGAACTTAACCCCTATCCGAATAAGGCTCCTTATATTGTAAAGAATAACGAAGGCCAGTTTTTTAATCCTTTTGCTATTCAAAAAGTAAGGTATGCTCTTAACTTTCTTGTAAGCAGAAAGTATATAGTTGATGAAATTCTTGCCGGAACAGGTTCGCCTATGTACAATATGGCTACACCAAGCTGGCCGAGCAGCTACAAGTACGAGCTTCTTTCCTCAAAGTTCGGTTTCACAGCAGAGGGTAATGAAAAGAAAGCTTTAAAAGATATTGAGGATGCAATGAAAGAAGCATCTAATCTTCCCGAGCTCAAGGGAAAGCTAGTAAGAAAAAGTGATTTCTGGTACTACAACAATCAGCCGGTAACTTTGAAATTCCTTATAAGAGTCGACGATCCCAACGGAAGGCTAAGAGTTGGAGAGTATGTTTCCAATCAGATAGAAAAAGCGGGTATAAAAGTAGACAGACTCAAGTGGGAAAGAGCAAAGTGCATAAACGTAACAAGAGGTACCAACCCATCAGATTATCAGTGGAGTATGTATACCGAAGGCTGGGGTTCAGGTGAATTTTATTCATACTGGGATCAGATTTCTTGTCAGATGTATGCTCCATGGTACGGTCAGATGCCAGGAAACCAGATAGAAGGTTATTGGCAGTATGAAAACGAACATCTTGACGAAATTTCAAAGGCTGCTTATACCGGAAAGTATCTTACAGAAGAAGACTACTGGAAACTTGCCCTTGAGACGGTTGAGATAGGAATGAGAGAATCAGTTAGAATATATCTTGCATCGCAGGACCAGTACTATGCAGCAAACAAGAACAGGTTTGACAACAGGTTCCTCATAGATCTCGGAGCAGGTATTAAATCGTGGGTATTTTTAAGCGCTGATACCAAGGATAATATTTTGAAAGCTACTCATTTTGCTTCAAGAGGTTCATTATTTGCAAGTGCATGGGATCCAATAGGAACAGAAGGATTTTCAGACCAGTTTATTAACGATATAGCAAGTAACACATGGGCACAGGGAAGAGAAAGCAATCCAAGTAACGGAAGCGATTTTTCTTATATGATCAGCTGGAAGGATGTTGATACCAAGGTAGTTATAGATAAAGACGGAGAACTTGAAGGACAATTGGTAGTTCCTTCGAATGCAGTTCTTTACAATCCTCTCAAAGGAAAATGGGAAAATGTACCTGCAGGAACCAAAGCATACAGCAAGACAACCTACACAATTGTTCCGAACAAATGGCACCACGGAAGAGAAACAACATGGGTTGACTACTTTTACGCTGACGGGTTTATCAGAGAATGGATAACTAAGAACTCTGAAAACGATAAGAAGTACGAACAGGGATACGCTTCAAATATCAGTGCATTAGTCGATCCGGTAAAAGGGTGGGTAATCAACTCTGATAATACGGTTACTATATACTTTGATTATAACTTCCCGGCAGATAAGAACAGAGTTGCACAGTTTGGTATTCCGGCTCTTTCGGTTACTGCATCCGGACACTATGTCGGAACATCATGGGAAATAATAGAAGCTCTAGATAAGATAATCACAGAATCAAACAAATCAGGAACAAAGTACTCCATAACAAGAGAAGAAGCATTTACAGAAGTTGATGTTTTGATGTCAAAATGTGTTGATGACATAAGAGCCAAGCTGGTTGAAATGAAAAACCAGAAATGGGTTCCGGTTTACATAAGAAACTTCATGACTGCAGACGAAGCAGTTAAGTGCTATGATCTTGCAATAAAGTTTATAGATGAGCATAAACATGCTCTTATTGCAAATGGTCCGTTTGTACTCAACAGATACGATGCCGAAACGGATTTTGTAGAACTTACTGCCAACAGAAACTTTGTATACAGTGCAGAAGAAATAATAAAAGCATTCAGCACTAATTTTGCAAGAATTGACAAAATAGAAATTCCTGAGATGTCAGAAAAAGGTAAGGATATAACTGTAAAAGCAAAAATTTCATCAATATCCTATCCTGCCAACAAAGTATCAATGCTTGAAAAAGGTTCAGCAAAGGCTATTCTCATAACTTCAGATAAAGAAATGACGTTTGAAATGAAAATGACCAAGGCTGGAAATTTTGAAGGAGCGATACCTGCCAGTGCAACAAAGAACCTTACAGAAGGTACTTATACAGTGGTTGTAGTTGCAGAAGTTCAGAACGGTTCGCCTGCAGCAGGTTCACAGTTGGTTATTATTTACTAGAATCTTCTGTAGTACCCGGCAACGGGTACTACTTTTTATGACATCTGAGGTGAGTATATGTATTGGAAATATGCTTTGAAAAGAATTTTGTACGGATTAATTATATATGTGATACTTATTTTTATTTTTTCCGCCCTCTTCAATACAACTGTTGAACAGACGGCAAGAACTGAAATATATGAAAAAATGAGTTCGGAACTTTCAAGGGTGACTCAAAACATGTCTTCTGAACAAGTTGAAGTTTACAGGACACAGTATCTTGAAAGAAAGTTTAAAGAGTACAATCTTGACAAACCTCTTTTTGAAAGAATTATATGGCGAACATATAATTCAGTTACCTTTCAATACGGCAACTCTACTAGAATAAAAACATCTCAAGGAGAGAAAGAAGTAATAAAGATAATAGGTGAAACTATTCCTAAAACATTGCTTTTATTTCTTATAGCTTTCGGTATAGAGATAATAATAGGTATACTGGTCGGAATAAAAAAAGCCCAGAAAGCCGGAGGTATGATGGATAAAATAACTTCCGTCGCAACGATGATAGTATACGGAATGCCGAGCTGGTGGCTCGGAATGATACTTATAATGTTTTTTGCGTACAGTATAAAGCTCTTTCCTTCCGGAGGAGTTTATTCTACTCCGCCTATGGTTGGAGCCATGAAAATTATTGATATCGCCTACCATCTTATTCTGCCCGTATTTACCCTTGTTATTTTAAACTTCTGGGGAACTGCGTTTGTTACAAGAAATATCGTGCTCGGAACGCTACAGGAGGATTTTGTAATGTCGGCCAGGGCAAGAGGTATACCAGAAAAGAAAGTTTTGTTTGGTCATGCCATGAGAACTGCGGCACCTCCTATAATTACCATAGCTGTTCTCACCTTATTATCGTCTGTAAGTGGAAGTCTGCTTTTTGAAGGAATATTCAGCTGGCCTGGCATGGGCAACCTTTATTGGACAGCTATACAGATGAACGATATCCCAGTTTTGATGGGGGATCTTTCAGTAACTACCGCTATATATATGGCGGGTCTGGTTTTCCTTGATTTAATCTAC
>DJGH01000056.1:0-20416 GCA_002431635.1 Petrotoga sp. UBA5851
CGGATTAGTTAAGTTATAAAGGGGGTATAAGATGACAGTTATAATAAGTACAATAATACTTTTGGGTGTTATGGGCTTTGGATTTGGTATATTCCTAGCCTTTGCCGCAAAAAAGTTTGAAGTAAAAGAAGATGTAAGAACTATAGCAGTTCAGGCAAGCCTTCCCGGAATAAACTGCGGTGCATGTGGTTTTCCAGGTTGTTCGGGTTTTGCAAAGGCTTATATTGAAAACAGGGCTAAAAATGATGGGTGTCTTCCGGGAAGAAAATCAGGTGTTCCGCAGAAGCTTGAAAAAATCTCCAAACTTACAGATGATCAGCTTCAGAAATTTTTTGAAGAAACTGAGGGAGATATTGAAAAAACAATTAAAAAGATAATGGAAAATTAACCCCTTAAGGGGTTAATTTTTTTAATGGGTTTATAAATATAAAGTAGTAATAAGAAAACAGAAGAAAAAGAAAATTATGATATAATGAAAAAGGAATCTATATTTTGGAGGTGCGCTATGGCGCAGAAGTACTACATAGGCTTGGATATAGGAGGAACTAAAATTCTCGGAGGGCTTTTTGATGAAAATTGCAAGATGGTCAAGAGATCTAAAAAAAGCACTAAATCTTCTCAAGGAGCCGATGTCATTGTAGGTCAGATATGCAAGGTCATAGACGATCTTCTTGAAGACAGTTTAGACGGTAAACTTGTAGCCATAGGCGCAGGATGTCCTGGGATAATAAACTCTAAAGAAGGAATAGTTGTTTTTTCGCCTAATATGAACTGGGGAGAAAATTTTCCGCTTAAGGAAAAAATGGAAAAAAAATATAAGGTACCTTTTTTTCTTGGAAACGATGCAAATATTCTTGCTATGGGAGAGTATAAGTTCGGAGCGGGAGCTGGCTGTAAAAATATAATAGGGATATTTATAGGAACGGGAATAGGCGGGGGTATTATTATAAACGGAAAGCTTTATGAAGGAGCTGTAGGAGCAGCCGGAGAAATAGGACACACTATAGTTCTTCCGGACGGTCCGTTATGCGGCTGTGGTTCCAGGGGATGTTTGGAAAGTCTGGCTTCTAGAACCGCCATGCAGAGGGATATACTGAGCCAACTCAAAAAGGGACGTACTTCTGTGATTACAGAGTATATGGATAAAGAAGATAAGATGATAAAAAGCTCACATCTGAAAAATACTTACGATAAAGGAGATGAGCTTGTTATAGAGGTTGTTGATAAAGCATGCTACTATCTTGGAATTTCAGTAGGTTCACTGATGAATGTTTTTAATCCTGATCTTGTTATTTTTGGAGGCGGTGTCATAGAAGCTCTTGGTGAAAATATGATGAAAAAAATAAAAATTACTGCGGAAAGATACTGTATGCCGAAGATTTTTGAATCATGCGGATTTGAAATCGGAAAACTTGGAGATGATGCCGGTCTTTACGGTGCTCTTTCTCTTGCTATGGAACAGTAGGATGGTTTTATGCCAAAACATTTGAACAGTGTACTTGCCGCAGTAATTAACATTGGCTCCAATGCAGTTTATCTTAAAATTGCCGAAGTAAAGGCAGGGTTGCTTAATATTCTTGAATACCTTGAATATCCGATTTATTTAGGCAGGGATACTTTTACCAAAGGAAAGATAGATTTTGAAAAAGTAGATAAGCTTTGTGACGCTCTCAGAGGCTATAAAGAGATGACTGAATCTTACAGGGTGCAGGTTTTGCGTGTAGTTGCAACTACTGCTGTAAGGGATGCATATAACAGGGATTATATACTTAACCAGATAAAAGTGAAAACAGGTTTAGGGGTTGAAGTTCTTGACGACTCTGATGAAAAAGATTATATATACAAAGAGATAATAAAACAGATCGATGAGTATCCAAATATTAATGAAAAAAAAGATGATTCGCTTATTTCATATATTGGAACAGGAAGTTTGGGGATTGCGGTATATTCCAAAGGGCACATTGTTTTTAATCATAATATAAGAATTGGGTCTTTAAAGTTGAGCGAGCTTTTAAGCAGTGTACAGGATAAGACCGATCGTTTTTATGTTGTAGTGGAAGAGTATCTCAGCAACTTCACATATATGATAACAAAGTATCTAAGTGGGAATAAGCTTACATATTTTATAGGTTCAGGAAGAGAAATAGAGATGATAGCTTCTTTATGCCAGGCTAAAAAAGACGGAAGGGTTTTAATAATTCCCAAAGAAAGCTTTGATAAAGTATACGACTACATAAAGGATAAAACGCCTAAGCAACTTATGAAAATATATAGTCTGAGCGAGGATAAAGCCGAGATACTTCTGCCGTCGATGGGAATATACAGAGCACTTCTGAACTGTACAGATTCAGATGCGATATATGCCCCGATAGCACTTTTTATGGATTCCATACTTAATGAAATGCTTTTTCCCGAAGAAAAACAACGTCTTGATAAGAAATTTTATGAGAGTACCATATTCTGTGCCAAGCGTATAGGAGAGAGATACTTTTACGATAGTGGGCATGCTCACAGGGTTGAAAAGATTGCTATGACAATATTTGATAAAATGAAAAAAGTTCACGGACTAGGAGAAAAGGAGAAGATACTTCTTCAGGTATCAAGTCTTCTTCATGATATCGGAAAGTATATAAGCATAAAGAAACACTATATACACTCTTACAATATTATAATGGCAAGTGATATTCTTGGCCTTAACAGCGACGATCTGACGATAATTGCAAATATAGCAAGGTATCATAGCGGACTGCTACCCAATGCAGAAGACAGAAACTTTAAATCTCTTTCCTTCAATGACAGGGTTCTGGTTGCCAAGCTGCTTTCGATTTTAAGACTGGCAGATTCGATAGACAGATCACACAGCAATAAGTTTAATGATGTGCAGGTAAAATTTCAGGAAAACCTGCTGGATATAGTTGCTTATACCAGTTCGGATACAGTTCTAGAAGAAATGACATTCAAGAGAAAGTCTGAATTTTTTGAAGAAGTATACGGAATAAAAGCTTCATTCAGAAAGAAGGTGCAATAATGCAAAGTTCACTGTTTATAAATAGGGAGCTTAGCTGGCTTGAGTTTAACGACCGCGTGCTGGTGGAAGCTTTTGACAAAACCAATCCTTTGTTTGAAAAACTAAAATTTTTATCAATTACAGCTTCAAATCTTGATGAATTTTTTATGATAAGAGTATCAGGGGTAATGGAACAGATGGAAGATAATCTTGACTCAGTAGATTCTTCAGGCATGACTGCGGCTCAGCAGATGAAAATGATCTCTCAGAGGACACATGAACTGGTAAAAAAGCAGTATAACTGTCTTTTCAGATCCATAATACCTTCTCTGGAAAAAGAAGGTATTACCTTCCTGAAGATGGAACAGTTGGATGAAGAACAAAAGAAGTTCATATACAACTACTTTAAACAGAATATTTTTCCTGTGCTTACCCCTATGGCCGTAGATCAGAGCCGGCCTTTTCCACTTTTACTAAACAAAAGTCTCAACCTTATTGTTCTTCTTGAACCGGATAACACTGCCGAAGATAAAGAATTGATAGCGTTTGTACAGGTACCGTCTGTTCTTCCACGTATCGTACAGCTTGAAGACAAGAAACGGAATCTTTTTGTTTATCTTGAGGATATAATGGAAGAGTATATATCTGATCTTTTTCCGGGTTATGTTCTTAAAAATGTCCATACTTTCAGGATAACAAGAAATTCAGATCTTGAAATAGATGAAGAAGAAGCCAAAGACTTTTTAATTGAAATAGAAAAATCGATAAAAAGAAGAAAATGGGGCTTTCCTGTAAGGCTTGAAGTTGAAAAAGATATAAGCGGTAAGCTAAAACATTTTCTTATGAAAAAACTTGATCTTGATGATGAGGATGTTTATGAACTCTCAAATCCGATAGACCTTACCTGTTGGATGAAATTTGTATCCCTGAAGGGGTTTGAAAAGCTCAGGTATAAGCCTATGCAGCCGGTTATGCAGCGTGACCTTACAAAAAATCAGAATATCTTTGATGTCATAAAAGAGAAGGATGTTCTTGTATATCATCCGTTCCATACATTCGACCATGTTGTCGAGTTTGTTGATAAGGCAGCTCAAGATCCCAACGTTTTGGCCATAAAACAGACACTTTACAGAGTCAGCGGAGACTCCCCGATAGTTAAAGCTTTGATAAAGGCTGCGGAAAACGGCAAGCAGGTAACTGTCATAGTTGAACTTAGAGCTCGCTTTGATGAAGAAAACAACATACAATGGGCTAAAAAACTTGAAAGATCTGGTTGCCATGTGGTTTACGGACTGGTAGGGCTTAAAACTCACTGTAAGGTTATTCTTATTGTGCGCAGAGAAGAAGACGGAATAAGAAGGTACGTTCATATGGGTACAGGTAATTATAATGACAGTACTGCAAAGATATATACAGATACAGGATTATTTACATGTAAAGAGACTTATGGTTCAGATGTTTCATCATTGTTTAATGTGCTTACCGGTTATTCAAAAGCACCGCAGTGGAAAAAAATAAATGTTGCGCCTGTAGGTCTCAGAGAAGGGTTCATAGAGTTGATTGAAAATGAGATAAATATGGTTAAGCAAGGTAAAAATGGTTATATGATTGCCAAGGTCAATGCGGTTGTAGATGAAAAGATTATAGAAAAGCTTTATGAAGCATCGTGCGCAGGAGTCAAGATAGATCTTATTGTAAGGGGAATATGCTGTCTCAGACCTGGACTTAAAGGTGTAAGTGAGAACATTAGAGTTATAAGCATAGTGGGAAGGCTTCTTGAACACAGTAGAATATTTTACATCAATAATGGGGGCGATCCGAAGGTTTGTATGTCAAGCGCCGACTGGATGCCAAGGAACCTTGACCGCAGGGTGGAAACGTTGTTTCCTGTTGAACAGGCTAATCTTATTGAGGAAGTAAAGAAAGTACTGGATATAATTTTAAGCGATACCATGAAAGCAAGAATACAGAAATCAGACGGTACATATTCACGTATTGACAAGAGAGGCAAGGAACACATAGACTCGCAGGCAGAGCTTTTCAGGTATTATGAGAAACAGTATGAGCTTTCTGTCCAGGAAGAGATCTATGAAGATGCGGTTCCTTTCATTAATAGAGGGGCTGAATAAGTTGAACCGGAAATCTTATAAAGAGATTTCCGGTTCTTTGCTATGGGTTTAGTTAATAATTATAAACTGCGATTTTTTGTTTTTAAAAACGGATTTATCTTGAGAATCTGAGAAACAGTATAAAGTTTTTCGTTGTTCAGCATATCATGTCCGGGAGCTATAATATAATCTCCCGCAATCTCTGTAAGCTTTACTTTTAAAAGATCAAGAGATTTTTTAAGCAATTCCTCTGAGCCGCCTTCAAGGTCGGTTCTTCCTACAGATGAAGAAAATAAAGTATCGCCTGTAAATAGATAGTTTTCAATAAGTATGACGCATGAGCCCATAGTATGTCCAGGGGTATGGATGGTATTAAAGAAGTCTGAAATATCGTAACACTCTTTTTCCCATGAAAATGGTTCATCAAAGTAGACAGAGGCATTTAATCTTGGATTTCGGAGCATAGGCATATCTGGTTTACTTATGAATACTTTGTTTATTGCAAGCTCTTTTAATCCGGAAATATGATCATAATGCCCGTGGGTAATAAGGACATCCACAGGTGAACTGATATATTTTCCAATACCGGTACCCGGATCAATTACAATTTTATCATCAATAATGTAAGTATTGGTTCCTATGGGAGCTGTTACAAGCTTTGTTACTTTCAAAATATCCCTCCTTGTGTGGGTTTTATTTTAATGTAAGTTTATACTCCTGAACCGGAAATTTTGCTATCAATACTTCTTCTTTGTCTTTTATGACCGCTTCTTTTTTGGTGAGGCCAAGTATGAGAGATAATGGCATTCTTGAAAGTATTGAACGCATTTTTCGTGAGTTAAAACCTATCAAATAAGAGTTCCTGCTTTTATATGGGAGTTTGAATGAAATATGTGAGTCATTTTCTTGCGTATATATTACGGAACGCTCGGAATTAACCATAAAATAAGCCTTTACACCTTTTGAAAAGCTTATATAGAGCTTGTCCAGAGCTTTTTTAAAAAAAGAAGAGTCAAGTTCTATTGTTTCTTCAAAAGTATTTTCAAGACCGATAGTATTTAAGGCATCTGGCGTGTCTGTACATATGCTTATTACCGAACCCGGAACGTATATTAACAGAGAATGCTCGTTTATACCGATGCTTAATATAGAATCCTTTTTGAAAAACTGAAGAGCCTTAACAACATGACGCATGGTGGTATATTCTATGGCTCTTCTGAAGTCAAAAGAGGTTTGGGTATACTTTGCGATAAGCTGGAAAAATCCTCCGCAGCCGTAAAAATAAATATACTTTCCTGTGGATTCAACGGTTATCATATCACCTTCCATGAAAGCGGCGGAAGCGAAATCACAAGAATATATGAATTTTTTTATGGAAGATTGAGAGATCACATCAAACTTAGTATCAATTACCGGGGGGTAACTGCTTTCCTGAACAGGTGCCTTAAGACTCATCTCTTCAAAGTTGAAGCTTATAAAGCCATCCTCTATGAGAATATTTACAAGCTTATCCTCTTTCAGGCTACACCCGCGCAGAAGACCTTTTAAATATTGTATTGGAAGAATAAAAACCCCATCAAAGGGAAGAAAGTCCCTTGAAAAATTAAGCAGAAGCTTTGAACAGCCGTCGCTTACAAAGGCTTTCATTCCCCTGTCAAAGTAAAAATAGACCTTTCTGTTTGAAGGTTCAATTGTTCCGCAAAGATTATCCATTATGTTTATTATAGTATATAGCTGTGAAGAAGTTATCCATCCCTGCATCTCACACCTCAGCCGAAAAGACCCATTTGATTGGAGTCTGGCATTCCTTTAAGAACACCCATTTCCTTAAGCGTTTCTACATTGGTTTTGTTTATGGAGGTTCGTTGGACAAGGTCTTCTATTGATCTAAACTCACCATCTTTCCGTGCAGTGACTATTTTCTCAACAGCTTTTTGTCCCAGATTAGGTATTGCTATAAATGGAACACGTAAACTTTGACCTTCCAAAGTGAAACTGAAAGAATCTGATTTGTAGAGGTCGACATTTAAAAAACTGAAGCCTCTCAATACCATTTCTATGGCTGATTCTAACACAACAGCCTCGTTTTTTTTCTTTGGATCCTGTTCCTGAGAACGGATGAAAGTGATTCTTGATCGCATGGCTTCCTTTCCCTTAAGTATTACAGCAAGGTTGAACTCATCACCTTTAACCGAAAAGAATGTTGCATAGAATGCCAATGGATGGTGAACTTTAAAGTATGCTATCCTGAAAGCCATGCTGACATATGCTGCTGCGTGAGCTTTAGGGAAAAGATACTTTATACTTTTACACGAGGAAAGAAACCACTGGGGCATATTGACTTTCTTAAGTATGCTTTCGTCATTTTCATCAATACCCTTTCCCTTTCTCACTTTTTCCATTATTTTAAAAGCCGTCTTATTATCGACACCCTTTTGTATAAGAGATATCATGATGTCATCTCTACAGGCAATAACGTCAGAAAGTGTTGCCTGTTTTGTTTTAATATATACCTGGGCATTTCCCGCCCATACGTCTGTTCCGTGAGAAAGTCCAGATATTCTTATAAGATCTGAAAAAGATGATGGTTTGGTATCTTCCAGCATTCTTCTTACAAAAGTTGTGCCAAACTCAGGTATTCCCAGTGCGCCAATAGAGGTATCAAGTTCTTTTTTCAGATCTATTTTTAAAGGACGGCAGGAAGAAAAGATTTCCATAGTTTGCTTATCATCCATGGGAACAGTTTGTGGATCAATGCCGGTTATTTCATAAAGTTTTCGTATAAAAGTAGGGTCGTCGTGTCCAAGGGCATCTAGCTTTATAAGGTCGTCATGAATTACAGGATAATCAAAATGTGTGGTTTTCTGATTTGCTGAAGAATCGTTAGCAGGATACTGTATAGGAGTAAATTCAAAAATTTCCCTGTCCCTGGGAACGATCATTAACCCACCGGGATGCTGACCGGTTGTTCTTTTTACACCGGTAATCGCCGAAGCTATCCTTTGTATTTCAGCATTGTTTACTGTTATCTGTGATTCTGCAAAGTCTTTGGCGTAAAGGTAAGCTGTCCTTTCGGCTACCGTAGATATGGTACCAGCCCTGAAGACGTAATCTTCACCGAAAAGTTCTTCTATATACTTGTGTGCTCTGTTCTGATACTCTCCAGAAAAGTTAAGGTCAATATCAGGTACTTTATCTCCCTCAAATCCCATAAATGTTTCAAAAGGTATCTCCTGTCCATTTTTTAAAAGTTTTTCACCACATTTAGGACAGTTTTTATCCGCAAGATCGTATCCAGAACCATACTCACCGTTTGTAAAGAATTCAGAATACTTGCATTTAGGGCAGTAGTAATGAGGACTAAGAGGATTGACCTCTGTTATTCCCATCAATGTTGCAATTAGAGAACTACCGACAGATCCTCTTGATCCAACCACATAGCCGTCATCGTTGGATTTTTTTACAATTTTCTGTGCAATGAGATAAAGCACTGCATAACCATGCTTTATTATAGAGTTAAGTTCTCTGTCAACACGTTTTTTTACAATCTCCGGCAACGGATCACCATAAAGCTCCATAGCCTTTTTGAGAGACATCTCTTTTACAGTTTCTTCTGCACCTTCGATTTTCGGAGGATTGAGTTTTTTGGTAAGTGGTTTAATTTCTTCTATCATATCGGCAATCTTATTGGAATTTTCAATAACTACTTCTTTTACTATAGAATCACTGTTAAAAATTTTTTTAGCCTGTTCAAGCATTTCTCCAGTAGTTCTGAAATACCTTAAGGCCTGTGTGGGCTGGCGTTTATCGTTGAATCTGAGGGCATCGTGAAATTTCTTATGACCTTTTTCCGCATAATGGACATTTCCAGTCATTACAGCAGGAATTCCAAGCTCTTTGGAAATATCGTACATGAGACGGTAAAACTCAGCAACCTTTGGAGCTGATATCTGATCTCCGGATTCAAAAGCCTCAATAGGCATAAGTTCTATGTAGTCGTAGAATTTTGCCCTTTCAACAAGTTCTGCCCTGTCGGCAGCCCGTATAAAAGATTCCGCCATCTCTGAAAAGCCGCATCCGCTCCCTATAAGCAGACCTTCCCTGAACTGTACAAGTTCACTCTTCAGTATACGCGGAACTCTGTAAAAATGTTCTATATGGGAGTTTGAGATTAACCTGTAAAGATTTTTAAGACCGGTTTTATTTTTGACAAGTATTGTCATATGGAATGGGCGCAGACTTTTATAATCAATAAATTTTTTAAGATTTTCAAAATCCTTAAGGGTTGTTAGATTTCGTGTTTTTGCCATTCCGATAAGCTTTATAAAAGCTAAGGCGGTAACGTGGGCATCCTCATCTGCCCTATGATGGTTGAAATCTCCCAGTCCCAATGCCTGGACTACCTTATCCAGAGAGTATCCGGATAGGTTGAGAAGCGATTTGGATAAAGAAAGTGTATCTATGTAGGTCTGTTCAAAATCTACATTCAAAATTTTTTTAATCCAAACTCTAAGAAATCTGTAATCAAAATCAGCATTATGAGCGACAAGAACGCTGTTTTCTATAAAACTCAGAAATTCCGGAAGAACTTGTTCTATCTTTCTTTCGTTTTCAACCATTTCATTGGTTATTCCTGTTATTTGTACTATATTTGGCGGAACCGGAGATACAGGTTTAACAAGGCTGTGAAATCTGTTGATAACCACGTTATTTTTAACTTTTACAGCACCTATTTCTATTATCTCATTTTCCCATGGGATAAGTCCCGTAGTTTCAAAATCGAATACCACATACTCGCAGTTATCAACTTCCCTATCAGGGCCAAATAACTTTATGATGTTTATAAAATCATCTACAACATAAGACTCTGTTCCGAATATTGGTTTAATGCAATTTGAAACTGCTGTGTCATAAAATTCGGGAATGCTCTGAACAACACCATGATCGGTTATGGCTACTGCCTTATGTCCAAACTCTTTCGCAATTGATACAATATTCTGAATGTCCATTGTTCCATCCATTGAACTAAGTTTTGAATGCACATGCAGTTCGACTCTTTTTTCTTTACTCTCATCATTGCGTTTGGGCAGTTCATCCATCTTTATATTAAAAGGTCTAATGACATAATCATTTATATAGTTGTCTCTGTTTATCACTCCATCAATAAGGATTACGTCATTTACTTTAATTTTGGAGTTAAGGGTTTCTGCATTGTCGTTCATGACCTTCACTATGAAGGAGGCTGACTCGTCGGTTATGTAGATGGTAAGAATTCTTACTTTATCGTTGTACTCTTTGCTGAAGATCCTGCCCTTTGTTACAATATAAGAACCCTCAGACATAGGAATTGATTCGATGGGCATAGGCAGTTTTTTAAAGTCTTTGCCTATGAGAAGCATGTTTTTTTCCGACTGTTTTGCGTTGGTTGGTTCGAATTCTTTTTTTGCTTCTGTGGGTTTCATAGATTCGTCAATCTCAAAGAAATAAGTAAAGCTTCCTGATATACAGTTATGAAGGAAAATGTCAAAACTCTCTTTCATTCGTTTTATTCTTTCGACAGCGAAAGATGAACTGGTTTTAAAAACAATGCCTTTTTCAGATATCTGTGGATATAAAAGTTTTAAATATTCCTGAAGATTATTGCCGGATATTATGCTCTGCCAGTCATCGGCGAACTCATCAAGGCTCATCTTTTTAAAACAGGAGATACTTACATTTGTTTTTAGCATGCGGCTTACAAGAAGCCGTATGCTCTTTTCTGTCTGTTCGTTAATCTTAGTTTCCATGTATATGGATGCTTCATCTTTTTTAATCTCAATACTTCCATTTATCATAAAGGGGTCAAATCCCAGACGTTCTTCCCAAAAATCTTTCAATGCCTGCATTATATGTTCCTCCTGAAATTTCCATGGCAAAAAGCTACAGCCAGAGCATCTGCAGCATCATCCGGTGTTGGGGTCTTGCTTAGATTCAGTATTATTTTCAGCGTTCTCTGTATCTGGCCTTTTTCAGCCCTACCATAACCTGTAACGGCCTGTTTTATCTGAAACGGAGTATACTCAAAAACAGGTATACCAGCTTTTTCTATAGACAGAAGGATTACACCTCTTGCTTCTCCTACTGCAATTGCAGTAGTTACGTTACGAAAAAAATAAAGTTCTTCTACGGCTGCTTCATCAGGCTTATAGCTCTGAATAACCTCAGCAACCTTAATATCTATATCTAAAAGTCTTTTTGACAATGATTTATCTTTATCAGTAAGAATTACTCCGTAATCAACAAGCGAAAAGGAATTTCCTGTTTTATCAAGGATTCCTACACCTATTTTTCCATATCCCGGATCTATTCCCAGTATACGCAAAAGAACCTCCCAAAATAAAAATATAACTTTCAAGCACAGAAAAGTATACCTAATATAAGAACTTCTACAGACTATTCTATCATCTTTTTGTTATTATGAGACTGATCAAAAGTATCTGTATGTAAAAATATACTTGATGAAGATAAAAAAGATAAGCATAGTCGAGGTTAAAAAAAAAAATTCCCGATTTATAAGCTTTTTTCTTCGGACAAACATAAATAAAAAGGATTAATTACCAGTAATTAGGTTTGTATACCAAGAATTGATTCTTTATAATATGATGATACAATATATTGTATAACAATCTTTATCAGAGTATAAGACTTAGGAGTACTTTCGATATTATTATAAAATCTTTTTGGAGGGCGGTTATGAAATCAATAATCAACAGGTACAGTAGTGATAAGCTTTCACAGAATGCCTACAAGATTCTTAGGGACAGGTATTTTTTAAAAGATGGTGAATCCAATTATCTTGAAAAAGACTGGAGCCAGATAGCCCTAAGGGTTGCACGCCACGTAGCAAGTGCGGAAATACTTTATACACAGGACATTCTGAAAATAAGGGAAGCAGAAGCAACTTTTTACGATCTTATACAGGCAAGAGTTTTTCTTCCTAACAGTCCCACACTTTTCAACTGTGGGAAAACAATGAAAAGGGAACTTTTTGAGAAACCTTTGACAGAGATGAGCATAGATGATTATAAAGAGATATTTTCATCACGAACTCATCATAACATGCTTTCAGCCTGTTTTGTAGTTCCGATGGATGACTCAATGAACGGTATATTTGATGCTGTAAAAAATGCCGCACTTATTATGAAGTATGGCGGAGGAGTGGGATATGACTTCAGCGCACTTAGACCCAGAGGCAGTTCTATTGCTGGTACAGGGGGAAAATCTTCAGGTCCTATAAGCTTTATGCATGTTTTCAATACATCTGCTTCCACCATAGAACAGGGAGGTGCAAGACGAGCCGCTCAGATGGCGGTTCTTAATTATAGGCACCCGGATGTACTTGATTTTATAAATGCAAAAAAAGACAATGACGGGAAGTCTGTTCTTAACTACTTTAATATTTCTGTAAACATAGATAACAAACAGGAGTTTTTGCAGTCGCTTGAGAATGATGGAGAGATAGAGCTTTTTCACAAGGATTCCAACATAAGAAAGACAGTAAAAGCAGCAGAGCTTCTTGATAAAATAACGTCAAATGCTTGGAAATCGGGAGATCCTGGAATGCTTTTCCTTGGAGAACACAATAAGTTTTATGCCATGGCTGACCATACTCCTGTCTGTTCAACCAATCCATGTGGTGAAGAACCATTGCCTCCTTATGGATCATGCAACCTAGGTTCAATCGATATTGCAAAACTAATTAACTATATTGATTTCAACAGTACTTCTTCTGAAAGTATTGAAACTTTCAGACAGATAGTTTACTGGTGTGTCCGGTTTTTAGATAATGTAATTGATGTCAACGTATATCCGCTTGAACAGATTGATAAGGTATCAAAGGAGCAGAGATTTATCGGACTTGGCGTAATGGGTATGGCTGATGCCCTGTATATGAAGGATGTGGCATATAATTCTGAAGAAGGCAGAAAGCTTATGGCAAGAATAACTGCTATACTGGCATATTACTCACATCTTTCAAGTTCAGAGCTTGCAAAGGAAAGAGGAAATTTTCCTGAGTTCAACAGATCAAGGTACAAAAATGGTTTTATTCCATTTCCTATGCTTGATGATGATTACGATGAAGTATTGAAATTTTGGAACAATAAGATACGTGAACATTTTTCCAATGATGCACGTTTCCATAAAAGGAATGTTCAGACCAACACAGTTGCCCCTACAGGTTCAATTTCCAATATCGCTGACACTTCAAGCGGTATAGAACCCAATTTCATGCTTGCATATGTAAGATATATGACAGATAAAGAAGGAAACAGGGTTCCGTTGCCATATATAAATTCCGTGCTTGTCCAGAAGCTTAACTCCCATTTTGATGAGGCTCTACAGGCAGAAATAATAGAAAAAGGAAGTATAAAAGATATAAATGAAATTTCTCAGGAGATAAAAGATGTGTTTGTTACATCAATGGATATTTCTCCCATAGATCATCTGCTTGCCCAGCATGTGGTTCAGAGTTATCTTGATGCATCATGTTCGAAAACAATAAATATGCCTAAGAGTACTTCTGTTCAGGAAGTGTACTCAATATACAAAAAAGCTCTTGAACTTAATATAAAAGGCATAACTATATACAGAGACGGAAGTCTTGAAACACAGGTGCTTACTTCTCAAGCCCTTAAGGAAGGAGAACAGCAGGACAAAAAGATAGCATTTTTTGTTATTGATGAGAAACATAAACTGAGAGCTAAACCCAGGAAAGAGACTCTTAAAAGTGTAACAAGGAGATATAAAACTCAGACCGGTACTGTGTACATAACAGTATCCTTTGATGATAATGGTGAGGCTGTAGAAATATTCCTTTCTGACGGTACCGAAACTGCTGAAGTAATAGGAAGATTATCTTCAATAGCTCTCAGATCAGGTGTTTCAGCTGAGGAAGTAATCGAACAGCTTACAAAGGTAAAAGGCAGTTACTGTTCAGGTCTTGGAAAGGAAATAAAAAGTGCCATAGATGACTTTTCCGCACTTTGGAAGACAAATATAAGCTCTTATGAGATTCTTCAGGTCGGAACACCTAAAACCCGTGATGAAATTGAAAAATTTGTAAAAAACAACTCACTGAAGTTTGAGAAAGGTTATTACACTGACAGCGAAGGGAATATATACTGTCCTAGCTGTCTTTCAAAAAATTCACTTGCGATGACCGAGGGATGCACGAGCTGCAAAACATGCGGATGGTCTAAGTGTTCATAGATTATAGACGTACAATAACGGGTTGTAAAACTTGTATTATACCTTAAAGTTACCATGAAATTATGGTATAATTAGATGTAATTATTATTCGGAGGTGTAAGATGAACTGTAAAGCATATCATGAAGCTTTTTTGCAGAAAGCCACGGAAGAGGGCTTTATACATGAAGACCATATTCATCCTGTTATAATATTCTGGATGGAGTTTACCCAAGATACTAAAAAAGGGTTTGTTGACTTTTTAAACGGAATTGATCCGGAATTTGCTCAGGATACCAGCGAGTACCTTGACAGAATTGACATAACCAAGATGGTTGCTCCCATATACTTTCCATTTGAGTTTGAAAGTGATGAACAGTTCGATGATTTTATGGCTTTTCTTGATCAGGTAAAAACCGTCGCAACCGTTCACGGTTATTCGGTTCTTTCAGAAATATTCATAAAAGACGATGATGAATGTGATTGTGAAGAGGAATCAGAATGTGAATGTGGCTGCGGTCATCATCACGATGATGAAAATGAAGAAGAATGTGAGTGCGGCGAGGATGAGGAATGCGGCTGCGGATGTGGTTGTCATGATGAAAACGAAACAGCTTATCCATCCCTCTTTACCGAAGGAAAAGACGGCAAATGTTATATGACTACGTTTAATTATGAAACTAAAGAAGTTTTGGATGATTTTTCCGGCGAATTTGAAAAAGAAGACGATTTTGTGGCCGGACTCAGACTTCCAATAACACTTTAATAATAAAAGACACTGCAGTTCATGCAGTGTCTTTTTTATTTAAATGCATGTAAATTAACGGAAATACTATACCTCTGTTTCTTTAGACAAATTATTTATCTCGTTCTGAATTTTAATCATTTCTGTCTGATCCATCTGCAGTATCTTTCCTTCCCACATAGAAACCTTTCCGCCTACGATAGTTCCGTATATATCTACGTCACATCCAACTTTAAGTGCAATCTCCGTAAAAGGAGTATTAGTTTTGAAAAGATACTTTCCTGTTTTATAGTTCAGTACAGTAAGATCAGCATCGGCGCCGGCAGCAACTTTTCCTAACTGAGTTCCAAACTCTTCGCCTATAAACTGATAATTATTCATAAATATTGTACGTTCAATTTCATTGTAAATTATGGACTGTTTTGCTTTTCCGTTCAGTTTTTCGCTTATAAGCAATGCTTTAGCTTCCTCAAACAAGGAATAATCGATAAGACCTGTTCCTATTGCTATCTTCATACCACGTCCGAGTAGATCGAGAATATTCTTTGAAAATCCTATCTCTGTTACTTCTGTCCGTATGCTTTTTATAAGCCTTATACCTTTGGTGGCGAACAGATCCATAAGATCCTGTCCGATATTCACCGAGAAGACAATATCTATCTTTTTTGACAGAATATTCTGATTTTTAAGTATTTCGAGAAGACCTTTTCCGTGTTTTAACATAGAATACCGGTCTTCTTGGTTAAAGTCAACCATAAGTATTTTGATTCTTTTGCCTTTTTCCATAAAGGTTCTCAAAAAGTCGTAATCTTCATTTTCAAGTCCCCATATTCCCAGCAATGTTATTGAAGATATATTGTCGTTTGCCAACAGTTCATCCTTCAGTGCTTTATTTATACCATTCTCAGAAAGTATTACAGGAGAGTACTTTATCTTTATTCCAAGATCAAGGGTTGAACTGTTCATGTCAGGAAGATTCTTTGAAACCGGAATCGCTATTACAGTCGAAGTGAGCCCGTTGTATATTGATTTATAAGCAGCCATTCTTACGAGTTTTTCAAAAAAATCATGACTTGAAAAAATCTTTTCTGAGTAACCGTAAATTTTTGAAAATTTTTCATATGAGGGAAGATCTGAATTCAGCAGTCTATTTAGCAGACCCAGCTCGCTTATATAAAAACTTGAATACGGGTTAGATAAGCCTGGAATTACTATTTTTCCCTGCATATCGTAGGTTTCTTTATCTGCATGCTTTTCAAACGGCCTGTCTGAAGTAACAAGATCAACGATCTTATCTCCTTTAATTACAATAGAGGCATCCTGTATCACTTCACCGATATTTCCTGTCAATAATGTACAATTCTTTAAAATCACTTTGAAACACCTCCTCGAGGAAGATAAACTTTTATGTAGAAATTGATTAAATCCGGTAGTTTTCTAAATCTTTTTGGATCTTCAAGCATTCTGAAAAGCCATTCCATTCCAAGCTTCTGAAAAAACACCGGTGCACGTTTAACCTGACCGGCAAAAACGTCAATACTGCCTCCCACCCCCATTATAGCCTTTACGTTAAGATAATCGAAATTTCGGAGAATAAACTCTTCCTGTTTGGGTATTCCCATACCAACAAAGACCAGGTCGGCATTTTTCGAGTTTATATCGTTTACAATATCAGTATCTTCCGAAGATGAAAAATAGCCGTCATGAAATCCAGCAATAGTAATCCCGTACTTTTCTGTAAGCTTCTTCGCTGCAGCTGAAACAGTCTCTCTGCGGCTTCCCAGAAGGTAGACAGTATATTTTTTCTGAGAGGCAAATCCGCATAAAAAATCCATAGTCTCTATCCCAGGGCAACGGTCGGTTTTGTATCCGTTTTTTTTAAGGTACTTCACTACCCCTATTCCGTCGGGTACAGAAAAGGATGCTTTTTCAATAGCCTGAGAGTATATATTGTTTTTAAGGTATTCCAGAAACATAAGTGCGTTAACAGTAGTTATCCAAACTTTTTTATCCAGTTGGATACATTCCTGAATATGCTGAAACACATCCGACTTTTTACCGGTTAGAAAGGTTATATTCTGCAACTTAACTATATTCATTTATAAAAAATCACCTCAGTAATCTGAAAAAAGTATAAGCTATCACAAAGTAATCATAAATTTATTATCACTTAATATTCTAACACTTTTTTATATATCCGAACTCTAAATTAATTTAAAAGTAACTCTTGTTTACAATACGTTGGAAGTATTACAGATAATTCTATTTTCACTTCCGACATCTTATCTAAATATCAAATTGATAAAATTGTTATCAAAGAAAATGAGTGGTGGAGAGTGATTTTATGGAAGAAAAAGGTACTTATATCGAAAAATATATTGATGAGATAAGTAAGTCTGCAATTCCTGAAAACATGCCATGTATTCCGACACGTACCAAAGGGCTATTGTTTCCCAATACGGTTTTGCCAATGTTTATAGGAAGGGATAAATCGCTTCTTGCATTAGAAAAGTCTCTTGAGGCTTACAACAGCTATATATTTCTGGTATCACAGAAGGTTTTGGAAACTGAGAATCCTTCAATAGAAGAAATATACCATACGGGAACTATAGGCAGAGTCGTTCAAATTTCCAAAACCCCAAACGGTGAGTATAAAATTCTTCTTGAAGGAATAAAGCGCGGTCGGATAAAGAAGGTTATCGATGATAAAACTTTTTTTCTTTTTGATATAGAAGTTTTAGAGGATAAGTTCAAAAAAACTAAAAAGCTTGAGGCACTTGTACGAAAAGTAAAAGCTCTTTTCCAGAAGTATATGGAGCTTACAAAAAAATTTCCTCCCGAGGCAATACTTGCCATAGATGAAACCAGCGAACCTGATGTTATAAGCGATCTGGTTGCTTCTGTTCTTCCACTCGAGCTTGAGGAAAAACAGGGACTCATAGAAAGCCACCAGACTCAAAAAAGACTTGAGGATGAGCTTGAAATACTGACAAGAGAAATAGAGCTCCTGGAGCTTGAGGAAAATTTAGAGTCAAAAGTAAAAGAGAAGATAGAAAAAACTCAAAAAGAGTTTTATCTTCGGGAAAAATTAAAAACCATACAACAGGAACTTGACGGAGGTACAGATGAGGAGATCTCTGAACTAAAGCAAAAGCTTTTGAATCAGGAGTATCCAAAGTACGTTAAAGAAAAGGCAGAAAAAGAAATAGAGAAGCTTTCAAAGATGTCCCCATACTCTCCCGAATCAACAGTTGTAAGAAATTATCTTGACTGGATACTTAATATGCCATGGAATAACGAGACCAAAGATTCAATTGACATAAAAATAGCAAAAAAAATTCTGGATTCCAATCATTATGGTCTTTCTGAACCAAAGGAACGAATAATAGAATTTCTTGCCGTAAAGAAGCTTTCTAATATGGCAAAAACTCCAATTCTTTGTTTTGTAGGTGCACCCGGAGTCGGAAAAACAACTTTGGGAAAGTCCATAGCAGAGTCGTTAGGAAGGAAGTTCGGAAGAATTTCGCTTGGAGGCTGCAGAGACGAAGCAGAGATCAAAGGACACAGAAAAACTTATGTAGGAGCTATGCCCGGAAGGATAATCCAAACTATAAGGAAGTTGGAAGTTAACAATCCAGTGATAGTATTGGATGAAATAGATAAGATGGGTATTTCTTATCAGGGTGATCCTGCTGCCGCACTTTTGGAAGTCCTTGATCCCGGTCAGAACGCAACCTTTTCAGATAATTACCTTGAAATTCCTTTTGACCTTTCACGGGTGATCTTTGTAACCACTGCCAATGTTGCACATACCATTCCCCCAGCGCTGCTTGACAGGATGGAAATGCTTGAAATTGCAGGTTATACAGATTTTGAAAAATATAATATTGCAAAGAATTATATAATTAAGAACACACTTCCACAAAACGGACTTAATCCTCAAGAGGTTCAGATAACGCCTAATGCTCTCAAATCTCTGATATCAATGTATACTAGAGAAGCCGGAGTGAGGGATCTGGAAAGAACTGTTTCCAGGCTGATGAGAAAAGTGGCTGTAAAGTACGTTAAGAACCGGAAACAAGTTGTAGTCAAGGAAGATGAACTTAAAGAGTATCTTGGGACTCCTCCATTTTTTGAATCCGAAAAAAACGACAGATCCGAAAGCGGACTTGTTACAGGTCTTGCGTGGACTGCTTACGGTGGAAGTATTTTAAACGTTGAAGCCCTTACTTTTCCTGGTAAAGGAAATCTTATACTCACAGGCAAACTTGGGGAAGTTATGCAGGAATCCGCAAAAATTTCTCTCAGCCTATGCCGGAGAATTTTGAGCACTATGAACATAGTAGATGAAAAGTATTTTGAAAAGAATGACTTTCACATTCATCTTCCTGAAGGAGCTGTGCCAAAAGATGGACCATCAGCCGGAGTTACACTTACAACAGCCTTGGTTTCTGCAATAAGCAATAAAAAAGTCAGAAATGAAGTAGCAATGACAGGAGAGATCAGTCTCAGAGGAAAAGTACTTGCAGTTGGAGGTATAAAAGAAAAACTTCTATCCGCTTACCGTGCAGGTATATATGAGATTCTTCTTCCATTTTCAAATCAAAAAGATGTTGAAAAACTGCCTCCTGAAGTTATTAAAAAGATGAAGCTGCACTTTGTACGAGATATTGAACAGGTGCTTGAAATAGCTTTGATAGGAGGTATCAAAGATGCAGGCAAGGAAGGTTGAATTCATAAAATCAGTTTTTTCAAAAAATGATTATCCCCAACCGCTTAACGGCGAGATTGCATTTGCTGGGAGATCAAACGTTGGCAAATCAAGTCTTCTTAATGCACTTTTGGGTATCCAGATTGCCAAGGTCAGCCAGGTTCCCGGAAAAACCAGAGCAATAAACTATTTTTTGATAGATCAGAAGTATTATTTTGTAGATCTGCCTGGATATGGTTATGCCAGAGTTTCAAAAGAAGAGAAAGAGAAATGGAATACTTTTCTCACAGAGTATTTTTATGAACGCAAATCCCTTCAGATGGTTTTTCTGCTTATCGACCACAGACATGAGGTTCAGGCTAACGATATTTCTATGGTACAATGGCTTAAAGATATTAGGGTACCGTTTTCATTGATTCTTACCAAATCTGATAAACTTAGCAGAAGCCAACAGTTGAAAATGACTGAAACTATCAAATCGCAGCTTTCTTTTTACGGGGAGTATCTGTACTTTCCAACATCTGCTGAAACCAGAGACGGGATAAAAGAGCTAAACAGTTATATTTCAAATATTTTTGGAGAATGAAAAATCGGACTTTTTGAAGTGAACCCCTTTAGT
>DJGH01000056.1:20497-20667 GCA_002431635.1 Petrotoga sp. UBA5851
AAAGTATTCAGATGAGTTTAGATTAATGTTAGTTGATGAGTATCTCTCTGGTAAAAATGGAGGATTTAAAACTATTACAAAGAAATAATGTCATTAAGAGAAACAGCTAACTATTTCTGTATTCCCAGTGACCCTACAGTGGCAAAATGGCATTAGATAAGATTGCGGAT
>DJGH01000051.1:0-297 GCA_002431635.1 Petrotoga sp. UBA5851
TACAGTTTTCCCGATTATGTTTATTGGATTAGCGGTTGGATGGAAATGGCCAAAAGTTGGTGGTTTGTTAATAACGATTCCAATATTACTTGGGTTTATTTTAGGAATAATTACGAGAGGGGGCATATCTGCACATATGTTCATTCCTTTTATAGTAGGTATCCTATATATTGTGACAGGATATGCAAAAGTAAAAAAATAAAAGGTCTATACTTTTATGAAAATCAATGGTTGAAATCTTATTTTGGAGGTTTTTGTGGTATGAAAACAAATGCGGAACAAATGCTCAGAAACCAT
>DJGH01000051.1:352-26245 GCA_002431635.1 Petrotoga sp. UBA5851
TGGGACGGTTTTTTCAAGGTGACCATTTATCTTCCTGAAAAAGTCCACACAGATGTATTGAGTCTTCCATTTGACAATGAGATAAAACAAATGATAGAGGCATCACAACAAATGGGGAAACTGAAGTACTTTCCTATTGTTTTTGACGTGTGGTCGGATGAAATGTTCGATTCGATTTTCCTGCTTGCAGATTTTAGGAAAAGCGTAAAATAGAAAGGGAATATGTATGCAGACAAAAGAGGAAGAACTCTTCAGATATTGACGGCATAGTGGATTTAGTTGAGCAGACCTATAATTTACAAGCTGAATAATGGTGATGATCTATGATGATTAGTCCGGAAAGTTACTATGAGGAACACCTCAAAGGAAAAAGTGAAAAGCAGATTATGACGGCTATTCGTGGTCTGAAGCAGGAAATGGGCAGATTAAAAAATATTATGGAAGGCTCACATTATGGTAGTGAGACTATCATTATGCCGAGGGAAAGTACCAGACTTTTGGTTACTCGCATGTACCTTGAAAGAGCTAAACAAGCACTGGCTGATGTCGGCGGTACCTATACGCCATCAAAAGCAGAACAGGAAGCGAAGCTGTTTGACTCTAGCATTCCTGCAATTAGCAAGGTTATATTTTCTATAGGTGGCTTCTTAGAAGGTTACAAAACACATACCATTATCGTAGATGAAGAACACATTCATTTTGGTGTTGAACGTTCTCTTATGATGAATTCATCAACTCTTCCTAGCGGACTGGATTACCCATGTGGCAAAGAAGAGTTTCTTGATGGAATTCGAGCCCTCCATATTGGTGAATGGAGGATAAACTATATGAATCACGATATTATCGATGGGACGCAGTGGGAGCTTACGATTGAATTCTCAGATGGACATAAACCATTTAAAACTGGCGGCAGCAATGCATATCCATATAATTTTGATAATCTTCAAGAACTGCTTGGCATTGAGTCCGATGGCGCGGATGAGAAGGTGGAGATATAACATAAAAGTAGAGTCGATAAACACCCCAAAAATTGATAGAATAAGATCAAAAGAAAAGGTTTTTAAAAATGAGAAAGTACAGTAAAGAATTCAAAGAAGAAGCATTGAAAATATACGATGAAATCGGAGTGAGAAAGCTAACGATATCTTAAAGGATGCACTTGGTTTTTCGCAAAAGACCAGAAGAAGTAAAAAACATCAGAACACAACAACCAAAGCAACTACAGCCTTAGAAATCATTACTAATAAAGAAAAGTAGTTTTTGTATTAGTTACTATTAAAAAGAATAAATACATTTGAAAGATATGAAACTTTTGCAAAATCATGGTTCAAGTCAATGACCAGAAAAGATAATCGAAGTACTGAGGAAACTCTTAGTTTAATTGTAAATTAGGAAATAGAAATAACATAGAGAATGGAAGTGGACATGATTATGGAAAAATGGGATTTATACACTAGATATAGAGAAAAAACCAACGAGGAATATATAAGGCAACCAGAATGCATGATACCAGAGGGCAGATACCATCTGGTGGTACATGTATGGATTAAAAATACAGAAGGAAAATATCTGATATCTCAAAGAGCAGCAAATAGACCGACTTATCCACTTAAATGGGAATGTGTAGGCGGATCTGTCATAGCTGGCGAAACCAGTATTGAAGGAGCACTTAGAGAAACTTTTGAAGAGGTTGGCGTACAACTTGATCTTTCAAAAGGGAAAGTTCTTTTTTCAAAGATTAGAAATAATTATGACGGAAGAAAATTCAGAGATATAATGGATGTTTGGCTTTTTGAATATGATGGAGAGGCTGAATTATCAAAAGCTACCACAGATGAGGTCGCTGATGTAAAATGGATGACCAAGCGGGAGATTAAGAAACTTTACGATAATGGCGATCTTGCTGAGACATTGGATTACTTCTTTTGTGCAGTAGAATCAGTAATACCGGACTACTCAGATATTATTGGAAAAGAAGTTTCCGGCATCATTGATAGACCAATTGGTTCAGCTCATCCAAGACATTCTGATATGATTTATCCAATTAACTATGGCTATGTTGATGGTGTTTTTGCGGGAGATGGATCAGAACAGGATGTATATGTGTTTGGAACAGATCAGCCTTTGCAGACATATACAGGTAAGGTGATTGCGGTGTATCATCGTTTTGACGATGCGGAAGATAAATGGATTGTATCTCTTAATGGAGAAGATATTTCTGATGATAAAATTCTTGGGGATATTTCATTTCAGGAGCAGTTTTTTTATGGAACGATTTGCAGGTAAAATGGTTATTTTTTGATGTGGATTTGATGACTTAGGGAGGCCGTTGCGATGAAGGTTTTTGATCTGACTGCGGATAGTATACCGGCAGTCGCACAATTAATGTGCAGAATAAAAGCTGATTGGTGGGATTATGAAGGTGCTATTGGTCAATTAAGCGACATTAATGAAAGCATTAAGACAGTCGGATGGTATCTCGGAGATGATGTACAGCATCCTAAGGGATGGATACTGTGCAGAGAGCTAGTAGGCTATCGTGCAATCGATTTGGAATGCAGTGGATTTGACGATAATGGAACTTTTAAACTGGAGCATAAACTCGGTCAGTTATTTCAGGTTGCACAAGATTATGCTCGTAAAAAAGGATATTTGACATTTAGAAGCGGAATAAGTTCCATAGGATTTAACATTCACGGTAAGGAAATCCAGAGCATACCTGATGCCATTCAGTCATTATCTTGTGAACGTATTGATTATTGTTGGTATCTTGAAAATGGATTTCGTGTTATTGGAATACAGCCAAATGCATATGAAAAAGGATTTCACCTGATCATGCTAGGGAAAGAGATTTAAATTGTCAAGAAATGTATAGCTATAAAGCAACAAAACTATAAAAATAGAATAGTTTTAATTTCTTTGATTTTGGTTACTTTTATATACGTTGCTGCTCGTTAGCAACTGATTCACAGGCAAGCTTACGATATGCTATACGAGTCATTCCATAAGGATTAAAGCTTGTGATTCTCTGTGTTAGGTAATAATTAATCCGGAAATCTTTTGGATTTCCGGATTATGATTTAACTTTATCTTTTGATTTTTTACAGTGATGAGGTTATTTTTACATCGCCCGATACTGTTCTTATAGATATAGTATACTCTCCGTTGCCTATCTCACCGCGTGATTTTATTTTTCCTAGGTCTCCAGCTGAAAGGCTGCCGCTTACGCTACTGAAAATTATTTTATACTTTGAAAGATCAAGTCCTGTTATTATAACCTCGCCGCTTGTAGTATTTATATTCGCGTTTTGCAGCGAAGAAACTTTATAAAATCTTACATCGCCGGAGACTGTGCCCACGGTAATTTTTTTCATACTGCCTGAGTCTACGGTTATCTCACCGGAAACACTTTCAAACCTGGCGGTATCCGCAGCAAAATTTCTCAGTTCAATATCTCCGGATGTTGAACCGAACGTCCCGTTTTCGCAGGTTATACCATCTGCAAAAATCTCTCCCGAAACCGAATGAACGTTCACATCTTTTTGTAAATCCATAGTTGTAAGTCTGAACTCTTTGGAACCGAAAGAACCTATATTAAATAATGTACCCTTTCCGTACTCCTTAAGGCTGAAGCTTCCGCCATCCGCCGAGTATTCAAAGTCAGTGGATTTTCTGTCATGTTTGTATGAAAATGTATTTTTTTCACCGCGTGCAATATAGATGTCCGAGCTTATAGAATTCATCCTTATATTGCCTATGCTGTCCTGAAGATCTACACTTTCGCTGGTGAGAGTGCTCTGGCTGTCTCTGCCGAAAGTGAAAAAATTTCCTAAATCCTGCGGATTAATTCTTAAAGGCAAAAAATAGAATACTGCCGCAATTATAATTACAATTATTATTACCGTCCAGTATCTTTTCATTTCTCAGCCTCTTTCGATCTTATTTTTATCGTCCATTTTTTTCATTATTTCTTCAACCTTTTTTTCTTCCCAGTCACGGCCGAGCATACCGTTCATACCAAATACGGAAAGCCAGTTGAAAAAAACACCTATTCCCCAGCCAAGCATGGGCCATACAACCCATAAGTAGCTTCTGGAAGTCAGCATGTTGATTATGAAGAGAAAAGCATTTACAACAACATAGACCATGAGATGGACATAAAAATCTTTGATATCCTGAACCTTTTTCTTTGCAATTTCAAACTTCTGTTTTTCATCCATAAGAGATAACACCCCCTGATAATATATACAGTCTTATTATACAACAAAGACCAACTTTTTTTGTTTTTCCCGGACAAAATGCATTTTTTGAAGGATGAACCACCATATAAAAAACCGGACTTATTTATGTTATAAGTCCGGTCAGAGGATGAGTTTTTGTTTATACTTTTTCGGGTGTGTATCCGGCATCTCTTATGGCGCCTTCAATCAGCCCGGGATTAAGGCTGGTCTGTACTTCAACTTTCTTGGTTTTAAGATCAACATTAAAGCTTTCAACGCCTTCCAAAGCTTTTAATGCTTTTTCAATGTGCATCTTGCAGTGTCCGCATGCCATATCGTTTACAGTATATGTGTACTTCATAATCCACCTCCGTTTAAATTTTTTTTCTTATGCTGAGCGAATTAAGTATAACGTTTATTGAGCTGAAGGTCATTGCCAGTTCAGAAATTACGGGATGAAGGACTCCTGCCATTGCAAGTGGGATTGCAATAATATTGTAAAAAAATGCCCAGAAAAGGTTCTGTTTTATCTTCAAAAAAGTTACTTTGGATATGTTTATGGCTTGTGCTACTTTTGAAAGTTCTCCTTTTACAATTACCATATCTGCACTTTCTATGGCAAGATCTGTACCAGTTCCTATAGCTATTCCTATATCGGCTGATTTGAGCGCCGGTGCATCATTTATGCCGTCTCCGACCATACCAACTTTATATCCTAGAATCTGGTATTTTTTTACTATATCTGCTTTTCCCTGAGGCTTTACTCCTGCTTCAAACTCATCTATTCCTACTTTTTTGCTTATTATGGCGGCAGTTTTCTCATCATCTCCGGTAACCATTATCACTCTTATTCCCATGCTTTTTAGTTCTCCGACAGCTTTGGCCGAATCTTCCTTTACGGGATCAGAAACGGCTACATAACCTATGTTTTGCCCGTTTTTCAAAGCTTGTAATACTGTATAGCCTTGACTTAATAGCCCAGTATACTTTGACGGATATTCGGGTTTGCCTATAAAGTAAGTAGTGTTTGAGTATCTTGCAGAGATTCCGTTTCCGATTTCTTCACGTACATCGTCAACCGATACTTCTGAATAGTTAGGAAGATTATACTCCCAAATAGCTTTGGCAAGAGGGTGGATTGAATTTTTCTCTATATTGGCAATTATATTAAGTTCTTTAGGATCTATATCCGTTTGGACTACTTTCGGTTTTCCTTTGGTAACTGTGCCGGTTTTATCTAAAAGAAGAACATTTATGTTTTTTGATGACTGTATGGCCTCACCGTTTCTTATGATAAGACCTTTCCTGGCTGCTGATGAGGTTCCGGCAAGCAGGGCCATAGGAGTAGCAAGACCCAAAGCACAAGGACAGGCTATAACCATAGTTGATACAAACACAAAAACAGCCGTTGACAATGCTCCCATTTCATAGTTAATCCACGGAAGGAAAGAAGATATTTTCATCATAAAAGGCATCATGTTTTGATAGCCAAAGAGCCATACCAGAGAGGCTGCAGCTGCAAGTGAAAGAACTATAGGTATGAAATAAAGGGTGATTCTATCGGCAAATGCCTGAATAGGTACTTTTGAACCCTGAACTTGTTGAACAAGTTTTATCATCTGACTTAAAAATGTATCTTCTCCGGTTTTAAGAACTTCAACTGTTATTGTACCTCCTGAAAGTATGCTGCCCCCTATAACGTTGTCTCCTATTTTTCTACTTGCCGGAAGGGGCTCTCCCGTTATCATGGATTCATCGGCATATCCTTCACCCATAATAATCTTCCCATCTAAAGGTACTCTTTCTCCCTGACGTACAATAATCTGTGTGCCAACCTTAACAGCCTGGACAGGAACTTTTACAATTCCTTGTGCTGTCTGGATATTGGCTGTCTGTGACTGAAGTCCTATTAGTTCTTTTATCTCGTTGGAAGCTTTTTGTTTAAGTCTGGCCTCAATGTATCTTCCTGTCAGGTGAAGAGAGATAAGCATAGCGGAGATGCTCGCAAAAGACATTATATTAAGACCTGTGAGTTCAAGCCATACCGTTATATATGAAGCAACGGCGCCAATCGATACAAGTGTGTCCATGTTTGTATGCTTATGGCTTAGAGCTATCCATGCACCCTTAAAAGTATCTCTGCCTGTAAAAAACAACACAAAACCTGCCAGAATTATTTCATACCAATTAAAATACGGAATATGAATACCGCTCATATGAAGTATCATCAGCAGCATAAGAACTGCAGTTACAGAGATTGAAAGTAAAAAATTCTTTCTGCTTCTTATAAACCTTTTCTCTATTACAGAACCGTCTGGTACTTTAGACATGGCCGTATATCCCGACTCTTCAACAGCTTTTTTTATCTCTTGAAAAGAAATCTCCTTTTCTGAAATAAGATATGCCTGTTCCGTCGCAAGGTTAACTGATACATATTTTACTCCGGGCATCTTTTTTAAAGTGTTCTCTACATTCCTCACGCACGATGCGCATGTCATTCCCTGGACAGAAAAACTTTTTTTATATTCATTTTCCATTTTCCACCTCCGGTTTATACCCTGTTTATATACTCCAAAGTATCTTCAAGTTCTTTTATTTTTATTGATATCTCCGCTGAATCCTTAGAGAGAGCAGCGTCTAAAACACAGCTTTCAAGGTGCTTTTTCAGTATCTGAATATTGGCTTTTTTAAGAAGTGCCGTTACTGCCAGCACCTGCTTGGAAATATCTATGCAGTACCTGTTCTCTTCTATCATTTTTATAGTCGATTCGATCTGTCCTTTTGCAGTTTTCAGCGTTTTTAAAGCTTCTTCATGATGTATTTTATTCATATCTCCTCCATATCATACTACCCTACCTAGGGGGGTTAATATATCCTACCTTTTTAGTATTATTTTCAGGTTACATTATAGTTTTTTTTACCTGGAATATTTTTCACTCTGGTATTTATTTCTGCTATAATCGTTATGAGGTGATATTTATGAAAAAAATTTTATGTCTTACGGGAGCCGGAATATCTAAGGCCAGCGGCATTCCGACCTTCACCGAAATGGAGGATATCCGTGTTAAGCTTAGCCGCACCTACTACAAATCCAATCCGGAAGATTTTTTTGAGGTTCTTATAAAGATGAAGGATAATATCGACTCTGCACAGCCTAATCCTGCCCATATTGCCTTAGCCAGATTCAAAGTGCCCATAGTCACCATGAATATCGACGGTCTTCACCAAAAAGCAGGAAGTACAGATGTCATAGAGTTGCATGGTAATCTTGACTTTGTGGAGTGTAAAAAATGTGGTTCCAGATATCCTTTTTCAGCTGTCAGGAAAAGTATTTTATGTCCTGTCTGCGGCGGAGTTCTTGATACAAATGTCGTTTTGTATGGCGATATGATACGTGATTACGATAAGGCCTGTACAAGAGCTTCACAAGCAGATGAAGTTCTTATAATCGGAACTTCTTTCTACACCTCAACCGCAATAGGAATATCTCAGGTTGCCCAACTTAATCAAATTCCCACCACCATCATAAATGAAAATGCAGAAGAGAATGTTGAAAAGTATCTTATTTCGGTATTCGGATAAAAAAATAAGCCTAACGGCTTATTTTTTTATCTATCCATTCATATATGTCGTTCATGACCTCATCTTTGTTTATTTCGTTCAGTAGCTCATGTCTTGCTCCGAGATACAGCCTGTGCTGGATATCCTTCATACCGGCTTTATGGTATCTGTGAAGTATTTTGGGCATCGCTTTTGAAAACTTGCCGACAGGGTCTTCGCTTCCTGAGATAAACAGTAAGGGAAGCTCTTTATTTATTTTTTCCATATTTTCAAGTTTATTGAGATTAACCAGTCCCTGAGCAAGATCATAGAAAAATTTGCATGAAAAAACCCCGCCACAGTATCTGTCCGCTACATACTTATCTACCTGCTCGGTATCACGGCTCAGCCAGTCAAACTCTGTCCTGTTGGGTACAAATTTTTTATTATAACTGCCAAAAGTAAGGTTATTGAGTTTTGGACTTGGAGTTTTGGGTCCGTTCCTCCTGACCTCATTTTTGGCAAGAAAGCTGCCTATTTTTTCCATCATTCCTATGGCACCGCTTCCGCAAAGTACTGCACCATTAATATCTTTGGAAAAAATCTCAATATAGCGCCTTACTATATAAGATCCCATGCTGTGTCCGAAAAGAAACACAGGAAGAAGTTGATACTCCTTTTTTATTATTCCGCTCAGCTGATGCAGATCCTTTACCATCCATTCAAATCCATCATCATCACCAAGATATCCTACATTTCCAAGTTCCCCTGCCGTCTGACCGTGTCCTCTGTGGTCGTTGGCATACACAATAAAACCTTTCGCAGTTAAAAAACCCGCAAATTTTTCATATCTAAGTGCATGCTCGGCCATTCCATGAGCTATCTGAACCACTGCCCTGGGTCTCTGCTCCGGCTCATACCATTTGTAACAGAAAATCTCATATCCATGAGGATCTTTAAATTTAAAAGTTTCTGTCTTCATTCTTCCTCCCCGATTTCACCTTTTGGCTTTTTTACATCAGCGGCTTATTATTCCATTTTTTATATGTATTGCAGCTGCTTTCATACCATGCCTTGGGATATATGAAAATATTTTTGGTATTGATACCTATTTTGCCAAAAAACTGATCCTTCTGGTTTATTCTTATACTTAGCTTGTCTTCCATCCCCTCTAAAACTCTTATGGCATCGGAAAATCTTGGCAGATAAAAGGTGTTGGGTGTATTCTTATAGAACTTCCAGCTTGCCCCGGTATCCAGCTCATAGCAAAATGTATCTTTATTGAAACGGCACCCTTTTATTTTCTGTTCTACTGAGTAGAATGCAGCATAAAAACCTTTTTCGGATACCCTGTAAAGCTCTTTAACCGCCCGTAAGGGATCTGAAACATACGGCAGCACACTTTCGGTAAAAGAAAAATCAAAGAAGCCGTCATCAAACTCCAACGACCTTATATCTCCGAAAGAAAAGCTGACATTATCACCTGAAAAGTAATCAATTGCTTTTATTATGTTATACCGGCTGAAGTCCACTCCATGATAGGAAGTTCCATCTTTGAGTGCATCCTTGAGATAGAAGTAGTTGGCACCGCATCCGCAGCCGGCATCCAAAATTTTCACCGGAAAAAGAAAGTCTATCATATCTTTTATCTGAACAGTTGTTTCAGGACTGTATCCACGTGCATCCCCAAACAGATGTCGGTCATAAAAAATATCGTACTGTATTGAGATTGGCTGGTTTTCAAAGTCACATTCCTTTACGGTGGGGTTCATCAGCTTATAAATTCTAAATATATCGTCCCGGTTGTAGTTTATAATCTCATTTAGGAGTACCGGCTTGGAATAAAATTCTTTCAGTCCGGAAAAACTTACCTTCTCTGTGACTATGCTGTACTTCGGAAAATCCTTTCGAGTACAAAGATCATGAACTTTCCGCTTGTATACTTCCATCTGGGCATCTCCGCTGAAAAACATAGTCAGATTTACATTGTCTCCTTTTCTGAACCAACGAAAGTAATCCTCAATTATAAGCTCATTTTTCTCTTTGCTGTTTATGGAAAGATTAAGATAAAAGTCCATTTTCCCATCCTTTAACCCTTTATAGTATTGTATAGCCTTATTATCTATTTTTGTTTCATGGTTCTTATCAAACTACTCTTATACTTATTATAACTTATTTCTTTTTCTTTTGGGTTCTATGGTCATGCGTCTAAGTACTTTTTTTAACTTCATGGTTGCTTTGAATATAATTATCAGATAAAATATAAGTGGATGATTCATCTACGGAGGCAAAAAATGAGCATATGGTTTTTTATTCTTGCTGCAGTTACTGTTGCGATGGTTGTTTTACTCACCGCTTGGTTAAAGGTTCACCCGTTTCTTTCAATGCTTGGAGCTTGCTTTTTCTTTGCAATCGCAAGCGGTATCCCGACACAGAGCATAGGGAAATACATAACAGATGGTTTTGCTGAAACATTTGGTTCCATAGGAATTGTAATTATTATAGGATCGATAATAGGAACTTTTCTTCAACGGTCTTACGGCTCAATGGCCATTGCTCAAAGCATCCTAAAACTTACAGGGAAAAAACATGTGCCTCTTGCCATGTCTTTGATGGGTTACTTTACATCAATATGTGTATTTTGTGATTCTGGTTTTGTAATGCTTTCGCCTCTAAACAGAGAGTTGAGCAGAAGATCGGGTCAATCAATTGCTTTAACTTCAACTGCTTTAAGTCTTGGCCTGTATGCAACCCACACACTGGTTCCGCCTGCCAGCGGTCCTTTGGCTGCATGTGCTATACTTGGTGCAGATATAGGCCTGGTAATATCTGTAGGACTTTTTGTAAGTTTTGTATCAATGCTCACAGGCTTGATTTTTTCTGTGTGGGCAGGAAAAAAAGTATCCGTAAAAGTTAACATGGATTACGAACCCGTGCCTGATGAAGTAAAAATACCAAACGCTTTACTGTCTTTTCTTCCCATCTCTGCTCCTTTGCTGCTTATGATACTCAGATCATTAGCCGATATACCATCAAAGCCCTTTGGAACTTCGGAATTTTACAGTATTTTGAGCTTTGCCGGTTCCCCTGTAACGGCTTTGCTCATAGGAATGCTTCTATCTTTTCTTCTTGTAAGAAACGGAGAAAAAGATGTTTTCGGCAGCAGCGGGTGGGTGGGACAAGCTTTGAAAAACTGTTTCTCCATGGTTCTTATAACCTGTGCCGGAGGGGCTTTGGGAAAGGTGCTTGCCTCCTGGGATATTTCTGATATAAACCTTAATGGTTTTTCTTCACATTCTGGAATACTTGTTGCGTTTGTTGTCGCCGCTCTTATAAAAACCATGCAGGGTTCTTCTGCCGTTGCGATAGTAACTGCATCTTCTATCATGTTCCCTCTTTTAGGCTCTATGGGACTTGATTCTCCAATTGCCAAGGCGCTTGTAGTATGCTCCGTAGGTGCTGGTTCTATGGTTTTATCGCATGTCAACGACAGCTATTTCTGGGTAGTATCGCAGATGTCTGGTATGGATATAAAAGCTTCACTTAAACTTCAGACGATGGGTTCGCTGGTACAGGGAAGTGTTACGGGAATGTTGGTGTGGCTGATGAGTTTTTTCTTACTATAAATTTGATTTTATTATACAATATGAAAGATGGTGAACGGATATGTACAATATGAAGGAAGATGCACTTAAGATAATAAGTGATTCTATTGAAGCTGTTAAACCTGAAGCCTGTGTAAAAAGAGCACTTCGTGATTTTTCACACGAAGGCAATATTTTTGTGCTGGCTATCGGCAAAGCTGCATGGCGCATGGCATATGCTGCTCAAAAATCTTTAAAGGGCAAAATAACCCAGGGAATAGTAATCACCAAGTACCAGCACTCTGCCGGACCTATAAAAAGCTTTGAAGTATATGAGGCAGGACATCCTATTTCTGACGAAAATACGGTTTTAGCAACCAAAAAAGCTCTTGAAATGACTGAAAAACTTACCAAAAACGATCTTCTTCTATTTCTTGTTTCCGGAGGAGGTTCGGCTCTTTTTGAGCTTCCTGCACCAGGGGTAAGCCTTACTGAACTGATGGCTGTTAACAACAGTCTCATACGGAGCGGAGCAGATATTGTTGAGATAAATACTGTACGCAAACATATTTCATCTGTTAAAGGCGGACGTTTTGCCAAGCTTATCTCACCAGCAAAAATCTTTTCACTTGTGCTGTCAGATGTGGTAGGAGACAGACTGGACAGTATTGCTTCAGGTCCTGCATATCCTGATTCTTCAACCTCTCAGGAGGCATCGGAGATACTTAAAAAATATAGGATAGATCTTTCCGAAAATGCTTTGCAGGCAGTACAAAAAGAAACACCGAAAGTTCTTGATAATGTCTCCTCGCAGATAATCGGAAATGTTAAGCTTTTATGTGAAAGTGCTGCAAAATCAGCCAAAAAACTTGGGTATACTCCTAAAATACTTTCATGGTCTGTCGGATGTGAAGCATCTCAGATAGCAGATATGCTTTGCTGTATAGCCCGCGACAGTGATCTTTCAGATTTTTCTTTCAAAAAGCCCTATGCTCTTATACTTGGTGGAGAACCGGTTGTAAACGTCACCGGAAACGGTCTTGGCGGAAGAAATCAAGAACTTGTGCTTAGAGCTGCAATAAAAATAAAAGGTTTAGAAAATACTGTTGTTTCAAGTGTCGGTTCTGACGGTACCGACGGTCCAACAGATGCGGCAGGAGGTCTTGCGGATGGCAACAGCTTTAATGAAATGGTTAACTGTGGTATAGATCCAGCAGCATATCTTAAAAATAATGATTCTTACCATGCTTTGGAAAAATCCGGTCTGTTGGTAAAAACCGGACCTACCGGAACAAATGTAAATGATCTTATCATTCTGCTGCATAGATAAGTTTTGGTAAAACGGTCTGCGCCCAAAGCGTTGACCGTTTTATTCTTTTGTCTTCATGCTAATTTTATCACCTTTTATTTGAAAGATATTATCTCTGAAAACCTTCAGGTTTCATTATTTTTAAGGTTTTTTCTTTTTTTGCTTTTTAGTATTAACCAAGTTGTGCACTTAAAGCAAGATCATATTTACATATTAAGTTTATAATTTTCTCTGGATTTGCAAAAATGAATTATGTGGAATTATTATTTTGTTTACTGCCGTGTTTCGTTGGTTTTTTATGCTTAGTCACAATGTGAAATTTTAAGCAAGAGTTTTTATACTTATATGGAGGTGTTCAAAATGGCAGATTTTGTTCCTACCAAAACTTTGGATGTCAGAGGAGAGGTGTGCCCGGTTCCGGATGTTGAAACCAAAAGAGCCTTAAAAAAGATGAATCCGGGAGAAGTTCTTGAAGTATGGATTGATTATGCCATGTCCATGGAAAGAATTCCAGAAACAGTAAAATCTATGGGTCACGAAGTACTTGAAATCAAAGAAGTTGGAAACAGCGAATGGAAAATTTATATTAAAGTAGGCAACTCAAAATAATCACTAGAGGGGGGTAATTATATGGCTACTTCAACAGCTTGGACTGGTTTAATCATAGGTATTATCTTTGGTATAGTGCTTCAGAGAGGCAGAGTCTGTTTTAATTCAGCATTCAGAGATATTATACTTATAAAAGACAACTATGTTCTTAAGATAGGTGCACTTGCAATTGCTTTTCAAATGATAGCACTTCTTATTCTTGCTCAATTTGGACTTTTTAAGATATCGGCTCCCGGTCTTAATCTGGTTGCTAACATAGTAGGCGGATATATCTTCGGTTTAGGAATGGTTTTGGCCGGAGGTTGTGCTTCGGGTACAACCTATAGGGTAGGAGAAGGTTTGACTACAGCATGGTTTGCAGCTATATTTTATGGTATGACTGCCATGTCAACAGGTTCAGGAGTATTAAAGCCTTTGGGAGATTGGTTTAAGTCCTTTGCAATTAAGAATCCATCGGCTATGGATGAAGCTCTTTATATTAAAACAAGCGGTCCGACAGTTTCCTCCCTTCTTGGAATAAGTCCATGGATTGTAGGGCTTGTCATTGCTGCTCTTCTTATATGGTATGTTTACGGAACCAAGACTACTAACAGAAAAACTCCCATAAACATGACTCTTCTTGCTCTTCTCCTTACTGCTGTATCAATGGGTGCATGGTGGACAAGATCATTCCCTGGAGACGGAAATTATGGTCTAGGAATAACTGCCGGCTGGTCGAATCTAATTGCTGGCTTCACAGGAGCAAAACCATTGAACTGGGCAGGACTTGAAATAATAGGGATAATACTCGGAGCTTTGATAGCCGCACTCGCATCAAAAGAGTTCAAGTTCAGAATGCCTAAAGATCCTAAAACATATCTGCAGGTAATGGTAGGCGGTATTCTTATGGGATTCGGAGCATCGGTAGCAGGCGGCTGTAATATTGGCCATTTCCTTACAGGCGTTCCTACCTTGGCTCTTTCATCAATAGTGGCTTCGGTATTCTTTGTTCTTGGAAACTGGACCATGGTTTACTTCTTGTATATGAGAAATAAAGATTAATATACTAAAGATTTTATGGTCTTTGTAAAATCGAACATCTCAGTTTTTAGTGGCGAATATCTCAGAGTATGATGTCGAGCACGGGAAACCGTGCTCTTACTTTAAAAAACAGGAGGACTATCTATGCTTATAACCATTCAGGTAATGGTTCAGCCCTATACCTACGAGGATCTGGACACTGCAATAAAAATTGCTGAAGCAGCCCTAAACAAAGGTCATAAGGTTGATATATTTTTATTCTGCGACTCAGTTCTTGCAATCAATTCCAAAGTCAAGCCCATAAGAATGGACAGGAATATACCTAAAAAACTTGAGGATCTCATAGAAAAAAAGAATCTTACTGTTGATATATGCGGAATATGTATGGATTACAGAGGTGTTTCACAGGATGCCATAATAAAAGGCGCACGGTCAAGCGGGCTCCCCGAGCTTGCACAGCTTATAGTTTCTTCAGACCGTTTTATAAACTTAATGGCATAGGAGGAGAGTAATGAAAAAAATTCTTTTTGTAGTTTATCAGTCACCGGTAGGTTCAATATGGGTAAACGAAGCTTTCCGAACGGCATTCGGAATGTACGGCGAAGATATAGAGCCGTCAGTGTTGCTTATAAATGAGGCCTGCACTGCTCTTGCAAAGGACAGCAAACCCGAAAATCTTGGTCTTCTTCCTATAAAGATGGTTCAAAAGTTTATCGACAGATACGAGACCTCTGTTCTGACAGTAAAAGAGGATCTTGAAAAATATTGTGTAAAAAGTTTGGATGATGGTTTTAAAGCTAAGATACTTGAAAAGAAAGATCTTGATGCCCTGTTTCATGATAATGAATTTGTTATATTCATGTGAGGTGTTCTTATGGCTATGATACTTATAAAATATGGATTTGACCATCCGGCAGAAAAAATAAAGCTGGAAAATTCAAGGGAAGATGATGCGGTAGTATTTATACAGAATGGCGTGTTTTGGGCTTTAAAGAAAGAAGTTAAGAATTATAAGGGTAATTTCTTTGCTTTAAAGGAAGATTTTTTATCCAGAGGCTATAGTCCTGAGGACTCTGTCATGGAGTTGGTTGATTATAATCAATTAATTGATTTAATTGAGAAAAATGAAAAATCCATAGGTTAACCTTGTTTATTCGGTTTTTAATGCTCAGGGGAAGCATTTTTGCTTCCTGCTGTGCTTTTAAAATTTGATATAATATTTAAATGTATATTATATTCAGGAGATAACTTTTGATGAAGGATTCTTTCATAAACTCAAAGATTCAATCTTTAAGCCTTCCGGAACTGTTCAAGATAATGTCAAATCAATCAAGACTGGAGATACTTGTGCTTCTTAAGGATCAGTGTTCTACAGCGACCGAAATAGCCACACGTCTGGATATGGATATTTCAAGCGTCTACAGAAGCCTTAAATTTCTTGAAGTAAACGGTCTGATTACTTCTTTTGCGCAGAGCAATACGCAAAGGTATGATTTGGCTTCCCCTTATATATACGATATGCTTGAAAGCTCCATAAAAATGCTTTCCGGCCTTAAAGGGACCAGAATGGTAAAAGGCAAGAATATTGAAATTTTTGCCGTAGAGTTCAAAAATCCGGATGAAATAAAACCCGATAAGATACTTGATGTCAGAGGCGAGCTATGTCCTGTGCCTGACATACAGACCAAGAACTGTCTTAAAGAGCTTGAGCCCGGAGAAATTCTTTTGGTCATAATGGACTATCCTTTATCCAAGGAGCGTGTCTGTGAAAGTCTAAAAAGAGAAGGGAACGATATCATTGCTATCTTTGATGACGGTTTGGGCGACAGCAGGATCTTTATAAGGAAAAATAAGCTTTCAATATAAAACAGGAGGTTAAAAAGATGATTAAATATGCTAAAACCCATGAATATGCTTGTCTGAACGGAAAAACAGCCAAAGTAGGAATATCAGCACACGCAGCAGAAGAGCTTGGAGATATTACCTATGTTGATCTTCCGCAGGTTGGAAAAATAGTGAAAAAAGGTGATACATTATGTGCCGTTGAATCTGTTAAATCTGCCAGTGATATTTTTGCTCCGGTAAGTGGAAAAATTATCGCAGTCAATTCAGAGCTTGACGGTACACCTGAACTTATAAATGATTCCGCCGAAGAAAAAGGCTGGATAGTTGAAATTGAGCTTTCTGATGTAAAAGAAATGGATTCACTCCTTGATGAGGCTCAGTATAAAGCTGACCTTTAATTTCGACCTCCCTTAGGGAGGTTTTTTTGTATATCTGGTATATTGGATGTTTTTTATCTTATTTGTGATATAATATATTGAAATACTAAAACAGGAGGTGCACAGCATGCTGAAAATCGGAGACTTGGCTCCGCAATTTGTGCTTAAGGATCAGAATGAAAAAGAACATTCTCTTTCGGAACTCATAGGAAAGAAAGTCCTCCTATCCTTTCATCCTCTTGCCTGGACCGGTATATGCACAGACCAGATGAAGATGGTGGACAGTCATTATGATGAATTTACAGCTCTGAATACTACAGCTTTTGGAGTAAGTATAGATACAACCTTTTCAAAGAAAGCATGGGCGGAAAGTATGGAGATTAAAAAACTTTCTCTTCTTTCTGACTTCTGGCCTCACGGGAAGCTTGCCTGTGACCTTGGCATATTCAGAGAAAAAAACGGATTTTCAGAAAGAGCCAATATTATAATAGATGAAACCGGCAAGATCATATTTTTGAAAGTTTATCCGATAAAATTGCTTCCTGATATTAACGAAGTTCTGGGTTTTTTAAAACAAAGATAATTATTTTAAAAAACATTCCCTTTNNCTTTCATAAAAATACTCGCGCAAAATACCTGCTGCCGCAGGTATTTTGTTTTTTTGCAGACATTTTTTCTGTTATTTATGCTCATTTAATGGTATAATTGCTTTATGATTCTTCTAAAAATAAATCATTTTTTAAATAAATTCTCTGACTGGAGGAATAAGTATGGATATAGGAAAGAGATATACACCTCATGAACTTGAAAAAAAGTGGTACGCTAGATGGAAAGATGAAGGAGCATTTCAACCTTCAAAAGATAAAAATGAATCTTTCAGCATAGTCATCCCTCCTCCGAATATAACCGGTAAATTACATATGGGACATGCTTTAAACCTTACCATACAGGATATTCTTACCCGATATAAAAGAATGAAAGGTTTAAGCACCTTATGGCTTCCGGGTGAAGACCATGCAGGGATAGCAACTCAGCATGTTGTTGAAAAATCTCTTATACAGACCGAGGGAAAGAGACGTTCTCAATATTCAAGAGAAGAGTTTCTAAAGAAAGTGTGGGAGTGGGCGGATACCTATAAAGGACATATACGCGAGCAGATTATGGCTTTAGGTTGTTCTGTTGACTGGACACGTGAGAGGTTTACCTTTGATGAAGGTCTCAGCAGAGCGGTAAGGAAGGTGTTTGTTCAGTTATATAATGAGTCTCTCATTTATAAAGGCAAATATATTGTAAACTGGTGTCCAAGCTGTGGAACAGTTCTAGCGGACGATGAAGTTGAGCATGTCGACGAAACCGGAAAACTTTATTATGTAAAGTATCCTATAAAAAATTCAGACAGGTTCATCACTGTGGCAACCACAAGACCCGAAACTATGCTGGGTGATGTGGCACTTGCAGTCAATCCTTCGGATCAAAGATTCAAGGAGCTGGTAGGAAAAATGGTGGTTCTTCCTTTGACCGAAAGAGAGATACCTGTCATTGCAGACCCTTATGTTGATAAGGAATTCGGAACAGGGGTTGTAAAAATTACTCCGGCACATGATCCAAATGATTATCAGGTAGGAATACGGCAGGGTCTTCAGATGATCCAGATAATGGACAATACTGCAAAAATGACTGAAAATTGTGGAAGATACGCAGGAATGGACAGATATGCTGCAAGAAAAGAGATTCTTAAGGATCTTGAAGAAATGGGTCTGCTTGAAAAGACAGAACCTCATAAGCATTCGGTAGGTCATTGTTACAGATGCGATACTACGGTTGAACCTTTCCTTATGGATCAGTGGTTTGTACGAATGAAGCCTCTTGCTGAAAAAGCTAAAGAAGTGGTTAAAAATCAAAAAACCGTCTTTCATCCAGAACGATGGGAGAAGATATACTATAACTGGCTCGACGAAATAAGAGACTGGTGTATTTCCAGACAGTTGTGGTGGGGTCACAGAATCCCTGTATGGTACTGCCAGGACTGCGGTCATATAAACGTAAGTGAAGAAGATGTGGTATCATGTGCCAAATGTGGTTCGAAAAATCTGAAACAGGATGAAGATGTGCTTGACACATGGTTCAGTTCTGCGTTATGGCCTTTTTCAACTATGGGTTGGCCGGATCAGACAGAGGATCTGCAGAAATTTTATCCTACCAGTGTTCTTGTAACTGCTTTTGATATCATTTTCTTTTGGGTCGCAAGAATGATAATGATGGGTGAAAAGGTTATGGGGCAGGAACCTTTCAAGGATGTCTATATTACTCCCTTGGTAAGGGATAAAAACGGGCGCAAGATGTCAAAATCCCTTGGAAACGGTATTGATCCTCTGGAAGTTATAGAACAGTACGGAACTGATCCTATAAGATTTACCCTTGCCATCCTCGCAGCTCAGGGAAGGGATATAAAGCTTGATCCTGCATCCTTTGAAACATATTCAAAGTTTTCAAATAAAATATGGAACGCAACTAGATTTATCCTGCTCAATCTTGATGGTTATGAAAAAATAGAACTTCAGCCAAAAGACCTGCGCATAGAAGATAAATGGATACTTACCAGGATGAATCAGACCATTGAAAAAGTAAGCAGCGCTATCGACTCTTTTGATTTCAATATTGCCGCAAAAGAACTGTACGATTTTTTCTGGTATGAATTATGCGACTGGTATATTGAAGCGGTCAAGGAAAGGCTTAAGAACGAATCCGTCGACAGGACATCAGTTCAAAACACGTTGGTTAAAGTGCTTGACAGTTCCCTTAAGCTTATGCATCCGTTTATGCCGTTTCTTACTGAAGAGCTCTGGCATGCACTTCCTGGAATAAGTGAAGAACAGATGATTATTTCTGCCTTATGGCCACGGTACGATGAAAAATTCAGCTTTGAGGATGAAACATCTGTATTCTCTAAGGCAATGGAAGTTGTACGAGGAATAAGGAACGTTAAAGCTGAAATGAACATACTCCAGACTAAGTGCGTTGATATAAAGTATGTTTCAGACCAGAAAGAAACAGTTATAGACCAGATGAAGGAACAGATAATGAGACTGGGTTTTGTATCAAATATAGAAAGATCCCAGGCAAAGCCTTCAAGAGCTGCTACCGCTTATGTCGGAGAAGGAATGGAAGTTTATATACCACTTGGCGAGCTCATAGACTTCGACGCTGAAAAGGAAAGACTTGAGAAAGCCAAGGAAAAAGCGCTCAAGGATGTTGAAAAATATCAGAAAAAACTTCAGAATAGAGATTTTCTTGAAAGAGCCGAGGAAGAGATAATAGAAGAAACCAGAACCAAGCTGGAAGACTCTCAGAACCAATATGATAAAGTTCTTAAAATTTTACAGGAGTTGACCTAAATATGACATTTAAAGAAGCTGTTGACTTTCTATATGTAAAAAGGGGAGAAACCAAAATAAAGCTCGGTTTAGAACGGATAACACAATTATGTGAGCTGATAGGCAACCCTCAGAACACTTTTAAATCTGTCCATATAACCGGCACCAATGGAAAAGGCAGCGTAACAAAAGCCTTGACCGACATATTTATCGGACAGGGCTATACAGTCGGAATATACACTTCACCACATCTTATGAGCGTACGTGAACGCATAAGGGTAAATAACAGAAACATTTCCGAAAATGATTTTGTAAGGATACTTGAGGAAATGCTTCCTTCCATAGAAGAGATGGATGCTATGCCCGGAAATATGTCTCCTTCATTTTTTGAAATAATGACAGCAATGGCTTTTAAATATTTTGCTGAAAAGAAAGTAAGGTTCGGCATGATTGAAGTGGGGATGGGTGGACGGTTTGATGCCACGAACGTACTTAACTCGGATGTTTCTGTAATAACCACGATTCAGCGGGATCATATGAAAATACTCGGTGAAACCCCAGAAGAAATTGCATTTGAAAAAGCGGGAATAATTAAAAACAATAACTATGTCGTCCTGGGAGATATCTCGGAATCCTCCAAAGGAGTTATACTTAGGAAAGCAGCTTCAGTACAGTCTGCAAAAGTATTTCAGTTCAACAAAGACTATAGGTTTGAAAATCCCAGATATACCCTTAACTGGAATACCATGGACTATTACGGATTGGGTTTTAACCTCAAGGACTTGTCTTATAAAGCCAACGGTACATATCAGCCGCACAACATAACAGTTGCTTTAGCCGCCGCAGAATGTCTCGCACAGAAAAACAGCGTCTCCTTAAATGAAGAAAAGTTAAGAGCCAGCATGAAACAGTTTTATTGGGAAGGACGGTTTGAAATACTTGAATATAAAGGCAAAAAAATTGTTCTTGAAGGAGCCCACAATGAAGACGGCGCAAAAGTTTTTGCTAAGACGGTCGGGATATATATGCCTTTGAACAGGAAGGTTGCCATGATAGGTATTCTCAACGATAAGGACTATCTGCATATGGCCGACTATTTATCCAAGCTTTTTGAGAAAACCATAATAACACGTGTTCCCAGCGAACGTTCAAATGATCCGAAAGATGTGTACGACACCTTCAAAAATCTTGGAACCAAAAATATATCTTTTGAAAACGACTTTGAAATTGCTTTTGAAAAACTGCTTTCAGAAAGTGCCGACTATTATTTCATAAGCGGATCACTTTACCTTGTTGGAGCTATAAGAGCGCTCATCATGGGCGTAAAGGGACCCTGATATGCTCCGTAGGCTCAACGGTACGATTGTTGAGATTCTTGAGGACTCTGTCCTGATACAGACCGGTGACTTTACCTTTCAGGCCATACCTTCATTCAGGGTATTAAAGGAATTTTCTCCTGATGAGAAGTTCAATTTTGAAGCCGTACTTGAAATAAATGAATACGGAACAGCTCTTTTTTTATTCAGGGATACCATAGAAAGGGAGACTTTCGATACCTTAAGGAAGGTTTCAAAGCTTGGTCCAAAGACCTGCGGTAAGATAATAAAATCAGTTGACTCGGAGCTACTGCGCAATATCATAGCCGGCGGAGATATAGATAAACTATCAAAAGTGCCTGGAGTAGGAAAAAAGACTGCTGAAAGAATCCTTACAGAACTTAAGGGTGAGTTTGAAAATCTTGATATCCAACAAAGGGAAGATTTTTCGGCTGATGCTGTAGATGCTATGTTAGCATTGGGTTTTGACAAATATTCAGTGCTTAAAGCTCTCAAGGGAATAAAAACCGAAAACATGCCGACTGAAGAAATAATAAAGCTGCTTTTAACAAAAGTAAAGAGATAATCATATGCTTATTAAAAGAAGAACGGCATTTTATGCCGTTCTTCTTTTACTGTATACTTATTTCTTTTGAAATTTTCTGCGCTTCAGGCTTTTTTTCTATCTGTATTTCAAGTACTCCACCTTCATACTTTGCGCTTATCTTCTGAGGATCAATATATTCAGGCAGCCTGAGAGTTCTTTCAAACTTTCCATAATATCTTTCCTTTCTGAAAAAATTCCTGTTTTTCTTTTCGTCATCGCTTTTCTTTTCAGCCGATACACTCAGTATATCTCCTTCAAGCTTTATCTTTATATCCTTTTTATCGACTCCAGGCATCTCCGTTTCAACCACTACTGCATTCTCATTTTCGTATATGTCCATCTTTGGAACCATGAAATCTGACTGGTACGCCGATTCAAAAGGAAATGAGCCAAAAAGACTGTCAACTTCTTTCCTGAGCATATCAAATGGTGTCAAATAATCCTCTTCGTTATAATTTCCATACTTTCTTAATGCTTTCATACTCAATCCCTCCTTATATTTTTAGGTTGCTTATTTTTACTGTCATCATTTTACTTTCAATATAATAATACCATTATCACTCTATGTTGTCAAGTGCTAATTATGATTTTTGAAAATTTCTATAAGCGCATTTTCATAGGCTTTATCAATTGATAAATACTTTTGTATTAATATATTTAAGCATATGTTACTTATAATTGCCAAAAAACATTAAATTTATACCCGCCGTTTGAAATAAAAACGACGGGTATTGTCTATTCTTCAATAATTTCTTCTGTATATTCCTTTAAGTCTATCTCTTGAAGTATCTCAGATATTTTTCTGCCATCCACTGATTTTATGTACTCTGAGGCATAATACACCTTGTATCCGAACTTTATGGCATCCTTTATTGTTTGTATAACACAGTAATCTCCTGCAAGCCCTATTATGATTATACTTTTTATGCCATGCTCTATAAGCTTATCATCCAAGACGGTTTTGCAAAAGTCACCCTTTTCGCCTGCATCAACGTAATCATAAAAAGCTGAGTAACTGTCTGCATCAATTCGTGTACCTTTTTTTACAAGCTTGGTAATCATACTTTCATCAAAAAATATTTCACATCCATATGTTCCATTTACACAATGTTTTGGCCATATCCTGAATGAAGAATGGTTCTCAGGATGAAAATCAATGCTTGCAAAAATTTTGAACCCCCATTCATGAGACCTTTTTAAAAAATTCTGAACTTTTTCAATCCAGGTCTCGTCTGTTCCGCATATACCAAGCTCATCCGGACAGCGCATGGTAAAGCCGTTCTGACAGTCAACTGCCAAAACTGCCGTTGTCTGTTTATCCAACAGGCTGATCTTTATACAACCACCCCCTAAAGCTTATCTACAAGCATTTCAAAAACTATATACTTTTCGTTAGATATCTCGTCTATTTTATCAGAGCTGAGCCCTCTGAAGTCTTTTCCAAACATGTCATATATATTTGAGCTGATCTGAAGGGCATCAAGTTTTGATACAAAATTTTCACCATCGTGCAGAAAAGCAAGTTGTACAGGTGCCCCAAAGTTTCCATCTGGGGTAAAATCTCCTCCGGAGGAAATGCCTACAAATATTCCTGGTTCACCTTTCAGAATTTCTTTTAGTGTTTTTTCGCCTTCTTTTACTTCAAAACCCGTGAAGGACAGCGATGGAACTCCATCGTACTCTGCTGATGCACTCGCCGTATACGGTAGTGAATACCTTTGAGAAATCTTTTTATCAGTATACGGTGATCTTACAACACCTTTTTCAATCAAAGGGAATCTGTAATTTTCATTTAACCCTCCTTCTGCATCAAAAAAAGCAAAGTCAGGTATGCTGTTAAAAGGATCGTTGGACTGAAAAAGCGTAAACTCTTCTGAAAAAAGTTTTTCTCCTATCTTATTGCTGAAAATAGAACCTCCGCTTCCATACATTCTTCCGTTCAGATCAGTGATAAACTTCATCATGACAAGCATGTCATAGCTCGAAAAAATAACCGGAAGTTTTTTCCCATACTTTACTTCTCCCAATCTTGAATAAGCACCGCATATCTTTTCTGTATATCTTTTTAACTGTTCAAGCGAGAAATCTCTTCCCTGATAGATAACTCCGCCATCCATTATGTTGGCAGTGGTTTTATCTTTGAAAACTATGTCAAAATTTATAAACCTGTCGGAAAAATAAAGATCCAGTCCATTTTCATTGTTAAGCGATATCTGTCTGTCGGTAACGTTTATCTTGTTAAAGAAAATCAGATTTTCATATTTTTGCCTGCAGAAATCAAGATACTCTTCTATCTTGATAAGAAGCTGTTTTTCATCAGGAATATTTCCTGTAACAGAGATTTTTTTCTGTACCTTTGAGTCTTTTGAATATTCATAAGGTATCTGATTTTTAAGGTTCTCAACGGCCTTTGATGTAAGCTTACCGCTGTCACATTTTCCTATCTGCCCTGCAACTCCTATAAATCCATCGGAATATACTCTTACTCCAGTTTTTTCGATATCTTTTTTCCTTATTGAATCAACTTTGCTTTGACTTACGCTGAAGCTTACCTGATTGATTTTTGAATTAAAAATTTCTTTAAGCATTTTTATCCCCCTTATCTGGCATTTATGGTCCGGACTCTTACATACGGTCCGCCGAATCCTACGGAAAGCGGATACTGTTCCATTTTTCCGCAGCCGCCCATAATGAAAGAAAGAATCTCCAGTTTATCTGAAAGACCATCGATCTCATTGAGTGTTGAAAAAACATTGCCTGTAATTACTGAAATACTTACAGGTTCAGTTATCTTTCCGTTTCGTATCCTATAAGCACGTCTGGGCGCAATTGTAAAATCGGACATACCGGAACCGTGATTTATGGTTTCTATAAGAATACCGTCTGATACTTCTGAGATAAGCTGTTCTTTAGTCTTATTGCCAGGAAGAATATATGTACTGGTCATTCTGACGATAGGTTCATATTCAAAATCTTTGGCTCTTGCATTTCCGGTAAGCTTCTCATCTAAAGCTGCCGCTGTGTAAGCACTGTGAAGACGGCCGGCAAGTGTTCCGTTTTTTATAAGATATGTTTCACATGCCCTAGTCCCTTCATCATCATACTGCACGTACCCTGAACCGGGGATTTTTCCGCTGTCAACTATTGAAAGGATATCGCTTCCCACTTTTTTTCCTATGGCCCATTCCTTCTTCATGTTTTCATCGCCAAGCATAAAATCTGATTCGCTCTTGTGTCCAAAACTTTCATGAGCAAAAACCCCTGCTGCCTGCGGGGAAAGTATGGCAGTGTAGGCACCCGGCTCAAGCTGAACATAGTTTTCAAGGTAGAAAAGACATTTATCAAGATACTCTTTGAGTTCTTTTTCGTGTCCTGTAAGTTTTTCAAAAACTGTATCCGTCCTTTCAAAACTCTCCGAAACACGCTTTTCTCCTTTTACCATGCTAAATCCAAGACTAAATCCTGCTTTCTGAAAATCAAACTCTATATCGGCTCCTTTGCTTGATATAAAGTGCTTTTTAACGTTTGTATCAATATAACTTGTTTTATAGGTTTTTATCTCTTTTATACCCTCAAGATACGAAAAAAAAGATGTCAAGAGACTCTTCTTCTCTGAAATGCTTTTTTTCCTGATGCTCACGTCTTCAAAAGTCATATATCTGCCTTTATTAACTTCAAAAAGTTGTACAACGGGATCTTCATCAATATTGCTGCAAGGAACTGCCATATCGGAAAGCTTGTCAATCTCGCTCTGAATACAGTCCATGTCGGTAACAGAAGAATAGTACCATTTTTTCCCGTCAAATACTCTTATGAAAGCAGCTATATAGTTTTTTTCCTTAAGTTCATCAAGTTTTCCCTGAGTAAAAATAATCTTGGTTTCATAAAAATCCTCTATCCTTATGTCTGTGTACAGTCCTTTATGAAAGTTGTACATTTTCCCCCTCCTTTTTCTATCCTTAACAATTATTATACCAAAAATTTAAGAAACGGGGAAATTATCCCCGTTTCTTATCTACTTTACAATCTCTATTCTTCCTTCTAAAATCGGAGCTACTTCACGCACTTTCATCAGATACAGCTTCAGCACAT
>DJGH01000051.1:26266-26475 GCA_002431635.1 Petrotoga sp. UBA5851
GTGTCTTAATTGTTATTTGAGTATTATCTCTGAGCATAGTGTATTTATCGCCGCCTCCTGTCATAAAATCGTTTGCAACTACAGTATAGATTTTTTCAAGATCGATCGGCTCATTGTTTATCTTTATTTCCAGAAGTCTTTTGTATGGTTCTTTTGAAGCATCAAACTTATAGGTCATGCCTGATACCTGGAGGAACTGACCAGCTGCG
>DJGH01000051.1:26503-27994 GCA_002431635.1 Petrotoga sp. UBA5851
ATATTGAGTGTTCTATTGTGTCCCATATTACTTTTCCGCTGGCTTTAAATACGACCACAGCATTATCAAAAGGAAGAACTGTATATATATCTTTAAGCGTAATCTGGCCTTTTTTGATACTTGCCCTTATTCCGCCACCGTTCTGTAAGGCAATATCAGCGCCGCCGAAATCTCTGAGACTGTCAGCTATAAGATTTCCCAGATTCGATTCTTTTAATCTCACAGTTCCTCTTTCTCCGTCAAGATCAACCTGTGTAAGACCTACTACCTGTGACATGCTTTTATTCAGATTATCTGAGTACATTGCGATAATATTATTTATATGAGGATCTTGGGGGAGATTCTCAGTCAAAAATATATGCGCAAAATTAAAACCTATTATTTTATTCCCAATCATGTTTATGTTGAGTCTTGAAACAAGTTCAGAGTGCTTACCGGAGGTTATTACCCATGTATCGTTGATTTTTTGTGGATAAGCAACTATATCCTGCCCGCCGGCAAGCTCAAAATCAATTCCGGTTACTTTTTGAGGAAGAACCGAATTATCTCCGTGGAGGTGAGCAAGAGAAATTATTATATCAACTTTCCCTTTTAATTCATTGACATATTTTTCTGCAGCTTGAAAATGGTTTATAAAGCTTATTCCCTTTACATTGTTCGGATGAGTGTACCATGCGCTGTCATGATCGGTAAGCCCAATTATTCCTATTTTTACCCCGTCTACATCTTTTATTACATAAGGCTTAAGAAAATCCGGGTTTTTCCCTTCATAGAGAGTATTGGCAGAAAGAAAAGGGAAAGATGCTATCTTTGAGTTATTTCGCATATTATCAAAAGGAAAATCAAAATCGTGGTTTCCTATTGCCATTGCATCGTATTTCATAAGATTCATTATGCTTATGACAGGCCGCCCTTCAAACATATTTGCAACATTTGTGTTATATGGAGCGTCCCCTACATCAAGCAGAAGAAGATTATTCTGTGATGCTCTGATATCTGAAACTGTTTTGCTCATACGTGAAAGGCCCCCGATGTTGTACGTAGAACCTGATGGAATGTACTGTTGGAGGTTTCCGTGTATATCTGCTGTCGTAAGAACGGAAATTACTTTAAAATCAGACTTTGAAAGTATCCTGTCTAAATATGACAGCGCCTTTTCCCAGGTTACATTAGTTTTAGAAGATACTTCCTCTGCAGTAAAGCCCATACCGGCTATTTCTTTTAAGTAATCATGTTTTTCATCTACCCCGAAGATTATTTTCCCCAGCATTTCAAAAAAATCAACATGACTAAGAGGTTCGGTAGGATTGAACCTTTCCCCACTGACCTGAACGGCTCTTATTTTTATAAGGCCTTCTATATAGGCAAGATAATAACTTTCAACTATATCCTGTGCAGACGGAATACTGAAGCTTTCATCTATAACTCCTAAAGGATCGGTATAAGAGAATGTTTTCTTTTTATCAGTCTTTATCATCATAGGCTGTATTT
>DJGH01000051.1:28005-28819 GCA_002431635.1 Petrotoga sp. UBA5851
TGAACGCATTCACCATAAGCATCGAAACTTCTTCTCTGCTTATCTCTGAAGAAAGTTTCAACGTCTGTGTCAAAGGCGTATCGATAAGGATCTTTGAATAAACTCTGAAAACCTCATCCTTATAACTGCTCTGGTCATAATCACTGAAAAGCGAATATAAAGGTTTTGAGGCAATGACTCCTACTACCAAAATCACTAAAGAAAGTAGCACTGTAAACACTTTTTTCATTTTTTTCCTCCTTAAGATATATTTGCCAGTTCCGACCATTATTTTAACATAAATATTTTAAGCATCTTTTCGCTTTTTAATATACTTCTTAATAATATATGAAAGATTCTGTCTTTAAGCTATTCAAGTTTGGCAGCTGCATCCCTGAGACCTTTTTCATTTATGAACTCTTTATTTTCTTTCATCTTTGAAATCATTTTTATCAAGGTTCTTTCTAAAAAACCCATCTTTTCAAAGTAGTACCCAAATCCTCCATAAACAAGGGAAAAATTTTCAGAAAGAATGTTTTTGCCAAAAGCATTTTCAAAATATTCAGTATACTTTTCCTGGTTGGCACAGTTTATGACCACAACTGTTTTTTTAGTTGAAAGCATCTGAAGATTTCCTTTTACAAAATCAACAACTTCCTTTTGTACAGTACCGGCATGAACAGAACAGCCTATTACAACCGCCCTGTAAGTATCAAGCATACCGTTTGAGTATTCCTTTATCGGAATCATAAGGGTTTGATCCTTTATACTTTTTTTCATGCTGTTAAGAGACTTTTCTACACTTCCGTGCTTTGATGCGTAAACCATTAATGTA
>DJGH01000051.1:28858-32295 GCA_002431635.1 Petrotoga sp. UBA5851
TTTCGGTAAGAGTTGACAATATCATGTTTTAGTGTTATACTAATATAGAACACTAAAATTATAGTAATATAATGGAGGAAAAGTAATGTCCGGGAGTCTACTGGTTCAAAATATAATAAAAACAAGAGAAAATAAAAGTATACTGGATAATATATCTTTTGAAGTTCATCAGAACGAATCACTGGGAATCTTTGCCAAAACCGGCCAGGGGAAAACTGTACTTTCAAAGATCCTCATGGCCCTGGTACAGATAGATTCCGGAAAAATTACAATCAACGGATACGACATACATCAGAACTTTGAAAAAGCTATCTGCAAAACTGGAAGTATTGTTGATTCTCCAAAATTCTATGATGAGCTTACCGCATATCAGAATCTTCTCTTAACCGCTAATCTTTACGGGGATATCCCACACAGAAGAGCATGGGAGATGCTTGAACTGACTGATCTGCAGAAAAACAAGGATCACAAGGTCAAGTCTTTTACCTCAGCAATGAAGTACAGGCTCGCAATTGCAAGGGCAATGATAAACTATCCATGGCTTCTTATACTGGATGACCCGGCAAGAGATCTTGATATGCAGGAAAGTCTTAAAATTTCCTGTATTTTGGAGCAGATCAGAGTAAATTATTCGGTCTCAATGCTTATACTATCAAAAAGCAAGGAATTTCTTTTAAAAACATGTGCCGATATGCTTTGTATGGAAAACGGAAAAGTTTTCAGCTTTTCGCCTGACAAGCACAGCTTAGATCTTGCTGAAATCATTGACATATATTCTGTTCAGAAAGCACAGATAACAAAAATCCTGTACTCGATGCCCTATGTCTCTGAAATTCAGTCAAAAGAGTTTGGATTACGTATAAAGGCCGAAAAGGAAGAATCTCAAAGAATACTTGACACCCTGTTGGCCAATAAAGTAAATATAGATTATTTTCTGCCTTCAGGAACATAAAACAGGAGAATCAGAATGAATTTAATTAACAATGAACTCTTCAAGCTGCATATGAAAAAAAGGCTGTTACCTTTTTTTATCCTTAATTTTATCGCCGATGTGCTGCTTATAAGTTTTGTTTTAATAAAAAAGGATAGCATTTTTTATAGCTTGATAAATGGTCAGAACTTCCCTCTTTTCTCACTTGAAATCACCTTGGTTTTTTCAATTGTTTTTTCTTGCATGAGTGTGTATGATCTTTTCATATACGAGGATAAAAGCGGGACATTATGCACCGAGCTGCTTACACCGCTTAATAGGAAAGAGGTTGTTCTTTCAAAATTTTTTGCAATAATGCTCGAGCTGGAGGTTTTTTTTGCGGTCAACCTGATATTTTCATATACAATATCGGCTGTTTTTCTGGAATTCGGTGAAGTATTCTCTTACTGTGGTACTTTCTTGCCTTTCAAGGAAGGTCTGTTCAAAACAGTTTTTTCATATGTTCTTATCTTCTTCCCGCTTTCCGGAGTAACCAGCTTTGCAATACTTTTATATTTTTTGATTTCCAAAAAAATAAAGTCTCCAGGTTTTCTTTTTTTCATGGTTTTATCAGTATCGCTTATGGGACTTTTTGAACTGATTGTCTCAAACCGGTCTTTTCCAGTCTTGGCATATGGTTCATACAGAAACATATTCCATTATTTTGTGCTGAATATGACATCCAAAACTATTATAGAAGTACTATTCTTTACAGTAATAACAGTATTTTTTCTTTTTCTTTCAGTCTCCATATTTAAACAACGCGAGTTCAATGCATGACTTCTCCTATCGAAACAAGTCGCTGAAAAAAACGGGCTGCCCCAAAAAAGGCAGCTCCGTTTTATTATCTATTCCTCACTCATCATACGTAAAAATATCTCTAGTATCTCCGGGTCAAACTGCTTACCGGAATTCTCTCCCATCTCTTTTATAGCCTGAGAAGTCGAAAGACCTTTTCTATAAGATCTGTCAGTTCTCATTGCATCCCACGAATCGGCAATGGCAATTATTCTCGAAATAAGAGGTATTCCCTCTTCTTTAAGACCATCGGGATAGCCGTTTCCATCCCATCTCTCGTGATGGTGCTTTATATACACGGCAACATCTTTAAGCTGATCAGACTTATTCAGAACCTCATATCCATAAACAGGATGCTTCTTTATTGCTTCATACTCCTGAATTGTTAGTCTCCCTGGCTTATTGACAATATCAGGACTTACCAGTATCTTACCGATATCATGAAGCAACCCGCTCCAATAAAGATCTTTCATCTGTTTCTGAGTAAGACCAAGCCTGGCACCAATCTTGAGCGAGCAATTCGCCACAGAGTCTGAATGACCTTTGGTGTAGTTGTCGTATATTTCAAGGATACTTACCATAGATATTATTATCTGCCTTTGGAACTCATTCTGCATACTAGAGAATCTCTGCATAGTCAGGAAAGCCGATGCAAAGCTGGCAAGGGTCTCTAAAACCTTTGATGCATCACGTGAAAACTTTATATTTTTATGTCTGCTTATTTCAAGGCATAATCCGCCAGCATCGTTGCTGCCTACCGCGAGTTTTATCACCATTGCCTGACCGCATGGTTTTTTTACTCTCAGATAAGTCTGCAAGGTATTTTGAGATACTGTTTTTTCATTTATGAACTCTTTGTTTTCCAGAAGCAGTATCTTTTGAAAGTCAGGAATATTCTCTTTCTTAAGTGAAAGGTCATTCAGATCATCAACATTGTGTCCCAAAGCATCTATAAAAACCCACTCACCGTCTTCTATAAGGTAAACATACCCGTAATCAGCCTGGGGAACAAGCTCTTTACTGAGAGAAAGAACTTTTTTCAGAAACTCCCTGTCACTTACGATAACAGCATTGCTAAGATCAATACCCAGATTTATGATCTTTTCTAACTTCTCGTTTGTGCTTTGCGTTTCAGAATAAGAATTTTCAAGCTCCTCATTTATTGCTCTGAGCTCTTGTATGTTTGCGGACAGCTCGTTCGCCATTTCATTATAAGTCTGAACAAGCATATTTATTTCCTTAACCTGACTGCTTTCGATTCCTGGCTGTACAACATAGACTTTAGTTTTTGCAAACTCCTGCATATTCGACGAAAGAATCGAAAACGGCTTTATGGCTTTGTTAACAGTTTTGTTCATGGCAAAAGTTATAATGATGCTGACAGCGATGACTGCACCGAAAAAGAAGAGTGTAAGAAGAATTCTGAGGTTGTCCAGAAAAGAAAAGTCCAACTCTATTTTTATAAAGTACTTTTCTTCCTGGCCATTATCTGTCATTATATGGCATACAGAGTAGTAACTGCGTATTCCGCCGGCCATAGAAATTTCCTGTGGGAAAGATGTATCCAAAACTTCTTTGAAAACGAACTTTTCGTTATCTTTAAGGCCTTTCCATGAATAAAGCGGTAAAAGATTGGGATCGTAGATGCTTATTTCTTTTATATAAAAAG
>DJGH01000051.1:32320-38593 GCA_002431635.1 Petrotoga sp. UBA5851
TTTTTGTCAGAGTTGCGGATAGTTCTATAGATATTGGCCACAGACTGGTCATAAACTTTTTTGTAAACATTTCTTTCAAAAAAAACATTAAGAAACAGCCATAAAACAACGGCTGTAAAAAAGGTTATGATCAGAAAAAGCCAAAACATCCTTTTGCTGATCATTTTTTTTAACGACTGCTCTTTACTCATGGTACCCCCGATAAAGATTTCATAGAATAATGTAACCAAGTTAAAACAGTAGTGTTCAGATAAATTATATCACTGGTGCGCTTAATTTAAAAGTTAATAACTAAATTTGTTACATTTGACTTTACAACTTTTCTTTGTATCTTTTTAAATCGTATTGTTGCATTATTTGAAAATGTGTATGACTTTTATTTGACAAAACCTATGTAATTATGCTATAATGGTTTATCCTATGTACTAATTTTTCAGTTACTTTTATGTAACTTTTTGTTAATATTCGATTTTTTGTGAAAGGAGATGGTGAAGTTGCGTATTGCCATTATCGGAGCAGGAAACTCAGGAATTTCAATGGCCGCACATCTCGCATTATCAGGAGAATGTGTAAATCTTTGGAACAGGTCGGCACAAACCATAAAAGATCTTGTTCCAACCAAAAGCATAACAGTTCAGGGAAAAGTAAATGGCAAGGCTTATCTGAACATAGTTACAGATTCAATAGAGCTTGCCGTAAAAGATGCCGAAATGATTTTTGTCACAACACCGGCAACATCCCATGTACAGATAGCCCAGAGGCTGGCGCCTTATGTGGATAAAAACGTACCAATAATACTTACTCCAGGAAGAACTTTTGGAGCGATTGAGTTCAAACACATTCTTCTGCAGAACGGGTACAGTGGTAATGTTAATGTATGCGAGACGCAGACTATCATATACACATGCAGGAAGACAGACTCATGCAATGCTGTAATTCTTGATCTTAAGAAAAATGTTCTTATATCCTGTCTGGATTCAAGTAAGATAGAGAATATTGTATCTAATATGCCCCAATGCCTCAGAAGAATTTATAAACCTACCAAATCCATGGTGGAAACCTCCATAGGAAACGTCGGCATGATCCTACACTGCACACCTACACTTCTAAATAGCGGCTGGATTGAAAGCCCTAGTCATTCCTTTAAATACTACTACCATGGAATAAGTCCAAGTATCTCTTCATTTCTGGAACGTCTTGATGAAGAGAGAATCAGAATTTCTCAAGTTCTTGGAAATTCTGTCGAATCCACCTATCAATGGATGAAAAGAAGCTATGGAGTGGAAGGAGAAAACCTTTTCCAGTGTATACAAAACAATGAGGCCTATAAAGAAATAGATGCTCCCGGTACTCTTGAACACCGTTATATCCTTGAGGATGTTCCGTGCGGCCTTGTTCCGCTGGAATCAATAGGTGCGAAGCTTGGGGTAAAAACACCGTATGTAAGTCTTATAATAGATCTTGCCAACTCTATGTTAAAAAAGGACTTCCGCAGTGACGGCAGAACCCTTGAAAAACTTGGTATGGGCAGTATGCAGCCTGAAGAGATCATAACTATCCTGAATCACCAGGAGCTGTATAGCTTATGAACGAAAAAGAGCATTTGGCTTCATAAAACCTGCCATAGACGTACATTCATTAGGAATGTTTTCGTTGGCGGAAATAATAAAAGACTGCGGTTATACGGTTGTACTAGCTGATACTGAAATAAATCTAGCAATTGAAAATCTTTCTTCAAAAAAGAATCTTTCGGTTTTTTTGAGATGGCTTAAAAACAACAGAATAACAGATATAGGTTTCAGTTATAGACTAGATCCGAATGACGGTTTCAGACTGTTTTCTAACATGATGTTTTTTCTTATTAAGAACAGAATGCTCAGAACAAACACAAAGAGTATTCAGAATATTTATTACGCGGGTCTGGCAGAAGGCTGCCGGAGAGTCGAACAGGAGTTTGGAAAGTATGTAAAAGTATTTATAGGCGGGGAAAGCATAAGCGACACTCTAAATATTCTTTCGATTGACAGTTCTTCCATTCCTTCTCAGATGAGAGAGTCCTGCCGTTATGACAGTTTCCTTTTTGATTTTTCACGCGATATTATAAAAAAAGCCGAATACACATCCTTTAAACCGGTTGAAAGAAACGGCTGGGGTGGATATGACGGTTACGGTACAAAGAAAGATACTCTCTTAAAAAGACTTGAGCATTCACAGAAAAATAACCTACCTCCTATAATCAGGGCTCATGCAGGACCTTATCTTCATGAACGGGAGAAGGCAGTAAAATTGTTTTATGAATGGTGTGAAGAACTTGGTAAAGCAGGTATGCTGGATATTCTTTCCATAGGTTCTTCTCAATTGACCCAGTCTCACTTTGGACAGGACTGGCATGATCTTCCGAACGGTGGAGGAGTCCCCGTGAACTCGTCCCAGGAGTACTCCAAAATATGGGAAAGTTCACGTCCCATGCTGGTAAGAACCTATGCTGGAACTAAAGATCTTTTAAAACTGGCAATGATGTACGAGGATACTATCAATATTGCATGGCACGCACTGTCTTTATGGTGGTTCAGCCGCATAGACGGCAGGGGTGAAAACGGAGTTTATGAAAACCTTAAAGAACATATTCAGACCATTCAATATGCAGCCTTAACCAACAAGCCTTTTGAGCCTAACGTTCCACATCATTTTGCATTCAGGGGCGCCGATGATGTAACTTACATAGTGTCAGCCTATCTGGCTGTTATGACTGCAAAAAAGAATGGCATAAAACATCTGATTCTTCAGAACATGCTAAATACGCCAAAATATACATGGAACATAGCCGATCTTGCAAAATCCAGGGCTATGCTTGAGCTTGTAAGCACTCTTGAAGATAATGATTTCAAGGTTACTCTCCAGACAAGGGCGGGTCTTGATTATTTTTCCCCAGATCCTGAAAAAGCAAAAATACAACTGGGGGCCGTAACTGCCCTTATGGACGATATACGACCGCAAGATCCTCATAGCCCTGGTATAATACATGTGGTTAGTTACAGCGAAGGATACGGTCTGGCAGATCCAAAAGTTATAAACGAATCCATAAAAATAACTCTTCATACGCTTGAGGAGTATAGGAGACTCAAAAAAAATGTATCTGTCATGAAAGAGTTCGGTCTTTCAGAAATAGACAAGCGAAAAGATTCATTACTACACTCAGCAAAGAAAATAATATCCGTCATGCAGGAGAAAATACCTGATCTTTATTCGGCTGGTGGTCTTTATACAGCTTTTGCGTCAGGGTTTCTTCCTGTACCTTATCTCTATCTTCAGAAAGAAGAGTTTGAGTATGCCAGGGCTGTTAAGACTAAAATAATAAATGGCTCTGTCGTAAAAACGGATGAATATGGCAATACTATGACAGATGAGCAGTTCCTTGATTATGCGAAATCTAACATATCAAAAATTCAGATTCAGTCCTTAATGAGATGGGGGGATAACTTTTGAAAATAGCCGTTGTTTACGATACCGATACATATGAACAGAAGAAAAATATGGTAACGGCGGTAAAAAATGCCCTGCTAAAAAAATATGATGCTTATGAACTTGCATTTGATGAAAATTTCATGTCTGAGATAAAAAAATACGATATGGTCTTTAATCTTTCTTCTTCAGGGGGACGGGAGTCCAGACAGATGCATGTTCCTGCAGTACTTGACATTATGGGTATACCTCATACCGGTCCGGGATCATATACGCATGCTCTGTGCCTGAATAAAACGGTTACAAAGATCATCCTCAGACAGCACGGCATTCCCACACCACCAGAGATAAAGCAACAGGATATTTTTGTGCACCGCTGGGAAGAAGGTACGGGTTTTATAGTTAAGCCCGAAAGGGAAGGCAGTGCAAAAGGCATTTCTGATAAATCTGTGGTCTATGATGCGCAAAGCATGAAAAAACAGGTAGAGTACATAAACAATACATTCAAACAGCCTGCTCTTATAGAACAGTTTATTCCCGGAAGGGAACTCAGTATAGGCATTGTGGGAAATGCTGAAACCATGGAAGTGCTTCCTATTCTGGAAATAGACTTCTCTGGGCTGCCTGAGGAGATTGAGCATTTTTACTCTCACAGGGTGAAAGAGGAGTACAGCCACCTTACATCATATAAATGCCCGGCTCCTTTGGATCAGAAAACTGAAAAGGATATTAAAAATTATGCAGCCAAAGTCTTTAATATCCTTGAACTTAAGGATTATTGCAGAATGGATGTAAGGCTGAATGAAAAAAACGAATCTTTCTTCATAGATATAAATTCAATGCCCCTGCTTATGCCGGATTATTCTGATATAATAAAAATGGCCAAGGCCGGAGGTATGGAGTATGACGATTTAATCTTAAAAATAACACAATCTGCACTATCAAGAAAATAAAAATCCCCTTAAGGGGATTTTTATTTTTCTGTCTCTTCAATCAGTTTCAAAAGAGCCTTTGCAGCTATCATAGGCCCCTGCTGTTCAAATCCGTCTATGCCAAGCTGGGTCTTGAGTTCTCCGATTCTGACATTATTCTCTATCATATGCTTCATGTACTTCTTGGCTATCTCGTTATGCTTTTCTTTCCTTTGTATCGCACCAAAAGGATTGGCAAAGTAACTGTAACTCAGTCCTTTTTCGGATGTGGTTCCTTTTGCCATTCTAGCACCTTTTGAAAAAACTTCAACTGCCATGTCAGTTTCATTAAAAAAATGTATAGCATTTGAATCTTCAATCCGGTCATAGTTGTTGGCATAAAAAAAGTAATCAACTTTGGTAGGCTTTATTATATCCCCATAATTTGAATATGGAACTATGACTCTTGCATTTACTTCGTTGGGATTCATGAATATACTCCTGTCCATTGCTGAGTATGCGTATCCGGGCTGAAGGTCATCCAATCTCACAAAAGCACCTGTTTCTGTACCATAAGCTACCACAGTTCCATCCTCGTCTATATCAAAAGAGCCCATATCGTCTATAAGAATATTTACTTCTGATACTTCATCCCTTAATCGGTTAAGGGCATCCAAAGTCTCTGATTTTCCGGCTCCGCTGTCTCCCATAAGCATTATATTGGCTTTCTTACCATCTCTGAGCTTTATCTCGGCAAAAGCACCGTGTACCGGCAACCTTCCTTCGTCTATTACTATAAGGTTATGCAGCGTCAGAATCATTTTCTTCATATATCCGAAGTAATCAACCGAAGGATCGTCTCCTACAATTCCAACATACATTCCGTCTTTTTCTCTGTAAATAACTCCATTTACATCATCTTTTTCTTTAAAAAAGTCTTTTCCCATTCCATATATGTAAATTGCATCAGGCTTTTGATTTTCTATCGTATTAAAACTTGCAAGCTCAAAAAGGTTTCCCAAACCGGCTGCATGGCATAGATACTCCTTATTTACTACTACGAGAAAAAACTTTGAAGCCACATGTATGGGAAAAACAAACCAATCTTCTATATTTTCCAATCCTATACTGTCCAAAACAGGCTGGTCATATACTTTAAAAAGCCCTTTTCTGGTATTAGATCTGGTATAAAATATAACAGGCGGTTCAAAAACAATACTCCATATAAAGTTCATATCGTAAAGCCACCTGGCGTTTTTAATTTTTGAGCTTTCCTTTATCTCAGGCTTATCTATCATAAAACCTACCTGGGCACTGCTGGGTACTTGTCGGAGAATCTTAAGTCTGTTGTCGGATATGTTTATAAGTATCTGCCTGTACATGCTCTGTACTATATTTTTAAGATCAGAGTTGGTGTTGACAAGAAGCATCTGCTTGAAAATCCTGTCAAAGCTTTCAGAAGTATACTTATCTGTTTTGTACATAAATCTGTGTTTATTCCTCCAAAGATTGAAAAGCCCTTCTATGAACTTTACCAACTGATCTTTCCTGTTTCCCATCTTCGGAAAGTTATAGTACGGCGAACCGTCTATCTTTTCAATCGGATTTATAGTCAAAGCCAATAAAAGCTGTATTATAGCGCTTATGTCATATTTCTTAACCGGATCCACTTCGTCGGTATTTTTTAGAAACAGTTCAAAGAAAGAGTGAAGAGAGTTCTTTCTTTCCTGAGAATCCGAAATAAGTTCGCTCAGTATCGGCTCAAAAACATTTGAATTAATTATCTGAGCAATAGCGCTGTATGAAACCTCACCGTTTATTATGACACTTCGCATAGTACACCTCCGTAATAAAAATTTTTATAGAATCTCCTATTATAATTGTACTCTATTATTTTATA
>DJGH01000051.1:38662-40906 GCA_002431635.1 Petrotoga sp. UBA5851
AAATATATTTTTTTTGATCTGGACGACACCTTATTTGATTTTAATCTGAGCTCAAAATTCTCGCTGGAACTTGTCTTTAAAGAACATATACTCCCTCTTGACCTGAAAGAATATGGTTTCAAAAAGTTTTTTGAGGTTTATAAAAAGATAAATTCCGATTTGTGGAATAAGTACCGGGAAAATAAAGTTTCAAAAGAGTTTCTTGAGGTTCACAGATTCAGCGATACACTCAATAAGCTTGAGATTTATGAAGATGATTTTTTTTCTTCAAACCTCAATTCCATTTACCTTGATATTCTTTCAAAACAGCACAATACAGTCAAAAATGCCGGCGGTATAATTGAGTATCTTTACAGAAAGTATCCTTTAGGGATAATAACCAACGGATTCGATTCAGTTCAGAGAAAGAAACTTAACAGCTGTATGCTTACGGATTATTTTAAACATATCGTCACATCGGAAAAAGCCGGAGCTCTTAAACCAAGCAGAAAGATTTTTGACTATGCTATAAGTCTTACTGGCTTGGAGAGGTCAGAGATAGTTTTTGTCGGTGATGAGTTTGACGTTGATATAAAAGGGGCAAATGAAAGCGGAATTACCGGTATCTGGCTTAATACAAGAAACGAACAGATAGATTCTCATTTGAAATACATTGAAATCAAAGATCTTTCAGATTTAAGAAAATTTTTCTGATTACTAATAAACTCAAAGCTTCTGCGCGAGTATATATATTGGAGGGATGGCATGCAAGAACTACTTTTGGGACTCACTTCCATAACTATCAAACAGATTGGTATGATGGTTATAGGAGCAGTTTTGATATATCTTGCCGTAAAGAAGGATTACGAACCTGCTTTACTGCTTCCGATCGGTTTTGGGGCAATAATGGTCAATATTCCGTTTTCTTCAGCACAGGAGGTTCTGAACACTCTTTTTAACGCTGGAATAGCGACAGAACTTTTTCCGCTGCTTATCTTCATAGGAGTCGGCGCTATGATAGACTTCACTCCGCTACTGCAAAATCCTGTAATGCTGCTTTTCGGTGCCGCAGCACAGTTCGGGATATTTTTTACCATGCTTATAGCGGGATTTTTCGGTTTTTCACTTAAAGAAGCTGCTTCTATCGGTATCATTGGCGCGGCAGACGGTCCTACTTCTATCTATGTGGCATCCAAGTTTGCTAAAAATCTTCTGGGTCCGATTTCAGTAGCTGCTTACTCTTATATGTCGCTGGTTCCGATAATCCAACCGCCTGTAATCAAGGCATTGACAACAAAAAAAGAAAGGCGTATTAAAATGCCTTATAGACCCAAGGAAGTATCTAAAACAGTCAAAATAATCTTTCCTATTGTAATCACTCTTGTATCAGGTATACTTGTACCAAACTCGGTGGCTCTCATAGGATTTCTAATGTTCGGAAATCTTATAAGAGAGTGCGGGGTAGTGGAAAGACTTTCAAAATCCGCACAGAATGAACTTGCAAACATTGTCACTATACTTCTTGGAATAACCATAGGTTCTACAATGCGTGCAGAAGAGTTTCTCCATCCCACAACACTCATAATCATCTTAATGGGTCTTGTCGCATTTGTATTTGATACTGCGGGAGGAGTCCTTTTTGCCAAGTTCCTGAACTTGTTCCTAAAGAACAAGATCAATCCTATGGTTGGTGCATGCGGTATTTCGGCATTTCCCATGTCCGCAAGGGTTATAAACAAAATGGGATTAAAAGAAGACCCCAACAACTTTCTTCTCATGCACGCTGTTTCAGCTAACGTAGCCGGACAGATCGGTTCTGTAATAGCCGGCGGACTTATTCTGGCACTGGTAAAATAAGGAGGGATTTTTATGCTGTCATCATCATCTATCCAAGTTATCTTGGCCTCGCTGAATATAATGTGGGAGGGAATGCTGGGAATCCTTGTTTTTATGCTCCTCATATATTTGGTAATAATTCTTTTGGGAAAAATTTTTCCTACTCAAAAAAATCATAATAAAACCGGCCTTTTGAAGTGACCCCAAAAAGTTAGACACATTTGGTAGGACATTAAGCTATTAACAAGGACTGAGCCCTGTTCAATACAGAACTCAGTCCTTTTAACTTGCCCTTGATCCTATGATGATTGTAGTAGTATATGTATTTTTCAAGTTCCTCGCGGAACTCTTCAAAACTTTCAAACTCCCGAAGATACAGTAGCTCAGATTTAAGTAAGCCAAAGAAGTTCTCCATTACAGCATTATCCA
>DJGH01000030.1:0-18653 GCA_002431635.1 Petrotoga sp. UBA5851
TTTATTAAATTTAAAAAAAGGAAAGTCTGAAAAAAGTTTTGGATGATTTTTAGCGGAGATCTATTAACAGTAAATTAATTTTAAATCTTTTTAATTTTTATTATTATTTGTGAATAAATTAGGTATAATAGAACTAAAATAAAAAAATAAATATGAAGGGAGAAAATATAATGTCGAGCATTTGGAGGATTTTCTGGGATCCGAATGATCCTGATTATACCGACAATCTTAAAAATGCACGTAAACTTTGTGCAGATGTTGGTGTGTCAGAATTTTTATCCAAGCTTCTTGTTGCACGCGGTATTGTCGATGCACAGGAAGCTAAGACTTTTCTTGAGCCTGGTATGGAAAATGTTTTTGATCCTTTTCTTATGAAAGATATGGAGAAGGCCGTTCAAAAATTGTTAGAAATAAGACAGAAAAAAGAAAAACTGGTAATTTTCGGTGATTATGACGTTGACGGGGTAACTTCAGCTTCTCTACTCTATCTTGGGTTGAATGAAATGGGATTTGATACTCAGGCATACATTCCAAGCCGAATGGACGAGGGATATAGTCTCAATACCGATGCAATAGAGGATTTTAGAAATAAAAAGTATCAGAATATTCTTACTGTTGACTGCGGAGTAACCTCAGTGCAAGAGATAAAATATGCCAAAGAACTTGGAATGACGGTAATAGTTACTGATCACCATGAACCTCCAAAGGAACTTCCTTGCGCTGATGCAATAGTTAACCCAAAGAGATTGGATGATGAGTATCCATTTAAGGGACTTGCGGGAGTAGGAGTTGCTTTTAAGCTTCTTACTGCCGTAAAAAGTAAGATAGAAACCAATTTTGACCCTTTTTCTCTTATTGATCTTGTTGCGGTGGGAACTATAGCAGACATTGTGCCATTGCTTTCCGAAAACCGTTATTTTGTTCGCAAAGGGATAGAAAAGATAAAAAAATCCCCTATAGCTGGATTAGAAGCTTTAATTAAAGAACTTCGAATTCAAAAAGAGGAAATCACTTCCCAGATAATTGCCTATAAAATTGCCCCCAAAATAAACGCTGCAGGCAGAATGGCTGATGCCTTCACTGCTTTTAAGCTTCTCATATCCCAAAATCATGAGGAAATTAGTAAAAATGTCTCATCTCTAATAAAGCTTAACACTAAAAGACAGGCTAAAGAAAAGGAGATATATCTATACGCTCTGAGTCTGATAGATGTAAACCCCGAATTGAAAGAGAGCAAAGTGATAGTGTTGTCGGGTGAAAACTGGCATCTTGGAGTGTTAGGCATAGTCGCCTCAAAGCTTTCGGCCCTTTACAATAAGCCGGTGCTTTTGGTTTCAAAAGATGAGCATTCCGGAAAAGGATCGGCAAGAAGCCCAGCTGGAATAAATCTTATGGAGCTGTTTAAAGAAGCTTCTAAGTACAATGTTTTCAAAGAATTCGGAGGACATGAGCTGGCCGCAGGCTTTACAATTGATTCTCAGGACATAGACTCACTTAGGATATCTGTCAATAAGGCGTATGAGGAGTTATACAAGGAACATGTACCGTATTACGAAGTATTTATAGATATGGAAATAGAAAATGTATGGAGCAGTTTTTTTGAAGATATCGAAAGACTTGAGCCTTTTGGCTACAGAAATCCCGAGCCGACGTTTCTTATAATGAACTCCCACGTAGATAATTTTAAGTTTTTTGGTAACGGAGTAGAGAATTTTGCAGCGAAAATGCGCAGTCAGAAAGATCTCATCATGGATGTTATAGGTTACGGTCTTTCTCAGAAGATGCTCGATCTGAGATATAACAGCCAGCTTAATCTTAATATGGATATGGTTGGCAATTTCAGGGTAGAGAAGGTACATAATTCAAAAATAAGCTATCTTAAATATTATCTGAAAGACTTTGAAATTAAGAATTTTGATGTTAATTCCTGTGAGTATAAGAATGTTGAAACCAACATCATACTGCGAGATGAGATTATCCGTATAGGCAAATTGAATGTTATTACCGACAATCTCTCTTCAGAAAAGGTAAGTATGTTTCTGCCACCAAGGATCAAATATGCAACAATGCTGAAGAAGATTTCAGATTCTCTTTCTGCAAGCAGAAAAGTTGTTATAATAGGATCGTCGCATATAGTTCTGTCGCATACATATAGTATAGTTTCATCATATATTACTCCATCAAATATATATTACAATAAAAAATCACGAATAAACAGCAAAGTTCTTTCACATGAAAGTGTTTTTTTCGTTACGCTTCCGGCATTCTTAAACAATCTGTCATTTTTTAATGGAGATAACTTTGACCTTATTGTAGATGAACCATATTACATGGTATCGCATCCTGCAGTTCAGAATATGAATGATTACAGTGAATTTAAAAAGTTTATTTCTGTTAAAAAAAGCAATATAATGGTTATAGGATCACTTTTCACTGAAAATATAAAAGATTTCTTCAAACATGCCGGATACAAAGTTCTTCTAGCAAACTTTAATACCTTTAATTATGAAGTTACCAAAGAAGAAAAGCCTCTTATAAATATTCTTATGGACTATAATGGCAGTTACGGTAAAAAACTTATAGTCATAAACGAAAAAAGGAAACAGGAGATTATTTCCGATTTAATAACTGAAAAGTTTAGCATTGTAGAAGAATCAATAAAAAAGTTCAGTGGTGATATGGACTTTTCAAAAAAATTGCTTCTAAGAGAAAGTATAAAAAAAGATTCTGTGAGCTATCTTATTACCTCATATTCCAATAACGGTATTGCAATGGATATGAAAGACTCATTTCCTACCTTCATCCTGCTAGAGGTACCCAAATGTCGGCTGGAACTCATAGATTTAGTATCTTCATGGAATGTTGGGAAAAAAGGAAGTATAAATCTTGTGCTGGCATATGATGACAAGTTCAAAACCAAAATGATGTATGAGCTTCAACGCATGTATCCTCCCGCAAGCATTTTAAAACATACATATGACTATATAAAAAATAATCCAGGTATAAAAGAAAGCGAACTTATAACCAATCTGTTCAAAGGAGATATAGAATTCTGCCGAACAGTATTTGATGAGCTTTCTGATACAGGTATGGTTCTTAATGTATCAAATAAGCTTGAAGTTTTTGAGGAATTTGATATTAAGAATATTCATAATGGGCTGAGAGTCAGAGAAAGTATTTTAGATACATATCTTATAAAAAATTCAATAAAGACTTTTGAGAGTTATGATTCCAGGAAAATAATGGATATGTTCAGAGTTAATCTTTCGGAGTGATGTAAATGCTGACTACAAAAGATTTAAACTGTATAATCAAACCGGAGGGAACAGAACTTTTTGAAGTCTTCCAGATACTGAAAAAAGCGGGTATATTTGTGAAAATATTTCCTGCTCCCAAAAGCATTTTTATGATCTGCGCTCCGGTTATTTTAATTTCCGAAAGTTCTTTTGAACAAGTTAATATGCTTTTAAGATGTCATGGTATTAATTACGATAATTATATTCTAAAAAAAGATATAATTCAGGAGCTGCTTTGATATGAAGGTCTATGGAATAGATTATGGAACTGTAAGTACAGGAATTGCTCGGGGCGAGAGCATCCTTAAGATTGCTACAGGAATAGGACAGTTAAAGACACCAGAGATTTTCAGCTTTTTTTTGAAGGAGGGTCTTTCTGAAAGTAATATTGTTGCGGTAGGTCTACCGGTTTCTATGTCATCAAGATTTTCCGAACAGACATTTAAAACGGTTGATTTTGCTTTAAAACTGAGAGAAAAATTTGGTGCCAGGATTTATCTTATTGATGAAAGGCTTACCACCAGTATGGTATATTCAAGTATGAAAAATACCCGTTCAACCAAAGGATATAAAGATTCCAAAGATCAAAATAGCAGTGTTCTTATACTAAGTTCTTTTTTTTCTAATGAGAAAGGTTATTCTGAGCTTATATCCGGAAAAGTTTTTGATATAGGTGCAATTGAAAAAGATAACCTAATGGTTTATAATACTGCGGTAAGTGTTTCTTCATTGAAAGGAAAGACGGTAGATATTTTTACAACAGATCCATGGATTTTTTGGTATTATTTCAAAAACGGTTTTAAAAGCACCACATTAGAAGCAGATCTAAAAACATCATATGATATTATATATACTTTTAGGGCAGAAAAAGATTATCTTAAAGAAAAATTTTTGTGTGAATGTGTCTGTAGCTTAGATGGATAGAGCACCGGACTCCGGATCCGGGAATGCGGGTTCAAGTCCCGCCAGACACGCCAAAGTATAATGCAAAATGCAGGAGGTATAGATATGGCAAAGCATGATCTGGGAATTGATCTTGGAACAGCGACTTTTGTTGTATATAAACGTGGCGAAGGAATAATCATACAGGAACCATCTATGGTTGCAATAAATAAACGCAAGGGTCAGATTCTTGCCATTGGTGCTGCAGCAAAAGAGATGATAGGAAAGACCCCAGAAGAGATTTCTATTGTAAAGCCTATCCAGGATGGAGTTATAAGTGATCCTGACGTAATAGAAGAAGTACTTAGGTACTTTATAAAAAAAGCCAAAGAGACGTTTGCTCTTTCAAAACCTAATTTGGTAATAGGTATACCGGCGCTGACAACTGATGTGGAAAGAAGGGCTGTCGTTGACGCAGCAGAAAGGGTAGGAGCTGCAAGAGCAGATCTGGTAATAGAGCCTTTGGCAGCTGCCATTGGTTCAGGTATAGATATTGTAAAGCCCGACGGAAATATGATTATTGATATGGGCGGTGGAACGACGGACATTGTTGTTATAAGTTTAGGCGGCATTGTTGTAAGTGATTCCATAAAGCTTGCTGGTCAGGCAATGGATGCAGAAATAATAAAGTATGTAAAAAGAGTTTACAGGTTTCTGATAGGTGAATCAACAGCAGAACAGATAAAAATTAAAATTGGAAAAGCTTATGAAAAAGAAGAAAATATAGAGATGGAAGTAAAGGGCCAGGATTTGAAAACAGGTCTCCCCTCTTCAATAAAATTAAATTCTGAAGATGTTTTTAAAGCTATAAAAGAAATCTTGGATGAGCTTATATCTCATATAAGAATGGTTCTGGAAAAAACTCCTCCCGAACTTGCTTCGGATATTCTTAAAAACGGCATCATATTAACCGGAGGTACTGCTCTTACCAGAGGAATAGATAAATTTATTGAAGAAAAAACATGTGTAAAAACAAGGATTACAGATGAACCTCATCTTACTGTAGCAAAAGGTACAGGAATTTTGTTGGATGATATAGAACTATTAAGTAGAGTCAGCGTTGATTATTGAAGCACGTTGATAATTTACTTGATAGCAGAGGTGGAATGAATGGACCGTGGGATTTATTATGCAACTATGGGGATGCTGAACAATCTTTATCAGTTGGACAACATAGCCAATAATCTCGCGAACGTCAATACCAACGGATATAAGAAGGATTCCGTTTCTTTCAAAGCCGTTATGGAAAAAGAATTTTACTCTTATGACGGTAAAACTCAGAAAATAAAAAAGATTGGTAATATGGAAACTGCCACCGTTGTTGATGATGTAAGACCTGTTCTGTTTAGCGGTGGTTTTGAAGAAACAGGCAACCAATACGATTTTGCGATAGAAGGTTCAGGTTTTTTTAAGATTCAGCGGGGAGAAGAATTTTTTTATACCAGAAACGGAGAGTTTAAACGTGATTCTCGTGGGTTTCTAGTTACAAATGATGGCGATTATGTGTTAAGCCGTAACAACGGAAAAATTCTTATAAATAATGACTTTCAGGTTTTACCCAATGGAAAGGTATCAGGAACCGATTATGAGGTAGCTGTTTTTGATCTTAATTCTCCAAAGAAGTACGGATACAATCTTTTTTCCGGTGAGGAAGTTGTGACTTCTGATTTTAAAGTAATGCAGAAAACTTTGGAACATTCAAATGTTGATGCACTGAATGAGATGATAAAAATGATTTCTGCTTCCAGGCAGTTTGGCATCCTTGAAAAAGCAGTTCAGACAAGCGATTCTCTGAACGCAAGGATAATTGAAACTGTAAGCAAGATATAAACTCAATTAAAATAATCAGATAAAAGAACGGGAGGTAGTTTTATGCTTATTTCTTTATACAGTGCAGCGACAGGTATGAATGCAGAACAGTCAAGACTTGATATAATAGCAAATAACCTTTCAAACGTTAACACAATCGGTTACAAAACTGTTCGTGCAGAGTTTCAGGATCTTTTATATCAATCCATGAAGGAAGCGGGCTCACCAACGGCTCAGAACTCAGTTCTTCCGACAGGTCTTTATGTAGGACACGGAACTAGATTTTCTTCTACAAACAGGATATTTACAGTTGGAAATATTGAAGAAACCAATCATTCGCTTGATGTGGCAATAATGGGGGATGGGTTTTTTCAGATACAGCTTCAGGACGGACGAATAGGTTATACAAGAGACGGAGCTTTCAAGATGGATGCTACCGGAAGAATAGTTACAAGCAATGGTCTTGTTCTGGTTCCGAATATAGTTGTTCCTGAAAATGCTATGGCTATAAGTATTTCTCCTGATGGAATTGTTAGTGCTCAACTTCCTGACGATACAGTTGAAAATCTTGGCAACATAACTACAGTGCGCTTTATTAATCCTTCAGGGTTAAAGAGTATCGGTTCTAATCTATTCCTCCAGTCGGCTTCATCCGGAGCCCCTATTGAAGGAATACCCAATCAGGACGGTTTTGGAGCTTTGCAGCAGTCCTCAATTGAGAAATCTAATGTAGATGTTGTTAAAGAAATGGTAAACATGATAGTTGCTCAGCGTTCGTACGATATAAACTCTAAAACTATAAACTCTGCTGATGAAATGTTGAGGACAGTTGCCGGTTTGAAGAGATAATATGAAAAGTAAAACGATACTTATGCTCTTTTTTTTCTTTGCACTTGCGGTTTTTTCTGCTGTGGAGATAACCGTACCGGGAACAATAGTATCGGATGATCAGTACTTTACAGTAAAAGATATTTGGCCTGAGTTTCCATATGACAGAACTATTGCATTTATAGGAAAGTCAGGCCTTGTATATACTTCCGAAGAACTTGCAAAAACGCTTTATGGGCTTATGAAGCCGTATGATATAAAGTATGAGTTGATATTTGCATCAAAAGATATAAAGGTTTTATACAGTCAGTATATGATTAAAGAAGAACAATCAGGCATTGATATAAAAAAAGACATTCTTGAAAAAATGCAAAAGAACTATCCAGAGTATGTTTTTTCAGAACAGGTTACTACTAGACCGGCAGTAGAAAAAGTTTTATCATATGAAATCAATAGTTATGGATTGTTAAAAGATCTTCTGAATGTTACGTTTACAGCAAAAATGCCTGATGGAAAGAAAACAATAGGGACTTTATCTGTAGCGGTTGAAAAAAATGTAAAGGTTCTTGTTATTTTACAGGATGTTAAAAAAAATCAGCAGATAAAAGCCGAGCTTACCGGCGAATCTACAGTAAATATCTTAAAGTATGAGTTTAATATAATAAACAGACATGATCTGGATAACTTTGCTTATACGGCGCTCAGAGATCTGAAAGCCGGTGAACCAATAAACATAGCTTTTGTAAAGAAAATACCTGATCTTAAGGCAGGTCAGACCGTAGAAATAGTTGTAGAATACGGGACGGTAATGGTCAGAGCAACAGGACGTCTGATGAAGGATGCTTCGTACGGAGAAGTTGTCCAGATACGTAATATTGATTCTGGAGTTCTTTTAGAGGGAGTATTGGTTCAAGGGGCAAAAGTTTTAATTAATATGAACGGAGGCGATTGAAAGTTGAAAAATAAAATTCTGCTTTTTTTAGTAGTAATTTTATCTTTTTATGCTTTGGGACAGTCTTTGTGGAACGGTTCTTCGGGTAAAAGTGCTTTCGCGCCTAACAATAAAACATATAAGGCAGGAGACATAATAACAATAGAAGTTCTTGAAAGTCCGTCGCTTTCAGTAAGCGATAATATGGCAGATTATAATTCAGCAGCAAGAAATACTGTAGGATCGGTATTTAAAAGCATAGGAGGAGTTGACCTAAAAAGCTTCGTTCCTCTTACGACTACTGATCCTTCGGCTGTCAAGCTTAGCAATAAACAAACTCAATCATCTTCCCAAGCTTCTATAAAACTTTATATTGCAGCTCAGATTATTGAAGAAAACAACGGATTGCTTAAAATAAAAGGTGAAAAAGAAATAAAAGTTGGAAAAGAAAGAAAAAAGGTTATTGTTGAAGGACTTTTGGCAGCTTCAAGTATAAGTTCCAGCGGTACGGTAGAATCTTCTCAGCTAGCTGAAGCAAGGATATGGTATGACGGTGATGTGGTATTTCAACAAGATCCGAATGAAAAATCATGGATAAGCTGGGTACTTTCAGGTATTTCAAATATGTTCTTCTGATGTGAAATTATAAATTTATCTATATTTAAGTAATTTCTGAGAGGTGTTTTATGAAAAAACAAATTTTTTTAGTTCTGGTTTTTGCTTTTTTGATAACGGTTTCCGCCGGAGTCAGAATAAAAGAGATAGCTAATTTTAGAGGAGCAAGAGATAACCAGCTTTTCGGGTTGGGACTTGTTACAGGGCTTAATGGTACTGGAGATTCAGGACTTGTAACCTCTGAGCTTATGACTAATATTTTCAAAAACATGGGTTATTCAGTACAATCACAGTTTAAAACTAAAAACACAGCAGTAGTAATGGTTTTTGCGGATATTCCTCCTTTTTATAAAGAAGGTATGAAGCTTGATATAACGGTTGCTTCAATTGGAGATGCCAAGTCTTTGGAAAACGGTTATCTTATTCAAACTCCACTTCTTGGTGCAGATAATAAAGTTTACGCAGTTGCCCAGGGAGCTGTTTTTACAGGCGGTGCAGATGCAAAGGGAAGTTCAAATACACAGAAAAAATATAGAATAACAGGCTCTGTCCCTCAGGGGGCTATAGTAGAAACCGAAATACCTGTAAGTATTTTTTCAGACGATATGGTTTCAATAAATCTCAACTCTCCAGATATAACAACCGCAGCACGTGTGGCAATGGCTATAAATGTATCCTTTTCAGAGAAGATAGCTAAGGCGCAGGATCCATCTACAATAAGAGTTGATATTCCTGAGATTTTTAAGGATGACGTTATTTCGTTTTTATCTCTCATAGAAGAAGTTGAAGTTGAAAAGGATCAGAAAGCTAAGATTGTTCTTGATGAAAAAACAGGTACCATAATTCTTGGAGGCAAAGTCAAAGTTGGAGACTTCTCTTTAAGTTACGGAAGTTTTGTCCTTTCTGTAGTAAATGGTCAGGTAGGTGAAAAGGAAGCCACTGTTGATAACATCATCTCTGCACTTAAAGCGGCCGGCGCCGTTCCACAGGATATACTTGTGATTATAAAAAATGCTTCAAAAGCTGGTTATGTTATGGCAGAACTGGTTGTGATATAAATGACTGGTCTGGGTCCTGTTTATCTTACTAATGTAAGTTCTAAGAATCTTAAAAATGAAGATGTTGCAATAGAGTTTGTATCAGGTATTTTTTCAGATATTCTTAATAAAATGCAAGAATCTGAACTTTTTAAAAATGAGTTGTTTCCAGAGAGTTCGGCTCAGAGCTGGTATAAGGAAATGATTAACTCAGAGTATTCAAGAACCATTGTAAAGCAAAGCTTTCAGCCTCTGATCAAAGAGCTGACCGAAAAATTTAACAAGCCTTCACGATAATGCCAAACATTTGTTTGGCATTTTTAATATGATACAGGCAAAATCAAAAAAATAAGTATAATAGAGCTATTTTATTTTATTAAATTCCAAAGGCTATTATATAACTATATCCGAGTATTTGGCCTGAAAAAAATTTCATTATTAATGATATAATTAAATGGGTAGGTATTATTACGCATTTCTTTTAAATTGATTCTAGTATAGAAGCTATAAAGGGGTGATACTGTGTTTGTTCAGGTGTTCAAATTTTTAAGATTTCCTGAATACGATATCTATAAACAGATACTAGAGCAAAATGAGATTACTGTTATGCTGAAAAGTTCCAAAAATATGTTGCCCTCTTCTATAATCGGTGAGCCGGCAATGTACGATATATATGTTCAACAGGACGATAAAGAAAAGGCTTTAATTATCATTTCTGATTTTTTAAAGGAGGATATTCAAATGTCACAACTCAAAAGAACGCCGCTTTATGAGCAGCATGAAAAGCTTGGAGCAAAGTTGGTGGAGTTTGGCGGATGGGAGATGCCCGTATGGTATACTTCAATAATCGAAGAACACAAAACAGTAAGGGAAACTGTTGGTCTTTTTGATGTTTCACATATGGGGGAAATTGAAGTTAAAGGTAAGGATGCTCAGAAATTTGTAGAGTACCTTATCACAAATAACGTAACCAAACTGCCTTACGGGGGAATAGTCTACAGTCCAATGTGTAACGAAAAAGGTGGAGTGGTTGATGATCTTTTAGCTTACAAAATAAACGAAGAATACTATCTTTTAGTGGTTAATGCTTCTAATATCGATAAAGATTATTCATGGATTATGAGTCATACGAAGGGGTTTTCTGTCCAAGTAAAAAATCTTTCACAGGAATATGGACAGATAGCAGTTCAAGGGCCAAAAGCAGAAGAAGTTCTTCAGAAAATTACAACAGGAGATCTTAAGAATATAGCTTTTTATAATTTTATACAGACAGAAGTAATGGGTTTAAAAGCGATAGTATCACGAACTGGCTATACAGGAGAAGATGGATTTGAAGTTTATCTCGATGCTGATAATACAGTTGCCTTGTGGGAAAAACTTATTGAATTAGTTAAGCCTTATAAAGGAATACCATGTGGTTTGGGAGCAAGAGATACACTACGTTTTGAAGCTGTATATATGCTTTACGGAAACGAGCTCAATGATGAGGGAACACCTCTTGAAGCAGGTTTAAAATGGGCTGTTGATCTTGAAAAAAACTTTATAGGATGCGATATACTTAAAAAACAGGAAGAGACAGGTCTTACTAAAAAACTCAGAGGGATTGAAATACTTGATAAAGTACCAGCAAGACATGGTTACAGAGTAATTGCTGATGGAAAGGAGATAGGAGTAATCACAAGCGCATCGAAATCAATTTCTACAGGGAAAAATCTTGCACTTGGGTATATAGATGCGCAGTACTGTAAATTTGGAACTGATATTCAGATCCAGATTAGAGACAAGTCAGTTCCAGCAAAGATAATAAAGACTCCTTTTTATAGAGGCAGTGTAAAAAATTCCAAGACAAAATAATTTTATAGAGGTGAGTTCAAATGGATTATCCTTTTCTGCCGCATACAGAGGAAGAAATTGGACAGATGCTTGAAAGTATAGGTTTAAAACAGATAGATGATCTTTATTCAGATGTTCCTGTCCTGTTAAAAGAAGAATTAAACATCGCTCCTTCAAAATCAGAGATGCAGGTACGCGAAATAATGAAGGAGTTGTCATGTAGAAATATAAACTTAGATGATTATGGTATATTCAGAGGGGCAGGAGTATATAACCATTATATTCCTTCTGCAGTATATCAGCTCGCATCCAAAAGAGGATTTTTGACTGCTTACACACCGTATCAGGCAGAAGTATCTCAGGGAACTCTTCAGATGCTTTTTGAATACCAGACTATGATATGCGAGATTACTGGCATGGAAGTCGCCAACTCCTCCATGTATGACGGAGCAAGTGCAATGGCTGAAAGCGTTCTTATGGCTCAGAGAGTAACGAAGAAGGACAAAGTTCTCATATGTGACACAGTTCATCCTGAATATATTCAGGTGACAAGGACATATACAGAACCTGTCAATACTGTTCTGGAGCTTTTAAAACATGATTCCAAAACTGGTCAGGTTGATCTGCAGGACCTAAAGGCCAATATTGATGATAGCACAGCTGCTGTAGTAGTTCAGTATACTAATTTTTATGGAGTAATAGAAGATATAAAAACTTTACGTGAGAATATTCCGTCACATATCCTTTTGATTGTTGTAGCCAATCCTATAGCCTTAGGAATACTTCAAGCGCCAGGCAAGCTTGGAGCAGATATTGTTGTTGGTGAAGGACAGTGCCTTGGAAATAATTGTAACTTCGGAGGTCCTGGATTTGGTTTTTTTGCAAGCAGACATTCTTATATAAGGCAGATGCCTGGAAGAATAATTGGAGAAACTGTTGACAGGGAAGGTAAAAGAGGATTTGTTATGGTTCTTCAAACAAGAGAACAACATATAAGAAGAGAGAAGGCTACTTCCAATATCTGTTCTAACCAAGCCCACAATACTCTTATTGCTTCAATCTACCTTTCGTTCTTAGGAAAAAATGGATTGAAAGAAGTTGCCTATCAATGTTATCATAAAGCACATTATCTGGCAGAAAAGCTTATGGAAAGCGAAAAATTTGAACCTGTTTTCTCAGGCCCTTTCTTCAACGAGTTTGTTCTTAAATCCTCTGTTCCGGTTGGAATAATGAATCAAAAACTTCTTGAACAGAAATATATAGGTCCTCTTAACCTTGAAAAGATTACGGGAGGAGACAAAGATTGTGCCCTTTTCTGTGCGACAGAAATGACAAAGAAAGAAGAAATTGACTATATAACATCTTTTCTGGAGGCGATGATATGAAATTTATATTTGAACATTCTGTAGAGGGTAAAAAAGCTTTCAGAATTGAAGAACTTGATGTTCCTGTATCTGAGATTGATTTTCCAAAGCACCTTCTGAGAGACCTACCTCCTGAACTTCCTCAGGTGAGCGAGCTTGATATAGTACGTCATTATACTCAGCTTGAAAAACTTAATCATTCTGTTGACAGCGGATTTTATCCTTTAGGTTCCTGTACAATGAAGTACAATCCCTTCATAAATGATGAAACTGCTTCTTATGCAGGATTTTCCAAAATCCATCCTTATGAAGAAGAAGATACCGTTCAAGGTGCACTTGAACTTATGTATAATCTTCAGCAGAGCTTGTGTGAAATAACAGGAATGGATGCAATTACCCTTCAGCCTGCAGCGGGTGCACACGGAGAACTCACAGGAATGCTTATAATCCGAAAATATCTCTTGGATAAAGGTTTTACAAACAAGACCAAGGTTATTGTACCGGATTCCGCACACGGAACCAACCCAGCTTCTGCTAAGATGGCAGGTTTTGATATCGTACAGGTAAAGTCTGATGAACATGGATTGGTTGATATTCAGGACTTAAAAATGAATATGACAGATGAGGTTGCTGCTGTTATGCTTACCAATCCAAATACATTAGGCATATTTGAAAAAAATATATGCGAAATACAGAAGATTGCTCATGAAAAAAATGCGCTTTTATATTATGACGGTGCAAATCTTAATGCTATTATGGGAAAGGTACGTCCAGGAGATATGGGTTTTGATGTCGTGCATCTGAATCTCCATAAGACATTTTCGACTCCCCATGGAATGGGAGGACCTGGTTCAGGGCCTGTAGGAGTAAAGAAACATTTGAGTCCGTACTTGCCAAAACCGGTAGTTGAAATGGATATTGATGGAAAATACTATTTCGATAACAATATGCCCTTAAGCATAGGTAAAGTAAGAAGCTTTTATGGCAACTTCAGCGTTATGGTCAGAGCCTACACATACATACTTATGATGGGAAAAGACGGATTACGAAGAGCAAGCGAACTTGCAGTACTCAATGCTAACTATATGAGGGTAAAGCTTTCAAAATCATTTAAAATATCTCATGAAAACGTATGTAAGCATGAGTTTGTAATCAATGGATCTGCTCTTAAGGAGTACGGTGTAAAGACCCTTGACTTTGTAAAAATGCTCTTGGATAACGGTATTCATCCACCAACGGTATACTTCCCGTTAATTGTTGAGGAAGCGATGATGATTGAGCCTACAGAAACAGAGAACAAAGAAACCCTTGATAATACTATAAGAGTATTCGAAGATATACTTAAAGTTGCCAAAACTGAACCGCAGAAACTCCACGATGCTCCTTTTAATACTCCCGTAAGACGGTTGGACGAGACCAAAGCTACAAAAGATCTTAAAGTCAGATATAACTCAAAATAATAAAACCCGCATATAATGCGGGTTTTATTCATCTTTATCCAACTTATCAAGGAGACATTCTGAACAATATCCATAGTAAGTAAGTTCGTAGCTTTCCACTTTCATTCCCATAATATTTTCAGGAAGCTTTATGTTATAACTGAGCGAATCTATGTCATAAACTCTGGAACAGGTTTTACATATAAAATGAATATGTGGTTTGATATTCGGATCATAACGGCATCTGTCATGAGTTTGTATTTCCTTTAAAAGTCCTGCACTTTCAAAGGTTTTTATTATGTTGTAAACTGAAGTAAAAGAAATATTTCTTCCATCTCTGATGAGCTTGGTATGAATTTCATCTATTGAAGGATGAGAGATGGAGTTAAGAATGACTTCTGCTACAACAAGTCTGTTTGGGGTAATTTTTATATTATGATCTTTAAGTATTTCAAGAATAGAGCCACGGTCAAGGGTTTTCAATTTACTATACCTCCTTTTTAATTATTATAGCATAAAGGAGTTCAGTTTTAAATATCAATTTAAAATTTTACATTTATGCGCAAGTACATTTACATATCAAATAAAACATAAAGCTATCATAAAAAATAAGACTTAATTTTTGTAATGCCAAAAGTTATCAAAATGATGATATAATATCATTTAGAAAATTATTCATATATTTTATATTTAGGAGGCCCGAGTATGCCCATAAAGAGAATAGGAATAATCACCAGCGGAGGAGATGCACCCGGAATGAATGCTGCTCTCAGATCAGTAGTGAGGACAGCTGTTACAAATGGAATAGAAGTATATGGATTTATGAGAGGTTACGCGGGTATTCTTGATAAAGATTATAAACCGCTTGATTATGCTTCGGTTGGCGGAATTATGGAACGCGGAGGAACAATTCTTCGAACAGCAAGGGTTCCTGAGTTTAAGCTTCCTGAAGTAAGAAAACAGGCTGCAGATAATATTAAAGAAGCTGGAGTAGAGGCTTTAGTGATAATCGGAGGGGAAGGAAGCCTTACCGGAGGAAAACTGTTTTCTGAAGAAAACGGTATTCCAATTGTAGGTATTCCCGGTTCAATAGATAACGATATTTCCAATACTGATATGTGTATTGGTGTGGACACTTGTCTTAATACTGTTGTGGAAGTTGTACAGAAGATAAAGGATACCGCTACATCACATGAAAGAGCTTTTATTGTAGAAGTAATGGGAAGGGGTTCCGGTTATATTGCCCTTATGTCTAGTCTTGCTACTGGTGCAGAAGCTGCTATAATTCCAGAGATTCCTGTTGATTTCAAATCTATATCCGAAAGAATATGGGAGGAAAGGAAAAGAGGAAAACTTAACTGCTTAATAATAGTTGCAGAAGGAGCTGCCAGTGCTTATACGGTTGCTAGGCATATGGAAAACAGAATAGGATACGAAACAAGAATAACCATACTTGGCCATGTTCAACGTGGTGGAAGTCCTACTGCTTACGACAGAATACTTGCTTCTAGAATGGGATACGAGGCAGTGAAAAGTATTATGGATAATGAATTTGGTGTTATGATAGGACTGAGCGGGAGAAATATGGTACGTGTACCTATTGATAAAGTTCTTTCGGAGAAAAGGACTATAGATGTGGAAGTCATAAAACTTGCAAAAATACTTTCCTAAAAGGGGGAAAAGTAATGGACTCAAGAAAGACCAGAATAGTATGTACATTAGGGCCGGCAACCGACAGTGAGGAGAATATAAGAAAACTTTTGCTGAACGGAATGAATGTGGCCAGACTAAATACATCACATGGTACTGTTGAAGAACATTTCTCCAGAGTCGAAAAGTTAAAAAAGATGCGTAAAGAGCTGGGACTTCCTATGGCAATACTGATTGATCTTGAGGGTCCCAAAATAAGAACTGGAAAGTTTATGAGTGATACTGTTGAGCTTATTGAAAATAATTCGTTCATACTCACATCAAGAGATATTTTGGGAGATGAAAAAGCTGTAAGTGTTAGTTATAAAGAGCTTGTAAGAGACCTCAATAAAAAAGACATAATCTTATTAAACGACGGTAAGATAAAACTTGAAGTTTTATCTTGCGATGAAACTGATATAAAGACAAAGGTACTGGTGGGAGGAAGTATTACTCATAGAAGAGGAGTAAATATTCCCGGAGTTGATATAAAACTCGCAGCACTTACTGATAAAGACATGCTATATCTTGAAAACGCTGTTAAATGGGAAGTAGATTATATTGCCCAGTCCTTTGTAAGGAAAAGTTCGGATATTATGCAAACAAAAGAAATTCTTGCCAAGCTAGGTGCACCTGATATGCCCGTAATTGCTAAAATAGAAACTCTTCAAGCGATAGATAATCTGGAAAGTATACTTGAAGCTTCCGATGGTGTAATGGTAGCTAGGGGTGATCTTGGTGTTGAAGTTCCTGTACAGTCTGTTCCTATATTACAAAAAAAGATCATTAATATGGCCAATATAAAGGCCAAACCAGTTATCACTGCAACTCAGATGCTTGAAACCATGATAGAAAATCCTTTTCCCACCAGAGCCGAAGCAACAGATATAGCCAATGCCATATTGGACGGTACTGATGCGGTTATGTTATCAGCAGAAACTTCTGTCGGAAAATATCCGTTTGAATCTGTCAATGTAATGGTAAAGGTGGCACTTGAAACCGAAAAATACTTTGGACAGTTTCAGAACAAGATAAACGAACAGTATATAGAGTGTGGCGATAAAGCTACCAATGCTCTTTCAAAGTCTGCTGTGGACATATCTCAGACGATAAATGCCAAAGTTATTGTAGCAACCACATATAGTGGCTATACTGCTCGTGCACTTTCACGGTTCAGAAAAAACATTACCATAATTGCTGCTTCTCCCAGAGAAGAAACTTATAACAGGCTGGCTTTGGTCTGGGGGGTAACTCCGGTTATAATGTCGAAGTTTGTTGACACTGATGCTATGCTCGAAAAAGTATCAAACATAGTCAAGTCTTTAGGGCTTGGCGTAAGAGGTGATATGATACTTGTTACTGCTGGAATTCCATATGGATTTTCCGGAGCCACGAATCTTTTGAAAGTACATCAAATTCAATAAAAAAAATAATAAAGGATCGATGGCATATCGGTCCTTTATTTCTTTTCATCAAATTATGATAAAATATAGTGCGGAGGTGATAGTATGTCTCTGGATAATCTGACTCCAAAGATGATAGTAAATGAGCTTGATAAATATATTGTAGGACAGGCATCTGCAAAAAAGTTAGTGGCAATAGCCCTGAGAAACCGTATAAGAAGAATGAAACTTTCAGAGGATATCAGACGCGAAGTAATTCCCAAAAATATTCTTATGATTGGTCCTACAGGAGTCGGAAAGACTGAAATCGCAAGGAGACTGGCAATGATATCCGATTCGCCTTTTGTAAAGGTCGAAGCTACAAAGTTTACAGAAGTCGGATATGTAGGAAAGAATGTTGAATCAATAATAAGAGATCTTGTTGATATCTCGATTGCCAATATAAAATCCAAGATGATGCAGGAAGTTGAAGGCAGAGCCATTGAAAGGGTTGAAGAAAGAATAGCTCAAAGTATTCTTCCTGGCAAGAAAGAACAAAAAAAACAGTCAATGAGTGATTTTATGCAGATGTTTACCGGTCAGAAAAATGAAGAAGTTCAATATCAGAATGTTGATTATGATGAAATCCAAAAACGTAACGAGTTAATTCAGCGTATAAAAAGCAACGAATTGGATGATCAGGAAATTGAGGTTGAGGTCGAGGAAGAACAGGTCCCTTCCATACCTGGTTTAGGACCGGATATGGAGGATATGGGGCTACAGCTTGGAGAGATGTTTTCTTCCTTCATGCCCAAAAAAAAGAAAATAAGAAAGATGAAGGTTTCTCAGGCTAAGAAAGTTCTTCTTCCTATTGAAGAGGAAAAACTTATAGATAAAGACAGAATGATTCAACAAGGAATAGAGGCAGCACAAAACAGGGGAATTGTTTTTATAGATGAAATAGACAAGATTGTATCAAGAGGAAGTTCATCAGGCCCTGATGTATCTCGTGAAGGAGTACAGAGAGATCTTCTGCCCATAGTTGAGGGTACTACTGTTTCGACCAAGTATGGACCAGTAAAGACAGACTTCATACTTTTTATTGCTGCAGGGGCATTTCACGTCAGCAAACCATCAGAACTTATTCCTGAGTTTCAGGGAAGATTTCCGGTAAGAGTTGAACTTCAGCCGCTTACAGAAGAGGACTTTGTCAGAATACTTGTAGAACCAGAGAATGCTCTCACCAAACAGTATACATCGCTTCTTTGGACAGACGATGTTGATATAAAGTTTGAAGAATCTGGAATAAAATGTCTTGCAAATATAGCTTTTACGTTGAATGAAAAGATTGAAAATATTGGGGCACGAAGACTTTATACTGTAATTGAAAAAGTTCTTGAAGAAGTTTCTTTTCTTGCCCCTTCGGGAGCAGCATGGTCAGTTTCTATTGATGAAGATTACGTCAAGAACAGACTTGACAAGGTGGTT
>DJGH01000030.1:18678-22060 GCA_002431635.1 Petrotoga sp. UBA5851
AGGATAAGAATTTACGTGAGTACATACTCTGACGGAGGAAAGTATGGAATTTTATGAGGAGTTGAATGAAGTAATAATAATAGAAGATTCTGATTCTGTTATAAATCTTTATATAAGATTGTTATCCAATTTTATGAATCGCAAGGTCATGCCTAGGGTTATAAAGACTTTTCAGGAAGTAAATACTATTCTTTCAGAAAGTTCCAAACTACTTAGGGAGAGAGTTTCTCTCATAATTGCCGAAGCAGAAATTGAAGACAGAGAGGTTTTGGATCAGCTTTCGATGATAAAGAAAACTCTTCCTAAGACTAAAGTTTATGTCATAAGCAACAAAGTAAATATTGAAAGGCTTAAAAAAGCATTAAAATCAGACCTAAGTGATTGGATTGAAAAACCAATTACTCCCGATGAGTTTTATGAAATTGTTAATATGTCTTTATTCCGTGGGCAGACATATGATTCTAAAGCCAGAGAACTTGATAATGAAATAAAAGAATTTGATCCGGATAACGATCTTAAGTACTATACTTTGGAAAATAGGATCAGCAAACTTATACTTGAGAATCCTTCGCGGTTTGAAGGACATTATCTTTTAGGCAAGCTTTACGAAAGAAGAGGCATCAAAACTCTGGCTCAGAAGCATTATGATGCGGCACAGGCGTTGAAAGATTAAATTGAGGTGTATGATGAAAGAAGGTATAAAGTATATTATTATTATAGGTTGTGGGAGATTGGGATCAGAACTTGCACTTGAACTTTCATTAAAGCACAGTGTAGTTGTTATAGATAAAAATGAAGAGTCGTTTGAAAGACTAGCAAACCGTAATTTTACAGGTTTTACAATGCTTGTCGATATAAACGATATGGATGTGCTAAAAAAAATGAAGCTTGAAAAAGCTGATATGGTTTATGTTGTAACACCTGATGATAATCTTAACTTTATGCTGGCATACGGTATAAAAAAAATGATGCCGCATATTAAAATTATGGCCAGAGCAAACGATCCCATGAAAAAAGAAATATTCATGCGTGAAGGTATGGAGATATTCTGTCCTATNNCCTATAGAAAATTCAGTCTCCGGATTAGTTAAGGATTTTTATGAGGATGATAAACAATGAGGAAGAAACTGTTCTATATATTTGAAGGTCAGACTTTGGCATATGCTTTAGCTAAGAAACTGCTTCTGGTTGGTAATGAAGTATTTTATATTTCTAAGGATATTAAAAATATTGAAGTTATAGACGGCTTAAAAGCTTTTTTCCCTTCTCTGGAGCTTATTCATCACGATCCTACCGATATAAACTGGGTACAGTCACTTGATATGTCCAGTAATGTCGGAGCAGTAATAGTAATCTCTGAAGATGATGCACTGAACTTTGTAATAACATGGATGATTAGGCAGCTTTATGATGATATAAGAGTTATTGTTCTTGTTAATCATCCAGAAAATGAGTTTATGTTCAAGGCATTACGTGTAAATACCCTTACTCCTATATCGTGGATGCAAAAGCTTATTGAATCATTTCTGAACTATGACGATATTACAGCTTACTTTAACCCATATATAGAAAAGCTTTCCATTTTGGAACTTATGATTACCAAAAATGATAACGCCTGTAATAAGATACTTAAGGATCTTAATATGCCTGGCAATTCTATCATAGGAGTAATTATAAAACAGGATGGAAGTATAGTTGTTCCAAAAGGTAATACAGTAGTACATGAAAATGATAAACTTCTGGTTCTGGCAGCTAAAGAACAGGTCTCTACAGTAAAAGACATTCTTAAATAGAAGGTGAAGTTGTGCCTGATTACATGTTTTTTTTAAAAATGCGTTATAAGAGTGTTTTCAGTGCATTAGCGAAAGTAATGTTCATGCAGTCTATACTTATACTGATTGTAGGAGTTTTGACTTTTGCTTTTTCGCAAGGAAATCATTTTTTCCCATTTTTTTACACAGCACTTTTAAGTTTTTTGATAACAATAATTTTTAAAGGATTATCGCATGGAAGTAAAACTGAAAATATGAATGTTCAGGATGCAATGCTTACAGTTTTTTTCATATGGACAATATCAATATTAGTCTCTGCTATGCCTTTTTACTTTGGCAAGATTCTCGGGTTGACTCAATCGATTTTTGAATCCGCAAGCGGATGGAGTACTACAGGACTTACAGTTATTGCAGATGTTGAATCAATTCCGAAAGTTTATCTTTTATGGAGAAGCATAATCCAGTATATAGGTGGTGCAGGATTTGCTTTAATCATGATTGTTGTGGCCGGTAACAGCGGTGCTGGTCTTTATCAGGCAGAAGGACGTACTGACAACCTTGTGCCCAACATACGTGATTCAGCAAAACTGATTCTTGTGATATATCTTAGCTGGGCGGTAGCTGGCATTGCAGCACTCATGATCTTTGGGAGGCTTTCTTTTTTTGATGCCTTTAACCATGCACTTACAGCTCTAGCCACCGGAGGATTTTCAACTAAGAATTCCAGTATTGGCTATTTTAATAACGTTACCGCAGAGCTTATTATTATGGTTCTTATGATTTCGGGTGCAACAGGATTTGGTGTTCATTATTCTCTTGTACAGCTCATAAAAAATTATATTAAAAGCAGGAAGGATTTGAACAACGGGAAAATAAACAGACTTGATTTTAAAGAGCGTATGAAAGCAGAGCCTTTTCTTAAGAACCCTGAACCCAAAACAATGTTTTATACGCTTGCAATATCGATAATACTGTTGGTTATTTTATGTACAGTGCATATTTATTCATTACCCCAGGCAGTAAGACATAGTGTGTTTACTGCGATATCTGCTCTTACTGGCACAGGATTTCAGACAGTAACGTTTGAAAAATGGAATACTTTGGGCGTATTTGTTATTACAATCCTTATGATATTTGGCGGAATGACCGATTCTACATCCGGAGGGTTAAAAACTTTCAGAGTGTATGTAATAATCAAAGTAATGATACTTCAGGTAAAAAATTATTTCCGTCCTCAGGGAACAGAACATCATATTGAAGTATACAAAGGTGTAGGAAAGAAAAAAATTGATCTGGGGGTATTCAAAGAAGTTATTGCAGTTGTATTTATGTATATGATAGTCTTTATTACAGGTTCACTGATACTTGTCGGACACGGTTTCAGCCTTGAAAACTCTATGTTTGAATTTTCTTCCGCACTTTCAGCAGTTGGGCTTACAGTGGGCATTACCGCTCCTGACGCACCGCCATCAATTTTATGGACACTGATCGGTGGAATGTATCTTGGAAGGTTTGAGTTTTTCCTCATCTTTTATGCTGTGATAAGGCTTATCAAAGATCTTATGCTCAGAATTAAAAAATAGCCTCATTTGAAGTGAACCCCTTTAGTT
>DJGH01000023.1:0-4182 GCA_002431635.1 Petrotoga sp. UBA5851
ACCTACCTATAAGGATTAGAAATAGTTTATTGCAGTACAACATTTTTGATTTGGATGATTTTAAAAGAATTTAGAAAATTCACGTGAAAAAATATAAAACAGCCTCCATAATATTGAATATCTTTATAGAGGCTGTTTTATTTGATTTTTTATATATCTTGACTCTTAATTTTCCTAAAAAAGAGTAATGCTTAACTATAAATTATCTTGGTTTATTTCAGTATTTTTGAATGCTCATTCAGTACTTTTGAATGCTGAGTAAATCTTCTATCCTTTGGGACATGTACTCTTTGGCATCTTCAACTGCCATATTGTAGATCTGGACGGCAAGTTCGTTCATAAAAAAATCCATAAGCTTCTTTGCCTTAAACTCGCCTATTTCTTCTTCCATTTCTTTGGAATAAAAAACTTTTATTTTTTCAATCAGAACTTTCTTTTTTTGCTGGTCTATTTCAATACTACCCATGGCTGTCACCTCCGGTTTTATGTACATGGGAAAATTATATCACAGCTATATAATCTTCTATAAAAAGTATTTTAGTAGTTTAAACTACTAAAATACTTTTTATAGTTATCTTTTTCAAAGCTTGACTTCTTTATAATTCTTTGATATAATGTAGGCTAGTATACATAAAATACTTAATACTGCTCGCCGCTCAAAACGGTAAAGGAGTGCATTTTAATGAAGCATACTTTCAAAAAGGAAAGTGATTTTTCATTTCTGCTGCATCAGGCGGGAAAGCATAGGTACAAGCTTATAACTTCTGCTCTGCTCAGTGTAATAAGCATGGTGCTTTCTATAGTCCCGTACATTCTTATGTACAACATGATAATGGAACTTTTTAAAGAAAATCTGGATTATCAGAGAATTAAAAACTTAGCCATAATTACGGCTGTTTTTGCTGTGATACGCCTCATTCTTTTTGTTAGTTCAGGTATCTTCTCTCACGTTGCCGCTTTTAACATACTCTACGAAATACGTATGAATCTTATAAAACATATTTCAAGTATGAATATGGGTTTTTTTAAGAAAAACACAACCGGTTCTCTTAAGCGTATTATAAACGAGGATATAGAAAAGCTTGAAAACTTCATAGCTCACCAGATACCGGACATGGCTGCGGCCATAGCGGCTCCTCTTGTTTTTCTTGGGTTTATGATCTATCTTAATTACAAGCTTGCTTTGGTTCTTTTCATACCGGTTTTGATAGGAATCTTTTCTCAGAGCTGGATGTTTAAGAGCTATGGGAAAAGAATGGAAAAGTATCATAAGCTTCTGCAAAAACTCAACTCGACTATTATGGAGTATATAAGTGCAATGAATGTGATGAAGGCTTTCAATCTTTCGGCAAAATCTTTTAAAACATATAAGGATACAACTAAGGAATATGCTGACTACTGGATTGAGATTACTCATGATACTGTTCCATATTATTCTTTGTTCCTAACGCTTATTGACTCCGGACTTCTTTTTATAATTCCTATAGGTGGGATAATGCTTCTTAATAATAGTATAAATATAGCAACTTATATACTTTTTATTCTCCTGTGTTCCAACTTTCTTTCTTCATTCAAGGCAATACTTGAGTTTGGCGGAAACTTTGCCATGCTTCTTAAGGGAGCAGGAAAGATTAAGGATATAATGAACAGTCCTGTGCAGCCAGATACTGCTTTGGACTTTGGAAAACCGGTTCAGGGAGATATACAGTACAGCAATGTGTCTTTCAGGTATGAACAGAAGTACGTTATAAAAGACTTTTCTCTAAAGATACGTCAGGGTTCAACTATTGCGCTTGTAGGTCCTTCCGGATCTGGTAAGACTACCGTCGGGCAGCTTCTTGGAAGGTTCTGGGATGTAAATGAAGGAAGTATAAGTATCGGCGGTACCGATATACGTGAAATACCTTACAAAACTCTTATGAATAATGTTTCATTTGTTTTCCAGGATGTTTTTATGCTTCATGACAGTATATATGAAAATATCCGGATGGGAAAAGAAACTACCGAAAAAGAAGTCATGCAGGCTGCTAAAAAAGCTCAGATACATGATTTTATAATGGGTCTTCCACAGGGGTATCAGACCATGCTCGGCGAAGGCGGGATAAAGCTGAGCGGCGGAGAAAAACAAAGAATTTCAATAGCACGTGCTATACTTAAAAACTCGCCTGTAATAGTGTTGGACGAAGTTACCTCTTATTCGGACATAGAAAACGAATCCAAAATACAGCAGGCTCTCAAAGAACTGCTTAGAAATAAAACGGCTGTTATAATCGCACACAGGCTTTATACCATAAAAAATTCAGATCTTATAGTTGTAATGGATGAAGGCAGGATAAGCGAGACGGGTACACATACTCAGCTTATGCAAAAGAACGGCACGTATAAGCATCTGTGGAATCTCTATTATGCAGATACTCTGGAAAAGGAGGTGTGCTGATGATACGTGAGATAAAACAGCTTACCGGAAGCGGGTTTGATAAGCTGCGGAAACCTATCTTCTTTCTGGTTTTTGATTCTCTTTTCCACATGGTAAACTATATGATGATGTTTTTTGTCATACTCGATCTTATAAAGAATCAATTCTCCTACGAAAAAATCCTTATATATACTGTGATTATGGTGGTTGCGTTTATTGTAAGAAATATCGTTATCAGAATAGGATATACCGGAATACAGGAACAAGGAGCAAGGGTAATAGAAAAGATGAGAATAACACTGGGTGATCATCTAAGGACACTTAACCTTGGCTACTTTAACAAAAACAGTATAGGAAATATTTCAAACATCATGACCAACGATCTTCAGGATTTTGAACAGGTTATAACCCATACTACAAGCGATCTGATAAAAACGCTTATACTATCGGTATATCTTCTTATAATAACTTTTTTCATAAATCCCATGCTTGGACTTATACAACTCTTGGTAGTTGCGGCTGCCGTTCCCATAATAATATTAGGCTCAAAAAAGGGGGCGAGGATCGGTGCTGTAAAAAAAGAGGTCATGAATGATGTTATTTCCAGAATGGTCGAATATATGAAAGGAATACAGGTTTTTAAATCCCACAACCTTACGGGAGAAAAGTTTAAAAGACTTGAAAAGTCCTTTGACGATCTAAAAAGAGAAAGTATACGCACGGAAATAGCCATGGCTCCTTACGTATTGATATTTCAAATGATTACGGATATTCTTTCTCCGGTTCTGCTCATAATATCCACATCTGAGTTTATAACTGGCTCAATAGGCAAGATCGAATACTTTTCATTCATAGTCATAAGTATTGCATTAACAAATATTTTAAGAGGTTTTTCTACCCAGTATGCCATGCTAAGATATCTTAAGCTTGCAAGTGATAAGCTGATACATGTTTACAATGAAAAAGCCGTCGGATACAAGACGGATGAACCAGACTTCAAAAACTACGATATACAGTTCAGTGATGTAAGCTTTGAATATGAAAAAGATGAAGGAACACTGAAAAATATAAGCTTTTTTTCCCCACACTGCACGACAACTGCACTTATAGGGCCGTCAGGGTCGGGAAAAACAACCATCACAAGTCTTATTGCACGATTCTGGGATACAAACAAGGGAAAAATAACTATAGGAGGGCAGGATATAAGAGATATAAATCCGGACTCTCTTTTAAAGCATATAAGTATGATCTTCCAAGAAGTATACCTGCTGAACGATACTGTTGAGAATAATATTAAGTTGGGCAATCCTCAAGCTACATATGAAGAGGTTGTTCAGGCAGCCAAACTTTCAAGGTGTCATGACTTCATTTTACAGATGGATCAAGGATACAAGACAGTTATAGGAGAAGGCGGATCCACTCTTTCTGGTGGAGAAAAGCAGAGGATTTCAATAGCACGTGCTCTTCTGAAGGATGCTCCGGTGATTCTTCTTGATGAAGCTACAGCTTCTCTTGATGCAGACAATGAACACGAAATAAGAAAAGCTCTGAAAAAGGTAACTGCAAATAAAACCGTTGTGGTTATAGCCCACAGGCTTAATACGATAAAAGATGCCGACCAGATAATTGTACTGAACGAAGGCCGGATAGAAGAAGCAGGAAGTCATGCTGAACTTATGAAAAACCACAAAAGGTACTTTAATATGTTTACTGAAATGGAAAATGCCCAAAGCTTTTCCCTTTAGTACCCCTGCCATAAAAAGATC
>DJGH01000023.1:4197-20106 GCA_002431635.1 Petrotoga sp. UBA5851
GGGGAGACATTGAAAATTCATCGAGACCAAGTCCAAGGAGAAGATAAGCCATAACCTCGTCTCCGGCTGCTTCCCCGCACATTCCCACATCAATTCCTTTTTTGTGCCCATTTTCTATAACTGTTTTTATAAGCCTTAACACTGCTGGATTATACTGATTGTACAGTTCCGATATTTTATGATTCATTCTGTCAACCGCCGTTGTATACTGAATAAGATCGTTTGTACCTATACTGAAGAAATCGCATTCTTCAGCCAGAATATCCGAGATCACAGCAGCCGAAGGTACTTCAATCATTATTCCGGTCTGAATTGAACGGTCGTATTCTATAGATTTTTTATCAAGCTCTTGCATACATTCGCTTACTATTTGCTTGGCAGCCCTTAGTTCTTCAAGACAGCTTATCATGGGAAACATTATTCTTGCCCTTCCGAAAACACTCGCCCTGAGTATCGCCCTGAGCTGTTTTTTAAACATCTCCTTTTTTTCAAGGCAGATTCTTATGGCGCGAAAACCCAGAAAAGGATTGTCCTCTTTTTCAAGTCCGAGATACGGGACATCTTTATCTCCTCCTATATCAAGGGTTCTTATTATGACAGGTTTTGATTTCATATTTAAAAGTACTTTTTTATATACCTCAAGCTGTTCTTCCTCAGAGGGTTCACTGTCTCTGTTCATATATAAAAACTCTGTTCGGAACAGTCCGACTCCCTGTGCACCGTTTTCAAGTGCAGCGGAGGTATCGTTCTGTGAAGCAATATTTGCATAAAGCTCAACCTGGTGACTGTCGATGGTAAAAGTTTTTTTATCTTTAAACTGCATTAGCAGTTTTTTATAGTTCTCCCGGGAAATTTTTATTTTCTCATATCTTTGTATAATCTTCTCATCCGGGCGGATAAAAACCTCCCCACTTTCACCGTCAAATACTATGAAAGATCCTGTTTCTACCTGTTCTGTTATCCCTGTTGCACCTACGATGGCCGGAATTCCGAGATTCCTCGCTATTATGGCTGCGTGAGAGGTTCTGCCTCCGCCTTCTGTTATTATGCCGCAGACTTTTTGACTGTCCATAGACGCTGTGTCCGAAGGTGAAAGCTCACGGGCAACTATTACAGATCCGTCAGGCATAGCTTCAAGCCCCGTTCCCGTACCAAGAATACTTTTCACCACTCTCATTCCGACATCCTTCACATCGGCAGCTCTTTCACGTATGTACTCATCTTCTATATTCATAAACTGTATATAAAACTCGTCCGCTGTTTTCATTACAGCATAGGCTGCGCAGAGTTTCTCAGATTCAATATGGTCTCTGACAGTCTGAACAAACTCATCGTCCTGCAAAATCATCAGATGGGCCTGAAAAATTTCTGCGTCATCCTTTCCGAGTTTCGCCCCGGAAGTTTCTATAAGCTCTTGCAGTTCAAAAGCACTTTTTTCAAGTGCCTTTTCAAGGATTGAGAGTTCTTTTTCCATACTGTCGGAGTATTTTTGAAGACTTTCAACTTCTATTTTTTTCAAAAGGAATACTTTTCCTATGGCTATACCAGGTGAAACTGCCGTGGCCTTCATATTATCACCTACTCGCTAAAAGCCTTTATGAGTGCGCTTAATCTTTCCAAGGCAGCTTCTTCATCTTTTCCTTCTGCCCGGAGCTCTATTTGAGTACCTTTGCCAGCTCCCATTCCCAAAACGTTCAGAATGCTTTTGCCGTTGTATTCTTTTCCGCCCTTTACCAAAGTTATTTTGGCCTCGAAACTCTTGGCAAGCTTAACAAATTCCGATGCCGGCCTTGCATGGAGACCGGTTTCATTCTGTAAGATTATCTCTATTGATTTCATACTCAGCACTCCTCTTTTTTTGATAAAAGTTTCAGGAAGGACTCCCCGTTTTCAGGTTTTTCTGTTTCAAAGTAATCAGCAACAGTCATTCCTATATCTGAAAGGGTTTTACGATCTCCAATAAAAATGTTCTGTACTCCTTTTTTGTATATCAGTATCGGAACATTTTCTCTTGTATGGTGTGAATGTCCTATTGTCGGATCATTTCCATGATCTGCCATGACTACCATGATATCCTGTGGATTAAGTAGCGGCATAAGCCTGCTGATATATTTGTCTGCAACACTGAGCCTGTCAGCATATAGAAAGCCGTCTTCTTTATGCCCGGCAAGATCTGTTTCCTGTACATTAGTACATATAAACCCATTTTCCATTTCCATTGCCTTTTCTATGGTCTTTTCCATCACATATGCGGTATCAACACCCGGAATACTTTCACCAAAAGGGTTTTCAACAATATCAGCTACTTTGCCTATCAAAACCGTTTTTATTCCTTTTTTTCCTAGCAGGCTGGGAATCTGTACACGTGAATCTATTCCATAGCCAAGATGCTGAACAAAGTACCCTTCATCATATACTCCGGATCCGGGTGCATTTATTCCAGCATATATCCCATCTTTTATCTCATATGCTCCGATAATTTTTTCAACCGGAACATTCCTTCCTCCGAAAACAATCACTCTTGATACATGAACCTCATCCCTTACTATTCTGGCAATTTCAGCTTCTTTTTCAAACGGTATTTTATCAAAAGTCGCAGTAACGTTGTATGCCTGCCCGCCGTCTGCTTCCAGATTATCACCGACCGTTACGCAACCGTCAACCAAAAGCACCCTAAGATTTCCTTTCCCTATGAAGCTTACACTGTGACCTTTTTGGATAAGTTTATTACTTACCGCTTCGATTGATTTTGAAAAAGGTTCCATGACCGGATGTCTTGGTTTTGTTCCCATTATCTCCTGATGCCCATAGAATGTATCGGCATTGAAGTGCATAAGCGCAGACCTGCCCCATACTGCCTGTGGATTTTTTTTCATGATATCTGTTTCATAATCCAGAGTATTCATCAGTCCGAGTTTTTCAAGTCCACTGAGTTTAAGGCCTTTTACTTTTTCAAATATATGCAAAGCTGTATTCGCACCGGTATCCTGAGGCCTTACTCTTGGAACATCCTCCATAAAGCCTACCCCAAAGCTGTCAAGCACGATAACTATAAACTTTCCCATTAAATCATCTCCCGATTATTTTTCCCTGGCTGTCATAGACACCCAACAACTTTGTCTGGCCGCCGGATAAGTCCACAACCGCGACATTGCTTCTGGTAACAAAGATCTGTGACCTGAAAGACATAACCACACACTGCCCGACTTCATGGCTGTGCTGTAGCTGTATATGATAGTCTATGCTCTGCGGATCAGGCATTATGACTTTATCCGTCACGCTTGCGCTTAAGCTGCTGCCTATTATGGCATTTTCCATATGTGAACGCCGGTAATGTCCTCCCCCGAAAATATATGCGCTTGCAGAAAAGTTATGTGATACTTCAGAAACATAAACCATTGCAGGAAGCTCTTCAAGGTCAAAGTCCCTGTGCATAGGCGTAGTTCCCGTAAGCCCGTGGCCCGGTTCCCCATGTGTTCCTCCCATGTCCGATATTTTTTGAACTGTGCGGACACAGGTAACGGACGGCATATTTATCTGGGTTAGTGAAATACCGTTCCTAATACAGATCTCCTCTGCTTTTTTCAGCGTAAGCACATTGTGCGTAGGCATAATATCTTTCTGTTTTTCATCGTATATAAAACAGGGAAAAGAGGTCAGTCCGGTAAGTTTTACATTTTTGAGTTTTTTTATACTATTTATAAGCCCTGAAAGCTCTTCAAGCCTGAACCCGGCATTTTGTGAAGGATATATCTCATCCTTGTCGTCATATACCCGCAGCATTATATCTTGTACTTTTCCCAAAGCGCAGGCTTGCTCGTCTATCTCTCTTATCTTCTGGTATGAATAAACCGTAACTATCAAAGGATCAGCCATAAGAATCTTTTTTATACTATTGTGGGGAATCTGTACAAGATGTCCGACATTTCCAATTTTTATGTTATTTTCGATAAGGTTTTGGGCTTCCCTGAAATCAACTGTAACTGCTCCCTCATAGCCTATCTCTGAAATTCTTGATGCAATCAGAGGATTTCTTCCAAGCTGCTTGGTCATAAAGTAAAGCTTTACTCCGCATTTATCAGCTTCATCTTTTATCTTACGGGCATTAATAACTAAAGTGTTGATATCTATTAGATAGGTGTCGGGCGATATCTGGCCGCTTTGGTGAAGATCAAAAGCAGCCTGTATAAGCTGCGGGTTTCTTTTAATGGTTTTTTCCAGGAACATGGCGTCACCTCACCCTCATTACGGAAGAAACCGACTGTTCAAGTATTCTTATGATGGTTTTGGCACCGCTGCGCATAGGATTTATCCTTATCATCCTTTTTTCAAGTGAAGGATCTGCCTGCCTGAATGTACCGGAAATTCTGTAAAAAAGAGGACAAAACTCATACTTTGACTCTGAACCTACAGGATTTGGAATCGCCCCAAGCTCCTGAGCAAGTACAAGAACCTTTGCTGCGATATCTTCGTAGAATTCAACCAAAAGCACTTTAGATTGTGCATTGGCAATATATGCTTTTTTTACCCCTTTTATATTTCCGGAGTTTATATACTCAAAAACCTCCTGGATTACTTCGGCCTGTATGGCCAAGCTTACCGGGGCATAGATCATGCCGCTGAGAGCATCCAATGCTTCATGGCCCTGAACCTGTCCGCCCCCCGAATAGTTCATTGACCTTATTTTATCTATAAACTCCTTTTTACCGGTAATACATCCTACTCCCTCGGGTCCAAGAAGTTTGAACGCTGAAAAAGCCGAAAGATCAGCTCCACACTGTACACCAGTTTTGGGAGTTTTCATAACAGCATAATTATCATCTACAATAACTGTAAGCCCAGGCCTTTCGCTTTTTATACACCGGATAACTTCCTGCAGACTGTAGCTGTCATCTATCTTCTGGCGTGTATGCTGGATGAGTACCCCGTTTATCTGGGGATTACATTGCACCTTTTCTTTTATGTCCTCAATTTTATTAAAATCTGCACATATGACCTTAAGCCCCATGTTTTTTATGGTTACGTCTGTGGTAGGATAAACCGGAGCGTCATGTATAAGCACTGTATCTGCAGGAGAAAGACAGGAAATCATGGCCCATCTTATAGCTCCTGTTCCTGCGCCTCTTACAAGGATTGCCGACTGTACATCAAAAAAATCACTTATGGCTTTTTCGGCCTGTTTGGTGGTATGGGGCATATTAATATCTAAAGCAACCCCAAGATCGCCGCGGTTTAATATCTCTTTTCCAGTAAAGTTGTGGGTTATGCACTCTATCATCCTGAACTGGAGCTCTTTTGCCTGTTCAACTGTCAAGGATTCCAAAGGATACGTATTAAATATCAAAACACATCACTCCCAAAAATCTTCAATGGATTGTTTTTCAGCATATTCTGAATATCTTCCTCCCTGGTTCCTGCCTTTCTGAGCTGCGGAACGAAAAAATCAAGAAGATAACTGTACCCCTTACCACCGAAAGCTTTCATATGTGACTTTCTTGTTATGTCCATTGAAAGCACCATTCTTTCGGAATATCCCTGGCTGCAAAGATAATGAACCACTTCCAGACGTTTTTCATCACTAAGGTAGTTTTCTTTTCCTACTGTGTCTATCTCTACGTAAGGACCCAGATTGATTATCTTTTTTATATACTGTGCGTCTCCTTTTAAGTCTGTATGCCCTATTATTATCTTATTCAGATCAGCTCCGTACTCTTTGAATATACTTATCTGTTCAATAGCCATAGTGCCAAGAGTAGTATGCGTGGTTATGGGCACTCCTGTGTTATTATGAGCCATGCAGGCAGCTTTAAGAACTTTGAGCTCGGAGGGGGTAATTGTATCAAGTGATGTTCCGACCTCTCCTATTATCCCGGCGTGTACTCCGCTTCCCTCTATGCCTCTAAGTATCTCATCCTCCATTATTCCGCAAAGCTCTTTTTCACTCTTGTCCTTGACATACAGAGGAAGAAAAGGATCTTTATAAAAACCGGTTGAAAAAATAAAGTTCATCCCTGTCTCTTCCATCAGCTTTATTACATAACTGATGTCTCTTCCCATACCTATATTAGTCACTTCAACTATATTTGAAACATTTTTTTCCTTAAGCTCGGATACTTCGGATCTGGTTTGTTCGTAGCAGTCAAGTCTGCAATCTTCATCCTTTTTTATACCTGAAAGATCAAGCTTCATATGTTCGTGCATATATGTATATCCGTCTTTTAAAATTTTCAGTCACCGTCCTTGAAAGTATATTCGTTATGTCTTCTCAGAAAAGATCTGTGAAAGTACTCTTGCACAAGACTACTTTGCATAAATTTATAGGCTGTATGATCCGCAAGGGAGATAAGTTTTGAAAAACATGCTGCTCCGCTTGAAGCACACAGAAGAATCCCTTTTGAAAAAACATCACATGGAATGCCTACAGCACTGCAGTTAAGCATGTTGGCGATCCTGAGAAGATTTTTACCGGATCTGGCCTGACTTGCCTTGGTATCCGAAAAACTTCCATACACACTGTCACCTATGCCCATAGTATCAACCGGACCTTCGGCACACACTACAACATCTGCATTGGCAAATATCACTTTCATAGCTTTTATAGAGCTTTCCCTGTCCATAAAATCAGGATACTCAAACTCTCTTACTTCCAAATTTTCTACACCGTCCAGCACACCTGACAAAAGCTCCATATGATTTTTTCCGTCAGGCGATGTAAGGTTACATGGAACTGCAACGGTAATTTTTCCAGTATCAGAGCCATACTCCCCGGTCAAAACTTTTACTGCTTCTTTCATTATGCTGTAATCATATGAAATCAATCCTGTTCCCGCAGAAAATTCTATCCCGTCGGTAGACTTTTTTTTAGACTGTGCCTGATAACCAAGGCCTTTAAGAAGACAGGAAAAAAGGTTCAGGGAAAATGCCGGACCCAAAACCGATCCCCCTCCATCTGTGGCCAGAGCAATATCGTTTATTCCATAAAGAACATTTACCGCACCTGCCGATGAAGACCCGGTCATTATGCCGGCGGAAAACGGATTACGCAGATTCACATCAACGGCACGTCCGCCGTCGGACATCTTGTCCAGCGTATTAAATATAAAGTTGGCTTGGGAAAGTTTTTTAACGGCTCTCTCATTAACCCCGGAGCTGTTCTTTACTCCCATAAGATAAACTTTTTGCCATCTTTCCATTTTTTCTGTCAGTATATCCGGAACATCATGGTTGATTTTTTCTATAGTGGTTCCCAAAAACTCAAAGGCTCTGAGCTGTTTTTTATATATGCTGTAAATAAGTTCTTCTCTTTTATCCATAGCCACACCTTATTTTAAAAATGGAGGCATAAAGCCTCCATTTCATTTATACCTTATAAAGACCTATTACTGAAAGAATGTTTATAAGTATTCCAACTATTATTGCTCCGACAGGTCCAACCGCCATATCAACAATTGGCTTTTTGGAAACTTTATTAAGTACATACAGACCCACTACAACAAAGAATCCCAGTTTAGGAGCCATTGCGTTTGCAGCTATCATACCACCGACAAGAAGAGCTACTTCAAGAACTTTACTCATAGCAGTTCTTATGTTGTCCCCTGCTTTTCTCATGCCCGGGAACTTATCCAAAAGTTTGGCGAGGGCACCCAAAAGAAATACTTCAAGAACGATTACCGCTGCACCCAGAATAAATGCAAGCAGTGCATTTTTGGTAAGTATACCCACCACAAATACGAATGTCATTCCGACTGGACCGTAAACCCCTGTTGCAAGAGCGGTTGTTGCAACTAAAGGAATAAAACCTATACCTCTGGCAAAAGCAGTAAGGGCTGCTTCAGCGTTTTTACCGTCTTTAAGAAGATTGAGAGAAATAGGATCGCCTGCAAGTATTCCGTAGCTTGTTGCAGCGGCTACAAGTCCTCCCATTATAGAAAGCCATACTATATTTTTCTTGATTCTTGAAACCCTGTCTCCAAATAGACCTTTATAGTCAATACCCTTTGAATCCGGCTCGGCTTTTTCCCTCATGGCATAGATTATCATGATGATCATACCTGCAAGCAGTGCCATACCTTCTGGGTTGAGAGCTATACTGGATGTGCCTACTTTAAACACTCCATAGTACTGAACTATCTGTCTCACAATGAAAGAGACTACCAGTGTGAAAAGACCGTGTTTAACACCGTACTGATAACCTACAACTATTGCCGGAAAAACTGCAAACGCAGCTATTATAGGATCTCCAACCTTTCCGAGATTTGAAAGGAAGTTCACAGGAAGTTTGGCAAAAACATCTACTATAACCTGCAGACCTACCATGATTCCAAGACCATACAATGCTCCGACAACACCGGCTATTATCATTCCTTTTTTACCGGAAGGAGACCATGTACCTATTATATCTGTTCCCAGAAGCACAGAGTGAATAAGGATTATGGTTGCTGCTATTGAAACTGGAATTCCAAACCCTATAACCAATCCGAAGCTCAATGCAAAACTGGTTGCTGCAAGTGCCTTTTTGTCCATTCTGCCTTCAAGATACTCAGGCATTATAGGCCTTAATCCATCGTTGAAAACTGCTACGCCCTTATTGGCAAGAATTGCCGCCATACACCCAATCAGAGCTATTAATACGTATCCCATAGACTTACCCCCTAGAGTTATTTTAGGATCTCTTTCATTATAACGGGAAGTACCTGATCGGCATGCTGCGGAGTAAAACCGAACGCTTTTTTCCCGTTTTTGACCTCATTTTGAATTTCTGTATCGCTTTTAATCTTTCCAGGCATAGAAACCGTCGCACAGAGGTTCATACCTAGCAACGCAATAGCCATGGCAAGCGCACCGCCTCCGCCGGTGTTGCATGCGCCGAAATAATAATCGGCACTTCCGGCTTTTATGGCCATTGCCGCCTGAATATCCGACATGATAACAACCGAAACTTTTTCCTTTCCGATTTCCCTTATTTTTCTGGCAACCATATCCTTGTCGATCTGGCCGCCTACTACGATATTAAGCAACTTGACAGCTCCTTTCTACTCAGCTTGTTTTAATAGCACACAAAGGTGCATGTATATATAACCCCTTTCATCATCAGGTATTGAAACGCCAAAAATCTTTTCCAATCCGTCCGTTGCCTTTACTGCTTTCTCAAAATTACAGTCATCTGTAATTTCCTCATATATATCTGTTTCAAGACTGTTTACAGTCTTTCCTTTTTTTATTCTGTCCAGGGCAATACAAAGATGAGTTATGAGCATTGCACCGTTTTCTTCCGTAAGAGTAATGTTGTGAAGCTGTTTGAATAAAGATATAAACTCGGATATACTGTCAAAAATATGCTGGTCTATCTGTCCAGAATCCTTAAGAATATTGAGCCTTAAAAATAAATCCATTATTGCCTCCGAAAATCAGTAGTTGGGAATCATCTTACCTGTAAGAACTTTTTTCTGGTACTCTGCAACCTTTTTTATCTCAAGAACCTGAAGCAGGAGATTTTTAACTCCATCGTTTCCTTTTTTAACAACAATAACCGCATTGGTATCTTCCATATTAAAGCCTTCGAGCTCTATTTTCATAGTATTTATTTCTATCTTCCTGTCGTTTATTTCATCCATATTCCATATTGCAGCTGAAAGTTCTTTATTCAGAAGTTTTGTAAGTATCTGATTATATGGCAGTTCTTTAAAAATTACTTTCTTTCCCTTGCAGACCTCAAGCGTAAGATAGTAAAGGTCAGGCGAAGATTTATCAATACCGATTATCATACCGTCCTGTATCTCATTTTTATCCTGCGAAAAAACAACTGCGTGTTCGTTTACATATGAGTATTTGCCAAAATCCATTACCATTTCTATCTCTGCCGTATCAATGCTCTTGATATATGCGAACTTGGATATGACAGCAAAGTCGTACCTGTCTCTTTGAAGCGCATCTATCCTGTTTTTTGCTCCCCGCATATAAGAAAGTGTAAACGGTATCTTCCTCAATTGGGCACTTTTATAAAGACCGGTCGCAAGTCCTTCATAAAGTCTCGAATAAGGAAGCGGCATAACTCCCATAAGCGTTTCCCAAGAGGTAAGGACCCACAGCTTTTCATAATCAAGTGATTTTATAAAAGTTCCCATATGTCCGCGTGAAACAAGTTCAACAGCTCCAGCTTCTTTAAGATAACCCATGGCATTCTGAACGGTGCCTCTTCCATAAGAGTACTTCTGGGCATAATAAGACACGGTATTTATTCTGTCATCAATTTTTTTGGTTATAAACTCCCTTGCCAAAAGTGTTGCCATCAATCCGTTTTTTTGCATTAATTCACTGTTCAAAGCCATATTATAATCCTCATCGTACAAAATTTTGTATTTTGCTGATCAAAAAAAATCAATGTACAATCTTTTGTATATTACTTGTATTATAACTAAAGTTACAATCAAAAAAAAGCCTTTTTGAAGCTTTTTTTTGATTGTAAGATGAGATTATCTGCATTTAACTCATAAAACTTCCAAATTGTGCACTTTTAAACAGCTCTTTCCTGTATGTTATAATTGAACCAAAAAAGATTCACTTACCTAATTTAAAAGGGGAGGGATTACTTTGTTTACAGATGAAAAATTAGGAAAAAGGATCAGGAAGTTTTATCCTGAAAATCTTGAAGTAACCTCGTGGGAAACAGTTGAAAAAGAGTTCAAAAAGCTTCTTGAAGAGCCTATAAATTCTAAACAGGCACTTATGGTTTTTATGGAAAAATTCAGTGAGTTTTATTCTATAATAGCCCAGGTTTCAACAGAAAAGTACATAAAAATGACTTGTTATGCCGATAAACCTGAAAACCATGAGGATTACAATAAGTTTTTCTCGGAGATACAGGCTCCTTCTTCAAAGTACGAGTTTCTGATAAACAAGAGATTTTATGAAAGTCCTTACAGAAAAGAACTTGGAAAAGAATATGATCATATGAACAAGCTTATCTCAAGAAAGATAGAGTCTTTCTGTGAAAAAAACATTCCGCTTGATGCAAAGGAAAATAAACTTTCTTCAAAGTATGGTGAGATTATCTCCAAACTAAGTACGGAGTTTATGGGAAAAGAAAGAACCATAACCCAGCTGTCTGTCTATCTTAAGGATCCTGACAGAACAGTTCGCCAGCAAGCATGGGAAAAAATAAACGGTCTTATCTCAGGTAAAAGAGATGAGCTTGAAGAACTGTTTGACAGCCTTATGGAGGTTCGTGTTGAAAAAGCAAAAAATCTTGGTTTTTCAAATTACCGTGATTATAAGCACTTTACCAAGGAGAGATTTGATTATACCCCAGAGGATCTTTACGAATTTCATTCCTCGGTTGAAAAGGCTGTCCTTCCCATCTTAAAAGAGCTTTTTGAAGCCAAGCGCCAAAAGCTAGGAATCGATACTTTACGCCCATGGGACACAGCAGCTGACGAAGACGGTATAACTCTTAAACCTTATAAAAACAACGATGAGTTTGTAGACAACGCTATAAAAATACTGCACAAGGTAAAACCCGAGTTCGGAAAAAATCTTGAATTGATGAAAAATACAGGTTTTTTGGATCTTGAAAACCGTAAGGGAAAAGCTCCCGGAGGTTACAACACTCAGCTGCCCGAGTATGGAGGATCTTTTATATTCATGAATGCTGTAGGAATCCACGCAAATGTGATAACCCTGCTCCACGAATCAGGTCACGCTATGCACGGTTTTTCATGTAAGCACATTCCTTACAATGTTTATAAGAGGTATCCCTCTGAAGTAGCGGAGCTTGCATCCATGTCAATGGAACTGATAACCATGGACTACCTTGACGAATACTATAAAGACAGAGCAGATATAAAAAAAGCAAAGAAAGAAGGACTGATGAGTACTCTGAATATTCTGCCATGGGCTATGACGGTTGATGCATTCCAGCAGTGGATATATACCACCAATCACAATGCCGATCAAAGAGATGCATACTTCGCCGGTCTTATGGACAGATTTANNNTTTAATTACGGAGAAAATTACAGCGGTTACGAAAAAGAAAAAGCTTTAAGGTGGCTCAGACAGCTTCATATCTTTGAAGTTCCCTTCTACTACATAGAGTATGCGATGGCTCAGCTTGGAGCAATAGCGGTTTTCAAAAATTATAAGGAAAATGGAGAAAAAGCTATCGAACAGTATCACAATGCATTGAAACTAGGTTATTCCAAGCCGATTCCAGAGATATACCAAACCGCAGGAATTAAGTTTGATTTCTCATATGAGTATATAAAAGAACTGGTAGGCTTTATTAAAAATGAAATAGATAAGCTTTAATTTTCAGAAATCCTACTAAAACCGGCCTGCATTAAGCAGGTCGGTTTATTATTGTTATATGCCAGATTCTATAAGATGATCCGTACGGTTCATAAAAATTATATGCCTTTTGCCTTCTTCCCATGTCCAAAGATGAACCCCCGTATCAGATGTATTAACCGATACTTCTGTCACTAACGGCAGATTAATGAAACTCCTGAAAAGCATGTTTATCATTCCTCCGTGAGTAACAACAGCTACTGTTTTATCCTGTGGAAATTCATGCATAATTCTTGATAGGACTACTTCGGCACGGCTCCTGAACTCTATCATAGACTCCTGCTCATATATTTTATCGTGCAGGTTTTTTACTGCAGGACGCGGATACTTTGCGGCAGCCTCTTCAAAAGATAGTCCTGCCAGCAGGCCGTTGTTAAACTCCATCAACTCGCTCATACTTTCTACCTTTACCCCTGTTTCTGTTCCTATAAGCCCGGCTGTCTGCGCCGCTCTTTTCAATGTACTGCTTAAAATATAATCCGGAAGATAGTTTTTAGCTATCCATCTTGAAAGCAGTCCTGCCTGTTTAATTCCAAGCTTGGTAAGCGGAAAATCGGCTCTTCCTTCGTGTCGTTTTTCTATATCCGCCTGAGACTGTCCATGACGTATAATAAGCAGCCTGATATCAATCCCTCCCCGTAGGATAATAATTAAAAACTTTTTCAATAAATTATATGCCATAATGTCTAGGTTTTTACGTAACTAACATGTTAAAACCGGTTGGTAAAAAAATATATCAACCGGCTGTTTTCATAAAGAAAGTTTTGTTCTATAATAGTATCATAAAATCAAAAGAGGATGGATCTGATGATACTAATAAATATAGACCGAAACCTTGACACTCCTGTATACCAACAGATTGTTGAAAAAATGCGTGAACTTATAGATAACGGTGATCTCAGACCGGGGGAAAAGCTTCCCTCCACACGCGAACTGGCTGAAAAACTTGGAGTAAACCGCTCCACGGTTTATCTTGCATATGAAGAGCTTTGGGTTACAGGCTATATACAAAGCAATCCCGGCTCATATACCTTTGTCCGAAGAAAAAGAACATATCCATTGAAGAACGAACCTTCAGTAAAAGCCGCAATAGACTGGAATAACTGTATTGATAAGAGAATTAATGAGCTTTATACATGGGATGCCACCAGCTATGAAAAGAATCTTACCTTTCCTAGGGAGTTTCTGGATATGAAATCCATATCGCCTGATGAGCGGCTTTATCCTGTTAAGACTTTTAAAGTAGCTTTCAATGCTGCAGTAAAAGAAAATATGTCCAAAATGTTTTCCTATTCGGATATAAAGGGATACCTGCCGCTTAGAACCTTTTTATCTGCACACCTTAAAAAACATGGTATACAGGCAGACATAAACGAAATAATTATTACCAACGGTTCTCAAAACTCACTGGATCTTATAACCAGACTGCTGCTTTCTGACGGAAGCACCGTTGCCGCAGAATCACCCACTTATGCAAGTCTTTACAATTTTTTGCGTATGCGCCGATGTAATGTACAGGAGTTGGCTCTTAACGAGACCGGGGGATACGACTTTTCATTTCTTGAAAAATGTGAAAAACCGTCTTTTTTCTACACAACTCCTAACTTTCAAAACCCAACGGGGTACACCATGAGTCAACAGGACAGGGAAAATCTTCTTAAAAAATGCCAGGAACTCAAGATACCTATAATAGAAGACGGATTTGAAGAAGAGATGAAGTACTTTGGAAAATCACCTCTTTCAATAAAAGCCATGGATACTTCCAAAACAGTCATCTATACGGGAAGCTTTTCAAAAGTTCTTTTCCCGGGTATGAGAATAGGCTGGATTGTTGCTGATAAACCACTGATTGACAGGATAACGTTCCTTAAAAACTGCTCAGATATATCTTCCGGACAGATAATGCAGGCGGCCGCCTTTGAGTTTTGCCAGAGGGGATATTTTGATGAGCATATAAGAAAACTCAAGAGAATTTACAAAAAAAGAATGTCTGTTTTTCTTTCACAGATGAACAAGGTCATTAAAAATCCGGATGTTTCATGGACGAAGCCTTTAGGCGGTTATACATCGATGATAACCTTTAATAATACAAAATCAAATATCCAAAAGGTTCACCAGATATTTCTCAACCACGGCATAAGTCCTTACAATGGAAATGATTTCTTTTTCAAACATCAGGAAAAAGTGCAGTTCAGACTCTCAATAGCAAAGCTGAATGAGGAAGAAATCGAAAAAGCTGTGGATTCAATAAGCAAAGTAATCCATGACATATACCCTATGCATTGAAAAGGAGAAAATTATGACTGATAATATTTTTTACACCGCTCCTCATTTTGAACAGGACATAGTAAAAGCAAAAGATGAATATATGTACGATGCATCTTCAAAAGAGTATATTGACTTTGAATCCGGTATCTGGTGCTGTGCGCTCGGACATTCAAACGATAGAGTAAACCAGGCTATAAAAGATCAGTTAGACAAAGTGACCCATCTGCATACCAAGTTAGTAAACTACGTAAGTAAAAAAGCAGCTGATGATCTTTTAAGGATAACAGGCATAAAAAACGGAAAGGTAGTTTTTCTCACTTCCGGAAGCGAAGCTGTTGAAATGGGTCTTAAGCTTTCATTTGCTGCAACAGGCAGAAAAAAAGCAATTATGTTCAGCAACTCCTATTATTCAGCACTCGGAACAACAGGAAATTATAAGAACGAAGAGTGCATCATAAAGAAGGATTTTACCTCCTACGATGAAAAAAATCCTGAGAGCTTTTTTTCAGAAATTGATTTTTCACAGGTTGCATGTTGTATATTTGAATTAGGATCGGCGAGCGGAAGAGTGCTCTTTCCACATGAAAAACTCGTACAGCAGCTTAGTCAAAGAGTAAAGCTCTCAGGGGGTTATGTTGTAAGCAACGAGGTAACAACCGGTTACGGTCGTACAGGAAGATGGTTCGGATTTCAGCATTATGATATAATACCGGACATAGTCTGCATGGGAAAGGGCATAGGAAACGGTTATCCGGTTAGCGCCGCAGCCATGACAGACGAAGTTGCCAGAGCAGCAGACGGAAAGGGGCTGGGACATGTACAGTCACATCAGAACGATCCATTGGGAGGAGCCGTTGTATCGGCGGTAATAAAAGAATTTGAAGAAAAAGAGCTTATCAGATCATCTGCCGTTAAAGGAAAGCTTCTCTCAAAAGAGCTTATGAATCTCAAAGAAAAGTTTCAGTGCATAAAAGATGTACGCGGTCGCGGAATGATGTACGCCGTTGAGTTTGAACGCACGGCAGACGTGGCAGGTATTTCTGCCATGATGTTTGAAAAAGGATTCCTTATTGGTGCTAATGCGGTATTTAATGTTTTACGTTTTGACCCATGCTTGACAATCAATGCAGGAAACATACTGAAAATGGTAAAAGAACTTGAAAACACACTGAATCAACTGGTTTAAATCCCTAAAAGCACTTCAGACATTAAAGTTTGAAGTGTTTTTTTTATATATGATATGCAATGGTATTTTTTTGTAAAAGAGAGTATAATATTTTATACATTAATATTTATCT
>DJGH01000012.1:0-10326 GCA_002431635.1 Petrotoga sp. UBA5851
ATAGATCTGCATTTTATGCAATAAAAAAAGCCCTATCGAAAGAAAATATCACAGTAGCGGATATCGGATGCCATACCTTGGGAAGCTTTCCTCCGTATAATATGGGAGAAGTGCTTCTTTCAATGGGTCATTCTTCAGCTACCGCAAGCGGGCTTTCACTTTTTGACAGGAACTCCAAGGTTGTCGCTTTTATAGGAGACTCAACGCTTTTTCATGCAGGTATTCCCGGCATAGTAAATGCAATTTACAATAATCATAATATTCTTTTGGTAATAATGGAAAACGGCACTACTGCTATGACTNNCGTCATCAGAATCATCCTGCTGTCGGAAAAAATTTTAGTGATGTATGTCAAGCTGTTCCTATAAAAAATCTATTGACAGGCTTAGGAATAAAAAATATCTATGAAACTGATGCGTATGATCAGAAAAATCTGGAGCAAATCATAAAACAGGCCTTAAAAAACGAAGAGTTTAGCATAGTTATCGCTAAGCATCCGTGTATGCTTAAATTTGTTAAAGAGAAAAAAAGGAGAGGAGTATATAAAAATAAGACTGTAAAGATCATCAGTACAAAATGTGTTCTTGAAAATTTTTGTATAAATGAGTTCGCATGCCCTTCATATCAGAGAGGCAAGGGTTCTGAAGTTTTTGTAAATGAAGAGTTGTGCATAGGAGACGGTTCGTGTCTACAGGTCTGCCCTCATGGAGCTATCGGATATGAAGACAAGGAGGATAAGGATGATAACCAATAACAGATATGAAATATTCATAATCGGAGTAGGAGGACAAGGAATAGGTGTTTTAAGTGAGTTGCTGCTGAGGGCCTGTGATTACTGTGGCTACAAGGTAAAATCCGTTGAAACGCATGGCCTTGCTCAGCGGGGAGGTACTGTCAGTTCTCACTTGCGTTTGGGAACAAATGTATATTCGCCCATAATAATGTCCAATTCTGCAGATATGGTTGTTTCGCTGGAACGTAATGAGGCTATGAGGGGCATGAATGATCAGCTGAAAGATAACGGAACTCTTGTATATTACGATACGTCATGGCAACCGCTTAATGTGAGGTTGACCAGAGAAAAAAATGTAAGCACAATAGATATTCAGAACATAGCTGAAGAAAGGGGTATTAAAGTATTCAGAACTTTTAAGAAAGATATTCCTGATATAAGAATGCAAAATATAGTACTCTTGGCATTGATTGCTAAAGAAAAACTCATTCCACAACTGGCTGCAGAAGATTATCGAAGTGCTATGAGAGATATAATGAAAGATTCAACTCTTGAACTAAATCTGGCATTATTTGATCAAGTTCAGAAAGAATAACGTATCTATTCAGAAAGTTATTCTATCTTAATTTCTATATAATCTGCCATATTTTGAAACAGTAAGTTTCTGAATTCAACCAAGGAGTAGTCACTTGTAGATTTAAAAGCTGAAAAAGTGAATATTATAAAAAGAGTGTTGCTTTGAGGTTCAAGCTTAAATCTAAGAAGTGTCTCGGATGAATTTGAAAGATAAGTATAACTGTTATTTATAAGTTCATTCTGTATAAGATAGACTTTATCATTTTTATAAGAAAATATGTATACGTACTGTCTAGGTTTTCCCATGACTTTGAGATCAGTGTAATCGTTTTTCGGAAAATTGTAATAATCCTCAATAAGAACCTCTTCCACAGGCGGAGAAACCTGCGGAGTAGTTATCAATGCATCTGCAGGAAGATTGTCTGTTTTTGCAGATGAGTGGGGAATAAAAAACACCTTGTTTATTATCTGTCTCTGTCTGAGAATATGAATATCAGGATTAAGTATGAAAGTTTTCCTGAAAATATCACGTATACTTAAAGTAACAGAATATTCCTGGCTGTACTTTGAAATCTTAAAAGTAAAATCTTTTGAAGAATCAGAAAAAAATACTTTTTTGCTTGTAAACTCCACATTGTGCCCTGTAATTTCAAAGCCTATCAAACCTGTATACTCTGGTGCCTGTACTCTAATGTATGCGGATGTTTCATCATCAAGTAAGATTCCTTGAGGGTAGGAGATATCAACTTGAATCTGATCAAAAAAAGCTTTTATATCCGAATAATATTTGTCGTAGTTAGGATTATCTGCGGCTGTCGATTTTAGCAAAAGAAGATCTGAAAATGCACCATAATAATCCTTGATATTTATTTTTGCAATAATGCTTTCTTCAAGTATGTGGAGCTCTGATACTTCTTCTTTAACTTTTTTTGAAACGGGTTCCGATACATTAAGGTTATGCTCTGTGATCAGTCTACTGCCAGTGTAAATTAAATTTTTACTTATGAGATATTCACAAACAAGAGAGTAAAATATAAAATCATGTTTAGTCTGAGAAAGTGAAAGTCTTGTTTTCAATACGATGCTTTGACCGTACACTTTATTTTCTATGACTGAGAAGTCTGTTTCTTCAAAGTACCTGACCGATTCTGATGAACAGTACTCTTGAAATTCTTTCAGGAAAAGTTCTTTGGTAATATATGGATATGAAAAGTAAAACTCTTTATCGTATTTATCTTCAAGATCAAGTTTAATACCTTCTGAAACCGCATCCACAAGTATTGCTTTGGTAAAAGCAAAAGCTTGGTCATATGATGTCGAAGAAGCCATAGCCGAATACTCTGTAATATTATTCGGTTTTAGTGTTTTTTCTATAGGAATAATGTTAGCCGAGCATGATATAAGAAAAAAAGATATGATTAAAACTGACAGAAAAAAAGAAATTCTTTTCATTGTGCACCTCAGAGCAGGAGTTAGTTTATATAAATTATACCATAACTGTTAAGAATATCAGTTTATAACTTTTTGTCGCCAATTTCCAAGATAATAAAATAGCAGGGAAATAATCAGAGCCATTATATTACTGATTATCATAGCGTAGAATATACCGTTTATACCATAAGCATTGGCCATAAAAGCTATAAGCGGGACTCTTACTGCCCAGAGCCTTGCCACATCGATAAAAGTAGACTGTATAGTGTGGCCTGATCCGGAAATAGCTCCCATATATATAAGCATAACGGAAAAAAAAGGATTTGAGAAAGAAACAAGCATAAAAATTGTTTTGCCTATGGAAATTACCTCTGGATCATCTATAAAAAATTTTGTTATTGTATCGCCTGTAAAAAACAGGAGTACTGAAAAGATAAGAACTACTGTAAAAGTCAGTATAACAGCCTTTTTTACTGTTTCTTCGGCTTTTTTTATCATATCTGCCCCAAGCAACTGACCCACCATGGTGGTAACTGCCATACCTATTCCACTTGCAAACATTGCAATAAACCCATTGACTCTGTCAAATATTCCGTAAGCACTTATGAAAGATGGTCCGAATCCAGAAACTATTGCCATAATTATTGAAAAAGCAAAAGAAGTAACAGAGTTGCCCAAGGAAGGAGGCAACCCTATGGCGATAACCTTTTTTATGATTTTCAAGTCAGGTTTGAAATCACGTATATGCATTTTTAAACCGTACTTTCCTTTAAGCATAACATATACCGAGTACAATGAAATGATGACTACAGAAATAAAAGTTGCCCAAGCTGCCCCTAGGACGCCCATCTTGAAAGTAAATATCAGAAGCGGATCAAGAATCATGTTTATAATAACTGAAATGGCTGTATAAACAAGTCCTATGAATGAGTTACCCCAGCCTCTCATTATCCCGAGATTAAGATCAAGTATGAAGGAAAAGGGAGTTGAAAGCAGAACTATCTTCATGTATGAATCCGCTAGTACAAGCACATTTCCGGTTATTCCCATAAATTGAAGTATCTGACGTGAAAATATTACCCCGGGCAGTGTGAAAAGAACAGAAAGAAAAGCTGTCGTAATAAGTGACTGTGCAGCCGCTTTTTCGGCTGTTTCTTTTTTTTGCATGCCTGTATACTGTGCAACCATGGTTGATCCTGCAGCAGAAAAACCAATTGCCAGAGACATAAATACAAAAGCTATGGGATATGCTACAGTAGGTGCTGCTAGTTCATCTTTTCCGAGTTTGCCAAGGAAAAAAGCGTCAGTTATATTATATAAAGTGTGAAGGATATTAGAAAGAATTATCGGCCATGATATTTTAAAAAGAGCCGATACAACCGGAGCATTTATTATATCCACTTTGGAGTTATATTTCAAAAAAACCACCTCTAATTGTAAGTAAGAATGAATATCTGTTTTTTAGGACTTGCTGGTCCGCCTTTAAGTCCTTCATATCGGACAAAAAGACCGTCGGTATTTCTGAACCAGTAATTTACACTCCAGAATATGCTAAGAAAACTATCAAGAGTGACTCTTACTTTGGTACACTTTTCTTTTTTCCCTAATACATCAAGCTGATAGGTTCCTTCTTTTATAGCAATCATATCCATCTTCTTTCCGTCCGAAGGGTTTATAAGCCAGAACTTCATAGAAGAGCTATCACTCTTAATAAAATTTATCATAGATAGCTCTATGGCCTGGATCCATGGAGTATTGCCATCCCATAGATACTCATAGTGGTTTTCATATCCATTCTGGTAGGAAGTAATATGTATCGTGTAGTTCTCAAGGGCTATCTCATAGAAAGAATCTTTTTCGGTATTTTTTAAAAAAGAGTAAGTAGTCATAAGGTCTTCGTTACAGATTACAGTATATTTTTTGCCTGGACAACTGAAATTAAGACAGATACTGCTATCCTCAGTACTGATATCAATAATGTTTTTATAGGATAAAGAATCTATGATTTCTGTATATTCAAGATGAGAATATGGAATATCAAATGAAAATATAATGCCGGAAATAAAAAAGGAAAAAAATATAATTATTTTTTTAAAACAGACCATACATTATCTCCTTCAAAGTTGCATTTTCTATAAACCGCTTCACAGTTGGAAATGTTGTAGAGATCGCCGGAAACGGTTACTATGCTTATTTTGGAATAAAGTCGATGTACGAGTTCGTTTACAAGAGCCTTGCAGATGCCTTTTCCTCTGAAGGCCGGATCCACCTGAATGTACTCAAGACTGCCTTCACCATTTACTGTATCTCTTTCTCCGATGCCTAGCGCTATGGGAATGCCGCTTCCTTTTTCTTTAATCCACAGCCATAAACTGTTGTCAAAAACACCTGTCTCTGTCCAGCTTTTTACTCTTTTTTCTGAGGGTTTGATGTTTTCATAACATCTTCCTATGAAGTCTGATACTATAAGACAGTCTTTTTGAGTATTCACATCTTCAAAGTAATACTGTGAAGAAAGGGCAGCAGAGAGCTCAGCTCCGGAATGTTTCAGCCGGAAGTATCTCATGATTATCGGGAAGCTTAGCTTATCGAAAAAACTTTCGTATTTTTGGTTTATAACCACAAGCCGAAACTCTTTTTTCACAGCTTCACGTATATCGGGGCTTTCATAAAAGCTGCTCCAATATACCATAAACTCTCTCTGATTAAATGCCTGAAGCTTTGTGACATTATCACCTTTTAATTTTATATCGGTCTGAATATCAGTCAGGTGACCAAAAGTTTTCCAAAGAGGATTGGGAAGCACGGAACAAGGATCAGAAAGATATAACTTTGTAAGTATGCTTTTAAACTCGTTAAGATTTTCTGACATACGTTCTCCTGAATAAAAATCAATTTTAGAATCTATCATAGACAATAATATCACAAATAAAAAAATAAAAAAGAAAATTTGTACATTTTTGGTATACTTTATAAAAACAAAGTATTAAGAGAGTATTATGATATAATCTATTTGTAAATACTTCTAAAAGGGGGGCTTTCTATGGAGTTTAAGTACTGGAAGTTGTTTGTTCTGGGTTTTGGATTTTTTGGTATAAGCATTATCTGGCCGCTTTATAATGCTTATGTTCCTATCTTTCTTAAGGATTTTAACCTTTCATCATTTATGGTTGGGGTTGTCATGACTTTTGATAACATATTTGCCATAATAATGCTTCCTTTGATAGGTGCTATGAGTGACAAGACAAGATCAAGATTCGGAAGGCGTATTCCGTATATTCTTGTTGGAGCACCTATTGCAACAGTATTTTTTATCATGATACCGTTTGTAAAAAATATGAGTATTCTTTGGCTTATGATGCTTGCAATAATATTCATGAACTTTTCAATGGCATTGTTCCGTGCTCCGGTAGTAGCTCTTATGCCAGATATAACTCCTACCAAACACAGAAGCCAGGCCAATGGAATAATAAATTTTATGGGAGGGCTCGGTGCACTTTTTGCTTACTTCGCAGGTAAGCCTATGTACGATGCAAACCCATCTTTTCCTTTTCTGGTCGGCGGATTTGTTATGCTTATTGCCAGTTTTATAGTTGCCTTTACCGTTAAAGAACCACAGGAATATACAGTTGTTACAGGGGAAGAATCTAAAAAAGGCACTGCAAAAAAAGGAATGCTTGATCTGATTTCCAATCTCAAGGACGTCTTTCTTTCAAAAGAAAAAAGTCTCCTTTTTATGCTTTTTTCCATTTTATTCTGGTTTATCGGCTTTAATGCCATAGAGACTTTTTTTACGAGCTATATGAAGTTTTACGTAGGAGTAGGAGAATCGACAGGGGCACTTATACTTGGCTTTTTTTCGCTTACACTGATGCTTTTCTCTATTCCGGCAGGATTTATCGGATCAAAAATTGGTAGGAAGAAAACGATAATAATAGGATTATCTGTTATTCTTGTAATGTCAGTTTCAACAATTATTCTGGGTACTCTCATAAAGAATAGGATTTTTGATACTCAGGCTATTATTGCTATATTCTTTGCTCTTTTTGCTGCAGGAGGAGTTGGTTGGGCAATGGTTAACGTAAACTCTCTTCCTATGGTTGTTGATATGACAACGACAGATAAAGCTGGAGGATACACAGGACTGTATTATTTTTTCTCAATGGCAGCGAACATTATTGCACCACCGCTTTCCGGGAAAATAATAGACTTGTTCGACTATAATTCACTAATGTTTATATGTCTTATATTTTTTGGACTTGCCGTATTTACAATAACCAGGGTAAAGCGGGGAGAAGTTCAGCAAAAATAATCGTGCCCTAGGGCACGATTATTTTTTGATCAGGCACCTTGACTTATGAATTTGTATTGCGACATATAAAGCTCGTAGTAAGCCTTCTTTTTTGCTAGAAGCTCAGCGTGTGTACCGCTTTCAATTATTTTTCCATCATCAACATAAAAAATTCTGTCGGCGTCTCTTATAGTAGATAAACGATGGGCAATTACAAAAGAGGTTCTTCCGTGAAGAAGCTTTTTGATACCGCTTTGGACAAGACGTTCTGTCTGGGTATCTATATTGGAGGTAGCTTCATCCAGAATCAGGATTCTGGGATCAGCCAGCAGTGCTCTTGCAAAAGATATTAGCTGACGCTGGCCTACTGAAAGCCTTGATCCTCTTTCATTGACATTGGTTTCATATCCCTTTTCCAGTTTCATAATAAAATCGTGGGCATTGACGGCTTTTGCAGCATTGATAACTTCTTCATCGCTTGCATCAAGTTTTCCGTAACGTATGTTGTCTGTTATAGACATTGAAAAAAGGAAGGTATCCTGGAGCATTATACCCATCTGTGATCGTAGAGATTCAAGATCTACATTTTTAACGTCATATCCGTCAATTAAAACATTTCCTTTTTTAGTATCATAAAATCTGCTTATCAGATTTATTATAGTGGTTTTGCCTGCTCCCGTAGGGCCAACAAGAGCAATTTTTTCGCCTGCCTTAACGTTAAAGCTTACATCATCAAGGACAGTAGTTCCGTCATCATAACCAAAAGATACATTTTTAAACTGTACATTACCGTTTATAAGAGGCATAATGATCTCTGAACCTTTATCTTCGATATCGGGTTTTGTATCAAGAATATCAAAGATTCTTTCTGCTGCGGCAAAATTCGTTATTAAAGAATTATAGAAATTGGTTATGTTCATGATCGGCCGCCAGAAAATTGAAATATATGCGGTAAAAGCCACAAGAGTTCCTATTGATATTGAACCGGTATTTACCAGTTTTACACTTGACCAGTATACCAAAACGATACCTATTCCAGAGCACAGTTCCACCATAGGCCAGAATAAATCATTTAGCCTTACCGCCCTTATAAAAGAATTCATCATCGAACCACAATAATTTTTGAAGCTGTAAGAGGTTTTTTCCTCCATGTTATAAGACTGAACAACTTTTATTCCTGAAAAATCCTCATGTATAAAGGCATTAAGATTTGATTTCTTCTTTCTGTAGTTCTGCCACCTTTTTCTACTAAAAGTTTCTATGAAAAATAATCCGCCTATAAGAAGGGGGAGAGTTGCGACAGCTGCCAGTGTCAGCCTGAAGTTTATGGAAAACATCAAGAAAAGAGTACATACTATAGTGAGTATTTCCGGTATGAGATTGGTAACGCTATCCGAGAACAGTTGCTGAAGAGAATTTACATCTCCGACCACTCGTGCTAGTATCTTTCCTACAGGCCTGTTATCAAAAAAAGTAAAAGAAAGCTTCTGAATATGTGTATAAAGTTCCTGACGAATATTCAGCACAATTTTATTCGATACTTCCGACATTATATTTATTCTAGCTCTGGATAAAAACATTGAAAAAACATTAAGAGCTGAAAAGAAAATTCCTATTATAAGCAACCCGTTGTAATTTTTATTTGTTACATGCTTATCAATTGCTTCTTTCAAAAGATAAGGGTTGACTAAGTTTATTCCCATAACAACAATCATTAAGATTATTACCGCCGTTATCTTAAGCTTGAATGGTTTCATATAAGCAAAAAGACGCTTAACCAACAATGATTTTGAAGTTTTTAGAGTATCTTCATCTTTAGATGTTGTATTTCTTGGCATTATTTACCTCCGTTATGCTAATTCCTCTGTGTATTCGAGCTCTTCGTAATCTCTGAACTGATCAGAGTATACCTGATAGTATCTACCTTTCATTTCGAGAAGAGAGTTGTGCGTTCCGTATTCCTTTATACAACCGTCTTCAAGGTACAGTATCAGGTCAGCATTTTTAACAGCCGAGATTCTGTGCGCAATCAAAAAGGTTGTAGGTTTGTTTTTCAAACCGTTCAGGTTTTTAAGAAGTTGAAACTCTGTTTCCATATCTAATGCAGATGTTGAATCATCAAGTATAAGGATAGAAGACTTTTTAATCATTGCCCTGGCAATAGAAAGACGCTGCTTCTGACCTCCCGAAAGTCCTATTCCCCTTTCACCTATTTCAGTTTCATAACCATTTTCAAGGCTTGAGATAAAATCATCTATGCATGCCATTTTGCAGGCATCTTTTATACTCTGAATGGATGAGTTTTTTACAGAAAAAGCCACGTTGTTAGCTATAGAATCGGAAAAAAGAAAAGTATCCTGGAAAATAACTGACATAGAACTTCTTAAAATGCCAAGATCCAGATCGCGTATATCTTTGCCGTCAATTTCAATTAATCCCTCTGTCGCATCGTAGTATCTCCCGATAAGACTTACCAGGGAAGTCTTTCCCGAACCAGTTGTTCCCATGATGGCAACGGTAGATCCGGCTTTAATATTAAGATTTATATTTTTCAAAACATAGGAGTTATTGTATTTGAAAGAAACATTTTTAAAACTGACATCTCCTTTTATTTCTGGTGGTTTTAAACAGTCTTGTGCACTTTCTATATCAGCTTTGGTATTCATGATGCCAAAGATTTTTTTTGCTGAGGTGTTTGCCTGTGAAATGACATTAGTGAGCCAGCCCATCATTCTCATTGGCCAGACAAGCATAGAAAGATATCCATTAAAAGCCACAAGAGTTCCGACTGAAATTTCGTCTTTTATTACTAACATTCCTCCGAAAGAAATGACTAGAACTATAGAGATATTGGTAAGAAATTCTATCAAAGGATAGTATTTTCCCCAGATCCTTGTTTTTTCAACGTTCAGAGTATAGTTTACCGTATTCAGATTAAGAAATTTTAGAATTTCATGCTTTTCTCTGGCAAAAGCTTTTACAAGTCTTATACCTGAAATATCCTCCTGTGCGGTGGTGTTTATGTGTACCGTATGATCGCTTATCTTATCAAAAGCTTTTTCTATATCTTTCTCAAGCTTCATGGCCAACCATGCCAGAAATGGCATGATACATAAACTTATAAGAGCCAGTTTCCAGTTAAGATATAAAAGAATTGCTGTTGCAAAGATAAAGTATATGGAATTTTCAATAAACAAACTTATTCCAAAAGCCAAAGCCATCCATATATTATCCACATCTTCGGTTAACCTTGACATGAGCTCTCCGGTATTCATATTATCGAAGTACTTGAAAG
>DJGH01000012.1:10372-10548 GCA_002431635.1 Petrotoga sp. UBA5851
ATATCCGTTGCCACACGTACTCCAAGGTAGTCCAGGGTATACTCCCGAAAGTATCCGAGAATAACCCTGATCAAAGTGATTAAAGCAAGTGAAACAAGGATAATACCAAGCAGAGAAATCTCCTTGTTCAAAAGTACTCTGTCAACAATAACCTTTGAAAGGAAAGGCTGCATAAG
>DJGH01000010.1:0-1266 GCA_002431635.1 Petrotoga sp. UBA5851
CCAGAAACCTTCATAGGATTGCCAGGTCTCTCCATCGCGGATCAAAGTGATGGTGCGCTGAGAGTTCCAGTAGTCGGCTTTGACCAGATCCCGCCAGGCAGGCGCAATGCGATGCGTCTCAGTTGCTTGGATATACTCGGAGTAGTCTAAAAAGAGGACTCTGCGATTGCCTAGTTTTTCCAGGATACGGATACTGTTTTCTTGGGNNTGGGTTTCGTGACCCAGAACGATTGTATCAAAGCCCTGTGTATCAACCCCTTCCAGTAGCGCCAGGGTAGCATCTTCGGCAGGCAACCAGCTACGTGGGTATTGTTCCAAACTAAAGCTGGTGGTTTCTTCCGTGGGACGCAGCCAGCCCAGGGCATAGATAGTGCGGGAATCAGAAACGCGATAGCCAATCTGCAGGTAAATCCCGGCAGGAGGGACGGATGCTTCGTAAAAGCCATTGCCAAGGTAATTTAACTCACGATTGACGGGATAGAGTTGCTGTCCGGATACGATGGAAAGTTTCATCTGATCAGGGGAAAGTTGTAGCGGTAAACCTTCCGCATCACCGATCCAGATTCTCTTCGTAATGCTCTCTTCCTGAGTGTCTTGCGAAGGATCGTAGATACTATTGGTCTTGACATTATAATACTGCCACTCATCATCGAGGAGCACTTCGATAGCGTCCGGAATGCGGCTGAACTGAGCAGGAATGCCATTTGCTCTCAAGGCAGAAACGGCAAGGATGCGGAATTGATATCCGGAAAGGTAGTCCTGCTTGACCGCAATGTCCAGCGGAATCAAGCCGGAAAGAGCCTTGGAGGCATCTATCTCAAAGCGGCGGGAGAGCTTGTCGATCACCCNNCCCGCTGAGTCTTTTGTAAGTCACTGTTACCTCGCACCCTAAAGAACTTTGGGTAGAGCGTCGGATTGCGGGAAAAGGGTCTCTGAGGGGTGGGTAATTCCTCGAAATAGACGGTGGGATCAAAGAGGATTTGGCGGTCTTCCGCAGAAAGCGCTGCAAAGGTCTGTTGGTGTTCAAGATAGAAATTGTAAAGTGCTTCAAAGAGCCAGCTCTGAGCTTGCCAGAGCAGTTAGGGATCTCCATTTGCCAGCAGTTCAATAAACGGCTGGGGGAGTGGACGATGCCGGGAAATGAAATTAAAGAAAGCAGTCCAATTGCCCCGAGTCTCGCGATAGACCTGAGTATAAAGGCTATCCACAGGCTCAAACCAAGATGGAAGTGTTCTGTTTTCAAAGGCTTGCAGGTTTTCTGCGATC
>DJGH01000010.1:1287-6449 GCA_002431635.1 Petrotoga sp. UBA5851
GGTTTACCGCGGTGTTCCAGCTTTCCGGAGCCTGTTGCCAGATCATCTCGTTGCCGGGATAATCCATCACCAGATACTGATCGGGCAGTCTGTCACGACTCAAGCGAGCAATAGTAGCTCCTGCTGGAGCGTCTTCTGGCTGGTAATTGCCTACAACTGCAATAATATCCAGATTTCCGGGATCTGACGCAATCGGCACCAAAGCACGCTCTTCACCTCGGGAAAGCATCAGGAAAAAGGCTCCTCTGCCCACGCTGAGAGTCCTGCTTCCTGTGGAATCTGCCTGGATACTGGTGATAGCACGCAGGCTGCCCCAATTGTACACCAGGGGTGTGATCAAAAGATCTGCAATGCCGGTGCCATCGGCGTTTTTTGAGGAGATTCTGATGGTGCGGGTGCGCTCTTTGGCATAGTTTCTAGTGGAATTGATCAAGGTATCATAACGCCCGCGTCCCAGCACTTCCTCGCCTTCGGTTGCCATCGATCCATCCGCCAGAATCAGGACTGTCTTGTCGATCATACCGCTAAACCAGGTCTGATCCGGAAAATGAGCTGCATCCATATCGCCGGTGTAATGCCAGGCATCTTGGATAAAGATCTCTGCCCAGGCGTGGTTGTTATCGATATGAGCCCACCAGGGAGTGGAAGCCGGACGGGACGGAATGCCCACAGTGCGGGCTGCTGCCACAAAGAGAATCTGCATCTCTTCGCAGCGTCCGGTGAGCGAATAATAAGCAATATCGATGGGATTTTGATCCCTACCGGAAGTAGGCTGAAAGCGCAGCTTCTTCACGCACCAGAGAGCCACCTGGCGATAACGCTCGGTCTCATCGGGATAGTTGTGCAGAATCTCGCGCAGTCCGCTATCCAGGAAGTTCTTGCGATAGAGGGAGATAGTCTCGTCCGAGACGGTAATCTTTGCCACATAGGAGAGATAGAATTCAGGAGAATAGTTCAAGCCGGTGTATTCCAGGACTTCGAGGCTTGCCTGGTAATTGCTGAGGATGTTCCCGGGATTGCTCATTGCCAGGTTGCTATCCGGCTCATAAGCTATCAGATAAGCCATCAAAGCATCGGGATAGCTATCCAGCAGGCGGGTATAATCTCTCTGTTGTTGGCGTGAAAGCAGGTTGAGATTGCCTAATGCCTTGGTCCTGAGGCTATTGTAAAGCTCTGGATTGCCCTGGGCAGTGAGTTCAGCCGGGAGTGCTGCGACAAGGATGCCGCATAATGACAATATGACTATTATGACAAAGAGCCTAAAAAGAGACATTGATCTACCTCTATATCAGATATGATTTACAGATATTTGAGCATCTCACGCTCGGGCACTCCGGCGTAGAGCTCGATGTAGGGCTTGACGGGGCTGATGTTGATCTTGGGGAAGAAGACTTCCTCGATCTGGAAGAAGCCGACCGATGCACTCATCTCAACCGTTATATTGATGGGCTTTTCTGTTCCCTTGGTGATCTTAACCTTTTGTATGGCGCTGGCTGAGGTGCGGTGAATATCGCCGACCCTGGGCACTCCTGAGAGCATACTTGGGATGCGGGCGCGTCCTTTTTCCATATCGCAACCGTCTCCGATCAGCACAAGTCCTGCTTCCAGAGAGTGAATCTTGCGATTTGCCATATGTCCAAAGATGCCTTCTATGGCGAGTGACTTCAGAGCTGTCCTGAGGATCAGGGGACCTTCGGGATATACTTGATCGAGCACTTTCTCGATATAAGGCGTGGCAAGCTGGATGGAGAGCATCTCGTGAGAATCCCGGGCAATGGACATTCCCAGATCGTGCAGGAGCGAGGCAAATAGCACCGCTACCATTGAATCTTCCGCAGTTCCCAGTCCTTCCTTCTCGAGATTCATCTGAATCCCTGCATCGGTAAGCAAGCTGAAGAGCTTGATCGTATAGTAAGTCGCCTTGCGCATATGGACAGGACCGTGGTCGTTGTAGCCCAGGCGCTTGATGGACACTATGTTTGCGTATTCCTGAAGAGCTTGCAGTTCTTCATCCGCAAACAGTAGTTCGGCTGCCTGAAGAGGTTTCCCTGATAGTCTCTTGAGTATACGCTCCTCCATCTGGCTCTGTTTAACTGATTTATACATATATAATTATCTCCTATAACTTATTCATTACCCGGTGGATAAGATTGGTGACCGAAGAGACTATGGCGATTCCGATGGAGATTGTGCCTGCGATCATCAAGGTCTGCAACATCCTGGAGGAAGCTTCTGTCATATTTTGATCCAGATATGCCCGCATCGTGTAATAAAGCCCGCTTCCGGGCACCAGTGGTATGATCGCGCAGATCACAAATACCGAGACCGGCGTCTTGAATCTGGGAGCCACCAATTCCGAGTAGCTACAAACCAATATAGTCGAAATCAGCACAGAAAGCAACGGCGACTTNNCTTGGTATAGTACAGGCTAATCAGGTAAAAGGCCCAGGACAGTCCCCCACCCAGCGCTGTAAGCAGGATGCTAAAGCCTTTGAGATTGGTGCGGATAGCAAAACCAAAGATGGAGAGCGCAGCCCATAGAAACTGCATAAGTGTAAGTGAATCAAAAGGCCGCATTTTTAGTACCCCACCAGAGACCAAATCTTTAGCATCGAGCCGGATCCTGCCGCAATTGCCACCGAGATCAGGAAAGCTTCGATCGCCCTGGCTGTTCCCGAGACCAAATCACCGCTCATCATATCGCGCATCGCATTGGTAATCGCCAGCCCCGGCACCAGGAGCATTATTCCCCCGATGATGATCGTATCCAGCTTGATCCCAATGATATAAAGATCCAAAGTCTTGGCAAAGAGCACTATCAAAGCTGCTCCCAAGGCATTGGTGAGGAAGCTATTGACCTGCAGGATGGCGATATAGCGCAGCGGGATACTCACCATTAGACCCACCAGATACGCCACTCCCGTCTCCAGCCAGCTACCGCCAAAAAGCAGACAGAAACAGGCAGAGGTTAGCCCGCCCAAAAGCAGCTTCAACCACTCCGGATAAGGACTGAAGGCATCGATCTCTTTCAAGCGCCGCATCACCTCGGAGTAATCCGGACAATTGCCTTTCTTGCCGCATTGGGAAAGCTCGTTTATATACCTGGTCAATTGACTGATCTTGCCCAGATCGATCCGCCTGGTTTCAATGCGCATAAGCTGCGTATTGGCGGTATGATCCTTGTCCATCACTGTGATGAAGAGTCCGGTAGGCGTCACGAAGGACTCCGTCTTGTGATAGCCGAAGACAGCGCAAACCCGGCTCATAATCTTCTCGCAGCGATTTGTGGTACCTCCGCTCTGCAAGATGATCCTGGCGCTTTCCAGTGCCAGCTCTGTAACCTCTTTGATACTAATCATTAATACCTTCCAAAATATCCAATATCTCCTTGGGGAGTCCTAAAGCCCGGGCAATCCGGATGGCCGCCATTGGAGGAGCCTGGTTCTTTTTGAGCCGGATCAATCGGTAATCCATAGCCTCTGATAAAAGCTTCAAACGCTGCGCTAAGTCACTGTGTTCTGCGAGCTTTGCCAAGGAGTCTTCCTTTCGTCCCGCCATCACGTACTGGGCAATATCCTTTAGCATAGCCGGAGCTGTAAAGTGCGTGGCAGCAACGCAATAATGATCCGTTCCGAGCAGATGTAGCAGCACTGCAGAGCTCAATGCTTCGCCTTCGGTGGGATTGGTACCCTTGGCAAATTCATCGAGCAGGATGAGACTACGCTGCCCTGCGGAAAGCGCTTGTTTGAGCCCGATGATCTCCCTGCCAAAACTGCTGAGATTTTCCTGATGCGGATTGTAATTGTATGATACGTGGTCAAATACTGGTAGTTCCGCTGCCTTTGATGCCAAGGGGATCGCCAGTCGAGCCATCTGGGCGTGCTGTNNCTGTCCCAAAGTGACCAAAATATTGGTCTTCCCGCCCATATTGGGTCCGGTGATCAGGCTTACCCGGCTGCCAAAATCCAGATCCTGCGCCTGATATTGCCTTCCTTGCTGCTCCAGACAGAGCTGAGTTGCCAGATTGCGAGCGGCTTTGAGCCGGATCGCGCCAGCCTCGTCGAGCTTGGGAATACAGCAGTGGTATCTGATTCCAAATTCTGCTCTCAAGAAATCCCAAGAGAAGCGAGATACCGATTCTATTGCAAGCTTTAGCTGCTCTTTGGCGAACAGTATGTTATCTGTAAGGCTCTGCAGTACTTTCTCTTCCGCGGCTTTCACCGCCTTTAGCAGGCTGGCAAGTTGCTGCGTAATTTGCGCTGACTCCTCGCTTTCTGCCAGACGGAAACGCAGATTGGCAATATCCTCTGAGGCAAGGTGGTAGAGCCCGCTTGCGATTAGTTTATCCGCCAGATCTTTACGAGCGCGGGAGATCACAAATTCTTCTTTGAGATGCGGAAGCTCAAGGCTCTTAGCTGCTGCTTTCAAGTCTTTGGCAGTCTGAGTTTTAAGCTTTAGCTGCAGCTCGTCTCGATTGCCGTAGAGCTTTGCCAGTTCTGCGGAAAATGCCGGGCATAGCCGGAAACTCGGCAGATTCAGCCCCTCCGGATCGAGCTTTTTGTAGAGCGCTTCAAGCTCCGGAAAATCGTAGTTCTTACTTAGTTTATGCTCACGGCAAAATGCCACAAGTTGACGATAGTGATAGATAAAGCTTTTAATTTCAAAGAGTTCACCCATCCCAAGAAGATCGCCGGGCTGAGGAATAGCAGGCACACCAAAATGAGGCAGGAGCGATTCCAATTTGCGTAGCCTGGCGTTATCAGTGGCAAGACGCATCAAATCCCCGATCCGGGCATAATCTGCCCGCAACCGGTTTATATCGCCGGTTTCAGCTTTCAGACCGGCGTGACGCGCCTGAGAGAGCATTTCACCCTCTAGTGTGATCAGTTCAAAAATCTGATCCAGTGCCAATGCCTTGCGCAATTCCTTGTTCATAGCAACCATCTATCTATTTGTAGTAATATAATTTATCCGCTCTTTACCAGAATATCTTCAGGATAAAAGGACAAAATAAGCTATCCGCACTATTAATCCCAAAGCTGATTGTCTGTCAATCATTTTATCCACGCCGGTGTTCCAATTGATCCGCCACTGAGCTTTTCCTGCTGCTTGATATATCCGGTCATCCCCTCGCATTTGTCTGGTGATCCCCTTGTCGCCAC